>NZ_WAJS01000030.1 GCF_008831045.1 Adlercreutzia muris
CAACAGCTACGGGAGCACGCTTTTTGAGCCAGTGAGAAGTTGGCGCGGAGCAACTTGCGGCGTCGATTTATCGAGCACGACCTCGCGGTTACTCATCGTGGGGAGCACACTTTTTGAGCCTTAACTCAACTCCTTGGGCTCGCCCTTGTACTTAATCACAACGTGGGCCTTCCGAAGCCTTTTGCGAACCTCGCCTATCGCCATCTTCGTAGTGAACGGGTATTTGTCTTTGACGTTCTGAATTTCCTTGACTATCGTGATCGCGGCGTCGGAGTCGTTGTCTATCCTCACGGCGAGATCGGCCTCGGTTGGGTTCTTGGTGATGACGAAGTTGGTGTCATAGAACCCCGCATATCTCGGGCTGTCGCCTATACCGTTCGCGAATGCCACCGAGTTGTTCATGGTGAGGAGCTTCTCAGCGACTTCCGGCGAGTACTTGGCCCTAATCTTCTCCGGATCCACGATGTCTCGCTTGACGGAGAGGACGAGGTAGCTCTCCGGTATGATGTCGCTTATCTCGATGCCGTGGAACTCGCGCATCTTCTCCTCGTAGTTCTTCACGCACACCTGAAACAGCGGTCCGTAGAAAAGCTCGTACTCGTCCGTCACGAAATGGGTGCTCGTGTTGCGCAGGTCGATGATCTTTTCGAGGTTCACTCGCAGAGGGTCGTTCTCGTTGCTTAGCACTGCATCGAGGCAGTTGTTCAGCGATATGGTTCGATCGGGCGAGTCCGGGTAGTAGATCGCCTCTTCGCCGCTCCTCTTCACGATAAGAGCCTTAAGCATCAGCTCCCAGGCGTTGCAGAGGAAGAAGGAGCATCCCTCTACGTGGTACCTGATGGTCGGCCGATTGTACAGCTCGATCGCCAGGAGAAAAGCCTCCTGCGATTTCTCAAGGAGTCTGTCGTGAGTCTTTTGTTCAACTTCGTTCATCAGCTTACGCTACTCCCTCCATCGGCTCCTCGTCAGACTCAAGCCACGGGGCATCTTTAACGGTTCGCCGATCGGCGTCGGCGGCGAAGGATGCCACCACTCCGGCGATGATCTCCTTTGATTCTTCATTCAGCGTCTCGTAGCAGCCGTTCATCTGCTCCTGGCGCGGGTCGGCGTACTCTCTTGTGGCCTCGTGGCCCACGAGCTCATCGATGCCTACGCCCAGGGCCTCGGCGAACTCCCAAGCTTGTTCGATGTTGAAGGCGCGGGCACCTTGCTCGTACGCTGTGTACGTAGTTGGTTCAAGTCCCACGCTTTCGGCGAAAGAGCGCGCACTTTTGAATCCGGCGTCTTTTCTCGCCTTCTGCAAGTGTTTGCCAATATGCTTCCTTAAAGCTGCGTTTACCATGGCACACCTCCTTGGTGACCACAATTTTATACATCAAGTAGAAAACTTTCAACAATTTTTCTAAAAAAGTCTTGCTATTCATACGTAACGTGATATTCTGCAATTGTTTTTAATACGTCATGTCTTAAAAATGTAAAAGCCAAATGCGTTTTTCGCACCGTGAAAACCGAATACCCCCTCCCGCGGCAGCCGGAAAGGAGGCCGCGCATGATGCCAGACCGCAAGACCATGGAGGAGGACCGGCGGGCCGACGCCGCGCTCAAGCTGCAGCTCGCCCGGTTCCTCGAGAAGGTGAACGCCGGGACGGCCACCGCCCAGGAGATTGAGCTCATGGGCAAGGTGGCCGTCCTGCTCGACCAGTCGCGGACACGGGAGCTGCAGCGCAAGGCGGCCGACGTGTTCCACGCGGCGTCGGGCATCGCTACCGCGATATGAACCAGCGGTGGTAGTCCTCGACGGTGAGGAGCGAGATCTCGCGGGCGTACTCCATGGCGACGGCCGCCGCTTCCTCGGCGCTCATGCCGTCCCTGAACATCGCCCGGTAGCGCTCCGCCAGATCCTCGCGCGCATACGAGGAGTCCAGCTGCTTCAGGAAATCATCGAAGTCCATGTCTGATCACCTCCTTTCGGGGAGGAATCGTACAGCAGGCCGCCGCGGGAGGGGGTATTCGGGAACAGGTATTCGCCAAATCAGCTGACAGGAGAGCGGAGAAAGGGGGTGACGCGATTTGAGTGGGTTTGACATGGGAGTTCTCGCCGACAACCTTCGAGCAGAGCGCGTTCGTGCGCGCATGAGCCAGAAGGACGTGGCGGACGCAATCGGCGCTAGCCCGGCCGCCGTCCAGAAATGGGAGGCGGGCGAGAGCGTGCCTCTCATCGGCTCGGTGTACAGCCTGGCCGACCTGTACGGCATCGGCATCGACAAGCTGTGCGGCTGGAATAAGGCCGAGCAGTCGGCAGCGTAGAAAGGAGGAGAAATGGCAACTGCAGCCGCGGTGCAGCCGGTGTGCATCACGACGACGGCCCTGGCCGAGCAGCTGGGCACGCGCAGCGACAAGCTCATGGCGCTCGCCCGCCGCGCCGAGGATCCCCTGCCGGTGCGCTACCTGAAGGGCAAGACGCGCTACGGCTTCGTCGTCGTGCCGGAGCTCATGGAGTGGCTCGAGCGGAATTCGGAGGTGCGGTCCGACTGGTGAGGTGGCGTCCGTGGGAGATCGAGTACTTGGAGGCCCACGCTGGGGACGGGGCCGAGGCCGTCGCGTCCCATTTGGGGCGGTCGGTGAACTCGGTGCAGGTCCAGGCGAGCAGGCTGCGCGTGTCGCTGCGGCGGTCCTGGGAGTGCCCCCGGTGCGGCCGGGTGGTCCACTCGCCGCTGAACGGGGCGACGGGATGGTGCCTCAAGTGCCACGCCGCCGCCAGCCGCGACAAGGCGGCCGATGCGAACCGGCGCGTGCGGGCCGAGCTGCAGGCCGAGGAGTCGGCGATTGCGGACATCAAGCGCGACCGCCAGAGGATCTACGCGGACACCCATCGCAAGCGGGCGAAACTCCGCGAATTACGGAAATTCCGTGAATCATGAAAGGTAAATGAAAAGTCGATTTTTACGGAAGGGAAACGGAAATGAGCCAAATGAAAAGGGTGCGCCCAAGCCGCCAAGCAGCGCGCACCCAAGTGACAGAGGCCATGCGCCTCAAGCCGCGCCCCAGTGTACGCCAACTCGACGCGCGGCGCCAGCGTCTTCTCGCCGCGGCCGGGCGCCTGGCGCCCCGCGCGGGGGACGCGGCCGTGTTCTGCGCGGTCGCCGCCGCGAGCATCGTGCTGTTCCTGGGAGGCGCGCGATGAGCGCCGCCGAGGGCCGCACGGCCAACCGGGTGCAGGTGCCGGAGGTCGATCCGGGGCAGCGCGACTGCGCCTGCGCCCTGTGCAAGGAGCTCGCCCGGGCACTTCCCGACGTGCGCGAGCTGTTCCGCAGCCACGCCCGGCTGTTCCGCGAGAACGCCGAGCTGAAGATCCAGCTTCGCGACGCGAGGGCCGATAAGGAGCGCCTGCTCTCCCGTATGGCGGAGATGCAGCAGCGCCTCGTGGCCGGGGAGCGCGGGTAGCCATGCGCGCCAGCGATTTCGCAAAGGTGGCCGAGGGCCAGATGCGCCTCGTGCGGTGCCCCCAGTGCGGCTGCTGGTTCCTCGCCGACGCCGCGTCCGAGGGCGAGGCCTGCCGTTCGTGCTACGAGGGGTGGACCCCCCCGAGGAGGGAGGTGAGCCGTGGGAGCCGCGGAATGCGGGAGGTTCGTCGATGAGCCCCGGTGCTTCGTCGTAGTCGTCAAGCAGAAGATCACCTGCGAGCAGGCCCAGGAGCTGGGCCGCGTACTCGGCCGCGCCGGGTTCCAGGGCGACTTCCTCTCCGGCACCGCCGCCGACCTCCTCTGGAAGGAGAAGAACGGCAAACGCAAGAAGAGGGAGGCGGTCTAGATGGCCTACGTGACAACCGATCGCCGCACCGGCAACTACCTGGTGCGCGCCTACGCCGGAATCCGCCCCGACACGGGGCGCCCCTTCAGCGTGAGCGAGACCCTGCCCGCCGCGGCCACCGAGGCCGAGATCGACGAGGCTCTCCGCCGCGTGGACGCCAGGGCCGCCGTCACCAAGGGCGACGCGGCGCTCATGACCGTGGGCACGCTGCTGGACTGGCACCTGGGCAACATGGAGGACGACGGGGCGAGCCCCACCACCATGAGCGCCTACCGGTCCTACCAGCGCCGCCACGTGGCGCCGCGCATCGGCTCGGTTCCGGTGGAGTCGGCCGACGCCGCCCTGTTCTCCCGGTTCTACCGCGAGCTGCGGCGCGACAGGGAGGCCGGCGGGGCGGGCCTGGCGGTGGCGACGGTGGAGAAGATCCACGCGATGCTCTCCGGCTGCTTCGTCAAGGCGGTGAGCGACGGTCTGCTGAAGGGCTCGCCCCTGGCGGGCGTGAAGGTGCCGCGCGGCAAGTCGCCGGAGGCGCGGCCGCTGCTGCCGGCGGACCTCGGGCGGCTCGTGGCGTGGCTGGACGCCGAGCTGGCGAGGCCGATACTCGATGAGGACGACTTCGAGGCATGGGCCCTCGCGACCATCATCGCCACGGCTCACGGGACGGGGCTCCGTCGCGGCGAGCTTTCCGCCCTGCGCCGGATGAGCCTGCGCTTCGATCCCGACGACGAGGACCACGATGCGCCGCGGGTTCTGCGCGTGAGCGAGAACGTGGTGTGGAAGCGGGGCGCCGGCTGGGTCTACAAGGATCCGAAGTCGGCCACGAGCAAGCGCAACGTCTCGCTGGGCGCCTCCGTTGCCGACGTGCTCGCGGAGTGGGATGTCACGTCGGCGGATCTGATCGACAGGGCCACGGGAGCGCTGCCTGGCGACATGAGCCCGCTGTTCTGCCATTTCGACGGCTCCATGTGGACGCCGACCGAGATCGCGGAGGGCTTCAAGGACGTGTGCCGGGCGGCTGGGCTGCCTCCGTGGGTGCACCTGCACACGCTTCGGCACACCCATGCGACCTACCTCTTGGAGCACGGCGAGAACGTGCGGACGGTGCAGGAGCGCCTCGGCCACTCGGACGTGCGCACGACGCTCGGCACCTACGGCCACGTGATGCCGGGGCGCGACGCCGAGGCGGCCCGGGCCTACGAGGAGGCCGCCCGCATCGTCGCGCAGCGCTCGCGCAGCGGCCATGGCCCGAGGTACGCCCCGAAATGCCCCCTATCGGGCAAAACGTGCGCCCGATTCGAGCGCCGGAAATTGGAAATGTAGTGCAAGGGAAAACGGGAAAGGAGCCGATAGATGACGATTCAGACGCCCCGCGTGCTACGCGAGCGCATCAAGCGGGAGAGGCGGGTCGTGGCGTCCAAGGAGTTCCGGGCCGCCGTCTCTTCGGCGGCCGAGGACGTGCTCACGCTCGCCCACTACCACGACCAGCGCCACAGGGCGTGCAGCCTGGCGACCAACTTGTCCAGACGGTTCGACGTGGGGTGGCTCCTATGCGAGAGGCTCGTCCTGGACGGGGCAGGGGTCCTGAGGAGGGACCCGGAGAACTGGTGGGAGGCCGCCGGGCTGTGCGCGGTGAACGAGAGGGGTGAGAAGTCGAATGAGTACACAGGGTTCATCCGCACCATCATCTAGTGGGCCGTCCTCGGCGCTGGTTGCCGATTGGTACGAGCAGTGGATCGCCACCTACAAGGTGGGCGCCGTGCAGAGGGTCACGCTCGGGAAGTACACCATGGCCCTCAAGCGCCTGCGGGAGATCGCGCCGGACCTGCGCCTCGCCGACCTCGACCGCATGGCCTACCAGCGCATCATCAACGCCTACGCGGTCGACCACGAGAAGGCCACCGTCACGGACTTCCACCACTGCCTGAAGGGCGCGCTGCTGGACGCCCTGGACGAGGGGCTGCTTGAGCGCGACCCGACCAGGAAGGTGGTGCTTAAGGGCAAGCCGCCGGGGAAGAAGAAGCAGAAGTACCTCAGCGTCTACGAGCTGCAGAGCCTGCTGCGGGTGCTGAAGCTGGACGGCGAGCACAACTGGGACTGGTGCATCCTCATCGCGGCCAAGACCGGGCTGCGCTTCGCGGAGGTGCTGGGGCTGACGCCGGCGGACTTCGACTTCGAGCGTCAGCTCCTCAACGTCGACAAGACGTGGGACTACAAGGGCGGCGGAGGGTTCAAGCCGACCAAGACCGGATCATCGGTCCGCAAGGTCACCATCGACTGGCAGATGGTCGGGCGCCTGTCGGTGCTCACGAAGGATATGCCGCCCGATGATCCCATATTCGTGCCGAAGGACTGCACGATATACAACTCGACGGTCAACGGGGTCCTCGCCAGAAGGTGCAAGGAGGCGGAGGTGCCCGTCATCGGATTCCACGGGCTGCGCCACACCCACGCCTCGATGCTGCTGGCCTCAGGCGTGTCCATCGCCAGCGTGTCGAGAAGGCTGGGCCACGCGTCCATCGACATCACCCAGAAGGTCTACCTGCACGTCGTGAAGGAACTGGAGAGCAAGGACACGGACGCCATCATGCGCTCCATGGCCACGCTGCTCTGACGGAAAGGAGAAAGACATGGAAGAGAGCAAGGATCGGCCGTGCATATGGACCCGGCTGCACGACACGACGGGCCAGTGCCACTACGAGACGGAATGCGGAAAGCAGGTGTTCGCGCCCAGGCAGCTCGAGGCCGGAGACCCGGAGTACTGCTACGGCTGCGGCCGCCGCGTGGATCTCGCCGAGGACTGCAGCATTCGCTGAATGGGAAAGGAGCCGGAAATGGGAGAAACGAAGCAAGGGGAGTGGACGGCCCTCGTCCCCTTGAGCGCGGGCGAGGTGATCGAGATAGCCGTGGCGCTCGAACTCGCCGAGAAGGAAAACCCGACGCGGTCGCGATTTGCCCAGGAGTTCTACGCCCGCGCGAAGGCGGCGCTCCTGGAATCGCTCGCGTCGTCGCCGTGCGAGGAGTGCCAGGGCGAGGACTTCGGCGACTGTGCCGGCTGCGGCAGCGTGCCCGTCAGCGCTGGCAACTACGAGTGGAACGCCGAGCCCTCCGGGCGCGTGTTCGGGGGAGGTGCCGAAGATGCCTAGGCAGCGGATGATAAAGCCGGATTTCTTCGACTCCGGCAGCCTCGCCGAGTGCACGCGCGACGCGCGGCTCGTGTTCGTGGGGCTGTGGGTCATGGCCGACGACAAGGGGAACATGAAGTTCAACGAGCGCAAGCTGCAGAAGCAGCTGTTCCCCTACGACGATCTGGATCCGCGCATGCTCATGGTGTGGCTCGCGGAGCTTGAGGACGTGGGGTGCATAAAGGCCTACGAGGCGCAGGGCGACGTGTGCATCAGCGTGCCCAACTTCCTCACCTACCAGACCATCAAGAACCCCTCCAAGACGACCGTTCCGGAGCCGCCCGAGGGGCTTAAGGACGGCCCCCGCACCGACTATTTCACGAGTAGGAGTTATCAACTGTGGGGCATCACTAACCCACATATTCCACCCTGCTTCCCCAGTACTTTTTCCACAATCGGAAACAGTGTTTCCACAATCGGGAATGGGGTGGAAATGGAGGACGCCCCCACCACTTACCCACAATTAACCACCAAAGTGCCGCCAAGTAAAGAAAGAAGTAAGGAAGTAATTTCTTCTTCTCCTTTTGGAGAAGAAGAAATTACTCCTGGGAACGTTGAGGCCAGGCCAGATTTCCATGAGCCGGTTGAAAACCCGAACGCCTGCCCCGAGTGCGGATCCGAGGATCGGGTCGAGCCCAAGGGCGAGCACCTCATGGCCTGCCATGCGTGCGGCGCCGTGTGGGAGAAGAGAGGTGCCCATGCTGCGTGAGTTCATCGCCGAGGAGGGCGTGATCGACCCGGAGGCCGTATCCGGCGGGCGCACCACCGAGGTCGTCCGCTGCGGCGACTGCCGGTGGTTCCGGGTCGGAAGCAGCTGCAGCTTCTGCGAGTGGTGGCACCGCAAGGTTCCCCGCCACGGCTACTGCCACCACGGCGCGAGGCTGGAGGGTGAGCGATGAGGCGGCTCGGCAGGGTGTGCGTCGCCGGGGCGCTGGCGATCGCGGCCGTCCTGGTGGTGGCGATCATCGACGAGCAGAGCAGGCTGATGTAGGGCCTGCGATCCAACGAAAGGAGACCAAGATGCGTTTCACGGAAATCGGGGGCGAGACTATCGGCTACTTCGACCTGGAGGACATGGCGCCCTGCCGCGTCTGCGGAGTGGCCCCCTTGCTCAAGGAGAACCAGGGCCAGGCGACGCGCCTGGAGTGCCCGAACTGCGGCATCCGCACGCGCCAGAGCACGTCGGGAAGCTGCTACGGCGAGTGGAACGCCGTCATGGGCGGCCCGACGCGCGAGCAGCTGATCGCCGCTCACGTCGCCGGGGAGGAGCCCCCGCGCGCCGCTTTCCATCCGGTCATCCGGCCATACGAGCGCGGCGACGCCCCCGAGGTGCGCGTCGCCTACCTCCGCGGCGTGATCCTGCAGGACGGATCGTTCAACTGCAACGGCCACTGCGCGTTCATACGCGACGACGGAGGCATTGGCCCCGACAGCTGCGGCCCCGAAGACCTGTTCGTGGAGGTGGGATAGATGGCCGATAATCTGAAAACGAGTCGCGACGGCACCCCCACCGGGGAGATGGTGGCCGAGTGGCTGCGCGCGAACGGCTACGACGGGCTGTGCAACCCCGACGCTGGATGCGGGTGCGGGTTGGACGACCTCATGCCATGCAATCAAGCCAGCGATAGCTTCTGCGTGTGCGCCTATGAGGTGCCGGACAAGGAGGGTCGTTCTGGCGATTGTTTCTACTGCGTGAGCAACGGCGAGCAGGACGAGCCGTCCGACACCCTTGAGGCGGTGGCCAGGGACATGTGGGTGTGGGCGCTCGGCATCGCGACTCAAAACTGGACCATCGTCCCCGAGCGGGTGGATGCTTTCGGCAGGCGCCTGCGCAAGCTGGGGGTGACGCTCGATGAGTGGTAGGAGCCTCAAGAGCATCGCCATCGGCCTGGTGCGGGCCTACAACGACGAGGAGGTGGCGTTCAAGGACGAGGCCCGCGAGCTCGCGCGCTGGTTTGACGACCAGGGGGAGTACGACCTTGCGGCGCACGTCATGGCGCAGTTCGGCGGGGCCGGCACGTTCTCCACGATGGAGATAGACCCTCTGCCCAAGGTTGCGCGCGACATGTACGCCACCATCGTCTCCCTTGCCGGTCCTGACAGCGCCGAGGCCAAGGGCTACCGGATCCGCCTCGCCAACTACATGAGGGACTTCGACCGGATGGGGGTGGTATAGATGGCCAGGCAGGTATGGGTTGGCGGTCGGAAGTACGGCTCCGTCACGGCCGCCGCCGTGGCCCTGGGTTGCGACAAGTCTCAGGTATGCCGCGCGGCCAAGTACGGAGACATGCTGAAGGGCCGCAAGGTCTCCTATGTGCACCGGGCCTGCGTCAAGGAGCATCCGGTGCCGCGCGAGTTCCGCTGCAGGACGTGCGGCGCGCCCGTGGTGGTGGACGACCCCGCCGACAAGCGCACGGTGTTCTGCTCTCCGGTGTGCGGCCGCCGCTACTGGCGCCACCCCGAGAGGTACGAGAGATGACCCGCTGGGAGCGCAGCGACCCGCTGGGGGCATCGGAGGTTGCCGTGGACTCGTTCAGGGCGATGATGGCCTTCCTGCGCATGGAGGAGCGCCCCAGGTTCACCGAGGACGTGCGGGAGTCGCTGCGGGATCGCTGCGCCACCCTGGCGGCCGCCACGGGACAGATGGATGCGGGTCAGCGCGGCAAGGGCATCAGCTTCGACGAGCTGCCGTTCTGCTTCATCAACATCGCCGTCGCCGCCTGCATCCTCGTCATGAGTGGGAAACTCGACGAGCTGGAGGTGGAGGAGTGACCGGTAGTGACGGGCGCGTGAGGCTCAAAGTCCTCGACAGCCGCGGGCGCGAGGTGGACGCCTGGAGGATGTGCTTTCGCAAGTGCCGGTACCCGACTCGGGCCAGGGCCAAGCGGGCCGCCAGGAAGCACGGGCTGCACGTCTACCGATGCCCGCTGTGCCGGCAGTGGCACCTGACCTCCAGGCGCGGCCGCCGGACGCCCAAATGGCGCGGAAAGGCGCCGGGCGGCGATGGCGCAGC
The DNA here is from genome assembly GCF_008831045.1 of Adlercreutzia muris. Lineage (GTDB taxonomy): Bacteria > Actinomycetota > Coriobacteriia > Coriobacteriales > Eggerthellaceae > Adlercreutzia > Adlercreutzia muris. Next base: position 10,006 of record NZ_WAJS01000030.1, read on the forward strand.
GGGCGCGCAGCAGCGGACGGGCGATAACCGACCGTAAACGACCGATGACCTGCGGCGGCGCGCCCATCGGACGCCGCCGCCGCTTTGGAAATGTAATGCAAGATTCACGTATGAAAGGAACGATCGACATGACTTTCGAGAACAACCTGTACGGACTCAACGAGCGCCTTTTCGCGGAGATGGACCGCCTGGAGGCGGCAGACGGCGACGACCTGCAGGAGGAGATCGGGCGGGCCAAGGCGCTGCGCGAGCTCGGCCAGACCGTCATCGCCAACGGCAACCTGATGGTGAGCGCATCCCGCGAGATGACCGCCCAGGGCCAGGCCGTCCAGGTGCCGAAGGGGCTCCTCGGTGCCTAGCAGGGTGCCAGAGGCCGAGCAGGCGTGGCTCCGCGAGAACTACGCGCACGGCACCATCTACGACACCCTGGACGCCTTCGAGGCCGAGTTCGGGTGGCGGCCGTCGAAGAGAACGCTGTACGTGAGGGCCCACAAGCTCGGCCTCCGCAAGCTTCGGCAGGATCCCGAGTTCCGCGGCCGCCGCGCCGAGACGACCATCCGCTGGTCCTGCGAGCCCGAGATGGAGGAGTGGATGCTGGAGCACGACGGCGGACGGCCTCATGATGACGTGGCGGCCGCCTTCCACGAGCGCTTCGGCATCTGGCTCACCAGGGGGCAGATCAACATCTTCCGCGCCCGCAACGGGCTGCAGACGAAGGATGGCTGCGGCGGCCGCCCCGCCCGACCGATAGGCTACGAGCGCAGGACGAAGGGCGGCATCCTCGTCAAGGTTGCCGAAAGGGCGACGGTGCCGATGAGCAAGGACAACTGGCGCTTCAAGCACCACATCGCCTACGAGGAGGCGTGGGGGCCGGTCCCTGACGGGTACGTGGTGTATGCCGTCGACGGCGACAGCTGCAACTGCGACCCGGAAAACCTCGTCGCCATACCCCGCCGCACAATGGGCGCCGTCAACCAGCTGCGGGGCGAGGGCGCGACGTGGGAGAGCCGCGAGGAGTTCCTGGCGGTGGCGGCGGAGCGGTCCCTGGCGGTCGCGATCAACGACGCGGAGAGCCGCATCCCCAGGAAATGCGCCGTGTGCGGTGCCGAGTTCGCCGAGACGGCGGAGCAGCGCAGGTACGGCGGCCGCACTGCGACGTGCCCGGCCTGCATCGCCGCGGGACGCGGGGCCAGGGGCGACCGTGGGGATAAGGCCCCGACCGTCTGCGCCGTGTGCGGCAGGACGTTCCCCCGCAGCCAGAAGAACCAGAGGAGGTGCCCGGAGTGCATAGCGAGGAGCCCGAAGAGGACGGCCGCCCGCCAGAGGGAGGAGGAGCGCCGAGGCCGCGAGTGAAGCGGTGCCCCTGCTGCATGAGGGTCAGGCCCGTCTCGAAGTTCGGCGAGAACCGGCTCACGGAGAGCGGCCTGGCCATCGTCTGCCTCGACTGCGCCCGCGAGGTGTTCAGGCGCGGGCGCAGGCTCTGGCCGTAGCGCAGCGGCCGCGCAGCGCGATCGAAAGAGAAGGAGCGTAAAAGGCGGTGCCGATCTGGGCTCGAATGCCCTCCGGCCCCGCCTTCGCGCATTGGAAATGTGGTGCAAGGGGATGATATAATTAGACTATATATCAGAGGAAGGAGGATCCATGGCCACACCGGCGCAGACGGCGGCCGTCGCCAAGTACATCAAGAACCACACGAGGCGGTTCACCATCCAGTTCCACAAGGACAACGAGGCCGACGTGATAGAGCACTTGGAGGCCCAGGAGAACGTCACCCAGTACATCAAGGGCCTGATCCGGGCCGACATGGAAGCGAAAAAGTAACCAGAATATCTTAAATATCTATTGACTACCTGATGAATCTATAATATAATATAGTCATCAGGTAAGGAGAAAGGAGCCTTGCCATGGACGAAAGGAACGAAGATATGAACCCGACAGAGTTCGAAACGTTCAAGAGGTTGCTGCTCATCCAGCTTGAGCGAATCAAGAAGGCCGAGAGCCTCGATGAAGCCAAGGAGATCAACGAAGAGACGATCAAGGCCATCACCGGAGAGTAGCAAGAATGGGTCGGGCCGAGGAGAAATCCTCGGCCCGGGGCTTTTATAGGATACCACAACCACGCGCGAGCCGGGCGCAAGAGAGGACCAGCCATGATGCAGTACTGCCCTCATTGCGGCGGCTCGCACCCGCGCGGCCAGCGCTGCCGCTGCCAGCCGCGCAAGCGCCGCCCAACGGCGGCCGACGCCACCCGCGCCGAGCGCGAGCCCTGGCGCAAGCGCTATAATGATGCCGAGTACCGGCGCGCTCGCCAGCAGGTCATGGAGGCGCAGCGCGGCCTGTGCAAGCGGTGCGGCCGCGTGTGCGCCCGCAAGGTCGGCGGGCGCTGGATGTGCGCCGACTACGGCGGCGAGATACACCACGAGGACGCGCTGTGCGACGGCGGCGGCCACGACAGGCTGACGCTGCTCTGCAAGAGCTGCCACGCGATCCTCGACGCGCGCAGGAGGCGCGCGAGCTAGCCTCCCGACTGACCCCCCTAACCCCTTCCAAAATCAGGAAGGGGAAACCCATTCCCCGCGCGCCCTCCCTCCTTTCCGCGAGCACGAAATTGGGCGATTCCGGGCCGCCGCGGGAGCCGCGAAAATCCCTCCGCAACGCTAGCGGGACGGCGGCGGCAACGCTAAATCTCACGCCAGAGGTAACATCGTGCCCGTAGAGATACGCGACGGCGCGAGGAGGCGAGAGGGCCAGTGATACGGAAATGCGAGGTGTGCGGGCGGGACTTCGCCGCCAGGCGCAGCACGGCCCGCTACTGCTCGCCCACCTGCCGGTCGCGGGCGCACCGGGGGTACCCGTGCCCGCCGAGCAAGGCCCCGGCGACGCCGGCGCCGGGCGCGCTCATGACCACCGACGAGGTGGTGGGCGTCGTGGAGCGGGCCCACGAGTCGGCCGCCGACCTGTCGCGGGCGTCGCTTTTGACCCCATCTCCTCTGTGCCTGTCGCTCGCGGCGGCGGCATCGAAGATCGAGGACGCCCTTAGAAGCGAGGGCCTATGAAGGGCCGGAAGCCGCAGGACGGCGCCATCCGGCGCGGGCTGAAGGATCGATACGGGCTCGCCGAGGAGCGCCGCGGCGTGGCCATGCCGCCGGAGGTCGCCGCCGACCTCGTACAGAGCGAGATATGGTCGCTCATCGCGCCGCCGGTCAACAACTTCAGCGAGGCGGACATCCCGACGCTGAAGCTTCTGGTCTACTGGCACGCGCTCGCCGCCCAGGTGCAGCAGGACATGGCCGGCGAGTACGGCGCCATACGGGCCCTGGAGCAGGTCGGCGAGAAGGGCGGCGAGGACGGCGAGCCGGGGACGCCGGTGACGAGGAAGCACCCGGGCGTGTCGGTGCTCAAGACGTGCTCGACGGAGATCCGCGCGCTGTCGGACCAGCTGGGGCTGTCGCCCCTGGCCCGGTCGCGCATCGGGCTCATGGACGCCGTGACCGTGAAGACCGCCGCCGACACCGCCGCCATGTTCCAGTCCATCGACGCGGCCTACGCCAAGCTCTTGCCGGACGGCGAGGCCGAGGTGGTGGAGGTCGAGGATGTATAGGACCCCCACCGAGTACAGCCCCGAAGGGCTGGTGATGGCGCGCGACTACGAGCGGTGCATGTCCTCCATGTGCAAGCACGTCGCCAACGACGAGTACTACGGCACGCCGTTCCTCCTGGAGCCCTTCCAGCGCGAGAACATCTGGCTGCCCCTGTTCGCCTGCGGCGAGGTCCGCGGCGGCCGGTGGCGCCGCACGCACCGCCGCGCCATCATCGGCCTTCCGTCGGGGTACGGCAAGACCGAGACGGCGGCGGCCATCGTGCTCACCGTGGCGACCATGGAGGTGCGCCACAACGGCCAGTACGGCGTGGTGGCGTCCAGCATGGACCAGGTGAAGAACATCTTCGAGAAGATCGCCACCATGATCAAATTGAACGACACCTGGGCCAAGCAGTGGGAGATCGGGACCAGGGTCATCACGCACCGCGAGACCGGGGCGCGCATCATGGTTCTGCCGAACAAGGCCGACGCCCTGGAGTCCTGGCATTTCAACGTGCTCGTGTTCGACGAGATGCACGTCTACAAGGACAGCAAGGTGTGGGACGCCGGCCTGAAGGGCCAGAAGTCCATCGCGAAGACCAACCCGCTCGCCATCGGCATCACCACGGCCGCCGACGCCCAGGAGGGCTTTTTATGGGACGTGCTGCAGGAGGCCGACAAGGATTCCGGCATGTACGTCTACTGGTTGGGGCTCGACGAGAAGGACGACATCGACGACCCGCGGGCGTGGGAGAAGCTCATGATCGCGTCATGGATCGACTGGGAGTCAATCGAGGACCAGCGAAACACGGCCACGTCCAAGCGCTCGTTCGAGCGCTACACCGCGAACCGGTTCCCGGGGAAGAAGGACGAGTACAGCTGCTTCTCCGCGCGCCAGCTGAACGCCCTCGTCCGGCGCAAGAACGACTTCGATTTCGACAAGGCCTACACGCTCGGCATCGACGGCGCCACCTCCGGCGACTGCTACGCCATCGTCGCCTACCAGAAGCGCAAAGACGAGAAGGGGAAGAGCTACTCGTGCACCAAGGAATGGGTGTTCGACACGCCCGACGAGGACACGGGGCACTACCCGCTCAATCAGATCATGGAACTTGTAGCGGGGCTCTGCCAGAAGCACTGGCCCGAGGTGGTGGCCATCGATCCCAACCGCATGATCGTGATGGACTCGCAGCTGCGGGATACCTACGGCATCGAGACCACGGCCTTCGCGCAGAACAACGCCACCATGTGCCAGGCGACGGCCATCGTCCAGCACCTGGTGAAGAGCAAGGAGCTTCGGCTGAAGAAGTGCCCGAAGCTCAAGCAGCACCTGGCGAACTGCGTCGAGGAGGATCGCGAGCCCTACGGCACGCGCTTCGGCAAGGACTCGAAGAAGAGGAAGATCGACGCCGCCATTGCCCTGGCGATCGCGTCTCTGGCCTGGGACAAGCTGGTGGCGGGCAGGGAGCACTACGTCGCGCTGAACGACTGATCTCACGCGGGGGGTAGGATTCTCGCGACGCAAAGGAGGAAGACTTGGGCCGCATCATGGATTTCATAACGGGGGCCGACCTCAAGCCCGGCTACCGGGCAGAGGCGCAGCCGGCGGCCGAGCCGCAGCCGGTTCCGGACGAGGGGCCCCGCATCGTAACCGTCGGCGAGATCGGGGACGTCGGCCTGTCGACCGTGGCCGGATACGGCGCGCTTATGTCGGTCGACTACATGGCCTGCGAGCAGACCAAGGCGCGGTCGCTCTCGTCGCTGCCGTTCTCGGTGGTGTCACGCTCCGGCCAGTGGGAGTCGTTCCCCGAACACCCCCTGGCGGTGCTCTTCAACGGGATGGCCAACGAGGAGATGACCGCGGCGCAGTTCATGTCGTGGCACCGGCTGCGCTGCGACACCTTCGGCACCGCCTACTGGCGCGTTGAGTGGTGGCGCGGCGTGCCCGTGGCCGTGTGGCCCGTGCTGTGCGGTGTGTTCCGCGACTTCGACCGCTCGCGCCCGGAGGGGCGGCGCACTGTCTTCGAGCTTTCCGGCGACAAGTACAACCCGGCGGGGCGCTACTTCGCCGACGAGGTGGTGTCCGTGACGACCCATGTCACGAAGACCGGCACTAAGGGCGAGTCCCTGGCGCGCCTGGCCGCCAAGCAGATCGGTCTCTCGGTCGATCTTGAGCGCTTCTACAAGTCGATGCTCGACAACGGCAACCACCAGCTCGGGCACGTCGAGATTCCCGAGGGCCATCACGTGAGCGAGCAGGAGAAGGCCGATCTGAAGGAGGCCATCGCCCGCAAGCGCGGCGTGGGGGAGGCGGGCAAGGCGCCCATCTTCTCGGCCGGCGCCAAATGGGTGACCGACCAGCAGACCATGAGGGACGCCTCGCTCATCGAACAGCAGACGTGGATCCTGCACCAGGTGTGCCGCGCCTGCAACGTGCCGCCGTGGAAGGTGTACGACAAGACGGGCACCACCTATCAGGGGAGCCAGCAGTCCAACATCGACTACGTCACCGACACCATAGTCCCCGACGCCCGCGCCATCGAGCTCGCGCTGCGGCCGGTGCTCGACTCCATGGGAGACCGGGACAAGGCTGCCAAGCTCAACGTGAAGGGACTCATGCGGGGCGACGACCGGTCCCGCTCCCAGTACTTCCGCGAGATGGCCTACCTGGGCGCCTACACGCCGAGGCGCATTTGCGAGCTGGAGGACGTGGATCCGACCGGGGTGCTGGACAAGCCGCTGTTCCCGCTCAACTACGGCACCGTCGAGGAGGACGGCAGCGTGACCGTCTACTCGAACGCCGCCAAGGCCCCGGGCGACGGGAGCCAGACCGGAGTGACCGACAAAGGAGGCATGAATGTTCGAGGTTAAGAACGAGGGCCAGAGGGCCACGGTCTACATCTACGGAACCATCGGGGACGACTGGTGGTGCCCCGAGGACGCCAACCGAGCGAAGGACTTCTCGCAGACGCTGGACGAGCTATCGCCCAAGCCGCTGGACATCCGCATCGACAGCTGCGGCGGCGACGTCTACGAGGGCTTCGCCATCGCCGGGGCCATCGCCCGCTACGAGGGGGAGACCGTCGCCCACGTCGACGGCATCGCCGCCTCCGCCGCGAGCTACATCGCCCTCATGGCGGATCGCGTGTCGATGAGCGACTACGCCTTCCTGATGATCCACAACGCCTGGACGTGCTGCCAGGGCAACCGCGACGAGCTGCGCACCACGGCCGACCGCCTGGAGGGCATCGACGGCTCCATCGCGCAGATCATCGCATCGCGCTCCGGGATGGCCGTCGAGGACGTCGCCCATGCGATGTCCGCCGAGACGTGGTACACCGCCGAGGGGGCGAAGGAGGCGGGGCTGTGCGACGAGGTGGTGGAGACCGAGGAGCGCGTGGCCGCAAGAATCGAGCCGGCGATCGCCGCCCGGTTCCTCAACGTGCCCGAGAGCGTGTACGCGTCCGGGCGCCGTCCCGAGACGGACGCCGCAGTCCCGCCGGCGGCTGACGGTTCGAAGGGAGAAAACGTCACTGAAGTGGGAGAACCCGGCAAATCTCACGCCGGGGGTAACATGGTCGGCACCGAGTTCGAGGGCAAGGCGATCGTTCTCGGCAACCGCGTGTACCGCCGAAAGGAGAATTGATGTTCTACAACAGCAAAGAGCTCTGGGCAGAGCGCAACAAGCTCGTCGAGAACCAGCGCGCCCTCATGGACGAGGACAAGGTGGACGAGGCCCGCATCGTCGAGGGGCAGATCAAGCAGATCGACCTCACGCTGGAGCACGTGCTGGACGAGGAGGAGAAGCTGCGCAGCAGCGCGAGCATCAAGAAGACACCGCGCGCGAGCTTCGCCGAGCAGATCCTCGGCGCCCGCGACGAGTTCCGCGGCCTGGAGGTCGGCTTCCGCGCAGAGGGCGACCCGACCGTGACCACCGTCACGGCTCCCACCGAGACCGAGCTGACCATCCCCGGCAAGCGACCGGCCCTGCTCAACAACTTCGCCGCGACGCTCGGCTCCGCTGAGGCCGCCGGCGACGTCGAATTCAAGCAGCGATCGACCCAGTACGGCGAGCCGGGCACGTGGGGCGGCGTCACCAACGGGACGTCAGCGACCAAGAGCAAGGTCGTCTACACCTGGAAGACCGCCAAGGCCCTCAAGGAGACCATCGCCGGCTACGTGCCGGTGTCCAAGGACACGCTGAAGGACTACGCCGAGCTGGCGACCATCATCGAGAACGACCTCATCCTGGATGTGAACGAGAAGGAGAACGGCAAGTTCCTCACCGGAAACAACTCGACCGGCATCGTCGGCATCCTGAACACCGCGGGCATCCTCGTCTACACCACGGCCTCGGCGGCGCTGTACTACGAGGCCATCCGCATCATGCGCAACAAGGTCATGAAGGAGGCCCGCCGAGTCCCCACCCACGTCTGCCTGAACCCGGACATCAAGGCGGCCATCGACCTGTACAAGACCGAGACGGGCCTCTACCAGTTCCTGGGGGACAACGTGCTCTGGGGAATGGAGGTCGTGGAGGACTTCGACTGCGACGGCATCCTGGTGTACGACGCGACCTGCGCCCGCAAGCGCCCCGTCCACACTATGAGCGTGGAAGTCGGATACGTGAACGCCCAGTTCATCCAGAACGAGCTGTCCATCCTGGCCGAGAAGACCACGGCCCTGCAGGTCACCTACCCCGACGCCTTCTGCTACGCGTCGAAGACCGACCTCGACAAGGCGCCGACCGCCGCGACGACCCCGACCACCCCGTCGCAGGGCGACTCCGGCAAGCAGCAGTAAGGGGGTCATCATGTTCACGTGTCCAGAGCGCGTCATCCGCGACGGGAAGCTCGTGTGCTTCGCCGGACAGGTCATGAGTGAAGAAGAGGCCGAGGCGCTGGGGCTCGCCGCCGCCCCGGCCTCCACCGAAGCTCCGGCGGCGCCGAAGGAGCCGACCGCGGTCGAGATCAAGGCCGAGCTCGAAGCCCTCGGCGTTTCCTACGACAAGAAGGCAAAGAAGGCCGACCTGAAGGAGCTGCTGGCGGAGGCCAAGGCCACCGCCGCCCCGGAGGGCGATCAGAGCGACGATGACGCCGCCGACGATGAGCCTGGCTCCGAAGAAGAGGCCGGCGACGGGGGAGACGAGTAGCCATGCTCGTCATGCCGGGAGAGACGGTGCGCATCGCGAACGACGAGAGGGTGTCGCTGGGGCTTGACGCGGACGTCGAGGCGCGCAGCGTCCGGCTCACGCCGCGCTTCGGCGACGCCGCCGAAATCGAGGCGGGGGAGGACGGCCTTTTCCCGTTTCCCACGTTCCCCTGCCCCAACGAAGTAGGCATCGAGTGGCTGTCAAGCTCCGGCGACGCCCTCTTCCGCTCGCGGGCCATCGTGTGCGACCGGCACTACTTCCCGCTCTCGGCGCTGTCCGGCTACGGGCACGGGAGCGACGACTTCGACGAGCTGCCGGAGGACGACCTGCGCCGCGCGCGCCAGGCGGCCACGGAGGTGTTCGAGGCGGCGGCGCACCGCGCCTTCGTCCGGCGCATCGGGCGCGTCTCCGACTTCGGAGGCGACGGGCTGCTGAGCACGGGCGTCGATCCTATCCGCGAGGTGCTCACGCCGGGCTACCGACAGGCGGGCTACTCGCTGATCGAGCGCGACGGCCGCTGCGGCCGCGCGTTCCCCTGCGAGGTGGAGTTCATCTACGGCCGCGACGAGGTGCCCGCCGAGGTGTCCCGCGCGGTCCTGGAGCTGGCGGCGTACACGCTGCGCCCGTCGAACCGCCCCGTCGGCGCCACGGGCGAGAGCACGGACGCCGGCGGCTACATCCACTTCATCACGGCCGGGCGCGACGGGGCGACCGCCGTCCCGGAGGTGAACGCGGCCATCGAGATGTTCGGCCGAGGGGAGGCCTGCGTATGGTAGAGGGCGCCAAGAGCATCATCTTCCCGGTGCGGGAGGCCAAGGAGGCCATAGGGCGCCGCATGGAGGCGGTCTTCTCGCCCGGCGTCCTCGGGCGGCTCTACCCGGGCGTCAAGGTGCCGGAGACCTCCGAGGGGTTCCCGGTCAACGAGCCTCCCTTCTACGTGGCGTGGGACGAGATCGCCGACGCCGGCAGCGTGTCGGGCGCCGTGACCATGGGGCACCCGGAGGTGTCCTTCGACCTCCACGTGTGGCTGTTCGCGCAGCACCGCGAGAAAAAGGTGGCGGCGGACACGGCGATCGCCTACGCCGATGTGGCCCTGGCGGCCCTCGCGGCCGACCAGACACTCAACCGCACCGTCGACATGGCGGTGCCGTCGATAACCAACGCCGGGACGGCGGCCGACTCCTCGAAGCGCTACATGGCGTCCGTGGAGATAACCGTGGGCTGCTCCGTGGCCTCGGCCTGCCCGGCAGAGATCAAGGAGGCAGTCGATGCGGCTAATCGCAGTCTGTGACTTCGAGGCGTGCACGGGAGCGCGCCGCTACGGCATGAAGAAGGGCCAGCGCTTCGACGGCCCGGCAATCGACGGCGAGCGGCTCGCCCGCCAGGGACTGGTCGCGGAGGAGAAGCCCCGCGCGACGAGAAAGGAAAAGACGGATGATTAACGTCTCCATCGGCCTCATCGGGGCCGCCCTCCAAACAGACAAGGACACGCCGGCGGCCGCGCCGACGTTCACCCACGGGCTCACCGGCGGCAAGGTCGCCAACCTGGAGCGTAGCATCGAGAGCGCGAGCGTCTCGTGCGGCGTGCGCGCCGGCACCGACTCCTACGTGGCGTCCATCGCCTCCGGCCTCGACTTCGACACCTACGGCTACGCCGACGTGCTGCCGCTGTACCTCTACGGGTGCCTGGGGGCCATCGCCTCGAAGGCGGCGACGAAGGCCGGGTTCTACGAGCATACCGTCACCTTGGGCGACACGCTGCCCTACCTCACGTTCTGGGGCCGCATCGGCAGCGAGTACACGCGCACCGACGGGTGCAAGGTCGACCAGATCGAGATGGAGTTCGAGGGAAACAAGCCCGTCAGCTTCGGCGTCACGGCCATCGGCATGGCGACGCTCCTCGGCCTGGAGTCCATTCCCGGCGCCGGCGACCCCTCGTGCTTCGACGGGTACTTCGTCCCGACGAACGGCACGTTCAAGCTTGACACCGCCAGCGACACGGCGACCGACGCCCCCGTCATCAGCGGCGCGCTCACGCTGGCAAACTCCTGCAGCACCGCGCCCCTGGCCGGGCAGATCTCGCCCGGCTCGGTGGACGAGGGCAAGCTCACCTCCTCCGGCAACGTCAAGGCGCGCCCGGACGACCTGTCCCTCTACAAGGCCATGATCACCGGCAGCCCCACGGGCACGGTGCCCACCGGCAAGATCGTCTACGGATCCTTCGAGTGGGAGTTCACCCATTCCAAGGACGCCGACTACAAGATGACCGTGAAGGCGACGCACGTCCCGTTCACCGCCGAGTTCCCCGAGGTGAGCCCGGACGGCGGCAGCGCGGAGATCCAGTTCGACTTCGCGGACATCGGCATCGACTCGCGCGGGGGCAGCCCCGTGGAGATAACCGTGGTGAACGCCACGGAGAGCTACATCTAGGAAGAGAAAGGAAACGGGAAATGAAGAACTACGGACTGGCGCGCAAGATCAGCGCCTGCGACATCACCACCGGCGAGGAGACGGAATTCGTCACGGCGCCGGCCGCCTACATGCAGGCGAAGCTCTGGTGCGGCAAGCACCTCAAGGGCATCGACGAGGACGTGGTGGGCGCCTACGAGAACTACGCCTGGATGTACTTCGGCGCGCGCCTCGCCGGCAAGTCCGAGGAGCTGGGGCTGCCGCCCGAGCTCACCCGCGAGGGCATCGACGAGATGTCGGAGCGCCTCGCCATCTACTTCGACGCCGTCGAGGAGGGCGACCTCCCTTTGGCGAAGAGTGGAGCGTCGAAGAAGAAATAGCGGCGCTCGCCAGAATTTCCGGGCAGAGCCTCTACGGGCTCTGCCTCGCACTTGAGAAGTACCCGGACGTCTACATGGCATTCCGCGACCTGCACACGGGGCAGGGAGAGCCGCGCGGGGAGTCGTTCCACGACCGACGGGAAAGGACCCGTGATCAGAGGATCAGAAGGCTCGCGCATTGAACTCCGAAGTTGTCTATATGAGATCAGGCCGCGGCGGCAACTTCGTCGTGCAGATGGAGGGCCTGGACGTGCTCATGCGGGCGTTCGCCCAGTCGGACAAGGCGGCCCAGCAGGGCATCAAGAGCGGACTCGAGCGCGCGGGCCGGCCGGTGCTGGCGTCCGCCCGCGCGAACGCCCGCCGCATCGCCGACGACGGCACCTTCGCGGCCAGGATGTCGATCCGCTTCCGCGTCAACGCGTCGCGCATGGTGCTCTGCAACAGCGACCCCGCGGCCGGCGTCAAGGAGTTCGCCAGGCGCGGGGCCAAGACCATCGCATCGAAGGGAACGCCGCGGGCCGACGCGCGCCTGCGCATGAGGTCGGGCGTCGGCGTCCCGCGCCGCGCCGACGCGCCGCGCGCCATGATCCCCGCCGTGAACTCCAACATCGACACGACCCGCGCCCTCATCGACGCCGAGGTGGCGCGCGCATTCGAGGCGATCTTCCATGGCTAAGTCATCGGTGACCATAGCCATCTCCGGCTCCTACAACGGCCGCGCCATGGCCAAGGCCGAGGAGGACCTGCGGCGCCTGCGCGTGCGGACGGCCTCCGAGATGGGCGGCGCCGCCGGCGCCATCACGGATTTCGGCGGCAAGCTCGGCGAGGCGGGCGGCAAGGTCCACAACTTCGGATACGGCATGGAGCAGGTTGGCTCCAAGGCGACCCGCGCCCTCACGGTGCCCATAGCGGCGGCCGCCGCCGCGTGCGGCGCCGCTGCGATCGAGATCGACACCTCGCTCACAAGCGTGCGCAAGACCGTCGACGGCACGGAGGAGCAGTACAACCAGCTCAAAGAGGCGGCCATCGAGTTCAGCAAGACGAACGCCGTCAGCGCCTCGCAGATCCTCGACATCCAGGCCCTGGGAGCGCAGCTGGGCTACAGCATCGACGAGCTGCAGGAGTTCGGCGAGGTCGTGAGCGGTCTCGACATCGCGACCAACATGAGCGCGGAGGAGGCGGCCACCGAGCTGGCGCAGTTTGCCAACATCATGGGGATGTCGCACGACCAGACGCGCAACTTCGGCTCGACCATCGTGGAGCTGGGCAACAACTTCGCGACGACGGAGGCCGACATCTCGCACATGGCCATGCGAATCGCCGGTGCCGGCAAGTCCATCGGGCTCACCGAATCCGACGTGCTGGGCCTGGCCACGGCTCTGTCGTCCATGGGCATCGAGGCCGAGGCCGGCGGCACGGCCATCTCCACCATCATGTCCAACATCGACAAGGCCGTGGCGACGAACGCCGGCTCGGTCAAGACGTGGGCGCAGACGGCGAACATGTCGGTTGACGAGTTCACGGCCGCCTGGGGCTACGACGCCGTAGGCGCGCTCTCAGCGGTACTCGTGGGAATGGACAGCGCGACGGCCGCCGGCGGCAACATGAGTCAGATGCTCGAGGATCTCGGCATCGACTCCATCCGCCAGACCGATACGATGAAGCGCCTCGCCAACAACTCCGAGTTTCTGGGAAAGGCTGTGGAGACGGCCAACCGGGCCTGGGGCGAGAACATCGCCCTGCAGGCGGAGGTGGACAACCGCAACCAGTCCATGGCGGCCCGCTTCGAGATGCTGAAGAACAAGGTCACGGCCGTGGCCGAGAAGGTCGGCACCCCGCTGGTGAACGCGGCGCTGGAGTTCGTGGACGCCGCCGAGCCGGTGCTTGACGTCGTGTCAGACGCCGCCGATGCGTTCGCGGACATGGACGAGGAGGACCAGAAGATGGTCGTCGGCCTCGTGGCCGCGGCGGCCGCCTTCGGGCCCGCGGCGATCGGCTGCGGCAAGGTCGTCCAGGCCGTCGGGACCCTCGTGGCCACGACGGGCAAGGGCGTCCAAACCTTCGGCGGGTTCGTCGGGAGCCTGCGGGGGACGAAGGCCGCCGCCGACGAGGGCGCGGCCGGCATGAAGGACGCCGCGGCCGCCGCCCGCAGCTACGAGGGCGGTGCGAGGGCCGCCTCGACGGCCTCCAACCTCGCCACGAGGGCGACGCAGGCCCTCACCGGGGCCATGAAGGCGACCGCGATCGGGCTGGTCGTCGGCCTCGTCGCCGACCTGGTGGGCCAGTTCCAGGCCTACTGCGAGCACGAGAAGCTTGTGGAGGAGGCGACGGGCGGCCTCATGTCGGCCCTCACGGCGACGGCAGATGCCGCCGGGGACGCGTCCCCGGCGGTGGAGTCCATGGGAGAGGCCGTCCAGGACGCGACCATGAGCGCCGAGGAGTGCCTGCGGGCCCAGGTCGACCTGGCGGGCGAGATCCGCGAGAGCTGGGGCGGCGTCAAGTCCGATGCCGCCATGGTCGACCGCTACGCGGACACCATCGAGAGGCTGACCTCGAAGTACGGCGAGAACGGAGAGAGGGCGCAGCTGTCGGCCCGCGAGCAGGCGGAGCTCAAGGCGGCCGTTGAGGGCCTGAACGGCGCCACGGAGTCCAACTACGAGATAACCGACCTCGCCACGGGCCAGCTGTCCGAGTCCATAGACGTCATCAGGAGGAATGCCAAGGCCTGGGAGGACAACGCCAGGGCCCAGGCCGCGCAGGCCGCCCTGGAGGGCGTCTACCAGCAGCAGATGGAGGTCAAGCGCCAGCTGGAGGAGACCAACAGGGCCCTGGCCGAGTCCGAGGAGGGCATCGGCTTCTGGCTGGGCGAGATCCCGATAGCCGCCGACCCGGCGAGCGTGGCGTACCACGAGCTGGCGCAGCAGAAGGCCGACCTGGAGGCCCAGACCGCCTCGCTCAACGAGTCGGAGCAGTACTTCCTCGACCAGATGGGCAACGTCGTCCAGGAGGCGCCGGCGGCCGTCGAGGCGACCGACGAGATGGCGGTCGCCATGGACGATTCTGCGGCGTCGACGGACGGCGCCACGGAGTCGATGGGCTCCCTCGTCGACATCTCGGAGGAGTACCTGAAGAAGGTGCAGGACGCGGTGGAGGAGAGCCCCGCCCTGCGGGACGCCATGGCCGAGAACGGCTGGAGCGTGGAGCTCCTCGCCGCAAAGCTGCAGAACGCGGGCATCAAGGCGTCCGATCTCGCGTCCTCCATCGAGGAGCTCTCCTCGAAGACCTGCAACGAGTTCGAGAAGATCGAATTCGCATCGGGGACGTCCCTCGACGCCATGCTGGAGACGCTGACCTACAACACCGACGCCACCCGAAATTGGAGCGAGAACGTGGCGGCGCTCTACGAGACCGCCGGAAACGACTCCGAGCGAAACTACATCAAACACATCGCCGACATGGGCGTCGAGTACGCGCCTATCGTGCAGCAGCTTTTGGACGACTCGTCCGGAAAGCTGAGCCAGCTCGCCACCCAGTGGGACGAGGCGACGTCCACCGCGTCGAACGCCGTGATAAGCAACGCCGGCCTGTTCTCCGACGGCATCGTGGAGCAGATCGAGGAGGCCGCACCCGACGTGTACGATGCCTCCTGCGAGATGGGCGGCCAGATACCGGCGGGCACAGCCCAGGGCATTGCGGACGGCCAGGGGATAACGGACGAGGCCGTCAAGAGCGTCGCCGATTCCGTGCTCGGCTTCTTCCGGAGCGCATTCGAGATCAACTCCCCGTCGAAGGCCACCGAGCGCATGGGGCACGATCTGGACGCCGGCCTGGGCGTCGGCATCACCGGGGGCACCGGCGAGCCGCAGAGCGCCATGGAGGCCATGGGTCGCGCGGTGCTGGGCAAGCTGGCCTTCCTCACCCCGTCCGCGCAGAACACGGGCTCGTCGGCGGGCCAATCGCTGGCGGGCGGCCTCACGTCGAAGTGCTCGGCCGCCTCGGCAGCGGGCGCGGGACTGGCGTCGTCGGCCAAGGGCGGACTGTCCGGGGCGCCGGGGCAGTTCAACGCAGTCGGAGCCACCGCCGCCGGCAGCTTCTCGCGGGGCATCGGATCGGCGAGCGCCCACAGCGCCGGCAGCGGCCTGGCTCGCACGGGCAAGCAGGGACTGGAGTCCGTGAGCGCCTACGGAGCCGGCCGCGACTTCGGGCGGGGCTTCGGCAACGGCATGAGCGGCGTCGACATCTGGGGGGCGGCCTACAACGTGGGCATGAGCGCCCTGGGCGCCATCAAGAGCGCCCTGGGCATCCACTCGCCCTCGCGCGAGGCCATGGCCGTCGGCGAGTTCTTCGGCGAGGGAGCGATCCTCGGCATGGAGAAGACCGTCGCGGGCATCGAGGCCGAGGCCGACAAGATGAGCCGCGCCATGGAGCTCAACCCCGAGCCCGTCTCGACGCCGCGGCCGATCTCCGCGCGACCGGGCTCCGCTGGCCCCGAGCCCGGGGCGCCCGGGGCCTGGAGCGGGCGCCCGATCGTGCTGAACGTGACGATCAACGTGGCGGCCCAGTCCGCCGAGGAGGGCCGCCAAGTGGGAAAGAGCATCGGAGAGGAGCTCTACAACGAGCTCGTGAGACTTGAAAGGGCGAGCGGGAGATGAGGATGAACTACGGCAGGGCCGGCTGCACCGGCCTGACCTACGACGGGCACAGACTGTCGGACGTGTTCCAGATCGCGGACGTGCAGATACCCCTGCTGCCGACCATATCGGCCGTCTCGCGCTCCCTCGCACAGCGGACCGGCGAGTACTTCGCGAGCCGCAAGGTCGGCACGCGGGAGATAACGATCCGGCTGCGCCTCGACGCCGGCAGCCGATCGCCGGAGGACATCTACGCCGCGCTGCGGCACGCCGCGGCCATGTTCAACGTGCCCGACCCGCGCCCCCTGTCGTTCGGCGACGGGCTCTACACCAACGCGATCCTGGTGGGCGACACGGCCATCGAGGACGTTGCGACCTACGGAGAGGTGGAGCTGGCCATGCTCTGCCACGACCCGTTCTTCTACGGGGACGAGCACGAGATCGCGCTTGCGGGCGAGACCTCGTTCGCCGTGGCGGGCGAGGAGTGCTGGCCCGTCATCGAGTGCACGGCCACCGGCGCCGCCGTGGTTGCCACGAACGCGGTCACCGGCGAGTTCGTGCGCGTCCCGTGCGCCAGCGGCAACCGGGTGGTCATCGACATGGGCCGCCAGCGCGCCGAGCGCAACGGGGAGTTCGCGCCCGTCGACCTCATGTCCGACTGGTGGAGCGTGTCGGGCGACGCGCGCGTGTCGGTATCGGGCGCCACGGCGACCCTGCGGTACCGGGAGCGCTGGCTATGACGTGGTTCGCCGTTTTCGACCGGTGGGGCAAGCAGATCGGATCGCTGCCCGACGTGATAGAGGCCGTCCACAAGGACGAGGTGAACGGCGAGGACAGCCTCACGCTCATGCTGCCCGAGTGCCGTCTGTCCAAGGGGCAGCGCATCGTCTGGCGCGACGGGTGGGGCGAGTTCCACGAGCACACCGTGTCCAAGGTTACCGACGTGCACGCCGGCGGCGAGCTGTACGCGGCGGTCTACTGCGAGAACTCCATCGCGGAGCTGTTCACCGACTACATCGAGGATCTGCGGCCCTACAAGACGACCGCCTACCAGGCCCTGCAGAAGGCCCTTTCCGCGTCGCGGTGGGCCGTCGGGACGGTGGACGTCCTGGGGACGTCCTCAGCGAGTTTCTACCACATCTCCGCGCGCGAGGCGGTGGCCGAGGTCGTGTCGAACTGGGGCGGCGAGCTGTCCGTCTCCATTGCCGTGTCCGGATGCGAGGTCGCCTCGCGCAGCGTGAACCTCCTGGTGCGCCGCGGCGCCGACAACGGCAAGCGGTTCGAGTGGTCGAAGGATATCGAGTCCATCGAGCGCGAGGTGTCTCAGGACGACGTGTGCACGGCGCTGTACGGCTACGGGAAGGGCGTCGAGACCTACGACGAGGACGGCAACGCCACGGGCGGTTTCTCGCGCAAGATCACCTTCGGCTCCATCAACGGGGGCCGCGACTGGGTGGGCGACGAGGACGCCAAGCTGCGCTGGGGCGTGCCCGACGGGCACGGCGGCGTCAAGCACGCCTTCGGCAAGGCCGAGTTTCCCGAGTGCGAGGATCCGGCGGAGCTGAAGCGGCTCACCGAGGAGGAGCTTGAGCGCCGCAAGGTGCCGCAGGTGACGTACTCGGCCAACGTCGTGAGCCTCGCCGATGCGGGGCTGGAGTGGGAGGACTGCCGGGCTGGCGACACGGTGGCCATAGTCGACCGCGAGCTCGGCGAGCGGCTCTCGGGGCGCGTGCTGTGCGTGGAGCGCTACCTGTTCTGCGAGGCGGCGACGGCCATCACCCTGGGAAACATCGCACCCACCATCGGATCCGTGCTCTCCGGGCAGGCGGCCGACCTCAAGTGGCTCCGCGACCGCGCCGCCGGCTGGGACGGCGCCGCGGGACTCTCCGAGAGCTACATCAACGCCGTCATCGCCTCGCTCAACAACACCATGAACGAGACCGGCGGCTACACCTACTACAAGCCGGGGGAGGGCATCACCACCTACGACCGCCCCGAGGATCAGAACCCGACCATGGCGATCCAGATCAAGGGCGCCGGCTTCCGCATCGCCAACAGCAGGAAGAGCAACGGCGAGTGGAACTGGCGCACGTTCGGCACGGGCGAGGGGTTCACAGCCGACCTCATCACGGCCGGCAAGATCGTCGGCGGCGCCAACGCGTGGAACCTCTCGACGGGGGACCTGCAGTTCAAGCAGGGCGGCATCACCGCCGATAACGGCTCGCATTGGAACCTGGATTCCGGCGAGTTCCAGACGACCTTCGTGCTGAACGCGAACGCGGGCAGCTACCGGGGGACGAACTACACCCGCTACACGGAGAGTGTGATCGCGGTGGAGATGTCCGAGACGACTGCCTTCGGCATCTACCGTGGCACCCGCTACCGGTACGCCTACGACGACGGCAACGTGACGTACAGCGCCGTCACCGGCAAGAGCTTCATCGGCGGCCTGACCGTCAACGGGTCGAGCGTGTACCTGCGCGCCACCCGTGCCGGCACGTCGGACTCCCTGTACATCACGACGGGCACGACGCAGGCGGGCAACCCCGGCGCCAGCTTCGTCAACAGCCACGGGAACTACTGCGACATCGAGGCGCTGCGGGCCGTGGACGACACCTCCGGGCGCACGACCGGCGTCGGCATGGCCTGCTTCGACAAGCCCTTCATCCAGGCGAGCACGTA
Source organism: Adlercreutzia muris (assembly GCF_008831045.1). Taxonomy (GTDB): domain Bacteria; phylum Actinomycetota; class Coriobacteriia; order Coriobacteriales; family Eggerthellaceae; genus Adlercreutzia; species Adlercreutzia muris. The sequence goes on from NZ_WAJS01000030.1 coordinate 28,840, forward strand.
CTACAACCAGGTGTGGCTCTACCCGCCCATCTACTCGCAGACCTACCTGCAGCAGCCGGCGACGCAGCTGTACCTGAAGAACGGCACGCGCGCGGTGCTGCAGATGAACAACACCAACGCGATCGACATGTCCGGGGGCGTGCTCGAGGAGAAGGCGAGCGGCCACATCTCGCTCAAGGCGCCGCGCATGGCGGTCGGCACCGTGCCGGGCGGCGCGGGCACCTATGCCGTGACGGGGACCTTCCCCGTCGTCACGAGCATATCCGCCAAATCGGGCGGGGGAATCGAATGGACTTACGGATCCGTGAACATAACGAACGGGGTGATCACGTCATGGCCGAAATAGCGAGCATCTCCGAGGTGGTGCGTCCGATCGTGCTGCCGGACGGAACGCAGGACGAGGTGAAGGAGGAGATCGTCGAGCTCGTGAGCCACGCGAAGAAAGGCGGGGCCGATTTCGCGCCGGCGCAGGAGACCGACGAGATATTCCGCGCGCTGCTGGCGCTCATCGAGGAGTCGATGGCGCCGGCGCTGGCGCTCGTGCCGGGGAGGTACAGGCAGGGGATCGAGGATGCCCTGGACAAGGTGAAGGGATTGATCAATGGCGAAGAAGTTTAACGTCGACGAATGGGCGCTCAAGAAGGTGCGCCTGGACATGGCCGACCAGTTCGTGCCGGACGTGCTCATCGGCAACGCCGCCGACGCCGACGGGCGCGGCATCCTGCTGCAGGTGACGATCGGGGGCGAGGTGGCCGATTTGACGGGGCTGCCCGTGTGTCTGGCGTGGAGCCACCAGAACGGAAACCAGGACCTGACGCGCTTCACGGCCGTGGACGCCTCCAAGGGGCTTTTCAAGCTGTACTACCCGCCGGCCATGATGTACCCGGGCGATGTGACGGCCCGCGTGTCCATTTTCGCCGGAGACGAGTCGCCCATCACGGGGAGCCGCGACTTCACCATCCACGTCGAGCGCAACCCGATCGACGAGGACCGCGCCCTGTCGGACGAGAGCTTCAGCGAGTTCAAAGAGGCCGCTGCCCTGCTTTATTCGACCAACAGCCGCCTTGAGGAGGCCGAGGAGGCACGCCAGATCGCAGAGACGGCACGCGCCACGGCCGAGGAGCTGCGCCGGCAGCACGAGAGCGCCCGGGTGGCGGCCGAGAACGAGCGCCTGGCGGCCGAGTTGGAGCGGGACGCCGCCGAGCTGGAGCGTCTGGCCGCCGAGGCCGAGCGCGAGGCCGCGGAGGAGGACCGGTCCCTGGCCGAGCTCGCCCGCGTGGAGGCCGAGGCGTATCGCGCGGCCACGTTCGCCGAGATCGAGCAGCGCTCTAAGGGATGGCTGCGCTACTACTGCGCCGATGATGAGTGGGACACATCGACTCGCGAGCCCGTCATCGCGACCCCCGACACCTCGACGCTCTACTTCGTGCCCGAGGAGTTCCCGAGCGATGACGGCCAGTGGGTCGAGTGGATGTGGGACGCCCAGGGCGGCCGATGGGAGAAACTCGGCACGAGCCAGGCTACCTTCGAGCCCATCACCGCCGACCAGATGGATGCCATAGTCGCCGGCACCGACACCGACGAGGGCGGCAGCGAGGTCATGACCCGCTGGGGTCTCCGCTACTGGCTGACGAAGCTGCGCGGCGTCTTCGCGGCGCTGGTACACACCCACAGCGCCTCCGACATCACCAGCGGCACCTTCGGTACCGCCAGAATCGCCGACGGCGCCGTGACCAAGAACAAACTCGAAAAAACCCTCGGGGATTCGCTGTCCCGTCTTCGCCCCATTAATTCGCAACATGACGAAATCTACTGGTGGTTGGACACTGACGGGAGGCGACTGTGCCTGTACAGCGATTCAAGCGGCCTTTACGGTAAGCTGATCGGGATTATTAGGTTCGACTGATATTCGCTGTCCCGTCTTCGCCCCATTAATTCGCAACATGACGAAATCTACTGGTGGTTGGACACTGACGGGAGGCGACTGTGCCTGTACAGCGATTCAAGCGGCCTTTACGGTAAGCTGATCGGGAT
>NZ_WAJS01000031.1 GCF_008831045.1 Adlercreutzia muris
GCCGTAAGGGCGCGGGCCACGGCCCTGGCCCGCGCCCTTACGGCCCCGTCGCCGGCCGAGACTGCCGCAGCCGACGCTGAGACCGCCGACCAGAGCGCCCGCGCCCTCAGCGAGCGGGCCCACCGCCGCATGACAGCCCCCGTCTTCGAGGACGAGGGAGCCGCGGTGCGCGTGGGCGGCCCGACCTCCGTGATCGGCCAGGAGCCTTCCCTGCTCGTGCTGGCCAGCTTCGTGAACGGGTTCTTCCCCACGCGGGACTATTTCGACGCCACGGTCATGCCTGCAGAGAAGCAGAAAACGGCCCGCGCCGCTGACATTCGCCGCCTGTACGCCGCCGTGGGCAAAGCCGGCGACCGCCTGGCGGCGAGCTGGTTCACCGCCCTGGACCTCGTGACCGCCGAGCGCCTGAAACTCGAGATCGGCCGCGTGCGCCTGCGCCGCGGCGAGCGCATTGCCACCACCGCACCGAGCATCTACCTGAAGGAGATCGCCCCTAACGACACCATTTCCGCTTAGGCGAAACGGTCGCCCCGCCTCCCCCCTCCGAGCCGCACCACCCCAACCGCGGCTTTGGGGGCGGCCGTCGACGCCTGCTTCACGTTGGCCTCCCGGCACTCATTCGCCCGCCGGGAGGCCGGCACCCGCACCACCCGCCGTGGGACGCCCGTACCGGGCAAGACGGCCCCATGTTTCGCCGGCTCCGAACAGGGTCGCCCGGCCGCCGGGACCACCGGGCAGGGCCGCCCCGCCCGGAACCCCCAAGAAAGCTCCCGCTGGGAGAGATTCGCGTTGCAAGGGATATGGGGAACGCGAGCCTCTCCCACCGGGGGCTTTTTGCATGCAGGCGCACAAGAGCCCCCGGCGGGGGCGGTTCGCGTTTGCAAGGGGGTCTGGGGATGCGAACCGGGCCCTGCTAGGCTCTGGGGAAGATAGCATGTGAAAATTTAGAATTGTATTCAAAATTTTCACATGCTACGATGAGGGACGCCGGCAAATACAGAAAGGCGATCCATGTACGTAGCCCGCGAGATGCAAGACACCGTGCTCTCCTACCTCAACCAATTCAAGGTCGTCCTCGTTACGGGCCCTCGACAGGTGGGAAAAACTACCATGCTACGCCATATGCTGAGCGATCGCTATGCCTATGTCACCTTGGATGACCTCGACCTCCTTGGCCGTATTCAGGACGACTCGGCCCTGTTCTTCATGGAAAACGAGCCTCCGATTCTCATCGACGAGATACAGCATGCGCCCGATCTGTTCATGCGCATAAAAAACCTCGTTGACGCATCGCCCCAGAAGGGGGCCATCGTGCTCACCGGCTCGCAAACTTACCGCCTGATGCATGGGGTGAGCGAGTCTCTGGCAGGCCGCGTCGGCATCCTGGAAATGCGCTCGCTGTCCCTCCGTGAGGTGACGGGCACCCTCAGGCGCTCGCCCTACGTTCCTGAAAAAATTTCCCCCGCAAGGCAAAAGGCTCCCGCTCCTTTCGACCTGTGGGCTCATATCCATCGTGGCTCAATGCCAGAGCTCCTTGACGATCGTATCGACTGGCAAGCCTATTACCGTTCCTACGTACGTACCTATATCGAGCGCGATGTGCGCGAGCTGGTCCAGGTGAGGAACGAGCGGACCTTCCATGACTTCATGATCGCTTGTGCCGCTCGAACGGGACAGCTGCTCAACATGAGCGACATTGCGAACACGGTGAACGTAGACGTGGCAACCGTGCAGGGGTGGATCTCGGTGCTGGAGGCCTCCGGTGTCATTCATCTGCTCCGGCCTTTCTGGGCGAACACGACCAAGCGGCTGGCAAAAACCCCTAAGCTCTTTTTCACGGACACCGGCCTCGCCTGCTACCTCTCGGCCTGGAATAGCCCCGAGACGCTGCGGAGAGGCGCTATGGCCGGTCATATGTATGAGACCTTCGTAGTGACCGAAGTGCTGAAGTCATTCGATAATTGCGGCGCCGATACACGGCAAGTGCACTTCTATCGGGACGCGAGGAAACGCGAGATCGACCTCGTTATCGAGGAGGGCCATGTGCTACATCCCGTGGAGATAAAAATGGCATCGAACCCCACGAAAGACGCGCTGAAGAATTTCACCGCTCTCGAGGGCATGGGCGACTACGAGGTGGGCTTCGGGTCCGTCATCTGCCAAACGCCAAAGCCTTACCTCATCACTCCCGACGTCCAGGCCATATCGGTGTTCGACATATAGGGCCGCCCGCACCTACCAGTGAGCGCGAAGGGTCACCTCCGCCTCCTCCTACCGCTCGTAGACGTTGGGGACGCCGAGCAGGTCGCTCATGGCGTTCACGATGGACTTCGGGCTGCTGACCTGGTACTTGCGGGGGCGCATCTCGATGCGCTCGGAGCGACCGCGGCGGGTGACGTCGGCGGCGAACACATCGGTCGAAAGCGTCAGCGCGCCCGTGGGGCAGATGTCCTCGCAGCAGTGGCACTGCACGCAGCGGCCCGTGTAATGGTCGATGCCGAAGGGCTTGCCGGTCTCGGCGGCCGTGGCAGCGTCGCCGAACTTGTGGATGGCCTCGGTGGGGCAGAACGTGGCGCACATCTGACAGGACGTGCACCGCTCGCCATCGATGATGACGTGGCCGAACAGGGGCGTGTCGATCATCACGTCGGCCGGTTCCCCCATATTGCTGAGGGCCAGAAGTAGGCGGCCACGGCGCTCGGGAAGGAAATGGGGCAGGGTGCCGTCGTCGCTCACCTTCACGAACACGGGCTCCTCGGGCTCTTCCATGCCCAGCTTCTCGCGCACCACGTGCTCGGCCGTGATGGTGGCAGCGGCCCGGGCCTCGTCGCGCATGGCGGAGAAGAAGCCGCGGCGGCCCGTGTCGAACTCAGCGGGCTCGGCCAGACGCACCGAGCGGGGCAGTTTGCCCGTCAGCTTCACCGCAGCGTCGCTCCCCCAGGTTTCCAGCAGCAGGGCGGCCGTATCGCGCACGCGCTGGGCCGTTTCGTCGGCCACGGCCTCCACGCCGGTCTCCACACTGGCCTCAGCAGCGTCGGCCTCGGCGGTCTGGGACGCCCGCGCCTCGCCCTCGGCACCGTCGGCGACGCTGTCGCCGACGGTGCCGGTCGCGGCCTTCTCGGCAGCCGCGGGGCCCGCCACCAGCACGATCGAGGAGGCCCCGCCCGCTGCGAGCACCGCGATGAGACTCTCGTCCACCCGCCCCAGGTGCTTCACCACGGCCACCTTCCCTGGATCGCAGCGGCCCTCGGCGGCGGCCCGCATGGCCTCGTCAATGATAACCGCCACGCCGTCGTTGGCCTGCATGGCGGCCACCGCGGCCTTCAACAGTTCCTTGTCATCGGGCTTCTGGGCCTCCAGGGCCGCCGTAGGGCACACCGTGGCGCAGGTGCCGCAGCCCACGCACTGCTCGGGCGCGATCATAAGATCGTTACCCTCCACGGCAATGGCGCCGGTCGGGCAAGCCGCAGCGCAGCGGCGGCACGTGGCGTTGCGGTTGCGCACCACCACGCAGCGGTTCGGCTGCACGCGCAGGCTCTGGCTCTCCAGCTTCTCGAACAGTCCCAGAATGTTGTCCACGGTATCCCCCTCGGGTCGGTTGATGGCAGAACAGGACGATGCCCGCGCCCTCGTTCGGCGCCAGCATTCGTAAGAACTTATGCGAGGAAGGCCTCGGCAGCGCTGTCGAAGAGGTGCTCGGTGCCGTCGGCGTACTCGATGCCCCAGCACCCACGCTCGACGGTGAACTCCGGCGCGAACATAAGCGGCGCAACGCCAGCCTCAGCGCCGGCGGCCCACTGCCCCTGGAAGGCCTCGTCATTCGCGTCCCAATAGGGGCGATGCATGCGCACCGCGAGGCGGATGGTATGTTCGATAGGCTCGCCGTCGCTCGCGGCAACAGGCGCCACCACGCTGGGCGCCACATAGGAATAAGAGCGCTTGATCTCCGCCACCAGATCGTCGGAGTACTGACGCTCGTTCACATCCATATTCAGAATCAAAGAGGGTCGAATCGTTGCGGCCATGATGGTTCCTTCCACAAATCATCGTCCCCAAACCCATTGCTCAGTATGGCGAAGTTTACCGCCCCTGTCAACGAAAAAGGCGACCCCTCACAGCACGACAGCGGCCGGCTCGCACGATGCAAGTCGCCATGCGGGGCGTAGCGCTTGGTCTTTTACGACGAGACTGCCAGAAACCCCTTGACGGGTGTGTATAGGTGTGTATATACTGTGCTTGTAGGGTATATACACTATTCACGCCCTTGCCGGTGAAGGGACGCCGACAGCGGGGAGGGCAGACCGAGAGGTGCAAGCTCGCTCGCATCGACCAAGCCGCGGCATCCCACAGAAACGAGTCGCGGAAGCCGCATCACGGCAGGACGATGCCGCGCAAGCGAGCGCCTCGCGAAAGAGGACCTTTGGACATCATCATAGCGAACGGAAGCAGCGAGCCCATCTACGAGCAGATCGCACGCCAGATCAAGAGGGCCATCATGGCCGGTGAACTGGCCGAAGGCGACCCGCTGCCCTCCATCCGCGCCCTGGCCAACGATTTGCGCATCAGCGTCATCACCACCAAGCGGGCCTACGCGGAACTGGAGGAAGCCGGGTTCATCGACACGGTGCAGGGCAAGGGCTCCTTCGTTGCCGGCGGCAACCTGGAGCTTTTGCGCGAGGAGCGCCTCCGCCAAGTGGAGGCCCACCTCGCCCGCGCCGTGGCCGAGGCGACCGCAGCCGGCATCGGCCCCGCCGATTTGCACGCCATGCTGGACCTGCTGCTGGAAGAAGACTGACCCGCGGGGCGCAGCGGCCCCGCACGAGGAGACATCATGACCAACCTCATCGACATAGAGAACCTGGGGAAGCGCTACGACGGCTTCGCGCTTGCCGGCGTGAACCTGGCCGTGGAGCCGGGCTGCGTCGTGGGATTCATCGGCTCCAACGGCGCTGGCAAGACCACCACCCTGAAGGCGACCCTCGGCATCATCGGCGCCGACGAGGGCACCGTGCGCCTGTTCGGTCAGGCCGTCACGCCCGGCTCGGCGGCCCTCGACGAGCTGAAGAGCCGCATCGGCGTGGTGCTGGACACCTGCGCCTTCCCGAGCACCTACCGCGTACGCGATGCGGGCCTCGTCGGACGCGCGGCCTACGCCACGTGGGACGCCGCTCTCTTCGACCGGCTCCTGAATACCTTCGGGTTAGCCCCCAAGAAGAAGGTGAGCGAGTTGTCGCGCGGCATGGGCATGAAGCTGACGCTGGCCTTCGCCCTGGCCCACCATCCCGAGCTGCTCGTGCTGGACGAGGCCACGGCGGGGCTCGACCCCATGGCCCGCGACGAGGTGCTCGACATCCTGCGCGACTTCATGGCCACCGGCGAGCGCGGCATCCTCATGTCCACCCACATCACCTCCGACCTGGAGAAAATCGCCGACACCGTGGCCTGCATCGACGGCGGCCGCATGGTGTTCACGAAGCCCAAGGACGTCATCACCGACGAGGCCGGCGTGGCCCGCTGCCGCGCCGCCGAGGTAGAGGCGCTCCTCGCATCCGATCTGTTCGCCCCGGGCGCCCTGCGCGTGATGCGCCACGACTACGGCGTGGACGTGCTCGTGCCCGACCGCTTCGCCGCCGCCCGCGCGTTGCCCGACTTGGTCGTGGACAAGGCCACCATCGAAGACTACATGACGCTGATGCTGAAGGGGGAATCCCGATGAAAACCATGATCGTAGCCGACTTTTCCACCATGCGCAGCGCCCTGCTGCAACTTGTCGGCATCTGCCTCATCATCGCGGTATTCATGGGCGTCGTCGCCGACACGGTGGTGGGGGCCATAGCCGCCATCACCGCCATGCTGCCCTTCATGTTCCTGTTCTCGCTGGCCGCCACCGACGAGCAGAACGGGTGGGAGCGCTTCCGGCTCACCATGCCCATCACGCGGCGCCAGGTGGTGTTCGGCCGCTATGCGAGCCTCGCGCTGCTCACGGTCGCCGCCGCCCTCTTCGGCCTGCTGCTCGCCGCCGTCATCATAGGGGTGGCAACCGCGCTGCCCGCGGGCACGGCGCCGGCGGGACTGACGGCCGAGGCGAATCCGCCGGCCTTGATCATCGGGGCGACTGCGGGCACCGTGGTCGTCATCGCCGTGGGCTCATCGGTGGCGCTGCCCCTCATCACGCGCTTCGGCATGACCCGCGGCGCGCGCATCGTGCCGCTCGTGGTCGTGCTGGTCATGTCCGCCGCCATCGGCTTCATTGGCGACGGCGCGGCCATCGACAGCGCGCTTGCGGGCCTTGTGCAGTGGCTCGACACCGGCAACAACTACCTGTTACTCGCCGTGGCCATGCTGCTCGTCGTCGCTGCCATCTACATCGCGAGCGCGTTTCTGTCTGCCAAGCTCTATGAGGGACGGGAGTTCTAAGCTCCTTCTGAAAACCTTGTGAATCTCTTGTCTTGGTCTGATTTCGGACTATACTAGCGAACTCGTTAGTCCGAAATCAGACCATTTCTTTTGAGGGAACCTATGACCGCCGCACCGAAGACCGGCACCGCCCCCACCCCGGAGCGCACCGCCGAGACCATCCGCGCCATCGACGACTTCTACCGCCGCGCCGACGAGCTGTACCGCCAGACCGCCTGGCGCATGGGGCTGCCCGACTGCGCCTTCGACATCCTGTACGCCCTCATGGAGGAAGACGGCCTCACCCAGAAGCAACTGTGCGAGCGCGGGTTCTCCTCGAAGCAGACCGTGCACTCGTCGGTGAAGCGCCTGCAGGCCAAGGGCCTCATCGCCCTGCGCGGCGACAGTCCCCGCACGATGCGCGCCTTCCTCACCGAGCGCGGCCGCAGCGAGTACGCGGAGCCCATCCGCGCGGTGCTCGCCGCCGAGCGCGATGCCGTGGCCATCTTCAGCGACGAGGAGCAGCGCTGGCTCACGGGGGCCATGGAGCGCTACATAGACGCGCTCGACACAAGGCTGTCGGCCCTCTCCTTCCGCTAGCCGGCGTCGATCTGGGCCAGGCCCGCCAAGCACCGATCTGGGCCAGGCCCGTCAAGCACCCGATCCGCGCCCCGCCCGCCGGCACCCCCTCCCGTACTACCGCACCACCCGAAAGGTTTTCCCATGTCCGTCGATATGTCCAAGCACTTCTCCACCAGCGCGCTCATCAAGTTCACGCTGCCCACCATCGCCATGATGATCTTCACCTCGTGCTACACCATCGTGGACGGGTTTTTCGTGTCCAACTTCGCGGGCAAGACGGCCCTTGCCGCCGTGAACCTGATCTTTCCCGCTGTGATGATTTTGGCCTCGGTGGGCATGATGGTCGGCACCGGCGGCAGCGCACTTGTGGCCAAGACCTTGGGCGAGGGCAACCGCGCCCGGGCCCGGCGTCACTTCTCGCTGCTCGTCATCTTCGCCTTTGCCGTGGGCTCGGTGCTCGCCATCGGCGGCTGGTTCTTCATGGAGCCCACCGCGCACCTTCTGGGCGCCACCGGGCAGATGGCCGCCCAGGCCACGCTCTACGGCCGCATGATGATGATCTCCATGCCGTTCTTCATCTTGCAGTACGCCTTCCAGAGCTTCTTCGTCACGGCGGGCAAGCCCAACTACGGCTTCTACGTCATCGTGGCGGCCGGCGTGGCGAACATCCTGCTCGACCTGCTGTTCGTGGGCCTGTTCGGCTGGGGGCTCGTCGGCGCGGCGCTGGCCACCAACATCGGCGAGCTCATCGGCGGCGGCGTGCCGCTCGTGTACTTCGCCCGCAAGCGCTCTACGCACCTGTACTTCGCGCGGCCGCATCTGCGCTGGCCTGTCATCGGGAAGGCCTGCCTGAACGGGTCGTCGGAGATGGTCACCAACATCGCCATGAGCCTCGTGGGCATCCTGTTCAACTGGCAGCTTCTGCGCTTCATCGGCGAGGACGGCGTGGCGGCCTACGGCGTCATCATGTACACGGCCATGATCTTCTCCGCCGTGTTCATGGGCTACGCGATCGGCTCGTCGCCCCTCATGAGCTTCCAGTTCGGCGCGCAGAACCACGCCGAGATGCGCTCGCTTCTGTGGAAGAGCCTGGGGCTCATCGCCGTGGCCAGCGTCGTCATGTTCCTGCTCGGCCAGTGGCTTGCCGGCCCCCTCGCGGCCATCTTCGTCAGCTACGACGCCGCCCTGCTGGAGCTGACCGCCAAGGCCTACCGCCTGTACGCGCTGTGCTTCTTGTTCATGGGATTCGCCATCTACGCCTCGGCCTTCTTCACGGCGCTCAACAACGGCCTGGTCTCGGCGCTCATCTCGTTTCTGCGCACCCTGGTCTTCCAGGTGGCGGCCGTCATCGTGCTGCCGATGCTGTTCGGCATCGACGGCATCTGGCTGTCGGTCACCATAGGAGACGCGCTCACCTGCCTGGTGGCCGCCACACTCATGATCGCCCTTTCCGGCCGCTACGGCTACCGGAAGCGAGGAGAGAAGCCGGCAGCAGCATAGAGGCAGCTGCCGGCTCGGGGCCCGGGCGGCACGCTCGCGGCTGCCGCCCGCATAGCCGCAATGGACTCCTACACGCTGTCCATGCGCAGGGCCTCCACGACGTTGTCGGCCTTGCAGCGGTGCATGCCGTAGGCCACCGAGATGCCCACGGCCGCCGCGGTCATGGCAAAGGCCAGGGCCACGTAGGCCCAGGGCACCATGAAGGAAAGGCCCGACAGTGAGCCGGACACCGCTACCCACAGCAGCCAGGACACCAAAAGCGACAGCAGCACGCCCGGCACGAGGCCTCGAGCGCACCAGGCCACGCACTCGTCCACGATCATGGCGCGGAACTGGCGGTTGGAAAGCCCCACCGACCGCATGACGGCGAACTCGCGGCGGCGCAGGATGAGCCCGTTGGTCACCGTGTTGAACACATTGGCCATGGCGATGAGCGCCAGAATCACCGTGAACAGCAGGCAGAACACGTTGACGACCATGGCCAGCGTCTGGTTGCTGGCAACATCACCCGCATAGTCGTTCATGGCGAGGAACGCCACCTCGAAGGGAGCCTCGTCGTGGAAGAAGGTGCCCGCCGCGTTCACCAAGTCGTCCCCCACCTCGCCCGAACGGCCCTCTGGCGCGTCGAAGGAGGCGCGGAAGGTGGGGTCGATGATACCGAGGCTGTGGGTGGCCGCCAGGGACATGGGCACAATGAGCTGCACCGATTCTCCGTACATGCCCACCAGCTCGGGAGCCTCGTCCAGCACAGCGACAACCTCTACAGGAGTCGTGGCCGTTTTCACATCGGCCGGATCGAGGTTGCGCGTCATCCCGCCGTCAGCTCCATTAGGCTCGAACACGTAGGGCACAAAGTCGAAGCCCGCGCCGTTCGCGCCGTCTGCCTCATAGGCCACGGCGAACCCAGACACGACCTCGCCCTCGTAGAGGCCGGCTGTCAGCGCCTGCACCGTGCCCGTAGCCGTAAGCACGTCGAGCAGCTCGTACACGGCGCCGTTGTTCCCATAGGCCTTCCCCACCCCCAGGGCCCGCGGCTCAGTCGGGTCGCGGAAGTCGGCGGGGTTCAGCCCCGCGTCGGCAACGCAGCGGTCGAACGCCGCGTCTTCCAAGTACACCACCGATCCCATCACGGCAAAGGAGCCGTCAGCCATCTGCCCCCCGTGCAGGGCCCCATCGGCCTTGAAGGCATCGCCGACCATGGCCTCGGGCACGATAAGGGGCACGCCCCCATCCAGACGCCAGCCCACCGGCTCGGCATCCGGCGTCGTCTTCAGCACCTCCCAGGCCTTTCCGTAGACCGCGGCCTCTTCGGCGAAGCGGGCGTTACGGGCCTCGACCACGGCCTCCAAGGTGAGGGGCCCGTCATCGGCCAGGGCAGCCGGGTTCGCATCAGCAGCGCCAGCGTCCGCGCCCTCGGCTCCGGGCGCATTGCCAGCCGCGTCCGCGCCCTCGGCCCCATCCCCGCCCGGTGCCGTATCGTCCGAAAACATCGCCACCACACCCACATCGCCCGCATCGACCGGGCCGCCGGCCACCTTCGTCAGCGTCCCCAAAAACGCGGACAGCGATCCGGCCGTCATGAGCAGCACGATGGCCAGGGCCAGCGACACCGAAGCGGCCATGCCCTTCGACGCGCCACGCTTCTCGTTGATGCGCGCCAGAAGGCCGCCCATGCCGAACACGCGCCCGGCGATGCCGCGGCCGCGCCACAGCTTGGCCGGGTTGGCTGCCCGCGCCGCTCGCGCCGCCCCGCGTTTGGAAGCCCGGGCCGACTGGTTTCCGCGCAGCGCATCGATGACGTTCACCCGGCTCGCCCGCCAAGCGGGCACGAACACGCTGAACAGCACTGTGGCTACCGTGAGGCCGGCCGCCACCGCCAGAGCCCACGGCGCCACCGACAGGTTGAAACCCACCTCGGCCGCGCCGAAGATCGTGGCCAGCGACGGGCCGAGGGCCGCAAATGTCACCGCACAGCCGCCGATGCCCACCACAAGCCCCAGCGGCACGCCGATGGCCGCCACGATAAGCGCCTCCAGCGCCACGGCTCGACGCAGCTGCCGGCGCGAGGCCCCCACCGAGGCCAAAAGCCCGAACTGGCCGGTGCGCTCGGCCACGGAAATGGCGAAGGCGTTGTAGATGAGCGACACGCAGGCCACGATGATGACCACGGCCAGCACCGCCGCGATATTGAAGAACGTGTCCCAAATGGCACCATCGGTGCGCACGCCCATATAGCGCAAAAGCCCCATGTGCAACTCGGCATAGCGGTCGGGGAAGGCCTCTTCGATGCGCTGTTCCACCGCGGCCGTGCTGTCCACGCCGGCCATGGTCACATAGGCCCGATTCAGCCCCGTCAATTCATCGTCCGGAGAACCGCAGGTGAAGGCCGTCATGCCGAAGCCGTGAGAGGCGACATAGGGAATATTGTCGTAGAATCCCACCACCGTATAGGTGCGCGTGCCCGTAACGCGCAGCTCCTCGTTGAAGATGCCGCCGTCGAGGGCGGCATCCAAATACCCTATGGACGAATCGAGCACGGTGCCCTCAGCGATCTCGTCCTCGGCAGCCTCCATCCCGCCGACGAAACCGCCGCTCGCCGGCACCTCGCCGTGGGTCATCGAGCCAGTGCGCCCCGGAGCGAGCACCGCCACGCGCTCGCCTACGGGCACCGTAAGGGTGTCGCCCACCTCCACGCCGTCGCCGGCGGTGCGCCACGTATCGAAGAGCATGATCTCGCCGGCCTTCTCGGGCAAGCGCCCCTCGCTCGGCCGCAGGGAGCACAGCGTTTCGATGTCGCCCGAGAAATCCGCAAGGGGAAGATACCGGCCGAAGTAGTTCTGCTGCTGTTCGGTAAGCTCGCCGAACCCGGCGTCGCGCAGGTAGGCGACATCGGCGATCTGGCCCGCAGCCTGGGCCTCCCGCGCCTCCGAGGCCAGAGCGTCGAAGTCGTCGCCCTGCACCTCGGCCATCCAGGTGCCGGCCATGCGCGTCTCGGCCTCGTAGAGCATGGCCTGCAAACTCGTGTAGCTGGTGAGCACCGCCGTCAGCAGCGCCGCCGCCAGCACCACACCGGCAATGGTCACCAGCGTGCGCACTTTGTTGGCTCGCAGGCTCTTGATGGTGAAGGTGGTCATGGCGTTCATCGGCGGATCCTCTCATCGCGCACGATGCGGCCGTCCTCCACGGCGATGATGCGGTCGGCGGCCAGGGCGATCTCCTCGTCGTGGGTGATCACCACCATGGTCTGGCCGAAGTCGCGGTTGGAATCGCGCAGCAGCTGCATGATCTCGCGGCTGTTGGCCGTGTCCAGATTGCCCGTGGGCTCATCGGCCAGCACCACGGCCGGCGCATTCATGAGAGCTCGTCCGATGGCCACGCGCTGCTGCTGACCGCCCGACAGCTGGCGCGGCAAGTGCCCCTCGCGCCCGCGCAGGCCCAGCCGGTCCAGCAAGCCGCCCAGACGGTCCTGGTTCACAGTGCGGCCGTCCAGGGCCACGGGCAGCGTCATGTTCTCCACCACGTTCAGCACGGGCACCAGGTTGTAGAACTGGTACACCAGGCCCACCTCGCGGCGGCGGAACACCGCCAGCTCCTCATCGCTTCGCGCGTACACATCGGCGCCGTTCAGCAGCACATGGCCCGACGTGGGACGGTCTACCCCGCCGATGAGGTGCAGCAGCGTCGACTTGCCCGAGCCCGACGACCCCACGATGGCCACGAACTCGCCCTCTTGCACGCTGAAGGACACGTCGTCCAAGGCCCGCGTGGCCGCCTCGCCCTCCCCGTAGATCTTCGTCAAGTGGCTGACGGTGAGAATATCCATACCGAATGCCTTTCTTCTCCTGATTTCCCAATCTACGGAACAGTATGGGCAAGCCCCCTTGCCGCCCCATAACGCGCCCATTACGGAAGTGTAAGCGAAAAGCACGGCGAATCGGAGGGGCCGCACGCACCCAACCACGAGGGGGCGCAGACGAGAAGCCCCTACACCACCAGCTTCGGGAAGGCGATTTCGAAGCGGGCGCCGCCCTCGGGATTGTTGGCGGCCCGCAGCGTGCCGCCTTGGGCCGAGATGAGGGCCTGGGCCAGGGAAAGGCCGATGCCGAAGCCGGCGGGCTGGCGCACCTCATCGACAACAGCCGCAGCCACGGACGGGTGCGCTCCGGCAGCGCCGGTGCCCCTGCCGCCTTCCCCGCCCTGGAGGCCGTTCGCGCTCCTTGAATCTTCCGCACCCCGAGCCCCCTCGTCGCGACCGCGGTAGAAGCGCTCGAAGATATGGGGCAGATCCTCCGCGGCTATGCCAGGACCCGTGTCGCTCACCGCCAAGGTGGTAGCCAGGGCGTCCTCCCGCACGGTCACGGTCACGGTACCGCCGGCGGGAGTGTGCTCCATGCAGTTCTTCACGATGTTCTCCAGGGCCTCGGCGCTCCACGGGGCATCGCCGACAAAGGTGGCAGCCTCATCCAGGTCGAGCACTAGGTTCACGTCGCGCAGGTCCATGGCCGTGGCCAAGGGCCCAACGGCCCGGCGGGCCACCTCGCCGGCGAGCACCTCGCGCCGCTCCACATGCATGGCGCCCGCATCCACCTTGGCGATCTTCAGCAGCGTGGTCACGAGCCACGACACCTGGTCGAGCATCCCCTCCAGCTCGCGCACGAGGCGACGGCGCTCCCGCCCGTCGTCGGTGCGCTCGATGAGGGGCAGCATGAGGCCGATGGCCGTCAGCGGCGTGCGAATCTGATGGGACACATCGGCCAGGGCATCGGCCAGGGCGTTGCGCTCGTGAGACAACTGGTCACGCGTGCGCCCCAGACGCGCGACCATCTTCGCCAGCTCGCTCGTCAGAATAGCCACGTCGCCCTCGCGGCACGTGGAGAAGTCCACCCGTCGGCCGCCGTGCAGCACCTCGTCGATCTCGGCCGCCAGGCGCATGATCTGGCGATGGCGGTACAGCGAGATACCACAGAAAAGCCCGAGAGACACCACTCCCATGGCCACCACCCACAGCTTCGCATCGGCCGGGGCCAGCCACGCCAGCACCGCGCAGAGGGCCGCCAGCACCGCCGCCTGGCGCAGCAGCGTAGAGAGGGAGCCCACCCTATGCCCCCACCTTGTAACCGAGGCCGCGCACCGTCACGATGATCTGCGGATCGGACGGGTCAGCCTCCACCTTCTCGCGCAAGCGCTTGATGTACACATTCAGGGCGTTGTCCGACACGTATTCGCCGGCGCTGTCCCAGATGGCGTCGCGCAGCATCTCGCGGGTGACGAGCTTGCCCTTGTGCTGCAAGAAGTAGAGCAGCAGCCGGTATTCCAGGGCCGAGAGGAACACCTCGGCGCCGCCCCGGGTCACGGCGCCGGAGGTCACATCCAGCCGCACATCGCCCACAGTCAGCACGTTGTCGGCGGGGCTCGTGCGCCGCAGGGCCCCGCGCATGCGCGAGACCAGCTCCCGGGCGCGGAAGGGCTTGGCGATGTAGTCGACGGCCCCCATGTCCAGGCCGGCCACGGTGGAGTACTCGTCGTCGGAGGCGGTCAGGAAGATGACCGGCATGTCCGGCACCACTTCCCGAGCGGCAGCGCACACGGCGAACCCGTTGCCCTGGGCCAGAGTCACGTCCAAAAGCGCGATGTCGAAGCTCTCGGCGGCCAGGCGGGTGCAGGCCCCGTCCTGGGTCGCCTCGGTAACCACCGAGAACCCCTCGTCGGCCAGCAGCTCCGACAGCGTGCGCACGATGGCGCCGTCGTCTTCCACCAAAAGCACGCGCATAATGCCCCTTTCTCGTTCGGGCACCATCATAGCGAAAGCGCCCCGGCTGCGGGACGCTTTCGCGAAAAACCTGGGGTTGCTTACGGAAGCGTAATGGCTAGGCCAGATGGGCCGCCACCACTTCCACGAGACGACCGGCCACAGCGCGCTTGCTCATAAGGGGCAGAAGCACCTCGTCGTCGGCCGTGACCAGCCACACCTCATCGTCGTCGGTGCCGAAGGCGAGTCCATCGCCCACCTGGTTGGCCACGATCATGTCGGCGTTCTTCTTCACAAGCTTGGCGTGGGCGTTCATGAGCACGTCGTTGGTCTCGGCGGCAAAGCCCACCACGTACTGGTCGGCGCGCTTGCCCGCAGCCAGGGTAGCCAGAATGTCGGGGTTCTCCGTGAGGGGCACGTTGGCCAGGGCCGCATCGTCGCGCCCCTTCTTCAGCTTGCGATCGGCCGGATTCGCCGGACGCAGGTCGGCCACAGCCGCCGCGAAGATAGCGGCGTCGGCGGCAGGGAACACATCGGAGGCGGCGGCCAGCATGTCGCGGGCCGTCTTCACGGGCACTACCTCCACACCCGCCGGTGCGGCGAGGGCCACCGGCCCCGACACGAGCACCACGCGCGCTCCGGCGGCCGCCGCGGCCTCGGCGATGGCATAACCCATCTTGCCCGAGGAGTAGTTGGAGATGTAGCGCACCGCATCGATGGGCTCCACCGTGGGGCCCGCCGTCACGAGCACCGTGCGCCCGGCCAGAGCGCCGGCGGGCATGGCAGCCGCGCCATCGGCCACGGCACCGGGCTGAGGTGCATCCGCAACACCGGAAGTCGCGACGTTCGCAGCAGCACAGGGCGCGGTGGCGGCCGCGTCGTCGGGATCGGTCTCAACCCCCGCAGACACATCCGCCTCTTTTGCGGGAGCTGCCGTCTCGCGGGCCGCGTTCACCTGCTCGAGCACCGACGCGAACGGCACCTCCCCATACCGCTCGCAGGCTGCCCGCAGGGCTTCCTCGCCCACCCGCTCGGCCAGCAACGCCAGGGTCTCGCGCACGACGACGGCCGGGTCGGCCAAGCGTCCCCGTCCCACATCGCCGCAGGCCAGATAGCCCGCATCCCCCTCGATGAAGCGCACGCCGCGCGAGCGCAGCGTGGCCATGTTCGCCTGGGTGGCCGCGGCCTCGTACATATGCACGTTGGCCGCCGGCGCGATGGCGAGCGTCGCGGTCGTCGCCAGGGCCGTAGTGGACAGCAGATCATCGGCAATGCCGCAGGCCACCTTCGCCATCACATTGGCCGTGCAGGGCGCGATGAGGAACACGTCGCACTCCTGGGCCAGCGAAATGTGGTGGATGGGGTCGGACGGATCGTCGAACAGCCCCACGGCCACTTTCTCGTGGGTCAGCGCCCGGAAGGTCACCGGATCTACGAAGTGGGTGCCGTGCTCGGTCATGACCACCTTCACCCGCACGCCCGCCTTCTGCAGCCCGCGCACGATCTCGCAGGCCTTATAGGCCGCAATACAGCCGGTCACACCCACCAAAACACAAGGGCGCTCCATGCTCATACCAACCTCCAAAAAAACGATTTTCCGCTATTTCAACGAGCCTGTCGCTGAAAAACAAGGGTGTAGACGTACACCGTATCGAGAGCATCGAAATACTCGTAGAAAATATCGAAGGGATCGACGACCATCTTAAGGACACCTTCCCCAAACTCTACTTGGATCATCCGGGGAATATTCCGCGAGCCAATGGAGGGAACAGCTTCGATGACATCCAAGGTGTCGTAGATTTTCTGCTCCACTCGCGCAGAGGTCACTCGGGAGAGCTCCCGGGCGAACCGCGGCGAGTAAACCATCTTAGTCATGCTGGGCTCGCAGTTCGGCAACCGTCTTGCGAAGAGCATCGGTGCCTTCGATGCCAAGACCCGACGCGATCTGCTCGCGACCTTCGAGAATGCCGCTCCGCACCAGCTCAACATAGTCAGCATCCACCTCACCGGCGGGCGCAATCACTACCCAAGGCTTCGAGTTCTTGAACACCGTCACACGCTCCCCCGTCTCGCTTACCGCCGAGGCAATGCGTGAGAAATTAGTTCGAGCCTCTGCTGCCGTAGCCGTCAACACTGTCATTGCAGCCTCCTTTACTAGACTAGAAGAAATTGTAGCTTAAATTCAAGCGTAAATATAGTGTCTCTACTCTTCTGCCACCGTTCTGAAGTCGCAAGAAGCCATAAGAAAAGGGGCAACCCGAAGACTGCCCCCAATCCCAGACCGTCAACAGGCGAGAGGAAGCTCCCCCCGCCGCCCGCGCCGCAGCTTCTTACATATTCACGCAGTGGATCTTCTCGCCGCGCTCCAGGTAGGCCATGACTTCCTCCACGGCCATCTTGGCGCAGTTGTCCTCGGCCTCGGCGGTGGAGGCGCCCAGGTGCGGGATGACGATGGCGCGCTCCATCTTCACCACGGCCGGGTTGGCGAAGTCGGTCACATAGGCGGCCACCTTGCCGCTCTTCAGGGCGGCGGCCATGGCCTCATCGTCCACGAGCACGTCGCGGGAGAAGTTCAGGAACACCACGCCGTCCTTCATCTGCGCTAGGGCCTCGCCGTTGATCATCATCTTCGTGGCGGGCAGCGCCGGCACGTGGATGGTGATGAAGTCGCAGACCGGGTACAGCTTGGCCAGGTCATCGGTGAACTCCACCGCAGGCGAAATGCGCTCGTGCACGGTGATGCCGTCCATGGCCGGGTCGTAGCCGATGACCTTCATGCCCAGCGCCTCGGCGGCCTGGGCCACCTTCGCGCCGATGGCCCCCAGGCCGATGACGCCCAGGGTCTTGCCCATGATCTCGCCGCCGGCGAACTGCTTCTTGGCCTTTTCGGCGGACTTGCCCACGTTCTCGTCGTCGGCGTTGGCGCGCACCCACTCCACACCGCCGATGATGTCGCGGCTCGCCAGCAGCATGCCCGCGAGCACCAGCTCCTTCACGGCGTTGGCGTTGGCTCCCGGTGTGTTGAACACGGCGATGCCAGCCTCGGCAAACGTATCGAGGGGGATGTTGTTCACCCCAGCACCCGCGCGGGCCACAGCCTTCAGGTTTGCGGGAATGTCCATGACGTGCATATCGGCGGAGCGCACCAGAATGGCGTCGGCCTCTTCCACGTTATCGGTCAGCTCGTACTCGTCGGTGAGCAGGGCCAGGCCCTCGGCGGAGATGTTGTTCAGGCAGTGGATCTTGTACATGGAGCGCTCCTTCTCGCATTTCGCGGAACCCAGGTTCAAATACCGTCCCTAGCATACCGCGAAACCGTCCCGGCGCCCGATGGGTGCCGCCCTGCGGGGCAAATGCGGCTCGCTATGGCGCAACGGCATTGGCGTGGTGCACGAAATCGCGAATGCGCTCGACGAAGCGGCTCCGGGCCTCGGCCAGATCGTCCCCTTCGCCGATGTAATAGAGTGTGGTGGTGAGCACCATGCCCACCAGGGCCACGGCCTCGAAGGCGGCGTCAATCTCGGGACGCACCGTACCCTCGCGCTGGCCGCGCTCGAGCTGGGCCTGCAGCAAGGCCAGCAGGCGCTGCTCGTGACCGCGCATGGCCTCGGACCAGGCGCGGCCGGGGCGCCACAGCTCCGCCACGAAGAAGCGGCCGAAAGCGTCGTTCTCGAAGATGACCGAAGCGAACAGCTCCACCATGGCAATGAGGGCGTCGGTGGCCGTGGGCGCTTCGGCGGCAATGGTCTCGAAGGAGGTGATGAGCTCGCCGATGCCCTCCACGAGAATGCTCTCGGCAATATCGGCCTTGCTGGAGAAATGGTAGTAGGCGACGCCCTTGGAGACACCGGCCTCCTCCACAATGCGATCCACCGTGGCCTCCGAGTAACCGTGCGCGGCAATAACGGAAAGGGCCGCGTCCAGAAGTTGGCGGCGCGTCGCATCCGCCTTGCTCGTCCTCGCCTTCTGCCGGGCCACGCCGCTCCTCCCTCGGGTTTGCTCATGAGTACTGCCGAAAATTATACCCTTCGCGCCCGGTCGGAATTCGCGAACGGGAACGATCATCAATTCCCCAATTCCCTGACCTGTTGACTCAACATAAATAGCCGATTATCCCCTGATAGACCCTGAATTTTTCCCTATTTCAACCGTCGGATGCCAAGTTGGGAAAAGAATTGCTACAATGCGCGAAAGCCAACCTCGATCCCATTGAAAGGAACAGGCCATGGCAGCGAAGATCATCAGATTTCCGGTGGATCCGCGCACAAAGGCCCAGGGGACGGGACGGGCCACCGAAGGGGAAGCATCTCTCGATCTCGTCATCGAGCTGGCCGACACCGATCCGGCCCTGTTCCGCTGCGCCACGGTACGCGCCGACGACTCCCTGGCCGACCTCCACGTCCTCATAGCCGACCTCTTCGGCTGGGACGGCGCCCACAACTACTTTTTCAGCCACGGGAGCAACCGCTACGAGGATCCGGCCCTCTTCCGCAGCCGCGATCCGCTCATCAGCCGCTGCCTCAAGCTGTACTCGGCCGCCGACGTGCCCCTCGGCAACGTGCTCGGCGGCACCGAGGCGCCCCTCTTCTACGCCTACAATCTGGGAAACTGCTGGGAATTGCGCATCTCTGTTCGCAAGGACGTCGCCCTCGAGCAGTTCGGCTAGGATGCCGGAACCGAACGGAGAGGACGGCTCCGGCCGGAACGCCCGCGCTTCGCCGCTCCAGCCCGACTCCGGACGCGGCGTCCCTAGGCCAGCATCAAATCGAGGGCGGCGAAGAGCTTGTCCATCTCAATGGGCTTGGTCAGGTGGCCGTCCATGCCGCAGCGCAAAGCCCGCTGGCGGTCTTCTTCGAAGGCATCGGCGGTCATGGCCAGAATGGGAATGGCCGCCAGGCGCTCGTCCTCGAAACGGCGGATGACCTTGGTGGCCTCATACCCATTCATAACCGGCATCTGCACATCCATAAGCACTAGCTGGAAGTGGTCGGGACCGGCCTCGCGCAGGGCATCCACGGCCTGCTGGCCATCCACGGCGTATTCCACGATGAAGCCCTCGTCCTCCAGCAGGGTGATGGCGATCTCCCGATTCAGATCGTTGTCGTCCACGAGCAAAATGCGACTGCCGCGCATGCGGTGATCGGAGCCGAGGCTCGTCATCGGAGTCGGGGCCGCCACCGCGCCCGCACCCGACCCCAGAGCCAACGTCAGCTCGATGGTGAACAGGGAGCCGACATCCTTCTCGCTTTCCACGGCAATGGTACCGTGCATCATGTCCACGAGGTTCTTTGTGATGGACATGCCCAGGCCCGTGCCCTGGATGCCGCTGATGGTGCTCGTGCGCTCCCGCTCGAAGGGATCGAAGATGTGCTCCACGAACTCGGAGCTCATGCCAATGCCCGTATCCGACACCGTGAAGCGGTAGCGGCCGTAACCCGCCGGCGCACCATCCACTTCGGTGACATGCACTTTGATGAAGCCGCCGGCCTTGGTGAACTTCAGGGAATTTCCCAGCAGGTTCAGCAAGATCTGGTTGATGCGCAGCTTGTCGCAGCGCACGTTGGGATGCTCGATGCCCTCCGCGTTCACCGTGAGGTACAACTGGCGGGCGCTCGCCTCGGCCTGGATAATGCTGTACAGATCGTCCAGCAGCACCGTGAGGTTGCAGGGCTGTTCGTCGAGGGCCACCTTGCCGCTCTCGATGCGGCTCATGTCCAAGATGTCGTTGATGAGGCTCAGCAGATGGGTGGAAGAGGACTGGATCTTGCCAAGGTACTCCCGCACCTTTTCCGGCTGGTCGATGCGGCTGCCGGCCAGGGCGGTGAAGCCGACGATGGCGTTCATGGGCGTGCGGATGTCATGGGACATATTTGACAAAAAGGCGCTCTTGGCGGCACTGGCCTTGTTGGCCCGCTCGAGGGCCTCTTCCAGCAGTGCCCGGCGCTTCATCTCGTCGCGCGTCTGCATATCGACGCTGCGGAAGCCGAGCACGATATTGTGATGCTCGGGCCAGCTGCCCGTGCGCACGGCGGTGACCTGGCAGTACTCCACTGTATCGCCGCGTCGGATGCGGTAGTTCACATGAATGCGCTTGTCTTCGGTCAGCTCTTCCCGCAGAGCCGCGGCCGACAGCGACGCCCGCACCATGGCCCGATCCTCCTCGCAGACGACCTGGTCCATGTAGGCGCCCAGGCATTCCTCCAGCACGAGCGAGCCGAAGAAGATTTTGTCCAGGCCACGCTCCTCCTCAGCCGTCACGCGCAGGGGAATGCCCTCGCCGCTATCCAGATCGAAGGAGCAGACGAGCAGATAGTCCTCGGACAGGGCGTGGATGAGCTCTCGCTGGTAGCGGTCCTTCTGCACCTCTTCCAGCTTCTTATCGGTGTAATCCAGCAGGAAGCGCTGGTAGAGCAGTTCCCCGTCGCTTTCCACGAGCTTCACGTTGCCGAGTACGTGCAGGATGTCGCCGTTGTCGTGGCGCACACGGTACTCGGTGCTCACCGAATCGCCCACGGCCTTCAGCGTGGCGATGCTCGCCCGCAGCCGATCGGCATCGTCGGGCAGCACCGAGGGGGCCACCATGTCGAAGCCTTCGCGCCGCAGCTCCTCTTCCGAGTCGTAGCCGAGGATGTTCAAGGCCGCCTGGTTGATGCCGATGATGCGACGGCCATCGTGGGAATGGGTGATGACGCCGCATTCCATGGAGGTGAAGATGGTCTCGAGGGTGCGGTTCTTGTCGACGATCTCGTTCTCGTAGGCCCGTTCCTGAGTGACATCGATGGCCACGCCCACGGTGCCCATGACCGAGCCGTCGATATTGTAGAGGGGCGACTTGTAGGTGGTGAGCAGGCGCGTTCCGTCGCCGGTCTGCACCACCTCCTCGGAGACGATGGTGGACTCGGTTTCCATAACCTGGCGCTCCGATTCGATGCACGCCGGGTCATCGGCCTCCACATCCCAAATATAGGCGTGGCCGCGACCCTGCACATCGTCTTTGGCCTTGTTCACCGTGCCGCAGAAGGCATCGTTCACTTTATGGTGAATGCCGTCGGCAGACTTGTACCAGACAAGACAGGGAATGGAATTGATCGTGGCCTCCAGGTACTGGGCCGTCTCCCAGGAATCGGCGTAGCGCTTGCAGCCGCGCTGCCAATGGTTGTAGCGATAGGAGAATTCCGCCGGAGACAGCGGTGCGATCCAAATGTCGGAAATGCGATTGAAGAAGGGCTCCAGCGCCTCCACCTGCTCGTGGCGGGCAATGACCATCATGGTGGCCGCCGGCTTCTTCACCGCGCACAGCTCTTCGGCCCATGCGGCGGCATCGTGCTTTGTCACGTCCACGAACAGCGCATCGGCCCGAGCCGTCAAGGCGGCATCGGGGACGGCGGTGCGCTGGTAGCTATGGGAGAACGGGGGCAGCGGAGCTGTGCTCTCCACAATGTGGGCCGCCTCTTCGCTGAGGCCGACCAGGCAGAAGTTGACCGAGCAATGGTACATGACAGGCGTCCTTCGCAGGGTACCGAACAGTTGAGGGGAACGTTACGGTAAGGCAACGGTTTCCATCACGGTAGTATACCAAGTTAATGCCGACTTTATCTGCGCATTTCCGCGATGACCCCCGAGGCGGCCCAAATTTGCTATAGTGAACGCCTTCCCAACCGTCGTCCGCCCAGGAGGTGCCCCGTGCCCCGCGATCGCGCCCACCGCCCGTCGCTTGCCGCCCGCTGCTTGCGGGCGCTTGCCTTCGCAGCCCTGGCCCTGGCGGTAGTCGTCGTGGCGGCGAACGTCATCACCGTGGGCGCCACCCGCGGCAACGTGCACACCGTAGCCCAGACCGCCGAGCTCCTCGAGGGGCAGCCGGCCGATGCCGTAGTGGTGCTGGGGGCCAGCGTGTACCCCGATGGCACCCCGAGCGACATCCTGGCCGATCGCCTGGAAGTGGCCGTGGATCTGTACCGTTCCGGGGCGGCCCGGGCCATCATCGTGAGCGGAGACAACCGCTCCTCCCATTACAACGAATCCGATGCCATGAAGGCCTTCTGCGTGGATCTGGGCGTTCCCAGCACCGATGTGTATGTGGACCACGGCGGAGTGGGCACCTACGAGTCCATGTACCGGGCCCGCCATGTCTTCGGAGCCGAGCGCATCATCGTGGCCACCCAGGCCTACCACCTCTACCGCGCCATGTTCGCCGCCGACTGCCTGGGCATGGAGGCCTGGGGGGTGGCCTGCGACAAGGGCACCTACAACGACCAGGCCCGCTACAGCATGCGCGAGGCCCTGGCCCGCACGAAGGACTTTCTGGCCGCCCTGCTGCGACTTCCCGTGGACACGGGCGGCGAGACCGTCTCGCTCGATGCCCCGGGCGACCTCACCTAAGGAGACGCGGTGCAGACTATCTCGACCGAACTGGACATGCTCGTCGCCAATCTCGGCGAAGAGGCGGCCCGCGCGATGAAGCGGGCCCGCAACAAAGAGCGCTATCGCGCCGCCGTGGAGCGCACGTGGCGGATGCGCCCGGAAGTGGCCCGACTCGTTCTGGCCCACACCAACGGCATCTTCATCGCCAAGGACGAGCGTCCCCGTCGCGGCCCCGACCGCGATCGCGACTGGTGGGTATTCGGCATCTACCTGGATGACGCCATGGTGCGCACCGAGGTGGACGCCTGGCAATCGGTGCTTCTCCAGGCCCTGCACGATGAGGGCATTTCCGTGGACGAGCTGCGCTTCCTTCCCGCCAAGTGGGACATGCGCGCCCGCAAGCTCTTCCCGGAGATAGCCGCCGGGCGCGAAGAGCCCGCGGTCAGCGAGGGAGCCGCGAGAGGCCCCTGGCGCGGCCAGGACGAGTCCCGGGCCCTGGACACGGTGAAGAAGGCGGTGTGCCTCGTGTTCGAGGACACCGAGCAGGCCTGGGCCTTCCTTGAGTCCGTGCGCGGCGCGGCCCTGGACGAGGTGCTCTTGCGCGAGTCCACTGACACCGGATCGCGCCGGGGCGGCAAGACCCAGGGGAAGAGGAGCTACTGGCTGCGGCTCTACGTGGACGACGTGGCCGCTACCGAGCACCTCCTCGGTGCCTATGGCGAGGCTATCCGCTCCCGGGCCTACCGCCTCGGCCTGCGCATCCGTAAGATCGTCGTGCGCCAGGCCAGCGCGAACCTCGCCGGCCAGCACGCCTTCTACCGCCAGGGCCCTTCCCGCCCCCTCCCTCGCCCCGGCCGTTAGGGTACGCGCCCGAACGCTCGTTGCATCTTCCCGTTGCGGGAGGGGCGCCCCTTGGCGCAGACCTTTGAGCGCCCCACGAAGAGCGCGATAGGCAAAGGAAGAGCCTCACGCCAGCAACAAGCAAGCTGGCGTGAGGCTCTTGTGCGCGCTCCATCCGCTCTTTCTTTCATCGCATTCGCAGCGGGAAAGAGCGCTCAGCGGGCTAAACAGCCACGATGTTCACGAGGCGGCCGGGCACGTACACTTCTTTCTTCACCGTCTTGCCCTCGATGGCGGCGGCCACGGCCTCACGGGCGGCGGCAAGCACCTCGACCTCGGGGGCATCGGCGGCCACCATGATGCGGGCGCGCAGCTTGCCGCAAATCTGCACGGCCAGCTCCACCTCGTCGGCGCGGGCCTGCTCGGGGTCGAACGTGGGCCACGGCTCGCCGTAGAGGAAGCCCTCGCGGCCGAGGGCCTCCCGCCACAGCTCATCGGTGATATGCGGCGCGATGGGGGCCATGAGCTTCACGAGGGTCTCGGCCACATCGGCGTCGAGCGCCCGATGGTCGGGGCAGGCGGCGCGGGTGTCGGGGCTGAAGGCGCGCAGGTACTCGCCGGCGGCGTTGGACAGCTCCATGATGGCGGCGATGGCGGTGTTGAAGTTGTTGCGCTCGATGTCGGCGCTCACCTTCTGCACCACGCGATGGCGCTCGCGCACAAGCTTCTTCGCCGCGGCCACGGCCGCCTCGTCGGACGGCTTCTGCTGGAAGAGCGTCTCCTCGCCGGCCTTGCCCGCCAGGTCGTGCACCTGGCGCCACAGGCGGTTCAGGAACTTGTACATGCCCGGCAGGCCGTCGTCGTTCCACAGCTTCTCCTTCTCGGGCGGCCCGAGGAACAGCGTGTAGGTGCGCACCGCGTCGGCGCCGTACTCGGCGATGATGGCCTCGGGAGAGACCACGTTGCCCTTGGACTTGCTCATCACCTCGCCGTGGGCATCGAGCACCATGCCCTGGCACAGCAGGTTCGTGAAGGGCTCGTCGAAGTCGAGCATACCCAGATCGCGCAGAACCTTCGTGAAGAAGCGGCTGTAGAGCAGGTGCAAAATGGCATGCTCGATGCCGCCGATGTACTGGTCCACGGGCATCCAGCCGTTGGCCTTCGCCGGATCGAAGGGGCCATGCTCGTTGTGCGGGTCGGTGTAGCGCATGTAGTACCAGCTGGAGCACGTGAAGGTGTCCATGGTGTCGGTCTCGCGCCGGGCCGGGCCGCCGCACACGGGGCAGGTGCACTCGGCGAAGCCGGCGTGGGTGGCCAAAGTCTCGCCGGCGGCCAGGTCGATGTCCTCGGGCAGGCGCACGGGCAGATCCTCTTCGGGCACCGGCACCACGCCGCAGGTGGGGCAGTGGATGGCCGGGATGGGATTGCCCCAGTAGCGCTGGCGGGAGATGAGCCAATCGCGCAGGCGGAACTCCACGGTGCGCTTGCCGCGGCCCGCCTCCTCCAGGGCGGCCACGATGGCGGCCTCGCCCTCGGAGTGCTTGCCGCCGGCCATGCCGGTGTAGGGGCCCGACTGCACGAGGGTGCCCTCGGCGGCGTAGGCCTCCGGCCAGTCCACCTCGGTCACCACGCGGTTCTGCTCGTCTTTCAACGACGGGTACAGCGGGTCGTCGTCGCCCAGGATGATGGGGATGATGGGCAGATCGTACTTGCGGGCAAACTCGAAGTCGCGCGTGTCACCGCAGGGCACGGCCATCACGGCGCCGGTGCCGTAGTCGGCCACGATGTAGTCGGCCACCCACACGGGCACCTTTTCGCCGTTGATGGGGTTCACCACATAGCGGCCCGTGAAGGCGCCGTGCTTCTCGTGGTCGCCCTGGGCCCGCTGCACGGCGGTCACCTTCTTGGCGGCCTCCACGAGCTCCATGACGGGCTGCTCGTATTCCGTGCCGGCCACCAGCTGGGGCACCAGCTTGCTCTCGGGGGCCAGCAAGAAGAAGCTGCACCCGAACAGCGTGTCGGCGCGAGTGGTGAACACGGTGATGATGTCGTCTTCCGTCGGCTCGGCCGGAGCGTTCCCTTGCGAATCGCACAGGATGAAGTCCACGTTGGCGCCCTCGGAGCGACCGATCCAGTTGGCCTGCTGCTGCTTCACGCGCTCGGGCCAGCCCTCAAGCTGGTCCAGGTCGTCCAGCAGCTCCTGGGCGTAGTCGGTGATCTTGTAGTACCACTGGGTGAGATCGCGCTTCTCCACCTCGGAGTCGCAGCGCCAGCAGCGCCCCTCGATGACCTGCTCGTTGGCGAGCACCGTGGCACAGCTCGGGCACCAGTTCACCGGACTGTTGCGGCGCTCCACCAACCCGCGCTCCCAGAACTTAAGGAAGATCCACTGGCCCCAGCGGTAGTACTCGGGGTCGCAGGCCACCACCTTGCGGTCCCAGTCGTAGGAAAATCCCATGCGCGTGAAGCTCTTGCGCTGGGTCTCGATGTTCTGGTAGGTCCACAGGGCCGGATGGCTGTGATGCTTCACCGCGGCATTCTCGGCGGGCAGGCCGAAGGCGTCCCAGCCCATGGGGTGCAGCACGTCGAAGCCCTGCATCTTGGCGTAACGGGCCGCCACATCGCCGTAGGTGTAGTTGCTCGCGTGGCCCATGTGCATGTCGCCGGAGGGGTACGGGAACATCTCCAGCACGTACTTCTTTGGCGCGTCGGAGTTCTCCGGCACGCAAAACAGGCCCGCTTCCTCCCAGGCAAGCTGGAGGCGCGGCTCGATCTCATGGGGATTGTAGGCTTTCATGGCTCTCCCTCGAATGCTCGCGGCTTGCTCGGCCGGGCCCGCAGACGCCCGCATCGGCCCGTGCCCCCGCACCGACCGCGCCCGTCGCCCGCTCCCGACCGCGAATTGATTGCCCCATTATAGCCGTGATTTTCCCCAAAGGAAGGCCCGCGCCCGCCACCGTGCCCCCTGCAAGGGGGAGCAGAAGCCGGCATGTCCGGCAAGCGCACCGCCGTCATCGCCGAAGCTGATGGCGCTCATGGGGCAGCGGTCGACGCACTGACCGCACTTGATGCAGGCGTCCTTGTCGTAGTTGAGGCTGTAGGGGCTCACGTTCTGCATGACGTTGCCCGTGCCCTCGGCGGCCACGTACTCCGACAGAATCAGGCAGCAGTCGCCATGGCAGTTGCACAGGAAGTCCACTTGCTTGGTCCACTGGGCCTCGGGCACCATGCCCGCATCGATGATCTCCTTCTCGAGGGCGATGCCCTCCTCGGGCGTGAGCTGGCGGCCTTCGCCGCGCTCGATGAAGTAGCGGGCCACGTCGCCGAACACCATGCAGGTCTCGCTCGGATGCCCTTCGGCGCACACGTCGGTCTGGAATCCCAGCACATCGGCGCGGGTGCGGCATTGGCAGGGAGCCACGCAGATGTACTCGTTGCGCAAGAACAGCTCTTCCCAGGAGGTGTACGGCAAAAGGTCGCCGTTCACGATGTCCTTCGACACCGGCATGACCAGCAGCTGAGGCCGCTCGATGTCGTTGATTTCGATGGGCATGTCGTCGCCGGCGCGGTTGTTGTGGGCCTCCATGAAGCCCGGCTCGTAAAAGCGATCGAGATTGTACTCCCAGATACCCCACTCGCTCGTCAGAAGATGATAGTAGGGCACGCCGCCCATATAGCGGGTGCAGAGCAAGCCGCGCTTGCCCATATCGGCCAGGATCTCCTTGCATTCGTCCAGGGGACGCCCGCTGATGGCCGCATAGTCGTTGGCGTTGAACTTCTTGTACAGGGGCATCTCGAGATAATGCTCGGCATCCTCCTCCGAGAACATGATCTTGTAGAAATCCCACTCGGTGCCGTTGCCTTCGATCTCCGAGCCCACACCATAGCCGATACGGTTGATGCGGTTGCGCAGGCGCAGGTACACAGCGGGGATGACCGTGCCGTCGGGTGCCGTGTAGTCGCCGTTCACTTCAGGCTCCGCCATGATCATCTCGTCAAGCCAGGCGTTGGATTTCTCATCGCTCACATTGGGGTCGATCGGCGAGTTACCGGCGGGGGCGTCCCCTGTCTCGGCCATGGCCCGCTCGCGGGGAGCGCAACCGGAAAGCCCCATGGCCCCCATCCGCCGAAGCGCCCCATCGCGCCAGGCAGCGAGGCGTCTCCGCGCCCGATGCGGCAGCGCGGACTCCTGCCGCGTTGGGCGGAGGGACGCCCCTCCGCCCAACGCGGCAATGCGCATCCTACCGCACCCGGCGAAGCGACGCGCCGCAGTTCCAGCAGGTGTCGCGGGTGCCGTCATTGTCGGCAGCGCAGACGGCGCAGGTCTTCACCGGACGGGGGGCATCCACCTCGTCGGTGGGTAGCGGCACCTCGGCCTCGTCGTCGGCCAGACGCGCCATGGCCGCCCGAATCCCCTGCACGCCCGTGATACGGGCCACTTCCAACTTGTCGCTGCGTCCTTTTTCTGCCATTCCGCTGCTCCCATCCTTGCGTGGTTCATCTTTCGGCTACCATGAATGGAACCATTCTCCGCCTTGTTGGCCGCGAAATGGCTTGAAAATGACGGTTTTGGTACCCGAAGGCTCGATTCTCAACGTAAAGCGTATTACTGACGCAGCATTTTCCCTGCTCGTGTATTATCGCAGCCGGTTTCAATCGCTTTTAGGTTCCAAACTCGTCGTTTTCAAGCCAAAATACGAGTCATGAGGCGAAGAGGCCTCGAAAACGGTCGTTTTCAAGCTGACTGTCCGTACGCGGGCGACCGCCGCTGGGCACCCGCGCGAGCGAGCAGCGCCTGACACCCGCGCAAGAGAGCGGCGCCACCCGTCCGTGCGAGCGGCCATTCGCCGTGCACGCCGTGCGGCGCCGCACCGCCACGCCCGAACACGCGATACCGTCCCATCCCCGAAGGAGCCCCCATGAACTTCCATACCGCATCGTTCAAGGCCGCCTACGGCACCTCCGCGCAGCTGCCCGCGTCCACCGGCCCCGAGGTGTCTTTCGCAGGGCGCTCAAATGTGGGCAAGTCGTCGCTGCTCAACAAGCTTATGTACCGCAAGGGCCTGGCAAAGGTGTCATCCACCCCCGGCAAGACAGCCACCATCAACTTCTACGACGTGGACGGCCGCGACCTGGTGGATCTGCCCGGCTACGGCTTCGCAAAGGTGTCGAAATCCGAGAAGGGCCGATGGAGCGACCTCATTGAGGGCTACTACAACCAGGACCGCGACTTCGCCCTGGTGGTGTCGCTCATCGACATCCGCCACGACCCCTCGGCGCTCGACCGCAACATGGTGCGCTTTCTGCAGGATGCGGAACTGCCCTTCGCCATTGTGCTGACCAAGGCCGACAAGCTGTCGAAGCAACAGCAGCAGAAGCAGCGGGCCGCCATCAAGAAGGCCCTCGACCTGCCCCGGGGCGTGCCCATGGTGGTCACTTCGTCGGAGAAGGGCGACGGTATCGACGAGCTGCGCACTCTCATCGCCCGCGCCATGGAACGCTAGACTCATCTGCCCGCGGGCGAGGCGAGTGCAAGAACGTCGCCCCTCTCGGGTCTCGCCATGGGGCGCTAGCCCCATCTGCTCACGGGCGAGGCCGCCTCACCGCTCGCCTGCCGCCGGTCGCCCCCCCCAGCCAGTCTTCCCGCCGACCGCCCTGCTGCGCTCTCTTATACACATCGGACGCTGCCGACGTCTACTCTGTGGAGAACTCGG
>NZ_WAJS01000032.1 GCF_008831045.1 Adlercreutzia muris
TGGCGCCGGAGCCCGCCAGGTAGTACCAGGAGCCGCCGATCCTCTGCCAGCCGGTCTGCATGGCGCCCGAGCCGTTGAGGTAGTACCACGTGGAGCCGTCCTGGGCCCAGCCCGTGGCCATGGCGCCGGAGTCCCGGAGAAAGTACCACGCGCCGCCCGACTTCAGCCAGCCGGTCCTCATGGCGCCGGAGCCCGCCAGGTAGTACCAGGAGCCGCCGATCCTCTGCCAGCCGGTCTGCATGGCGCCCGAGCCGTTGAGGTAGTACCACGTGGAGCCGTCCTGGGCCCAGCCCGTGGCCATGGCGCCCGTTCCCGGCTTGAGATAGTACCAGGATTCGCCGTCCTTCAGCCAGCCCACCTTGGCATCGCCGTTGCCGCCCTTGTCGAAGAAGTGCCACCGCCCTTCCACGCGCTGCCAGCCTCGGCCCTCGAGCATAGCCCCGTTCGCCTGGAAGTAATAGGGCTTGCCCGACACCTCCACCCAGCCCGTCTCCATGGAGCCGTCGACCCAATCGCAGTAGTACCACTGACCCTTCCAGCTCTTCCACCCCATACAGAGGGAGCCGTCGCGCTCGAAGTAGCGCATCGTTCCCTCGATGCTCTTCCATCCCTCGGGATAGGAGACCCGGCGCCCGTTGGCGTACAGGAATGCCCAGGGCGCCTCCTTGCGCGTTTGGACGACAAGCTGATCTCCATCGATATTGGTGGTCACCGCCTCATCGCCCAGCGTCACCACCAGAGCCGCCTTGCCGCGTTGCGCGGCATAGGAAGCGCAGAAATGGCGGGCGCCGACGCGCTCCAACGTGTTGGCCGTCTCAAGGGGCATCGCGAAGAACCGTCCGGTCTGCACGGCGATGGGAGCGCTTCCACTGCCTGCCGAGCCCAGAATCGCCTGAAGGAACGCCGGGGTATTGGAGCCGTTGATGCCGTGGTGGCCCATCTTGAGCATGTCGACGTGGGAGAGGTCGCCGCTTTGAACGAGGCGCGTTTCGTCGCCGCCGCCCACGGTCCAGTCGAGCCGGTAATCGTTGATGTCGCCCGCCAAGAAGGCCACGCGCCCATTGGCGCCTGTCACCTTCACCCCATAGGAGTAGAAATTCGCATCGGGAACGCGAAAGGAGCGGTCGCCCGGCAAGGGGTTCTTCCCGTTGAGAATCTCAATCGTGGCGTTCCCCAGAGGGAACGAAGATGCCCCCGTCCGCTCCTGCACCCACGACTCCGATGCGCCCTCCCCGACGCCCGATTCGGCAGCGGAGGAGAGATCGGCGTCGTCGAGGAACTGAACGAAGCGAGCACCGTAGGTCTCACGGGCCCACTCGGCAGCGGCCACGAGGTTGTCGTAGACGAACAGGTTGTCCCACAGCCGGGAGGACGAGGTAATGAAGTCGTCCTCGTAATAGGGCAGGTAAATGGCCTGGGGCCGGAAAATGCGTACGATATCGTCGGCCGAGCCGATGTGATCGCTGTGGGGATGGGTGCCGATGTAAAAGTCGAAGTTTTCGCCGTTGACCCCCAGGGACTCCATATAGGCGACAACCTCGCGCTCGCGGCCCTTGCCCACGGTCGTTCCCGGTCGCAGGGGATAGCGCGCGTCATCCCCCGTCGGAGAATCGGAATCCTCGCCTGAATCCACCATGCCGAAACGGCCGTCGCATTCCACCAAGATGGCATCGGTGTCATCGAAGGCGAGCACGTGGATCTTCACTGGAGAGCCCGCAGCCGGGTTTCCGTAGGCGAGGGCCGCCGGCACGCAGAGGCCGACCCCGGCAAGGACCAAGACAATCAATGCGATACGATTCCACTTGAAGCGCGACATGGCTCCCGTCCTTCACTTCCTTTTTGTTGCATCAAGCAGCCCATTGCCGCCACTGCGACACAACTCCACATTTTCATACATTTTACCACGTCAGATCGCAGTTCAACGACATATCAACAAGAGGCGCCCGAATAGCGGGGCGCAACCCGGCCCAGGAGGTCGTCGTAGAAGCCCATGAGCCACCGGGACGACTCTTCAATATCGAAGCCCGCCTCTCGCACGTGCAGAGCGCCCTCCACCCGCCGATCCTCGGTGGCCAAAAGCCCCAAGAGAGCCTCGGTCCAGCGAGCGGCACCCGCATCAAGAGGCAGCCTCAACGACGAGGAGCCGATAAGGGCTTCGGGAGGCACGCCAGTGGACATGAGGCAGGGCACCCCCGAGGCCTGGGCTTCCACCAGAGCCACGGAAAGCCCCTCGCGATGGGAGGGAAACACGAAGCCGTCCATGCCCTTGAGCACCGACGCTACGTCGTCGGTCACTCCGTAGAAGACCACGGCATCGGCCAGACCGCGCTCCGCGACCAGGGATCGCAGCTCGTCCTCGCGCTCGCCCCGGCCCACGAGCACCAGGCGGGCGCCGGGCTCCCGCTGGAGCAGAAGGCCGAACACCTCCAAGAGGAAGTCGTGATTCTTCACCTCTGTCAGGCGCCCCACATGGCCGATGATAGGTCCAACACCCAGCCCAAGCCGACGCTTCGCTTCCCCGTGAGCCGCTGCGTCGCAAGCATAGCGCTCCACGGCAATGCCGTTCTTCAGCGCATGGAAATGAGGGCCGGCCACAACGCCCCTCCCAAACCGATCGAGACCTGCGACCTGAGAGCACGCGAGAAACTCATCGGCGATGAACCGAGTGGGGTACGATACAACCCGAAAGGCCATCTCTCCTGCAGAGAGGGGGAAATGCTGGGCGTGGCTGTGGGCCACGGTCTTGCGACCGAGCCGCCGCGCCTCGCGCAGATACAGGGCAGCGCTGCTCCCGATATGCCCGTGGACGATGGCCCATTCAGGATGCTCGGCCAGCAAGGCCCGAGCCGCCCGCCGGTAGCTCCGGGCGTTGATCCCGTTGAAGCGCGGCAGTCGGTACAGGCGGCCTCCCAACTGCTCGATCTCCCCGTCATAGTCGCAGGCGCGCTCCTCATGAACGAGGAAGTCGAACTGGTACCGCTCCCGGTCGAAGGAGCGGTACAGATTCATGATCATGGTCTCGGTGCCGGCCCGGTCCATGGCGCCGACCACATGGAGCACGCGCGTCGGCTCCAGCGGCGTTACGCTATTCCCCCTCACCGTCGAGCTCCTCTCGTCTCGCCGTCGTCATCAGCCGCAGCATCGGCCTCCGAACCCTGCTCGGGCATCTCGCCCAGGCGCCTCGCCAGGAAGACCGCCATCACCCCAGCGCCGAAGAGGCAGGCGGCGGCGCCCGCGAAAGACACGCCGTTCATGCCCCAGAGGTTCACGCACACCACGCTGAGGGGAAGCACCGCCACGAAGGCCACGAGGTTGCCGATGAAGTTGCCGCGAAAGCAGCGGATGGTGATGAGCAGGTCGCCGAAGAACCAGAGAAACGCCGTGGCCACCGATGCCGCCACCACCGGTTGCAGCAGATAGGCATAGGGCGCGATGGAGTCGCCGAACAAAAGGCACAGCGCCCATTCCCCCACCACGCCGAGAACCACGAAGCAGATCGCGCCGACCACGATGATGCCGGTCACCGTGCGCCCTAGCAGCTTGAGAAACTCGTCCTTGCGCCCTTCCAAATAGTGGCGCGGGAAGATATCGAGAAGGGGCACGTAGAGATAGGTGGCCCCCATCTGCACGATCAGCGCCGGCGCGGCCACCGAGGAGTAAATGCCCAGCGAGGCATCGCCCAGAACGGCCAGCAGGTACTGCTTGGGCACCGTGAAGATGGCGCTTCCGGCCACGGCGGCCACCACGGCGGAAAGCGAGCGCCGCAGCAGATACGCCGTCTTCTTCACGGTGATGTGCACGCCAAGGGGCTCGAAGGCCCGAGCATGGGGAATATCGAAGAGCACCAGTACTCCGAGCACCGCCACGGTCATGGCCACAATGGCCCCGTTCAAGCTCTCAGTCAGCCAGAACACGGCCGCAAAGGCAACCAGCATGGACAGGCCCTGCAAGATGAACGACTTGCCGATGAAATCCATGCGTCGATTCAGCTGATCGACCCCGTGCAGAATATCGATCACCAGGCCCACGCCCTTGAAGATGAAATAGAGCACGATGGTCAGCAGAGCGTCGAGGGGACATGTCACCAGCGCGTAGACGGTGCAGGCGACGAAGGCGCCGATCAATGTGATGAGGCGGAAGCCCAAGTACTCCTCGGTACCGTTCTCGCGCTTGATGTCGGAAACCTG
Organism: Adlercreutzia muris; assembly: GCF_008831045.1. Lineage (GTDB taxonomy): Bacteria > Actinomycetota > Coriobacteriia > Coriobacteriales > Eggerthellaceae > Adlercreutzia > Adlercreutzia muris. The sequence goes on from NZ_WAJS01000032.1 coordinate 4,188, forward strand.
GTAGGTTCCCATCTTATAGTTGGCGAACGTACCGAAGGTGCCCACCACCGACATGGCAAGGGACAGCAGCCCCGCCGCGTCGTAGCCCGACGATAGACGCACGACCAGCACAGTGACGAACCACTGGCACGCAAGATAGGTAACCGATCCGGCCGAGTTCCAGAGCATGTTCTCGCGGGTGGAAAGCGGCGGGTACCGCACCACCCCTTCTTGAGGAGCGCTCATAGGCGATACGCCTCGCACGTGTGAATCGCCCGATCATCAATGCTCGGCGGCGTCCTCCAATCACCGTATTGAATGGTGAGGAGCTCCTCGTAGCCCGCCGGGGCCCAATAGGTACGATCCTCGAATTTCATCTCAATGGGCTCGAACAGCTCCTTGGGAAAGACGTGCTCCCCATCGCCCTGGGCCACAATGTCGGCGAGAAGGGGGGAGCCTTCGGGACAGGCATGGCGAGCCAGGTCATCCATGATGGCCGCGTACTTGCGCGGATCCTTGTGAGCCACGAAGGGGCACACGATTCTCTTGACGAGCTTCACCCACGGCGAGGAGCCGACCGCGGGATCGGCGAGGATAAAGCTGTACATGAGGTTCGCCCGCATCCGTTTGCGGAAAAGCCCTCGGTCGGAGGGATCAACCTCGTCATAGGGGAAGATATCCACCCACACGCCCACGCCCTCGTCCTTGCGCACGAAGTTCTCAAGAACCACCGTGGTCGTATCCACCACCTTGGTGAAGGGATAGAACGACCCCCCGGCCCGATAGGAAGCCAGGGCAAAGCGATCGGAAGAGCGCCACTGGTCGAAGTTGGCGAGCAGTTCCTCGTAATCGTCGCGGAGCATCAGAATGTCCGTATCGTCGTCCCAGGGAATGAACCCCCCGTGGCGCACGGCGCCCAAAAGGCTACCATAGGCCAAGTAATAGGTGAGACCGTGCTCAAGGCACATACGGTGAATCTCATCCATGATATCTAGCTGTATGCGGCGCATGTCCTCTATAGTGAGGCGCTCACGGGCCATAGCGACTCCTTGCTCGTCCATCGGGGGAACGTTCCTCAAATTCCCGCGCATCGCAACAGACTATCAGAGCGGGCGGCCAGCCGCACAGATTCCCCAAACAACCCATGGCAAGCCGCCCCTCTGCAACAAGGCGCGCCAGCCGAGGAAGCCGAAGTGGAGTCGTCGCAAAACCTAGGAGCGGGCACGAGCCTCCGCGCACGCCCGCTCCACCGCCTCGGCCGTGCGCTCCCAAGAGAACGTATCCTCGACGAGGGTGCGCAGGGCTCTCCCCTGGCGGCGCGCCCCCTCCGGATCGTCGGCCAGGGCCTCTACAGCGCGGGCCACGGTCTCGGGGGCGCCATCGGGCAGTACCGCCCCGAAGTCCGCAGTGGGCACGAGCTCCTCGACGCCGCCCACCGCCGTCACCACGGGAGGCACCCCCCACGCGGCGCATTCGAGCAGAGCCGTGGCAAAGCCCTCGGAGCGGGAGATGAGGGCCATGGCGTCGGATTGGGAGAGCAGCGCCGAGACGTCCTCGGTCGCAAGGCGCCCGAGAGACACCACCCGATCGGAGGGACACTGCTGCACCGCCGGCAGCAACGGCCCCTCCCCTGCCAGCAAAAACACGATGGGCCGGCCCTCGCGTCGCGAGGCCTCCGTTATCCGGGCAGCGGCCAGAAGCGCTTCAATGCCCTTCTCGGGAATCAGCCGCCCGATGTAGGAGACGACGAAGGCCTCGGCCGGAATACCATGCTCCGCGCGGAAGTCCCGGCCCGAGGAACGGCCCCGGAAGGCCGCAGCATCGATGGCGTTGCTCAGCACGCCGGCGGAATGCAGACCGAAATGGGAGAGCCATTGGGCGCTGCGGCGAGACACGCCGTAGCAGATGGGATCGTAGCCTCGGACGCGGGCGGTAATGCCGTGCTCGTACCAGGCCACCGCCCGATCGAGCAGGGGGTTTCCCAAAGTCAGGTGGGCGGACCCGTGCTCGATGAGCACAGGGGCGACCCCTCGATTCCGCGCAAAGGTCAGCCCCGCCAGGGAATGGGGGTAGAAGCGCGTGTTCACGATGACATGATCGACGGGCAGCGCCGCGAGCTCGGCGAGAAGGCGCTGGTACGCCCGGTTCCTCTTGCTGATCGGCAGGCGGCCGCCCAGCAGGGAACGGCTCGGCAGGCGCACCACCTCGACACCGCCCGCCAACCTTTCGCGAACGGGGGCATTACCCAAATCAGAGGTGACCACCACCACGCGGTGTCCCCGTCGCGCCAAGGCCTGGGCCACGTTGAGCGTATAGTTCTCCACGCCGCCCATGCTGGGGGCGAAGAGCGCCGAGAATATAACGTAGGTTTCTCCCTGGCAGGCCACGGGACGCCCCTCCTTTCGCACATTCCAGCGGCGATGGCCGCCGCAACCGATGACGGCATTATTATAGCCACTTCGTGTCGGATGCCGACCTCGCACTCCAACCGCCCAAGAAGCTATATATTAGTCTCTCCCGCAAAGCAAATGCGGGCGCCGTCCGACGACCCGTCCAGGAGGTTCTGTGGAGTACCGTCCCGATGTACTGAAAGCGCTCCAGGAAGCCGAGTTCGAGATATTGTGCGCCATCGATGCGCTCTGCCGCGAGGAGGGCATCGCGTACTTCCTCGATGGGGGAACCGCCCTCGGCGCCGCGCGCCACAACGGCTTCATTCCCTGGGACGATGATATCGATATCGGCATGTTGCGTCCCGATTACGATCGGTTCATCGAGCGGGCCCGCACCGCCCTGCCCGACGCCTACGAGCTCGTGGTGCCCGGAGAGACCCCGGGCTACGCCGCCATGTTCGCCAAGGTCATGAAGCGCCGCACCGCATTTCATACCCAAGAGACCATCGAGGCCGGCTTCGATCAGGGCATCTTCGTCGACATCTTCCCCTATGACGGCGTCAGCCCCTCCGCTCGCCGTGCCCGGCGGCAGCTCTCGAACGGGCGGCTCTGGCAGAGCATCTCCTACCTTTACCACGCACGAAGCGTCAACGTTCCCCACAGCGGCCTTCTCGGTCGCGCCGAGCGGCTCGCCTGCGCCGCGGCCCACGGGCTGCTTCGCGCCGTCACCGACGAGCAGCGCATCGCCCGGTCCTTCGCCCGCAGCATCGAGCGAGACGGCGACTACGACCGCTTCACGGCCCTCGCGTGGCCCGTGGCCGGCGGATTCCCCAAGGCCGATCTCGTCCCCACGGGCACAGCTTCTTTCGAAGGCCGCCCCTTCCCCGTTCCCTCCAACGTCGAGGCCTACCTCACACGCATGTACGGGCCCTCATGGACCGAGCTGCCGCCCCCCGATCAGCGGAAGAACCACGCACCGGTCGTGCTCAAGTTGTAGACGATCTCATTTTGTGCAGGTGATCAGCTTTTTTCGGGATTGTTGACCTTTGCGATACGTGTTACCCTCTCGACGGAGAGAAGCGCATTCGACATTCCACGAAAGGAGATGGTTTCCATGATGCGCGCTTTGAGTGAAAGGGACGGGAGGGGGATCGGCTGGCGCCTTGTCATCGCCGCATTCCTCGGCATCGTCCTCGCCGGAGCGGCCCCCTCGATTGCCTGGGCCGACGAAACGCTCGGCGGAAGCACCGAAGAGAGGGCGTCGAGTATCAAGGGCGGCGCCGCGGAGGCCCGGGCCATGCCCCAAGCGGCAACGCCCATGACCGACGCCCTGGTGGTCAACGTGTTCCGCGACTACGGCCAGGCCTACGAGGTGCTCGCACTGGTGAACGCCGAGCGCCGGGCCGCGGGAGAGGCGCCGCTGGCCATGGATCAGGAGCTACTCGAGGCGGCCATGGTGCGCAGCGTCGAGCTGAGCTACTACTTCGATCACACGCGCCCCGATGGCACGGACTGCTGGACGGCCTTCCCTGATACCAAGGGCATTGTGGGCGAGAACATCGCCATGATGCAGTCCGGCCCCTATCAAGTCATGAATTCGTGGATGAACTCCCCAGGCCACCGCGCCAATATCCTCGACAGCGACTTCACGACCATTGGCATCGGCTGCGTATACGTGGGCAATGCGGGCCCCTATTGGGTGCAGTGCTTCGGCGACGGCAGCGCCGCCGCCTTCGCCATGCCCGCTGATCGCTCCTTTACGACCCGCTGCTCCATTCCCACCTCCTGGCTCCAGAGCGGCAACTTCCAGTTCCGCCAGAACTACTACTCACTGCTCTCCGGCGATAGCGTGCAGGCCGAGGCCCGCTTCATCAATCAGGCACCGGGAGCCCAGAGCTTCGTCTGCGAGTTGAACCCCGCCACCTTCTCGTGGAGCACGGACAAAAGCGCCGTGGCGACGGTGGGCAAGACAGGGGTCATCGCGGGAAGGGCACCGGGCATTACCAATGTGCGCGCCGCCATTGGCGACCGCGTGCGCATTTCCATCCCCGTGGAGGTCCAGGGCGATGTGGGCACTTGGAAGAAGTCGGGCGGTCGCTGGTGGTTCTCTTTCGATGACGGCACCTATGCCCACGGCTGGTGCCAGATCGACGGCGATTGGTACCTCTTCGACAGCGCTGGCTGGATGCAGACCGGCTGGCAGAAAGTGGGCAAGAGCTGGTACCACCTGAAGCCCTCGGGCATCATGACGACGGGCTGGCTCAAGAGCGGCGGCTCCTGGTACTTCATGAGGGGCAGCGGCGCCATGGCCACGGGCTGGGTCAACGATCAGGGCACCTGGTACTACCTGAACGGATCGGGCGCCATGACGAAGGGCTGGCAGAAGATCGGTAAGAGCTGGTACTACCTGAAGTCCTCGGGCGCCATGGCCACCGGCTGGCAAAAGGTCGGCGGCTCCTGGTACTACCTGAAGGGGTCGGGAGCCATGGCCACCGGATGGCAGAAGATCGATGGCCGTTGGTACCACATGCAGAGCTCCGGCGCCATGGATAAGGCGCGCTGGATCGACGGTAAGTACTACGTCGACGGCAGCGGCGCCATGGCCACCGACCAGTGGATTGGCACGTATCATGTGAACGGCAACGGGCTGTGGGATAAGACCAGGTAGTCGTTCCTGCGCCGCCCCTACGAGAAGAGGGCCGCTCCCACGAGCGGCCCTCTTTGTGTTCCTGGCGTTAAAGCGCGGGACTGGGACAACCCCTAGCCGCACACCTTGCAGGGACGAGACTTGCCCGAATCGGCAATGCTACCCGAGCGGATCCCCGAAGAGCGCTTCAGGGACGTGCAATTCTTAGAATAGTGATATACATCGCCGTTCGCCACCCAGTACACCGTCGAGGAGGTCTCGCTGTTGGAGCCGGCATTGCGCACCCACTTGCCATCAGAGCCCACGTAGTACTGGCCGATCCACTGATCGGTGGCCATAGCACCCGAGCTCTGGAGGTAGTAGTCGCCAACCCACACCTTCGCGGACATGGCGCCGGAGGACTTCAAGTGGTACCAGGAGCCTCCGATCTTCTGCCAACCGGTGGCCATAGCGCCCGAGGACTTCAGGTAGTACCAGGACCCACCGATTTTCTGCCAGCCGGTCTTCATGGCGCCCGAGCCGGAGAGATAGTACCACTTGCCGCCGACCTTCTGCCAGCCAGTCTTCATCCAACCGGAGCCATCGAAGAGATACCAGGTGCCCCCAATCTCGGCCCATCCGGACTTTGCGTAGCCGCCGTTATTGTAGGCATACCACCACTTTCCGGAGGACTTCTTCCACTTCCCCGCCTGGGCCGCGTAGGCCGGCTGCGCGTCCGTCGCGGTCTGGGCCGCGGCAACGAGCACCCCGCCGCCCAAGACCAGCGTGATGGTCAGCGCAATGGACATCATCTTCTGGCGTATCGAAACGTTCATGACATCTTCCCCACTTTCCCTCTGACAAAACCTATGCTGCGCGGTTAGAATAGCACAGAGGAAACCCGTTGCACCAGGCCTTCCCCCAAGATCACCTCTCCGAGAGAAAGGAATGGGGCGCAACCGCCCCCTATTCCCCCTTTAATCCCTGTGTCGCTGTCAGATGCTTAGCGAGTTCTATCCCACAGGCCGCTACCGTTCACGTGGTACTTACCGATCCACTGATTCGTCGCCATGGCCCCCGACGATTTCAGGTAATAGTTACCGACCCAGCAATTGGAACCCATGGCACCGGAGGAATTCGACCAGTACCACGCACCCCCGACCTTATACCACCCCGTGGCCATGACACCGGATGATTTCAGGTAGTACCACTTGCCACCGCTCTTGAGCCACCCGGTCTTCATAGCGCCCGAGCTGGAGAGGTAATACCATTTGCCGCCCGTCTTCAGCCATCCCGTCTGCATCCAACCGGCCTTGTCGAAGTGGTACCACGCGCCATTGATGCGCTCCCAGCCGTTGCGCGTATAGGAGCCGTCGGCATGGCGGTACCACCATTTGCCGCCCGACTTCTTCCAGGCAGCCGCCGGCTTTGTAACGGTCGGAGCCGACGGCTTGGTCACCGAACTCGGCTTATCGCTCGGCTTGCTGGTAGCTGGAGGCTGGGAGGGAGTGGTTGGCGTAGTCGCCTTCTCGATAGAGAAGGCGACTTTCCGAGTTCCTTGGAAATTGCCCTTGCCCGTAATGGTCATCGTCGCCGTGCCGGCATTGACGTTGTTGGCATAGGAGACCGTGTAGTCGACCCCGTTCGTGAGTGCCGTGCCGTTGAACGTCAAGCACGGCACTGGCTTCACGGCAGATCCGGTGTATTGGTACGAAGACTGGACGCCCGAGACCGTCACTCCCCGAGAGCTAATAGTGGCTGGAGCGATTGACCATCGATAGCTGCGGCCTTTCTTGTCGCCGAGCTTGTCCCATGCATAGCCCATCCCGGGCACCGCCTGGGCCGTGTACGTGCCTGCTTTGGTCGCCTTCGTTGTGCCCGTAAGTGCGTAGCTTCCGGTAGAGGGAACTGTCACACCCGTCTGGGCCTTGCCGTTGTAGACCAGGTTCTGCACGATCTTTGGCTCGGCGGCCAGAACCGTGAAGACGTTTACCGTGAAGTAATCGTCTGCGTAGCTCACGTGCACAACCGCGTCGGCCGTCTGATTGTCCGTAAGCCACTCATACTGGTTCAACTCGTAAGCCACCAGATTGTTTATAACATCCTTGAAATCCTTCTGGACCCAACCTGCATTGGTTGCCTTTACGGTAAAGAATGTCTCCTTTTTGTTCAGTTTGTCGAGGATCACATTGGCAATGGGGTCTGACCATTCCAGAATATCGCCCGTCCGAATAAAGTAGTTGTTCTCGAGGGAATTCGCGCCGCTCCATTGGTGCTTGGAGTCGATCAGCCTCATAATGTCATCGTTAAGGCCGAACAGCAGATGAGCCTGCTGCTCTTTACTGAGCGTGCCCGGCACCGTCGTGTCGGACAGGCCATCCTTAACATCGTCATGGGTCGTATCGACGTGATACCATTCGCCATCCATCTTTACGGCAGTCCACACATGGCCATTCCCGTTAATGCGGCCTGTCTGCAAGCCGGCGGTCTCAAGGAGTTTGACATAGGCCGCATGATAGCCCTCGCAGGTTACCGGTTTTCCTGATAGAGCATGTTCAATGCCCAGATTGCGGAAAGAATAGTCATAGCTAACGTTGTCGATAATCCAATCATGAAGCACTAAGGCTGTCTCATAATCATCTTCATTGCCGTCAGGCAAGCATGTATCGACGATTTCCCGGGCCTTAGCATCGACATTGACAAAACCGTCGCCAGACACATCAACGTTAATGGAGAACCGCTTGTTCAGCTTTCCCACCGGCTGCACCAGAAACTGATACTCGTAGCGACCGGTGCCAACGAACTCATAGCTCAGCACATTCGAGTCCTGGGGCGGATCGAACGATCCGAACGAAGGATCATACACAAAGGCCCCATCCTTGGAAATAAAGCCCTGCTGATACTGGTAGGGACCCGTCGGACCGCTCTCGACGTTGATAGTAAATTCCGTCGGCACACCCGCCTGTGGTTTCGCATAGGAAACCATCACGCGCCACCCCTCGCTGTTGACGCCGCGCACCTGGGCCTCAACGGTAATCACATCGGAATCGGCCGTCGCAGCCGGTTCGTCGGCATAGGCCCGCGGCCCAAACCCCAGAGCAGCCATAAGTACCAAAGCGGCGCAACCCCACGCCGCAATAAACTTCCCGCAATTTGTCAAACCCATGGCGACCCCCAAGGACGTCATACATCACAAGGCTGACATTGTATCAAGGAAAGCATGCCCTATCAAAGCGAGCACTCATACGACCTTGCAGAAAAGCAACCATCAGCTTCGCGACAGCGGAACGACTGACTGAGAGACAGCTCTCGCAAATGGTTAATATAGTCATAGATTTTATCCTCATGATTGGAATTCTCTCGCTTCAGCGCCTCGACTACCAGCGCATACTCCATAGCGAGATCCGTCTGAAACACCCCGCAATCATCCGAATTGATTGTCACCGGAATATCATGCGAATCCAGGTTCTCACCCGCAGACACCTCCTCTAATCCCCGATTGTTGAACTGGAAGAGGGGCAAATCTATGAAGCGACTCACGTGAGAGATTTTCCGATTAGATGTCGGATTGGACTCGATCCCCACACCCCTTGTCCGTACTTTTTCTCTCACGGCGCACTGAGCATATTCCACTGCCTTAATATACGGTTTCTCCGCCTTCACAATAAGCGGAGAAGCACCGGCCCTCTTCAGACGACCGTCGAAGTGGCACCGCGAGTATAGCTTTCGCGCCGCACGATCATTGTGAGCAAGAACCGCTTCTCTTTTCCACGAAACATCAGCGACACTGTTGAGACAACTCGAATTTGTTGCATGCGGAGCGAGGTAAAGCTCAGGATTGTTGCCTCGCAACCGATATGCTTTCTGGTATAGAGACAGCGGGGGCACCGCCTCGGCACCACAAATCCGTGCCATGTATTTCAAATACTCCTTTTCCAGATAAACCAATACATCCGTTTCTCCCGGATAGTATTGCGCAAGTATTTGATGGAGCCACGCCAAATCATCTACATGCTCCTCCAAAGCGCAAACGATATAAAACCGCTTCCCCTGATAATAGTCTTGCGCCTTGAGTCCAAGCGCTGTTGCATGTCCCAGACGATCCCCTTTTGAAAACTCAAGGAATTCCAGTACTTCATCCACGGCTCTCAGCCCATTGCAGAGGGTCATGAAGTCTTCGCCGACGTGATAGGTTTTCCCTGTTTCATAAGAGAGCGATACTTCCTTGTCAAACTTGCGGAAAATCACAGCGTAGGTCTCCGGTCTTGTGCAAAGCTCAAAATTCGCCGTATCAATTGCGGCAAATTTCGATACATAGCTCCGACACTCTTCGCTTAAATCAAAAAGCGCTTCGATATGAGCCAGTTGTCTACGCGCAAGGTCCGCAAGCCGCTCCTTTCTGGCTACTCCATCGCCCTTTTCGATCGGCTCTTTGTCTTTGATGAAATGCGTGGTGAGTCGATATGTAATCTTGTGCGAGCACCCCGTCCTCTGCGCCAAAGCAAAAGCCCAGTTGTTTGCATCGTCAAGCTGGTCAACGAGCCTGGTGAATTGCGCTCTGGTCTTGGGCGCAATACGTAGTTCGATAAATCTAACCCCTCCGATTCGATAATATCTATCGAAAACCGACCTATACAACAAGCGCTTTCCGTCAGGTACATAGTCAAGAAAGGCTTCTTTTTGCGCCTCGGCAGCGCTAAAGCGGCTGAAACCCATTAACAGATTGTCATGCAGCATTCCCAGTTTGAATTGAGTGATTCCCGCAATATATGCATTGAAAGCATAGACTGCCAATGGATGGTCGGCAAACCCCGAAAGTGCCTTGAACATCCTGAGCAAGAAACCCCGCTCGAAAGCATGGCACTCCGTTGGATCGTCAGGAAATTCTGCAGCAATCTCGCCATCGCAATCACATATATTCGCAAGGATTCCCTGGCCAAGCATCATTGTCAGACTATCCTCATCTCGCACCCAGAGTAATTGAGCCAAAGCCCTGCTGAGACGACGGCGCTCCTCGACCATTAACTTTGCTTCACGAGAGGCGGGGCCATTAGAGGGCAAAACACTGCAAGCATATTTATTCAGCAACCGACGCATAATGGGTATTTTCTTGAACGCAAGGACAATTCGATCACGCCCATCATCATCCAAGCTGTTCCACCGACCATTCACATAGGCCCGCAGAGCCTTATCGCACTGAGCCGGGCGATAGACACTCAACCATAGAAAACAATACCAGTTGATGTCAGAGGAATACCCAGATCCATTGAGATGAGCATGATTCTCAGCATAGCCCCGAGACAGAATGTCGTTTAACCTGCGATCTTCATAGCCGAGCTGTGCATGCTTCGAAGCTCCTCCTCCGCAATAAGCATCATAGGCGGCAAATAGAACGTTTTGGTCGATTTTGTTTGCAATGCCGCTCCACTCCAACATACTTCCCTGCTTCACAGTCAACCGATCGCCCTCCACCGAGAGAAGCTCAGAGGCGATATACGGAAAGAACTGAAGAGCATTCACCCGCGATGTGTCTCCGCAAGCACCACTGGAGCCCAGGGGCACCCGGGCGATTAGCGAAAGCTGGCCCGCAAGAAGCGCACCCACCTCATCCTCGCTGTAATCCTTAGGATAGCACCTCAGATATCTCTCGATCACCATCCTCCAGTATCGATTTCTCTTCTCTCGGAAATCTCCTCCCTCCAGCCAGAAAAATGAAGTAGCCCGCTTCACGTACTCTTCCCAATTAAACACAGCATCTTGCCTCGCATCGATGGGAAATGTTAGTAGTTTTGATATATCTGCTTCTGTGTATATGATACGAATAAAGCGATCAATGTTGTTCATTTAACACCTTATCGAAAGCATCATTGGCCATACTGGGATAGCGATCGATCATTTTCGTCAAAAGAACTCGTTCACCAGCAGAGGGTCGCGTGTGCGGTTTGCCCAAACGACGAGCAATAGCATCAACCTCCAGAGACGCTTCAACTTCGCCTCCTTCTCGAAGACGCAAGGCAAAATCGCCGGAGAACTGAGCAATTGCCTCCTTGCCTCTCATCTGAACAAACTCTCGCAGCACAAGGCGCGCCCTTCCCCGGCCAGAAGTCGCCGCGAGCTCTTCCAGGCCATATGCCAATTGGTACACAGAATCTATCTCAGAAAATGAGGCCATACGCGAAGAGGACACTGGCCCATAGAGGCGATACTGGGCGCTTTTGACGAACGGAGTGTGGAGCCGAGCCAGCAACTGTCGTTCAAACGATATTGCAATATCCATGAGATAATCATCTTCTTGAGCATTTCGAAGCAAACCCTCATTCCGCAGATGATTGAATACCAAGGCAGTGTTAATGCGCCTCATCTGATGCGCTATTTTTTCGGATGCCCTTCCTTTCGCTTCCATTCTCATTGACCCAATCACATCGATGTCACTCATATTGTAGAAGAGGTAGGCGCCTGTTTCCCCTTCGATCGCTTCCCCAAGCGCGTAATCGAGATACCACCTTTTTCCTAGAATATTCAGAATGCTAGCGGGGTACCGTCTAAGTTGGTCTGGCGAGAACGACCTGCTGAGCTCAAGCGAAGCACCATCCTGCGGATCTATCTCGCGCATAGTGAAAATCGGTCTGTTTTCTTGGGCATAGCGCCCTCGCTTAAGCCTCATCCCCTTGGCGGGACGCGAAAGCGAGTACACCCCAAGCCTAGACGAAGAATCCTCCGCCGTCACAGAGGCGGGGGTGCAGCATAGGGTCGCCATCACCTTGCGTATGGTGGCTTCTCCCATCGAAGCATTTATATTGGCCTCGTTAGCCCCCAACGCCTCCCAAGGTTGCCCAAGCTCTGGGTAGATCATGGCAAAAGACAACGGCGACGCATCCAAATCAGGAGCTATCACACAGGAGTTTATGAGAGACAAATAGCGCTCATCACTTTTCGGCGCCTCTATCCCGTCGATCCTCGCCTGCAGCGAGTCCAACAGATGACCGAGGATCTCCATGGAATAAAGAACCTTGAAGGAGTACCCCAAGTGCACAAGAGACTCATTATTGTAATTGGCTCGTATGAAGGTATTGAGCATAGCAGATACGTCTCCGAGCGTAACATTCTCGGGACGCACCGAGCTAGCATCCAGCAAATCAGCCAACATCTCTTGCTGAGATACGGGCGAAATCGACTTTGACGCATCATCGGACTCCGCAAGTTTCTCATAGAAAAGACTGTATGCCGTGTAATTCTTAGCCTCAATATTGGCTCGCCGCCAACGAGCAATCGCCTCGAAGAGGGAGGAGTCGAAGGCTTCGCTCAAACGCCCAAATATATAATCCTGATAGCGACCGAGATTCTCTTTATAAATCGCAACGGAATCAATGGCCTTGTCGAGAACTGGGTCCAAATCACATTGCAACATTTTTACCAGAGAGATAGTCTCGCGAAGGTTTCTGGGCCACGCGAAAGACGTTTCCTCTTGACTATACACGGGACGCACTCGCAGCAACGTTTTGGCATAGGTAACCGCGTCTATCCAATCCCCAACGGTGACATCCTCATCAACCCCCGCTTTCCTATAAGGGTCCACAAGAATCCGCGTCAGCACGGTCTCGTCCTCATGCAAGGCGCCAAGAACCGTCAACATCCTCTCCCCTATGATGGAAGTCTGATCCTTGAGACGCACCGTTCGGTCAAGAGGAACGACCTTTTCGATAAAATCCTCCATTTGCAGCTGGAGTTCACTCCTGGTTGCAATCTGAGCATTCACGAGTCGCTCGTTTTCTCCCAACTTGCGATCAAGGACGGAGTCGCCCAGCTGTTTTTCCCGATAGGTAAGCACGATGACGATATTTCCCGATAAAAATTTATGCACGTCTTCTAGCAACTGGAAGACTTTGTAATTCTCGATAAGATCAACATCATCGATCAGCATAACGATATACCGCTTTTTAACCGACTGCTCATCGGCATTGATATATTCAAGAAACTCGACGCAGAGCCGTCGAATCTTTTCTCGGATACTTACTAGATCAGCCATATGAGAGAGAACTTCCATTGATGGGTAGTCGCGACTATAGACGCTATCACCAGAGCGAACCGAAGAGAGGATTTTCGCGATCTCCTTGAACAAGCCGTAAATGCGCGGGACTTCAAAAGGGGCGCCCGAGTCAACTCTTTTATGAAAAATTCTATTGTATTCCTCAAAGAGTTGCGCCAGAAATAGCTCCAACGCTCGCATCTCCGACTCAAAATTAGCTGGTTCGACTACATTCAAAATGAGGCATCGATCAGAAGGCATTCTCTTCTTGAGGGTGTAGAGAAACGACGTCTTGCCGCTACCGCGCTCCCCCACAACACCAATCACGGTATTCGAGGGACAACAGTGGGAGCAGCCAGATTCATCGTCACCCCGCTCGTGGTCTTCCGCAATCAGGGCACCGGCCTCCTCGATATGTTTTAACGCCTTCTCAAGCTGCTTATCGTACAAGGCCCCATCAACTACGATAGTTTTGCTTGCGCTCCACTTGAGATCATCGCCCGACATTGGCTCCACCGTATCCCTCTCGATTAACTATCCACACTCGATACCCACATTATGACACGAAAGCAAGGCACATCCTAAAAGATCGGGGCACAAAAACGCCCGGATACGGCACTTGCCTTGCGTCCCTCGATAACCCCCCCATAGGCAAGACCTAAGGTTGCCACAACGCCCAAAGCCATATCGCGGCATCAATGTTGCCCCGACCGTCCCGTAAACGTCACTGGCATCCCAACCTGCTCCAAGGCTGCGCGCTGCCCATGGACCCCATCGTCGGCAGGGAATAGCATCCCACCTCTCCGCTGACTCGACGAGCATCCCTCGCCCCTTCTCACCTGCTGAACGCGAACCGATCTGTTACCATATCCGACTGCAGAATTACACTCATCGCATTGCCGCTCGAGCAAGGAGGCATTATGACCAATCCGTCCCTCGCCTCCAGGTGCCAGAGACCCGCACCCCCTCCCAAGCGAATCGTATGGATGGACTACGCGCGGGCCTTCGCGATCCTCACAGTTCTCCTTTGCCACGCGACGGAGAAAGCCTACTCGTTTCAGCTCGACAGCATCCTGTCCACAAGCCTTCCGTCGCAGACCGCGGCCTTCTGCCTTTTCACCGTCGGCAGACTCGGCGTGCCCATCTTCCTTTTTATGTCCGGCTACCTCATGCTCGACCGGGACTACAGTCGGGAGAAGTGCCTAACCTTCTGGCGGACCAAGTGGCTTGGCCTGTTCCTGGCCACCGAATTTTGGATTGCCGCCTACAATATCTTTTTGTGCCTCTCCACCGGACGAGACTTCAGCGTCGGCCTGCTCATCAAGAACATGCTCTTCCTCGAGAACGTCGGCATGGGGCATATGTGGTACATGCCGATGATCATCGGACTCTACCTCTTCCTCCCCTTCATCGCAAATGGCCTTCGCAAACTCGATGATCCGAAGCTGCTGCTGTTTCCCCTCGCCTGCGCTCTCGTTCTCTTTCTCGGCATCCCGCTCCTCAGTATTCTTTCGCAAAGCTTCGGACATGGCGCACTGCGGTGCGAAATCGCCGAGGGTTTAGCGGAGGCGCTTATGGATGCTATATGCTGCTGGGATACTGCGTTAAAAAGTTTCCCCTGCGCGACCGCGTCAAACCCATTCTTCTTGCAACCTTGTTCCTCTTGTGCTTCCTCGCCACCGTCTCATTGCAGATATTCGCCTACTCGAAAGGCATCTTCGCTCCCGTGTGGTACACCAATGGGCTGCTGCTCGCCGCCGGCTTTTTCCTCTTCTTGCTTTTCTCCTGCGGTGCAGCACTTCGGAATTCAAGGGTCATCTCAACACTCTCCTACTATTCCTTCGCGCTCTATCTGGTTCATTTCCCCATCTTGATGCTCTTGGCCCCGCATATCGCTTCGTTGGGAATCGAAAGCCATGTGGCCCAAGTGGCGCTGCTTCTCTCTGCCGACTTGGCGATCAGCCTCGCACTTTGCATCGCCATAGCCCGCATCCCCAACATTGGATCCCGGATTCTGTACCTCAAGTAGCCGAAAGTCGGCGGGGGAGCCGCTCCTTCGAGAGGCTCCCCCGCTGACTGGGACACTGCGGCATGGGACAGCTATTCCGAACAGCCATCTCGTGAATCATCGACGTCAGCTACTTGCCGAACCCAAGCGAGATTCTCCAGATACCACTTCGCTGTGCTCTCGATGCCCTCACGGAACAAGACCTGTGGCTGCCACCCAAGATCTTCCGCGATCTTATCAGGAGCTATGCCATATCGTCGATCATGCCCCTTCCTATCCTCCACATACTCGATCAACTCGGTGCTGATTCCCTCATCATCCAAATACTGTGAACACATAGCCACGAGATGCGATACCACCTCGATATTGCTGCGCTCGTTGTGACCGCCCACGTTGTATATCTCACCAGGGGCGGCATTATTCAAAACTAGATCTATAGCCCGGCAGTGATCATCGACGAACAGCCAATCCCTCACGTTCTGCCCATCACCGTACACGGGAAGGGGACGGTGGGCCACCGCGTTGAGGATCATATGGGGAATGAGTTTCTCGGGATGCTGATAAGGTCCGTAATTATTCGAGCATCGAGTGATATTGACTGGGAGGCCGTATGTGGCTCCGTAGGACAGCACAAACAGATCAGCGGCCGCCTTTGACGCAGAGTACGGCGAGTTCGGCTCCAAGGCCATGTCCTCCGTGAAAAACTCCTCCCTATTCTCAAGGGAGAGCGTCCCGTAAACCTCGTCCGTCGACACTTGAAGGAATTTCTTGCCAGGTGGATAGGAGCCATCGCCATCTTCCCATGCAGAGCGAGCGCAATCTAGGAGATTGACCGTACCGCCTACATTGGTGGAGACGAAAACACCTGGCGAGGCAATCGAGCGATCCACGTGGGATTCGGCGGCAAAATTTATCACCGCATCAATGTCATATTCACCGAAAAGAGCACCTATGGCTTTCCTGTCGCAAATATCGGCACGCACGAAGCAATAGCGATCATCGCTAGCGACATCAGCCACATTCGCAAGATTACCGGCATAGGTGAGCTTGTCGACGTTGATAATGAAAACATCCCCGTGCTCTCTCATCATATAGCGAATAAAGTTACTTCCGATAAATCCGGCTCCACCGGTAACAAGATAGGTCTTGCTCATTAGACGCGCCTTTCCGCTAGACTTCCCCGTTTGCTACTCGAGCTAGATACATACCATAGGTTGATTTCCTATACCGCTCCGCAGCGGCCTCCAAATCGTCAAGGCCAATCCATCCGAGGCGGTAGGCAATTTCCTCAAGGGCGGCAATCTGCAGGCCCTGCGATTTCTCAACGACGCGGACGAGCTCCGATGCCTCGAAGAGGGACTCTACGGTTCCCGTGTCGAACCACGAGTAACCGCGTCCCAGAGTCGTTACATTAAGCGTCCCTTCTGCAAGGTACATCTGGTTCAAGGAGGTTATCTCGTACTCCCCACGATCGGACTTCTCAACGCGCTTCGCAAATTCGCACACCCGATTGTCGTAGAAGTACAGTCCTGTGACAGCAAAATTCGACTTTGGTTTAGCCGGCTTCTCCTCGATGGAAACTGCCCTTCCCTCAGCGTCAAACTCGACAACACCAAATCGTTCGGGATCATTTACATAGTATCCGAAGATCGTAGCGCCATGCTCGGTTCGCGCGGCCCGCTCCAAGTGACGCCCAAGACCATTGCCGTAGAAAATGTTATCGCCCAGCACCAACGCGCACGAGTCATCGCCAATAAACTCCTCGCCAATGACGAAAGCCTGGGCCAAGCCATCCGGACTGGGCTGGACTGCATAGGATAGCCGCAGGCCAAACTGGGCACCGTCTTTGAGCAGGCGCTGAAAATTCGGCATGTCCTGCGCAGTAGCGATAATGAGAATATCTCGAATACCCGCCATCATGAGGATGGAGAGAGGATAATAGATCATTGGTTTGTCGTAGACCGGAAGAAGTTGCTTAGAGGTTACCGAGGTCAACGGGTAGAGCCGGGTTCCCGAGCCGCCCGCAAGCACAATTCCCTTCATTGCAACCTCGTTTCGCCAGATATGCCAGCCATCACAGATCAACCCACTCGGCAATTTCCCGGGAAGAGGGCCCCCAGGGAACCGCATTATCCACCTTCCCCATATCGCAATATTGGCAGAAGG
This sequence comes from Adlercreutzia muris, assembly GCF_008831045.1. Lineage (GTDB taxonomy): Bacteria > Actinomycetota > Coriobacteriia > Coriobacteriales > Eggerthellaceae > Adlercreutzia > Adlercreutzia muris. The sequence goes on from NZ_WAJS01000032.1 coordinate 21,383, forward strand.
GGATGGGCCGGGAAAGGAAATCGAACACATCCTGCGCGGACAGGCCCCCATGCAATTCCAAGCAATCTGCCGCATTGAGCTTAAAGCGCGCAATATGCCCCGACTCCACCATCGCATCATTCAAGATATCCGAGTATGCCGACGCGGGGCACCGACACAATCGGCCCTCCCGCAACTGCGGGCAATCGATGTACGGGCAGCGCAGATAGGTCTGATGCACATTGGAGGTTCCCCGCGGGTTGAGGGGAATGCGTCGGAAACAGCTTATCTCGTCACCGGCGGAATAGGCGAATACGCCCCGCTCCCTTGCATGCTCGACCATGGCATCATAGTCAAGACTGATGGGATAGCGCGTATACTTGAGATCGATATCGCATTTCCTCATAGTCTCCCAGAAGGAATCGGGCATTTTCGACACCAGTACGCCATTGGAAGTAACGTCAATGCGCGCACCCGGAAAAACCTCGCGAGCCACGACCAAGAAACCCTCTATCTCGGGATGGAGCAGGGGCTCTCCTCCCAGTAAATGCAGACGAAGAACGTTTTCCCCAACCGCCGATTGCAACAAACGAAGATCGTCTCCGAATTGCGATATATCGGCAAACCGCTCTTTCGCAATGGGCGAATAGGTGCTGCAGCAGACGCAATTCAGATTACAATGGTCAACCACGTGGTAGTCCAAATGCTCAATGAACTGACGCGGCATCGTAGCGGCCGCAGCCATAACCGACGAACGCTCATTTGCCCATAATCGTGACCCCAAACCGGCAACAGTGCTTTTGATGTTCCCTCTGTCCGTCGCAGCTGTCTTCAATTGACGCTCGATCGCCTGTATACGCTCGGCGAGCGTCTTGAACGACCGCTCCGTATCTTCATGGACAACGGAAACCGATTCCTGAACAGCGCCCAGGGCGGACTCTTGAGCCGCCAACACCTGAGCACAGTCGGCCTCCATTGCCTCAACAACGTCGAAGCGAGACCGAATATCTGCCGCCGACTGATCCGCCAGTGTCAATGCGGCACGCACATTATCGCTTAAACCCTCGTAGGCGCGCGCCGCCGAGCGGGCCTCCATCTCGAAGCCGTTTATGCTCTCCCTCAGTCCATCAAGGCCTTCGTGAGTTTTCTTAAACTCGGTCCGCGTACTCTTCGCGGGAAGCGGCAATACTTTTTTCAGATGCTCCTTCAACCTTACTTCCTCTCTTCGCGCGACACCAAGAACCGTCGCCTCCGATCAAACCGCTCAATGGAAGCGGTACCAGTGTTACTTACCCAGCCTCTTCAAATTGCGCACCGGAGAGGTGACCGCATGGCCCAGCTTGAAGGCATTTGATTTCTTGATCCGATCAACGTGTTTGAGGGCGCTTCCTCCCCCGTACATATCAACGAACTCTTCCGGAGTCATGTCGTGCAAATTCTCGATCACCGGATGCGAAGCAGAACGAACAATGCATCCCCGCAGCATGCGATAGGGCTGCGTCAAGGCATACCCGACCCTAAACGAATGAGACCCCCTCATCCACTCGCATCTCTCAAGGGCAGCATTGCGAACCCGAATACGCCGCAGTTCAGCCGCCAGCTCATCAGCTTCCCGTCGAATAGCTCGCACCCGCTCTTCTTCGGCTCGCTTTCTCGCTTCCTCGCGCAAGCGCTCCTCTTCGCGCAAGCGTTCCTCCTCGCGCTTCACCTCGTCGAGATACCGCTTCATCACCGCCACATTCTGCATGCCGTAGAGAGGGAGGTAGTCCATGACATCGTGAACGTCATTGTCTGCGATAAACGGTAGATTGTCCTCATCAATGGCCATCGGCTCATTGGATCGCACGTAGGCCCGTACCGTGTCATACTCATGGCAAGCCTCAAAATAGGCCAGGGCATTTTCAGACATATCCTTAAGTTTCTCCCGCGTAAGTCCACCGAGAAGATCCATCAACTCGCGGGCATTGCGCCAATAGATCGTATCCCGAGGAACAAAATCGGTCACAGACATGCGCTTCACGCTTTTCCACGCGGCGACCGGAATGCCAACTGAAAGCACATTGAGCGTCAGCTTGTACGACACCGTCGGAAAAGGCTCGATAAACACATCGACATGGTGCCGCAAGAGACTTTCCGGCAAATTGGACGACCACTCAACATGGACGAAGCGATCCTGTGGCACGCCCGCAGCCTCCAAGGCGGCATGCAACTCGGTCTTAACGTCATCGGGAAGGGGTCCAAAATGATAGTGGGTACCCCCCAGCTCGGCTAGCAGCGCTACGACCACGTCAAGATATCGGTACGGCACCTCGCCGTTCACCTTGTAGAACCGAGCGGCTCCGCTCGCGGTAACAATACGGTCGTGATCCGCAAACGGATCATATCGAAGGCCATCAGAGAGCTCCACCCGATGAGACCATGCCGGCAAATAGGAGAGCTTCTTCTGGAATGCCTGTTTGAGCAGAGCATAGTCCACAGGACGCTTAGCGGCGATGGTGTCTATGTTCGGGTTATTCAAGCCAAGGACAAAGCCGTGGTCGAAAGAGAAGAGCGTAATGTTCTCGCAGGGCCCCGATGCCATAAGAGCCTGCGCATAAACATCCTTATGGGAGCAATAGTAGTACGAGCGGAAGGGCGAGAGTTCCTTCAGACGGTCAGAGAACCACCGAAACGGCTCGGAGCAATCCAACGGATAGGTAAGAGGATGAACATGGGGAAGCTGGGACAGAGACTCCAACGCCTCGTCGGAGATGCCGCCTTCATCGGTCTGGAATATGTACACTTGCTTGTCATTGTACATATCCGCCAGCTCTTTCACCTCGGCAAAAATCCCCCCCCCCACGGGGATTCAAATGAGAAACGAATATGCAGACCACGTTGTCATTGGCTTTGGTTTGCACCAATTCGGGAGCGTTGGTACGCGCAATGAAGCCAAGCGTGGCCGCCAAGGTATCCAGGTACTGGGAGGAGTAGATCTCTCTGAGAACGAACTCCATCTCCTTAAAGGCAAACGTGGCCGCTATCTGACGGATCTCGGTCAAGCATCGCTCAATACTGATCATGGGGTAATGGTGAAGCTCTTCCGGACCTGTATTCTTCAGCTTGTGAATATTAAGGTCCTTCAAGCGATCCGCAAATTGTCTCTCAAAACGCGTTCGGACAAATTGCCTGTGGGCGGTGTAGAAGTCAACCTGATATTGAAAGTGTTCGCGCTCCGTCTTTGCCGACCAGATGCCTTTGAAGGTATAGGAATAAACCGACCCGACGAAATCGAGCACTTTCACCTTTTTGCCCGAATACATCAAATGGAACAGAGTCCGCGGGGTATCGCCCCGATAAATCTTCATATCAAAGTACTCGGGAACGTTCCCCCGGAAAATATTGCGATACATATAGGTGGCAGTATGGAAATATCCATGTCGAGAAGTCAGCAAATCGACATAGGTGAACTCGGTGATTGCTCCCCGATTCGGAACGTGGACGTTTCCGTCCCCGAAATCGATGACAAAATGGGATGCCACCGCAACATACTCCTGGCGACAATCCTGATCCAAGAAGGTGATCTGCTTCTCAAGTTTATCCTTAACTGAGTAGTAATCATCTCCGTCGAGAACGCAGAAATAATCACCTCGTGATTCTACCAGCCCTCGATAGAAAGAGTGAGCATTCCCTTGATTGACCTCGTTGGACAGGTACCGCACAAACGGATACTTCTCAGCATAGGACCGCGCGATGGAGCCCGTCTCGTCCGATGAGGCATCATCCACGATGATGATTTCGTAATCGGCCGAGACCTCCTGCATGAGGATAGATTCCAGGGCCCGTTCCAAGGTATCGGCAACATTGAAGCAGGGCATGATGATGGACAATTTCATGAACGGTCAGCACCCTTTCCAGCAGCAAGCAGCTCAAATCTATGGCGCGGCAGGCGGATAACAAACTCGTCGAAGCCGATCTCGCAGTTATGCCGTCGCTCCTCTATAAGAAAACCCTCGCGCACGTAGATTCGCAGAGCACTCGTATTTTCCACGGTGACACAAGCGTGCAGCTCATCCAAATTCAAGATGGAAAAGGCAATCTGGGCGCAGCCCCATGTTGCAAAAGATCCCAAACCGGATCCTCTGTCTTCCCCAATCATCAATCGGCCAAATTCAGCACGTCGCCCGTCCTGGTTGTAAAGCGAGACCGAGCCCTTCAGAACACCGTCGCGAAGAACGCCAAAGATAACCTCATCGTCACGGCGACAGTAGCTCTCGAACCAACGCTCCTGCTGCTCGGAAGTGATAGTGCCGACAGGACGGATGAATTCGTTTTTCGACTGATCGTTGCGCCAGACGCGCAACTGCTCCAGATCCCCCCTCATCAGAGGACGCAGCTCCTTGTCGCCCTGCGCGATGCGTAAATTATGCAGCACGATTCCCACCCCCACCATTAAAGGCGTTCAGCGCATCGATGACATAATCAATCTCCTCATCGGTCATGCCGAAATAGAGGGGCAAACTTAGCTCCGTGTCAGCCAACCGCCGCGCAAGGGGCGTGGGACTCAGACGACCGTCGGAAGCATACGCTCCCTGATCTGCAATGGTGACGGGATAATGGCACACCGTTTCTATGCCCCGCTGACGCAAATGATCCCTCAGGGCATCCCTTTCAACGCAATGAATAGCGAAGATGTGCCACACATGATCGCGACCCGGCTCGACGCACGGCAATGCAACAAGGGGATTCCGGATATTCTCTAGATACCGAACCGCAATAAGACTACGGGCTTCGTTGCAGGCATCGAGGTGCCTGAGCTTCACCCTCAAAAACGCAGCTTGAAGCTCATCGAGCCGGCTATTGATGCCCTTTTCTTCATGATGGTATCGAATGCTTGAGCCGTAATTGGCAATGCGGCGCATGCGATCCGCAAGCTCCTCGCTATCAGTAATGACTGCGCCGCCATCCCCCAATGCCCCGAGGTTCTTCCCGGGATAAAAGGAGAAGCATCCTATGGCCCCAAATGTACCGACATGTTTGCCGCCGCAAAGGGCGCCGTGAGCCTGAGCGCAGTCCTCCACCACCAAGACGCCCCGGGTAGCAGCCTCTTTGGCAATTTCCTCAATTTCCGCAGGCTGGCCATACAAATGGACGGGTATCACGACTTTCGTATTCTCGGTTATCGCAGAGAGAAACCCCCGGGCCGTCATATTGCAGGTTTTCTCATCGGGGTCAGCAAGCACTACATTTGCCCCCACAGCGCTCACCGCCAAAGCCGTTGCAATGAACGTATTCGCCGGAAGCACGACGTCATCTCCGGGGCCCACATCCAAAGCCTTCAGCGCTACAACCAGGGCATCAAGGCCCGAGGCAACGCCCAGGGCGTACCGCGCTCCGCAATAGGCTGCAAACTCCTCTTCGAACGCAGAGCATTCCTTCGAGCGAATGAACATACCGCTATCGTAAACGCGGGAGAAAGCGTCCGCCATCTCCTCGCGCAGATCCTCATGCAATCGAGCAAGGGTTGAGAAGGGAACTTTCACTCTCACTCCTCCGTTTCTTCCGCTGCGGCGCCAGCCACAAGGCGCTTGAATTCATTGTAATCCGCAAGATAGTCCGCAGCATCGTAATGCCTGCTCGCCAAGACGACGAGGACGGCACCCTCGGTAAACGAGAACATTTCCCGCCAGACCATGGGGCCGATGTAAAGACCCCTATCGCAACCTGATAGTACGACCGTATCTTGGGAGCACCCATCGTCAACCAAAATGGAAACGGAACCGCACACGCATATGAGAACTTGCTCCAAATCCTCGTGAGCGTGGAACCCCCGTCGGCAGCCCGAAGGAACGGAGGAAATGTAGTATACCCTTTCTATGGGAAAGGGCACCTCATCGCTCTCGCCCTCAAGAGCTATGAGAACACCGCGTTCGTCTTGATTTTTCGCAAAGGTAATCAGCTCGCAGCCTCGCGGCACGCCACATCACTCCAAACAGTCTTACGCTCGTAAACACCACATCCTCAGCCCGAAAACCGAATCGCAGTCACACTGAAATGGCTCTGGCTTGGGATTTTATATTTTACACGAACGCCGACAGGGCCTCAACGGCCGAAGGCCGTCGGTGTGAGTTACATGAATCCGGAGCGGTGCTCCCAGAGGGCCCCGGAGCCTGCCCTTGGAGGGCGCCGGCCGGGGCATTCGTCGACGGGAGCATCCTACCACACCTTCGAGAGGGCCTCGGCGCTGC
>NZ_WAJS01000033.1 GCF_008831045.1 Adlercreutzia muris
ACCAAAGACCCTGTTTAAGACACGCAAAAAAGCACCAAATACCCCTTCTCCGACAAAAATTTCTTGAAGATGTCAGAAACGACCCCCCGCGCAGCCCTGTTGCACCAAACGGCTCGTTTCTGACATCTTCAAGAAATTTTTGTCGGAGAAGGGGTATTTGGTGCTTTTTTGCGTGTCTTAAACAGGGTCTTTGGTGCAGGCATCGACAAAACCCCCGTTCAGAACAGTCCACTGCTGAAACAATATGCTTCGAGAAGCACCAAACAGGGCCTATGGGACAGAAAATGCTGCCGGCATGTCGAAAATGGGATGTTTGGTGTCTTAACCTGCTTTTTGACCCGGAGGTGTGGGCTGCCGCAATGCCGGGTGCGGGCGAAAGCGCGGCCGCCTCAATGTCGAACGTCAGCGAAAGCGCGATCGTCGCAAGGCAGAACGCCGGCGAGGAAGGGGCGGGGCTGCTCCAATGCCGAGTGCCTGCAAGGATAGGGGTCCTGCAATGCCGAACGCCCCCGCGGAGTGCGGGGGCGTTCTCACGAAGGGGGAGCTCTTCGGAGCTCACGGGGGGGGTCCAGGCGGTCGACGAGTTCGCAGCCGCGGTGGGTGGTTCTAGGCGTCGGGGAGCAGCCCCAGGGCGGCCAGGTCCTCCTTCACGTCGGGCATGTCATAGTAGTCGAGGCATTCAACGGTGGGGCATCCCAGTTTGGGATCCCAGCCAAAGCACTCGTAGAGCATGGTGAGGCCGGTCTGGATGTCCTCCTTGTCCATCTTGTCGGTGCCTTCGGTGAACACTTCGATGTCCGGGTCCTTGGTGAAGGGCCACTTGGTATACACGTCGTGGATGGCGCGGAAGTCGTTGGTGCCCATGTTTCCGGCGGCATCGGTCATGCCGCGGGCGGTGTTGGCGCGCTGCAGCGTCATGATCTTCGCGCCCATCTTGTACAGATCTTCAGTGGTGTAGTCCTCGCCGGTGACGGCGGTCATGAACTTCGCCTCCAGGTCAAGGTCGCCACGGTAGTCGCGGGCGGCGGTGGGGGACATGGCCATGGGCCACACCCAGTTGCACAGCGTGAGCGAGTCGTGCAGCACGTCGGTGACAATGGACCACCAGGCGAAGTTCGCCTTGTACTCGTTCATGGGGGTGTAGTTCTTATCGGGGTCCACCGCGCTCTCGTCGCCGAAGAGCTCGGCGCCGATGGCCTTCTTCAGCTCGATGGGAAGGCCGCAGCCCTGCAGGTTCACGGCGGAGTGGATCATGTCGTCGCGGTTGAACATGACGTTGTAGAGCATGCCCACCTGGCCGAAGCACTCTTGGGAGTGATGTACCGGCCAGCCACGGGGGCTGATCATGCAGGAGGCGGCGGTGTCGTTCCAGCCCATATCGTTCCAGCGTTCGGTCCACACGTAGGTGCCGTGGCCGATGTAGGCTAACTCGGAGTCGTTTTGGGCGATCTTCGCCAGCAGCTGGGGCATGAGGGTGGGGTCGTTGTTGTCGAACTTCTCCCAGGGGATTTCCGCATACTCCTCGGGGGGCAGCACGCGCTCGAATACGCCCGCGGCATAGCAGTGGGCGATGTCGCGATAGAGCTGCGCGTAGTTGCACCACAGGCCCAGATCATCCACGACCGAGCCCATGACCTGGTTCCAGACCAGACTCTCCTCGGTGTTGTCCTCCACTGGAGTGTGATCGCCCAGGATCTTGATCATATACTTGAAGGGAAAGTTGGGTACACAGGTGTTGCCGGTGGTCTCGTGGCCGCCATTCGCAGCGCTGGTCGGCACGCGCAGATCGGAATAGCAGTGGATGGGGCAGCTGTGGCAACCGTTCATCTTGATAGTGTACTTCTCGGCCTCTGGGCCGTCGTCTTTGGTGGACTTCATGCAGCGGTAGCCCACGGTGTTGATCTCGCCGGGCTTCGGCTCGCCGGTATCGATGGGGCCGCCCTCGGCCAGCGCCCAGGTGAGGCCCTTCTGGGCCGTCCAGCGGCTGCCCTTGTCGAAGTACTCGGCCCATTCCTGCTGGGTGGAGGGTACCACGTGGTTGTTGTTGGAGCCGACGATCTCGCGCAGCATGTAGTCGGACAGGTCGGCCACGGCCTGCGGGTCGGCCACGTATACCGGCTGAGTTCCGCGCACGACGAGGGCCTTCAGCTTCTTGGAGCCAAGCACGGCGGCGGTGCCGGCGCCGGCGGAGTGGTTGCGGGAGTTGATGATGCAGGCGTAGGGCAGAAGGTTTTCGCCAGCCGGGCCGATGGTGGCCACGCAGAAATCGGTGCCCTCCTTGCGGGAGAGCGCCTCGGTGGTGGCACGGGTGCCCAGGCCCCAGTACTTATCGGCGGCCTTGATTTCCACGTCGTCGTCATCGATCTTCAGATAGACCGGCTCATCGGAGGCGCCCTCGATGACGATAGCGTCCCAGCCGGCCTTCTTGATGGCGGCACCGATCATGCCACCGGTGTGGGCATCGACGACCTGATGGTCTTTCGTGAAAGTGGAAAGCGAGGCGATGGTGGTGCGGCCGGCCAAAGGCACGCCGGTGGCCGTGAGGGGGCCGACGGCGAACACGACCTTATTCTCGGGTGCCAGCGGGTTGGTTCCCGGGGCAACCTCGTCGTACATAATCTTATTGGCGATGCCCATGCCGCCCAGATATGCCTTGTAGGGATCGGTCGGGGTTACCGAGATGGTTCCGTCGGTCAGGTTGACGCGGAGGATCTTGCCGGTCCAGCCATAGGACGTGCCGGGATCCAATTTTGAATCAGCCATGATGAAGCTCCAAATCTCTTCGTGTACTCATGTTGCGTGGGTCCATCGGCGCGATCTGGAGTAATCGTCACTGACCAGTATAAATATGAGCGGGCAGGTCCTCTTCCCCTCAATGAGGGGATAGTTTTCAACGGGCGGGCAACGTGAGGGCGATGGGGATTCAAAGGAAAGGCGAGCAGGGGACAATTCCCCCCAAAGAGGGCACACAAACTCTTCATCCATGACTATGATTCCCCTCGTTGCGTGGCGTCGCGATCTTGGGTTCTCTCTAAGACTTGCTTTCGTTCCAAGGGGGAGTTCAAATGTCAGACACCCAGAAAACTGAAACTGTGGCCACCGAGCAGCCTCCCGCTGCGGCCACTCCTGTTGCTGCCGGCGCCGAGGCTGCCCCGGCCGACAAGAAGCCGCCCTTCTTCACGCGGCGCACCGTGCTGGCCATGACCGGCTGCGGCGTTGCCGGTCTTGTGGTCGGCGGCGTGCTGGCCTCCTGGGGCGTGACGACCCAGTCTATCGCCTCGGGTCGCATCGAGCTGCGCACCACGCCCGCGAAGATGATCGTCACCGACCGCGCCCGCTGCTCTGGCTGCCAGCGCTGCGAGATGATGTGCACGCTGAAGAACGATGGCGTGGCTCAGCAGTCTATCGCCCGCGTGCGCGTGTGGGACAACTACAACTTCGGCGCCGGCGTGGATACCAACGACGGTATCTTCGGCTCCTGCCAGTTCACCGTGCAATCCTGCAAGCAGTGCGCCGATCCCCAGTGCGCCAAGTACTGCCCCGTGCACGCCATTTCCGCCGATGCGGAAACGGGGGCGCGCGTGGTGGACGAGGCCGTCTGCATCGGCTGCGGCATGTGCTCGGCCGCCTGCCCGTGGGGCATGCCCCAGGTGAATGCCCAAACCGGCACCTCTACCAAGTGCGTCTCCTGCGGACGCTGCGCCGAGCAGTGCCCCAACGGCGCCATCAAGTTCATCGATTGGGAAGATATCGCGCAGAAGGCCATCGATGGGGGCGTTGTTTCCACGACGACCCTCGTGGAAGCCTAGGGCGACCCCGGTTCGCGGAACCTGTGGGTCCCTCCGCTTGTCATAAGAGAGGATAGAGCAATGTCAGCAAAGGTCATAACCAGGCGGGGCTTTGTAGCCGCCGGTGTCGCGGGGGCCGCTCTGGCGGCGTCGGGCGCGACGCTCGCGGGCTGCGCCGCGGGGCCGGCCACTGAGAAGGCCTACGTGGCCGACGTGGTGAACACCCAGTGCACCGTCTGCCCCAATCAGTGCGGCTATGCCGCCTACGTGGTCGATGGGAACATCGACAAAGTGGTGGGGAACGCTGCCGATCCCCACGCCGCCGGCACTCTGTGCGCCCGCGGTTTCGGCATGGCGACGGCAGCCGCCTCGGCCGATCGGGTGGAAAGCCCCCTGCGGCGCACCGAGGACGGTCGCTACGAGGCGGTCTCGTGGGACGAGGCCCTCGGCCAGATCGGCCGCACCCTCGCCGATATACGGCAGGATGCCGGCGGGTCGGCCTTGGCGGCCATCACCGACGGCACCTCCACGGCCCAGTGGTACGTCCGCCGACTCATGAGCGCTCTGGGCAGCCCGAACGTCTACGAGAACGCCACCACCGCGTCGGTATCGGTGGCCTCGGGCCTGGCCCAGGCCACGGGCTTCACTGCCTACGAGGTCGATTACGCCCGGGCTAAAATGGTGGTCATCCTGGGAGCGAGCACCGTCGAGGTGCCGAGCCCCGGGGCCGTGGCGGCTTTGGAGGAGGCTCGGGCTGCAGGGGCCCAGGTCGTCATGGTGGACTCCCGCTTGGCCGCTTCGGGCAGCCTGGCCACCGAGTGGCTGCCGGTGCGTCCCGGCACGGAGCTGGCCCTGGTGCTGGCTGTGGCTCGGGGGCTGCTGGAGCGCGGCCTGGGCGCCGAGGCGCCCCTGGCCGATCTGGACCAATGGCGAGCGGTGCTGTCCGACTACACCCCGGCCTGGGCGGCGGAGATATGCGGTCTGGGCGCCGATGTCATCGAGACGCTGACTGCCGATCTGGCCCAGGCGGCGCCGGCGGCCTGCATTGACCTGTCGTGGATGGCGCTGTTCGGCGGCTCCTACGGCAACACCGGCGAGCTGGCCCGGGCCGCGGCCCTCGTGAACACGCTGCTCGGCTGCTGGAACGTGCCCGGCGGGGCCTACCTGGCCGCTCCCGTGGCGGCCTGGGCCGACCTTTCCGTCTCGCCGCTGCCCGTGGAGGCCGCGGACGTCACGGCCGAGGTCTATGCTCTGGCTTGGGACGGCGCGGCGCCCCAGGCTCTGCGTCTCGCCCACGAGGGTTCCATCCGAGGGCTGCTGCTTGTGGATGCCAACGTGGCGGCCGAGTACCCCGATCCCGATTACGTGCGCGAGGCTCTGGAGCGCTGCACTTTGTCGGTGGCCGTGACGCCCGAGATGACCGAAACGGCCCGCTGCTGCCAGTTCGTGCTGCCCGAGAAGCTGTGGTCCGAGAGCGACCAGCTGCCCGCAGTGACCGGTGCCGTGCACCCGGTGCTGAACCTGTCGTCGGCGGTGATCGAGCCAGTGGTGCCCGAGGCCCGTTCCGTGGCCGAGATCGTGAGCGGCCTGGCCCAGGGAGCCGATGTGGCCGATGCCTTCAACTTCTCCGTGGCCGACGCGGCTGCCGAGATGTGCGAGGCTTGCGGGTGCACCTACGCCGGTGCCGCCGCCGTGGGCACGAGTTCGCTGGCCTCCTTGACGGCTGAGAACCTGGTGTGGCCCACGGCCTCGGGGAAGGTGGAGTGCGCCAGCGCCGCCTGCGAGGCGGCCGGCTACAGCGCCACCCCCACCTGGGTGGAGCCGACCGTGGCCCCCGACGCCCTGGGATTCGGCTACTACCGCCTCACCACGGGCAACCAGGCGCCTCAGACAACGACCAAGACCGCCAATGGCGCGCCCTTGGCCGCCATCGCCGAGCAATACGGGCTCGACGGGTTGTGGATGAACGCCGCCGCGGCCGAGGCGGCCGGCATCGCCGAGGGTGATAAGGTGGTTATCGAGAACGAGTACGCTTCCGCGCCGGTGCGGGTGCACGTGACCGAGCTCATCGAGCCGACGGCTCTGTACCTGGCGAGCCACTACGGCGTGGAGGACGACGAGCAACAGCAAGCCGATGGCTTGGGCATCCGCCAGGCGCGCTTCGTGCCGTTCGCCCTTGAGAGGGGCTACGGCGCGCCGCTTCTGCAGGAGACCATGGTCACCGTGCGGAAGGCAGGTGCATGATGACACGCTATGGAATGCTCATCGACACGACTAAGTGCGTCGGCTGCTACGCCTGCCGCACAGCCTGTCAGAGACAGAATAACCTGGATCCCGACGAGGACTTCATCCGCTATGAGCGGGCCGAGACCGGCGCCTATCCCCGCGCGCGCGTGGAGACAGTGCCGCTCCAGTGCATGCACTGCGACGACGCCCCCTGCGCCAGCGTGTGCCCCACGGGCGCGGCCCATGTGGGTGCCGACGGCATCGTGGCCGTGGACCAGGGTCGCTGCATCGGCTGTCTGTACTGCATGAGTGCCTGCCCCTATCAGGTGCGCGTGCGCAACAGCCGCACCGGTGCCGTGGACAAGTGCCGCTTCTGCGCGGCCCACACCGAGAAGGGGGGCGCCTCCTGCACCTGCGTGGACGCCTGCCCCACCCACGCGCGCGTCTTCGGTGATTTGGACGATCCCGACTCCGCAGTGTCCCGTGCCATCGTCGAGAAGGGCGCCAAGACCATCGCCGGCGACCTGACCCGCGCCAAAGTCTATTACGTGAGGTGATTGAGATGACCTACGAACCTATTTGGGGATCCATCATCGCGTGGTATCTCTTCCTCGCCGGCTTGGGCGGCGGAGCCTTCGTGACGGCGGTGTTCATTCGCTTCCGCCACCCTGCATGCGCCCGGCTCGTGCGCATCGGCCGCATCATCGCCCCGACCGTGGTGATTGTCGGCCTGTGCCTGCTCATGTTCGATGCGGCCGCCGGCTTCGCCCATCCGCTTCGCTTCGCGCTGCTGCTCACCAACTTCGGCTCGGTGATGACCTGGGGCGTAGTGTTCCTGGCTGCCTTCGTCATCGTGGCCCTCATCGTGCTCGCGCTGGATCTGCTGAAGCGGGCCGTGCCCGAGTGGCTCGACATTGCCGGTATGGTGCTCGGCCTGTGCGTGGCCGTCTACACCGGCTGCCTGCTCGGCGTGTGCCAGGGCTTCCCCCTGTGGAACACGGCGCTGCTGCCCATCCTGTTCCTCGTGTCCGCGGTGTCCACGGGCATGGCGGCCGTGCTGCTGGCCGGCGTGTTCGCGGCGCCCGATGAGTTCAACGCCGTGGTGGTGCTGAAGAAGTTCCACTTCTGGCTGCCCGTGGTGGAGCTCGTGCTCGTGGCGGCGCTCCTGTTCGTGACAGCGGCGAACCCGAGCTCGGCGGGCTGGGAGAGCGTCATGGCGCTGATCGCGGGCCGCTGGGCCGTGTGCTTCTGGCTGCTGTTCGTAGTGGTGGGCCTCGTGCTGCCCACGGTGCTGGAGTGCTGGATGCTGTGGATCGCCTCCCATGAGTTGGAAACGTCCCGCACGGGCCAGATGGTGAGCGCCCTGTCCGACGCCGGCGTGCTTATCGGCGGCTTCGTTCTGCGCCTCATGATCGTGAGCGCGGCGCTGCCCATCACCATCGTGCAGCCTTGGATGTTGTAGGGTTCCGTCCGTCCTGGCGGCCGGCCGAATCTGTCGACGCTGCGAGCCCCCGGATGCGTTTCATCTCAGGCCTTGTTTCGCCCACGGCGCGACCGAAGGTCGCTTGGCGCGAAGGTGGCCCGATATGGAACGCCCGGGGGCTCTCGCTGACTTTCTTGGGCGAACCTATGAGCGGAGGGGGAATGGCACGGCAGGGCACGGCAGGGCGGGGCGGGGACCGCGCCCTTGCCGCTCGGCTTTAGCCGAGGTACTGGTCGAGCCACTCTTCCAAGCAGAGGCCGCTGGCGGTAATGGCGTCGGCGGCCTCTTTGCCGACGTAGCGGTAGTGCCACGGCTCGTAGCCGATGCCGGTGACGTCGCTCTTGTCGGTGGGGTAGCGCAGGATGAAACCGTACTCGGCGCAGTGGTCGATGAGCCAGCGCTGGGTGTCGGTGGCCTCCTGGGCCTCGTCCAGCTCCTGGTAGGAGGCATCCACGAGATCGACGGCGAAGGCGGCCTCGTGCTCGCTCGCGCCGGGGCGGGCGACCCAGAAGGAAGCGGCCTCCTCGGCATCGACCCCGGCCAGGCCCTCCTCTTGCTCGGCCCGCTGCACCCGGGCAGCGAACAGCCGCTCCTGGTAGTCGTGGCTGCGGTAGGCCGAGCACACCTCGGGGCGCACGCCGGCCGCGGTCGCGCCATCGAGGAGGGCCATGAGGTCGTCGAGGACGCGCCGGTCGATGGCGAGCCCGTCGGTGCCGGGGATGTCGCAGCGCTCGGGCGGCTCGAAGCCCTCGGGCAGGGGGTGCGTGCCGTTGACGAGGCGCAGGTTCCAGGGCAGTTCCTCCAGGGTAAGGCCGCCGTCGGCGGTTCCGCTGCCGGCCGGCGCGCTGACGACCTCGGTGCCGTGGGCGAGCAGGCCGGGGGAGGAGTGCGACTCCGAAGAGGGATGGCTGCCGTGGGCGAGGCCTCCGCCGACTACGAGCACGGCAGCGGCGCCACCGGCCAGGATGGCGAACTCGCGGCGGCTCAGTCGATCGGGCAGCATTCCCACCGCGGCCTCCTTCCCTGTTCCGATGTGCCGATGATTGCAACGGGCCCATCATAGCGTGTGCACAGGGCAGCGCGACGCGACGGCGGCGGAAAGGCGCAAGTCTTACGGGAATGTAAGCGAGAAGGCTGTGGGCCTTAAGGGAATGTAAGCGATCGGATGACGCCGCGGCGATCCTACCGGGGCCTCTCGCGGGTCAGTTCCAGGCCCTCCTTGCCGGTGATCTTCTCCACATCGATGGCGATGACGGCGGTGCGATGCAGGGTGCTGGCGATTCCCTCGTCCACCGTAGCGGGCAGATCCGGGGCGTACTTCTCGCCGAGGGCCACCAGTCCCAGCAGCTGCTCGTCCTCGCTCTCCACGATGCGGGCGCTCCCGAAGGCCATGGTGGAGCGGAAGCGGTCGGTGAGCTTCTCGGGCACCGGTTCGCTTTGGGCCACCACGGTCAGGCACACGCGCGGGTTGGCGGCCAGGGCGTCCAGCTTGTGGCCCACGGCGGCGCCGTGGGCGTAGATGCGGCCCTGGGGCGCCCCCTCGGCCGGGGCGGACAGGTAGGCGAAGCTCAGGGGCACGGCGTAGGGTTGCCCGTCGGTGCCGGCTGTGCCGAGTACGCCGCAGGGGGCATCGCGCAGGATGGCGGCGCACTCTTCGGTGGGAAGCTGCTGCTTGCTGCGGCGCATTGCGGGGATCATGGCGGTCTCCTCTCGTTGACGGTCAGCGCTATGGTACCACGGCATGGCCCGTTGGTCGGTTGCGGGATCGGGCCGCTTGGAGAGGGACGGGCCTGTCACCGTAGATTGCGAGGGCCGAATGCCGTAGTGCGCTACTCGTCGATCACCATCGTGGGGTTGCCGCGGGTGATGATCTGCTTGGCGAAGATGTCGGCGCCCAGGTAGCGCTGCACCATGTCGGCCAGCTGGTCGACGGCTGCCTCAAGGTCGTCGGCGCGGGCCGGGTCCACCGACTCGATGACGAGGAAGGCCTTGCCCGACTCATCGGTCAGCGCCGTGCGCTCGCCGTCGCGCCAGTTCCAGCAGCGGCAGATGGCGCCGGCGTCGTCGCGGTAGCACAGCTCGCCTTCCAGCGTGGGGGCGTCCTCTTCCTCGCCGAGCGGACGGAACGCGTCGCCTCCCTCGGTGATGCCCAGTCGGATGTCGCCGACCATGGCGTCGATGTCCTCGCCGCCCACGGGCAGGGCGTGGGCGAGCGAAACGGCGTTGTAGATGTCCACCGACGGCGCGATGGAGCCCACGGGATTGCCCTTCAGCACGCGCTTGAGCAGGTTCTCGATGGAGCAGCGGGCGCCCTTCTTCGTCTTGAACTGCTGGTAGGCGTCGCGCCATACGGCCACCACCGCGTTCTGGGAGATGGTGTTGCTCTCCAGGTGCTGGTCGGCCTCCCCGTTGGCCTCGGCGAGCGCACGGGCGATGGCGGCGGCGTCCTCGGGGGCCACCTCGCCGGTCGGCTTCATGCCGTGGGCCACGACGATGCCGATACGGGCCCCGGGGAACAGGTCCCAGAAGGATTCCTCGGTCACGAACGATTTCATGATGCTCCTCTTGTTGTGGAAAGGGGGGTGCGCCCGTGCGGTGCGCGAGTGGGACTGCAGCGCCTCGGTGTGCCCGGAACGCGCGTCGAGCCATCTCGCGACTCGGGTTGCGCCGCCCTTCCGCCGGCCAATAAAAAAGCACCCCCGGAGCGCGCATCTTCAAAGGCCTAACGATGCGCACGCGGCGAGTGCTCGCGCCTACCCGGCGGCAGGCTATGTCGCTCAGCACTATATCGCAAGTCGGCGTGCGGGGGAAGGGTATAATGGTGTCAATGGAACCGACGATGACAATTTCGCCCGAGAAGGGCCGCTACGATTTCGGCGTGGTGAGTCTGGCTACGCGCAAATCGATGCAGGGAAACAAGCGACGGGACACAAAGCCCGAGATCAAGGTGCGCCAGATGCTGCGCGCCATGGGCTTCACCGGCTACCGCTGCGATTGGAAGAAGGCTCCGGGCCGTCCCGACGTGGCCTTTGTGGGCCGTAAGAAGGCCATTTTCGTTATGGGGTGCTTCTGGCACCGTTGCCCGGCGTGCAACCTGTCGGTGCCCAAGAAGAACATCGAGTACTGGGAAGAGAAGTTTGCCCGCAACCGGGAGCGCGACGAGCGCAACCTGGCCGCCCTGGCGGAGCAGGGCTGGGACGTGCTCGTGTTGTGGGAGCACCAGCTGAAGAAGAAGGAGCTGCCGGCCACCCAGCGGCTCCTCTATGAGTTCGTGCGCCGCGAGAACGACCCGCCCTACGACGAGGCCTTCCCCGAGGAAGCGGAAGGCACTGCGGCTGCCCGTTAGGCGATAACCTCGCCGGTGATGGAGAACGTGACCACCGAGAAGGGGATGTCCTTGCCCGCGCGGGCGTGGGCCTCGGCGGCGGCGCGCTCGAGACCGCCGCAACAGGGCACCTCCATGCGGGCGATGGTGACCGAGGTGATGTCGTTGGCGGCGATGATGGCGGCCAGCTTGTCAGCGTAGGAGCCCTCGTCCAGCTTCGGACAGCCGATGACGGTGACATTGCCGTTCATGAAGCGCTCGTGGAAGCTGGCGCAGGCGAACGCCGTGCAGTCGGCGGCGATGAGCAGGCCGCGTCCCTGGTAGTAGGGAGCGCTCACGGGCACGAGCTTGATCTGCGCCGGCCACTGGGCGAGCCGGCTCGGCAGGGCATCGGCGGCCGGGGTGGTTGCGGTCGCATCGGGCGCAACCAGGGTACGGGCGGCGCTGCCAGGACAGCCGCTGGGGGCCAGGGTGCGGGCGGCGCTGCCGGGGCATCCCGCACGCGGCGTGCGGACGACGGCGGCGTCGAGGATGTCCTCGGCCGAGGCCTCGGCGGATGCGCGGGCCGCGAGGTGGGCCTCCACGGCCGCCTCGTCGTAAGGCGCCGCCTCGCGCTCCACGAACGTGATGGCCTCGGTGGGGCAGGCCGGCAGGCAGTCGCCGAGGCCATCGCAGTAGTCGTCACGCAAAAGGCGCGCCTTGCCATCGACCATGCCGATGGCGCCCTCGTGGCACGCATCAACGCATAGGCGGCAGCCGATGCACTTCTCCTCGTCGATCTGGATAATCTTTCGCAGCATGGTTCACCTTTCGCTTTACGGGTTCATCGGGGAAGCATCATAGCGACCCGAGGATAAAGCGCAAGGCCCTCCACACAGATGGCGCGAACTTGTGAAGTGCCGCGCCGTGCCGGGGCTACTCGGCCAGCAGCTCCCCCACGGCTTCCACCTTGCGCGTGAGGGTGCCGGTATGCCCAGGGCGAATATCGGCCTTCAGGATGACCTCGGTGCGGATGCCCTGTTCGGCCAGGACGAAGGTGGCATCGCGCACGACGGCCATCACCTCGTCCCAGGGCCCCTCGATCTCGGTAAACATGGAGGTGGTGCGGTGCGGCAGCCCCGAATCGCGGATGATGCGGACGGCTTCGGCCACGTAGGGGGCCAGCTCATCGCCCACCCCGAAGGGCGCGATGGCAACGGCGACAAGGGTGTTCATGAAAGTCCTTTCGGCGGGATGTTTCGTTCGGGTATCAGGCTTCCTCGAAGGCGAGGGGCGCATCGGCGACTTCTTCGGGCGTAAGCGCGGCCAGCGCGTCGAGGAAGGCCACCTGGAAGCTGCCGGGGCCGCTGCAGCGCTCGGCCGCTTGGGCGCCGGCGCGGTTGTAGGCGGCCGTGGCGGCCAGTGCCGCAGTGAGGGGGTCGGCCACGCAGGCGTAGACGGCCGCCACGCCGCCGAGGGAGCAGCCCGATCCGGTGACGGAGCACATAAGCGGGCTTCCGCCCTCGGCCCGCACGACGACGGCGCCGTCGGTGACGAGGTCGGTGGGACCCGATACGGCCACGGCGCCGCCAGAGAAGCGGGCGATGGCCACGGCGGCGGCGCGGGCGGCCTCCACCGAGTCGGTGGCATCCACGCCGCGCGGGCCGCGTCCGTTGTCGGCGGCCGCATCGAGGCCCCACAGCTCGGCCACGGCGATGATCTCCGAGGCGTTGCCGCGCACGATGGCCGCAGGCCACGCCTTCACGGCGCGGATCAGCTCGGTGCGCAGGCTGCCGATGCCGACGCCCACCGGGTCGAGCACCCAGGGCTTGGCCGCCTCGGCGCAGGCGCGGGCCGTGCGCGGGACGGTTTCCTCGTACACGGGCAGAAGCGTGCCCAGGTTGATGTAGACGGCGCCTCCGAGGGCCGCCACGCATTCGCCCTCGTCGGGCAGGTACACCATGGCCGCCGAGCCTCCGACGGCCAGCTGGGCGTTGGCGACGAAGTTCTGGGTGACAGTGTTGGTGATAGAGGGCGCGAGCGGGTTGGCCGCACGCACCTCGCGCACGGCGGCGGCCATGAGGCCGCGCTGCTCGGCTTCGGCGATCCGGGTCATGGGACCGATCCTTTCCGGAAGCAAAAAAGCGCCCGTATGCGGAGCGCCTTGTGCTGGTGGGCATGCTCCCTACGACAGTGTTAGCTGACAGGTTCGAAGGGTTGGGCGGCACCGCCCTCTCAACGGAAGGCCCGCGGTGTGCCGTGGACATCTTCCGTACCCCTGCATGGGTGCCAGCATAGCCGATAGCCCCCGTGCTATGATGGCACTATGGACGAACGGATGGAAAATGCGCCCGCAAAGGCGCAGGGTAGGGCGCCTCTTCCCGGGGGAGCTTTCGATGATGCCGCCGCGGGCGCGGGCCCCACGGTGATGATGGCGATGAGCGGCGGGGTGGACTCGTCGGTGGCCGCTCTGCTTCTCAGCGAGGCCGGCTATGGGGTGACGGGCGCAACCATGAAGCTCTTCGGCGCCGATGTGGTAGCGCCCGACTGCGACTCGTCGTGCTGCTCGGCCGATGATGTGGAAGATGCCCGGGCCGTGTGCCGCCGTCTCGGCGTGCCCCATTACACGTTCAATTTCGGCGAGCTGTTCGGCGAGGCGGTCATCGACCGGTTCTGCGGCGCCTACCTTGGGGGCACTACGCCCAATCCCTGCATCGATTGCAACCGCTTCCTGAAGTTCGATGCTCTCCAGCGCCGCCGCCGTGAGCTGGGGCTTGGCTTTGTGGCCACGGGCCACTACGCTCGCCGCGCTTGGGATGCGCGAACCCGCCGCTGGCGGCTTCTGCGGGCGCGGGATGCGGCGAAGGATCAGAGCTACGTGCTGTATCACCTTACCCAGGACGCGCTCGCCCACATGCTCTTTCCTCTGGGCGAGCTGACCAAGCCCGAGGTGCGCGAGCTCGCCCGCGCCCACGGTTTCGCAACGGCCGAGAAGCCCGAGAGCCAGGATATTTGCTTCGTGCCCGACGGCGACTACGCCGCCTTCATAGGGCGGCGGTGCGGGTGCGGCGCAGCTTTCGAGCCGGGGGAGATCGTGAACCGGGAGGGTAAGGTGCTTGGCGAGCACAAGGGGCTTATCCATTACACCGTAGGCCAGCGCAAGGGCATCGGCGTGGCTGCCCCCGAGCCGCTCTACGTGTTCGCGAAAGACGCGGCGGCCAATCAGCTCGTCGTGGGCACAGCCGCCGAGGTGCAGGTGCGGGAGGTGACGGCCCACGATGTGAACCTCATCGCCGTCGAGCGCATCGAGGCGCCGTGCGCGGTGACTGCGAAGACACACTACCGCCAGCGCCCCATGGCGGCGACGGTGGAGCAGACGGGCGACGATGAGCTGCGCGTGGTGTTCGACGAGCCCCAGCGGGCCGCCGCGCCCGGCCAGGCCGTGGTGCTCTACCACGGCGACGTGGTGGTGGGCGGCGGTACCATCTGCTAGCCGATGACGGTGGCGATGAGGCGCTCGAGCCGGTGGATGTCGAGGGGCTTGGCCAAATGGGCGTCCATGCCGCTTTCCAGGGAGCGTTTCCGATCTTCCGAAAACGCATTCGCACTCACGGCGATAATGGGCACGGTGGAGCGCAGTGGGTCGGGCAGCGCGCGGATGGCCCGGGCGGCCGCGTAGCCGTCCATCACGGGCATCTGGATGTCCATGAGCACCAAATCGAAGGCGGACGGGTCGGCTCTGCTCAGCCGCTCGACAGCCACCTGCCCGTTTTCCGCTACTTCCACCGTGTAGCCGGCGTCCTCCAGAAGGCAGCAGGCAATCTCGCTGTTCAGCTCGTTGTCCTCTACGAGTAGGATGCGCCGCACCTCGCCGGTGCGCTCGCGGCGGCCGAAGGCCTCTCTCGCATCCTCGGCGTGGGTCACGCGCAGCGTGAGCGTGACGGTGAACACCGAGCCTGCGCCCGGCGTGCTTTCCGCGGAGAGATCGCCCTGCATGAGATCGAGGATGCTCCGCACGATGGTCAGGCCGAGGCCGGTACCCTGCACGCCCGAGGCCGTCGTGTTGTTCTCGCGTTCGAAAGGCAGGCACATGCGGTCGGTGAAGGCCGCGTCCATGCCGATGCCCTCGTCGGCCACGGTGAGGTGGAAAGTGGAGAACCCGCCGGCGCTGCCCGGCTCCTCGCTGGCGACGATGCGCACGGTGGTACGGGGCGGCGAGTACTTCACGGCGTTGTCGACCAGTTGGGAAAGCAGATGCGTGAGGCGCACGACGTCGGCCTCAACGCGATCGTGCACGATGCCGGACACGTCGGCTTCCAGGGCGATGCCGCGGCGCTCCGCGGTCTCGGCGAAATCGCGCCGCACCTGCTCGACGGCGGAGGAGAGCGAGCACTCGGCCATTACCAGCTGCACATGGCCTGCCTCCATGCGGCTGATCTCCAGGGTTTCGTTCACCACATCGAGCAGCTGGTGCGAAGCGTCTAGCACGCGATCGGTATAGGCGCGCACGCGCTCGGCTTCGTCCAGGTGCGCGCGGATGAGCTCGGCGTAGCCCACTACGGCGTTCAGCGGCGTGCGGATGTCGTGGCTCATGTTCGAGAGGAAGGCGTTCTTCGCCACATTGGCCGCTTCGGCTTGGGACAGCGCCCCGCGCAGCATGCTACGATGCTCTGCCTCGCGCACGTGGGCCTCGGCGAGCTCGGCGCTTACGGAGGCGAGCTCTTTGCGATGCCGCTCGTGCTTCTCGGTGCCGTCGTTGATGAACACGTAGAAAAGGGGGCCGGCCTTGGTTTCCACATAGTGGCCGTAATCCTCGATCCAGCGCACGGCTCCGTCGGAGCGCACGATGCGGTACTCTACGTAGTCCATGTCGAACTGGTCGGCCGCGATCTGGCGGGCGATGGAGTCCTCAACCCGGACAATGTCGTCGGGGTGGACCATGCCGGGGAAGGTGAAGCCGGTGAGCCTTTTGAAGGCGGACAGGTCATCGCAGCCGAAGATACGGCAGCAGGCCTCGTTAGCGTAGATAAGGCCTTCGTCGGCATCGGCCCGGTAGACGAAAAAGCCGCCGGGCATGTGGGAGAGCACGCCCTCGATGCCCAGCGCGGCGAGGGCGGAGGCGGTATCGTCCGGCTCTGGGGCCATGGAAAGTTCCTTTACGACGAAACGGGTGTTGGCCCTATTCTACTACGGCCCCTGTTGCACGGTGGTTAAATTCCGCTATCTGCGAAATGTTCGTCCGTCGGCCCTCGAGCGACCGATGTGGAGAAAAGGGCAGGGGCCGCCCGGGAGGAGGGCGGCCCCTGGAAGGGGAGGGTGCGGGATCGTTTTACTTGCTGGCCACCGCGCGGCCGACGACGTAGCCCTGGGTGTGGCAGCGGCCCAGGGACAGGCCGGGCACCGTCATGGGGTAGTCGGGGCTTCCGAAGAAGTTGCCGGCGCAGTTGCCGATGGCGTAGAGGCCCTCGATGGGCTCGCCCTCGTCGTTGAGGGCCTGCATATCGGCGTTCACATTCACGCCGTGGATGATGGTGGACAGGCCGATGTGGCGATGGATGCCATAGAACGGCGGCTGCTTGATGGCCTTCAGGAACTGGGCGGGCTTGCCCATGTCCTCATCGATGCCGCCTTCGGCCAGCTCGTTGTAGCGCTCGACGGTCGCGACGAAGGTCGGCACGTCGGTCAGTCCCAGCTTCTCGCCGAGCTCTTCCAGGGTATCGGCGGAGAAGGTGTTGATGAGGCTCTCGTAGACGCCGGTCTTCTCGCCCTCGACCTCGGGCATGTAGCTGGCCATGGCCTCCGGCGGCAGGGCCACGCCCGGCCAGCCCTCGGTGTCGGCCATATAGTTGCTGTCGAAGATCTGGGAGTACCAGCCCTGGTCGGCCTCGCTGCGCAGGAAGTTGCCCATGACGGCCATCTCGCAGGCTGCCTCGTTGCAGAAGCGCGTGCCATCGTTCTTTACGGCGAGGAAGGGCATGTCAGCCATGGAGCCCGGGCCTGCATCGAAGTCGTGCTGCACCTTGGAGCCGCAGGCATCCTCCATCTTCGCCCCGGCCCAGACCATCATCTTCTGGCCGTCGCCGGTCTTGTTCTGCTCCTTGCGGTAGATATTGGCCATGGCCGGCTCGTAGTAGGCCATCATCTCGTCGTCGTTCTCGTAGTCGCCCGTAGCCACGATGACGCCCTTGGCGGCGTTGAACTGGATGTAGCCGTCAGCACCCTCGGCGATGACGCCGGTGACGGCGCCGGATTCATTCTGCACGAGCTGGGCGGCCGGGGTGGAGTAGAAGATCTCGACGCCCTGCTGCTCGGCCCAATCGGCGATGTCGCGCATGCCGTCGCCGGTGTTGTAGGGCTTCGGTCCGAAGTCGAAGGCGAAGTAGGACACGTCGTAGCCGTTGACGTTCTTGATGGCACCGGTCCACTTCGCGGTGGAGTCCACCATCTGCGCGCCGGCCTTCTCGCCGATGCCCCACAGCCACTTCAGGGCCTCGCCGGAGTTGTAGGCCCACAGGCGCACCTGCTCGCGATCGGACAGGTGGCAGCAGTCGGCGTTGACGAGGGAGACCACGGCCTCCACGCCGCCGGGAGCCGTTTCCTCGACGATGATGGAATCGCACGTGTTGCCCTGGGAGACCGCCGTGGCCTCCTTCTGCAGCAGGGCCACCTTGGCCCCCGCCTCGAAGGCGGAGATAGCGGCGGGCACGCCGGCGGCGCCGGCTCCGATGACGACGACGTCGTAGTCCTTCGTCTCGGCGATGTCGGTAATGGGCTCGGGCTTCACGAAGAACGCCGGGGTTCCGTCGGCGACGGCAGCGCTCTCGGAGCCGGTGCCAGTGGCCGCGGTAGGCTGCTGAGGCGAGCAGGCACCCAGCATGCTGGCACCCGCCACGCCGGCGGCCGCCACGCCGCCGAACTTGAACAGGTCGCGACGAGAAATGGTGGTCATAGTTTCCCTCCTAGTGAATAGACCGGTTGCGCCCCATCGCATTGCGGGCGCTGCTCGTACCCTAGCGCCTCGGGGCCGTCCTGCCCATCGTCCGTCGCGGGATTCGGGGGTGTAAAAAACGTAACCCCTTTCTGATCAGGTATATAACCCCCTGGTATAACCCCCTATTTTTCCAATTATGAGCAGAAGTATCCGCAATGAGGGAGTAGCGCGGGATTCTATCTTCTATAATCGTGGAGTGGTCGGGGGCTCCCCGATGGCGGAGGGAGGTTCTACAGTGAGGGTGGATTTGCAGTGAGGGCTGAGCGCGGGTCGGTGGCGAGAGAGGACGCCGCGGTGGAAATCGAACGGGACGGAGAGGAAGTCGGCCGCCACAACGGTCGGCGCGTGCCGTGGTCGGCGCTGTGCGTGCCGGTGGCCTTTTTGGGGCTGGGGGTGTATCGCGCTTGGATCGAGATCGTCTTCGTGGGCTCGTTCGTCGGCTTTCCGGCCTCGAGCGTGCCGGTGCGCGACCTGTTCGACTGGACGATGGTGGCCACGGCCCTGGGCTGCACGCTGCTGGCGCGCCATATCGGCCCCTTCTTCAACAAGCGAAGCGTGTTCGCGCTGTGCGCGGCGGCCCTGATCGCCTCCACGGTGCTGATGTTCGCCTCCTGCTGGCACGCGGAGGCGGCCTCGGCTTTGGGTGTGCCCTCGGCGCTGCTCGGCGGCTTCGGCATTGCCCTCGCCATTCTCATTTGGAGCGAGCTGTACAGCTGCCTGAATCCTCTGCGCGTCGCCCTGTACTACTCCGCCTCCATTGCGGCGGGTGCCTTGGTGCTGTATGTGTACCGCGGCTTTATGCTGCCGTGGCTGTTCGCCATGACGGCGCTCCTGCCGGCGGCGTCGTTGCTGATGGCGCGTCGGGCCTTTGCGAGCCTGCCTGCGGCCGAGTTGCCCTCCACATCGTGGAGCCGCTTCTCGGTGCCGTGGAAGGCGGTGCTGTTCATGGCGGCCTATGCCTTCGGTTACGGCCTGCTGGAGGGCGGTATGTACCAAGGTCCCTTCGGTCCCCATTCTGCGCCCGGGGCCGTGGTGGTGGCGCTGCTCGTCTACCTCGGCGTCGCCATGCGCGGCGGCCGCTTCGATTTCAGCCTCATATACCGGGTCGCCCTGCCGCTCGTGGTGGTGGCCCTCACCATCGTGCCGCTGTTCGGCTATGTGCAGGGCCAGGCCGCGAACTTCTGCATGAGCGGCGCCTATACGGCCCAGTCGATCATCATCATGCTCATCATGGCGAACATCTGCTACCGCTTCGGCGTGTCGGCTATCTGGCTGTTCGGCATCGAGCGCGGGGTGCGCCAGGTGGTCATGTGGCTCGGGCGCATGACGGCGGATGCGGTGGAGAGTCAGGAGATACTGGGCGCGATGGGGGATATGGCCGTGGCGTTGCTGGCCCTGGTGGCCGTGGTGGCGGCAACGACTATCCTCCTCTCGGAGTGTGATCTCACGAGCCGCTGGGGCGCGAATTTCCTCTCGGGGGGCACCGATTCGGCGGCCTTGGCCCGCAAGCAGGAGCTGGCCGACCGTTGCGCCGAGATAGCGCGGCGCTATAAGCTCTCGGCCCGGGAAGAGGAGGTACTGCTCCTCTTGGCGCAGCATAAGACCGTGGGCATCATCGAGCGAGAGCTCGTTATCGCCAACGGCACCGCGAAGGCCCACGTGCGCCATATCTACCAGAAGCTCGACATCCACACGCGCCAGGAGCTGTTCGACCTGCTGGATATGGAGCCGCGGGATTGAGAAGGCCGCTCGGCGGCTCTCGGATACGTTGCGGGCGCTGCCTACAGGCCCGCCAGGCCGATCTGGTAGCCTTCCACGAACAGGCTCAGCTTCTCGATGTAGCGTTGGGCCAAATCAGACAGCTGGCGTTCGTTGTGCACGATGTAGCCCACGCGCATGAGCTCCTTGGTGGCCAAAGGAACGCTGGCAATGCCCGTGTGCATCTCGCTCGACAGCATGCCGGTGGAGATGGTGTAGCCATCATGGTGGGCCAGCAGGTTCGATAGCGTGCCCCGGTCGCTCACGGCGATGCGCTTGCCGTGGGGAAGCTCGGCGAAGGGCTCCTCGGCATAGAAGAACGAGTTGGCGTTGCCCTGCTCGAAGGCGTAGCGCGGCCAGGCTGCCAAGTCGTCCAGGGTGACCTCGGTTCGCTCGGCCAGGGGATGGCTCGCGCTCACGAAGATATGGGGCTGGGCGGAGAACAGCAGGTTGAACGAGAGGTTCGCATCGTCTAGGGCGTGGCCGATGACGCTCTCGTTGAACGACGACAGATAGAGCACGCCCAAATCGCTGCGGAAATCGCGCACATCCTCGATGACCTCGGCAGTGCGGGTCTCGCGCAGGGAGAAGTTGTAGGCGTCCTCCTCGTATTCCTCGGCCAGCTCCAGGAAGGCCTCCACGACGAAGGCGTAGTGCTGGGAGGTGATGGCGAGGCGCTGGGCCTGGTTGCCCCCATCGCCGCGACCGGAATAGCGCTGGGCCATGAGGTCGGCCTGCTCCACCACTTGCCGCGCGTAGCCGAGCAGCTCCACGCCGTCGCTCGTGAGCGTGATGCCGCGGTTGGAGCGCTCGAAGATGGTGACGCCGGTCTCGCGCTCGATGTCGCGCACGGCTACCGACAAGCTCGATTGCGACACATACAGGGTGTGTGCCGCGGCGCTGATGGAGCCGTGGCTGGCAATGGCGATGAGGTAGCGCAGCTGTTGGAGGGTCATGGGGTGCTCCGTGTTCTCGGGTGCTCGTTAAAGTCTAGTAACTTTCTAGGAATTATATACCGCTATCGGGAAAGCGGTCTGGTGAAATTCTAAGCGGCGGCATCTGTTTCGCGGGATCGGCCATCGAAAACCCCTATGGCCTTCTCGGTTGACGGAGGTCCGTTGACAGGTACGATGGGCCCATCAAAAGTCACCGCCGGTCGGACTTTCGGGTAATGCTCAGTCGCTCGGACAGTCCTCGCGTGCATGGGATGCACGCTGCGGAATTCGCTTGGTGAGCCCACCCGAAATTCCTCCCTGTCGCACCTCGGCTGAGGTAGAGCGTAGGGGGAACACGGGGCGTTCTGACCGAGCGAGTTCCGCAGCGACGAGAACAGTCCAGTGGGCTGTTCCCCAAAGCGAGGACTGTTTGAGCGAATCAGGATACCCCGTGGTCCCGACCGGGAAGAGTTGCAAGCGAAAGGACTTTCCATGAACGTGCACAAGAGCATTGCCGAGCTGATCGGGCACACGCCCCTGGTGGAATTGGCCAACTACGAGCGGGCCTGCGGCGTGCCAGCTACGCTGCTCGGGAAGGTGGAGTCCTTCAACCCCACCGGCTCGGTGAAGGACCGCGCCGCCCTCGCCATGATCGAGGCGGCCGAGGCCGCCGGGCTCATCGACGACGAGACGGTGCTCATCGAGCCCACCTCGGGCAACACCGGTATCGGCCTGGCGGCTTTGGCGGCCGTGCGCGGCAACCGCATCATCATCACCATGCCCGAGACCATGTCCCAGGAACGGCGCAACCTCATGCGCGCCTATGGGGCCGAGCTGGTGCTCACCGAGGGCGCCAAGGGTATGAAGGGCGCCATCGCCAAAGCTGATGAGCTGGCCGCCGAGATTCCCAACTCGTTCATTCCCTCGCAGTTCACCAATGCGGCGAATCCTGCTGTGCACGAGCGCACCACCGGGCCCGAGATCTGGAAGGATACCGACGGGACGGTGGACATCCTCGTGGCCGGCGTGGGCACCGGCGGCACCATTTCGGGCACCGGGGCCTACCTGAAGGCCCAGAACCCGGACATCCAGGTGGTGGCTGTGGAGCCGGCCGGCTCGCCGGTGCTGTCCGAGGGACGCGCCGGCTCCCACAAGATTCAGGGCATCGGCGCCGGGTTCGTGCCCGAGACGCTGGACACTGCCATCTACGACGAGGTGCTGGCCATCACCGACGACGAGGCCTTCGAGGCCGGCCGCGAGCTGGCGGCGCGGGATGGCCTGCTCGTGGGCATTTCGGCCGGAGCCGCCGTGGCCGCCGCCACCAAAGTGGCCGCCCGCCCCGAGAACGCCGGCAAGACCATCGTCGTCATCCTGCCCGACACCGGCGAGCGCTATCTCTCCACCGCCATGTTCGACTTCGAGTAGGTAAGGCGGCATCGGGAAAGCCCGGTTCTGGGGTCGCCTTGGCCTATGTGGCGGAGGAGATGGTTTTGGGTCCGTCTGTTTCCGAAGAGGCTGAAATTGTGCAGCAAACTCCGCGAGATAGATATAGGCTGCTCGGGATTCGCGCGTTGGTGGTCTCCGTCCAGATGTTTTCCCAGGTGACAGGGAGCCTCCCTGGCTGGCAAGGGCCGGGAAGGCTCCCTTCGCGTCTACTTCGCGGAGTTTACTGCGCAGAAAGCGCGATTACGGAAATGCGGCGGCCTTGTGGGGCGCGCAACACCTCCCATGAGAGGGCGACGGTTGCGCCAGCGGCTTTGCGCGAACATCGCGAGTATCGTGAGCGTCGTCGACGCCAAAGGCGGTTTCCTGGTACGGAATGCTCGAGGCGGCACGGCCCTAGGTGTAATCTTCCAAGATGTCGCGAAGGTAGGCGGCGTATTCCGTGGCCAGATCGCTGGGGGCCTCGATGCGCACGCCGCGACCGAACTGGGCGAGCCACCCGAAGAACACCGGGCTCGGCGTCACGGTGACATAGACGCGGGCCCATCGCTCATCGATGGCCGCGCTCTCCACGTCCTTTCCGAAGCGGTCCAGCATAGCGCTCATGACCGGCTCCTCCACGAGCAGGGTCACCCGTCGCGTCGCGCCCCCGAACATGGAGAAGGTGCGGGCGCTGTAGGCATCGGCGTCGAAGGTGGCGATGGCCGTGTTGCGCACGGCCGGCGTATCGGTGAGGCGCAGCCCCTGCATACGGTCCACGCGGTAGGCGGGGAAGCTCTCGTGCTTTTCGTTGTAGGCGATGAGGTAGTAGCATCCCTCGGAGTATATGAGGCGCACCGGCGTCTCCCGGTAGAGCCGTCCGTCCTTCTGGGCCACGGGCCGCTTGTGGACGTCATGCTTCACGTAGCGGAAGGCCACCTGGCGGCGCTGGCGCAGGGCCTCGTGGATGGTGCTCACATGATGAAACACCGACTCGTTCTGCATGGTGATGCGGCCTTCCACGTGCACGTTGCGGGAGAGGGCCTGCTCCTGGTGGCACGAGCCGAGGGAGGCGATGCCCCCGACGAGACGGTTGGCCATGCGACGGGTGAGGAAGCGCGATGACTGCACCGCGTCCACGAGGAGCATGAGCTCGGCTGCGGAGAAGGTGCGGCTGGCCAGAGCGTAGCTCACGGGGCGGGTGGGCAGCTTCTCTATGGCGAGGCCGAAGGAGCGCAGGGTCTCCAGGTCACGGTAAATGGATTTGCGCTCGGCATCCACGCCGCGCTCGGCGAGGCCCTCGATGAGCTCCGGCGTAGTCAGCCCGTGGGCCTCGTCGGTCTGCTCGTAGAGCATCTGCATCAGATAGAGGAGCTTCAATTTCTGGTGCTCGCTGCCCATGGGTACCTTCCCTTCTCACCACAATCTGCAAACCGCTCTGTGACAAAGGCGCTCAGCGAACGGGGTTGCCGTCATCCGCTTTCTAGAATGGATGCCGTAGCACATTCTAAATCCTTCGAGAAGCGAGGTGTTCCCGTGACTGCAACAAACGTGAATTCCACGGCCCCTTTGGCGGGCATCAAGGTCATCGACTGGACCGAGGTTCAGTCGGGCCCCTCCTGCACCCAGTTTCTGGCCTGGATGGGCGCTGAGGTCATCAAGATCGAGCGCCCGGGCGGCGATCCGACCCGTACCGAGCTGCTGGACATTGCCGATTCCTGGAGCCTGTACTATCTTCAGTTGAACGCCAACAAGAAGTCCCTCACCCTGAACGTGAAGACGCCCGAGGGCAAGGAGATTCTGACCAAGCTGCTGAAGGAGGCCGACCTGTTCGTGGAGAACATCGGCCCGGGCGACGTGGAGAAGATGGGATTTGGCTGGGAACAGGTGCACGCCATCAACCCGCGCTGCATCATGGCCTCGCTCAAGGGCTTCAACCAGGGCTCGCGCTTCGCCCACGTGAAGGCCTTCGAGCCCGTGGCCCAGTCAGCCGGCGGCGCCGCCTCTACTACCGGCTGGAACGAGGGCGACTTCAACGTGCCCACCCAGTCCGCTGCGGCCCTGGGCGATTCCAACACCGGTATGCACTTCCTCATCGGCATCCTGTCGGCGCTGCTGCAGCGCGAGCGCACGGGCGAGGGCTGCTACGTGTACCAGTCCATGCAGAACGCCGTGCTGAACCTGTGCCGCATCAAGCTGCGCGATCAGCTGATGCTGGACAACCTGGGGGCTCTGCCGCATTACGAGGTGTACCCGAACTTTGATTGGGGCCGCGCTATCCCGCGCGCCGAGAATACCGAGGGCGGCCAGGTCATCGGCTGGTGCTACAAGGCCAAGGGCTGGGAGAGCGACCCCAATGCCTTCGTGTACATCGTCGTGCAGAACTCCGACAAGGCCTTCAAGATTTTGGCCGAGGCCATCGGCAAGCCGGAGCTGGCAACCGACGCCCGGTTCACGCCGTGGCAGAACCGCCAGCTGCACAAGCAGGAGCTGTACCCGATCATCGAGGAATTCACCAAGCAGTACGACAAGTTCGAGTTGACGGACAAGCTGGGCGCGGCCGGCGTGCCGGTGGGCCCGGTGCTCGACTGGTACGAGATCGAGCACGACCCCGACCTGACCACCGACGGTACCATCCCCGAGATCGACCAGGGCGGCGCCCGCGGGAAGTTCAAGACCATCGGCCTGCCGTTCACGATGTCGAACTTCAAGCCGGACTACCAGCGCGCCCCCGATCTGGGCGAGCACAACGCCGAGATTCTGGAGAGCTTGGGATATACGGCCGATCAGGTGCAGCAGTACACCCAGGCCGGCGTGTTGGAAGCGCCGACGACACCGCACAATGCGGCCGTGCAGGTGATTAAGAAGTAAGCTGGGCCGTTCGGCCTTTCGCGGGGTGCATCGCTTCGGTGAAAACGGGCCGCCCGCAACAAGCGCCGGGTTCCCTTTCGGGGCCCGGCGTTTTGCATATTTGCTGAAGTTCGCCGTAAGTTCGGTTATAAGAAAACCGCTTTTTACAGGGCAAGGTAGCCTTGGGGCCATGAGCAATCGACTGCAGAACAGAATTGGAAAACGCATTCGGGATATCCGCATATCCAAGGGCGTATCGCAGTCGCAGCTGGCGCTCATGACCTCCATGACCAAATCCTATATGAGCGAGATCGAGGCCGGCAAGAAGAATCTCACCTTGCGCACGCTCCAGAAGATAGCCACCTCTCTCGGCATTACCCTCGAGGATATTTTCCGCGGCATGTAGCCCGTGTAGCCTCGGCATCTTCGGTGGTCCTCGGGCGATCTGCGCTTTTCGGAAATACTATTTTTGGCCTACTCAGCGCTCGGACGGATCTTCGTTGCCCGGGCAGCTTCCAATTGCTGGCTGGACAGCTTCCAATTGCTGGCAGCCGGGGCTTTCCGAAGAAAAGTTGCCTGGTGAGAGCCCCTTTTGAAAGACCTCTAGCGTTTTGTGTTAATAACGCGACATTTTATGGTGGTCAACGCATAAATGAGGATGAGAAATGATCGAAAATAGCTAAAATGTCACGTAATGAGGGGAGCCCAGGATGAGGTTCGGCCATACCATCGTGGAGCACGAACCGTTCTCCATTCCCATGATCGGCAACACGGCGACGGGTGCGGTTATCGGCCTGACTCCGGAGGGCCGTGCCCTGTGCCACCGCATGTTCACCGAAGATGTGCCCGACGAGGTCGTTGCCGCCGTGGACGAGCGCCTGTTGGAGCATTTGCGCCGCGGCGGTTTCGGCGAGGAGGCGCGCGCTGATGGGGAGCCGAAGCTGCAAGCGGCCTATCTGCACGTCACCCACCGCTGCAACCTGCGCTGCGTTGGCTGCTATTCCGCTGTAGACGGCCGCAACGAGAAGGATGACCTGCCCCTTGAGACGATGCTCGGGATTGTGGATCGTTTGGCGGCTGCGGGCGTGACGCGCTTGGTCATTTCCGGTGGCGAGCCGTTTCTGCGCGACGATTTGGCAGCTATCGCCGCTGGGGCCAAGGAGGCAGGCATCGAGCAGGTGGACGTGCTCACGAACGGCACGCGGGTGACCGGGGAAGTGCTGGAGGCCCTGGCGCCGTGGGTTGATTGCATCTCGGTGTCCTTCGATGGGGCCGATGCTCGCGCGGTATCGGCTATCCGGCGGGAGAATCGCTTTTCGGAGTTGGTGGAAACGGTAAAGCGCATTCGAGCTGCGGGCGTGCGGGCCCATATCATCCCGACCATTCATCGGGGCAACGGAGACGCTATGGGCTCCTACTGCGCCTTAGCCGAGGAGTTGGGGGCGACCATCAACTTCAGTCTGCTCTCGGCCCCGGCCGACGGGGGAGAGCTCGCGGCGGTGCTGCCCGACGAGGAGGCTCTGGTCGCCCTGGCCCGAGCCACCCTGGATCTGGCCTCGGGCGGGGTGCCGCTGCTGGCCGATACGCCGGTGAGCACGGGGCTGTGCACCACAACGGGGTGCGGCGCGGGCTGCTCTGTGGTGAGCGTGTCGGCTGATGGAGAGGTGTTCCCGTGCCATCTGCTGCACGATGAGGCCTTTTGCGCGGGATCGCTGCACGACGATCCGGCGTGTTTGGAACGGCTCCGCCGACCCGCGCCGCCCGTGGACGAGCTGGTTCCGTGCGGCGCTTGCGAGATTCGCTACCTCTGCGGAGGCGGCTGCCGGGCCCGCGCCTACTTTGCCACGGGCGACGTGGGCGCGCGGGATCCCTATTGCACCCTGATGAGGACGTTCTACCGTCTTCTCTTTCAGGCCATGATGGGAGCCGAGATGGGAAAGGAGGTGTGAGCCATGCTGTTTTATGGAGAGCCAGCTCCGCTGGATATTTGCGTGACGATTGGTCCCGTGAGCCCGTGCATCCGGGTGGGAGCATAGCAGCGAGGATGCGGTAACTGGGAGAGCGCCTACAGAGAAAAGAGCTTACGATGGTGTCGAATACCGATGAGATGAACTTGAAGTGCGCACTCGGCAAAGCGCAATCGAGGTGTAGGCTGATTAGAGTGGCCTGTATGGTTTTTGCCGGCGTCTACGCGCTTATTTGGATCGCCGCAACCGTGCTTGCTCTTATGGGCGGCAATGGCTTGGGTTCTACCTCAGCGGTGTTCTACTCCGTTCTCCATGGCGCCCTCTTTCTCGCCATGCTCCTGATTTTCATTGCTCTTTTCGGTGATGTAGTTGCCCGGGGTGTCCCTCTGTCCGTCAAACAAGCCGATCGGCTTCGCTTGATCGCCCTTCTCGCTCTCGCCCTCTTTTTCGTTGATCTTGCCTTCGATATTGTGGCTGTATATCAGGTATCCGAACCGCTTGATGCGACCTTTGATATAAATGGAGGAGAATCAGCAAATACGATCAACCTCAATGTTGTGTGAGTTACATGAATCCGGAGCGGTGCTCCCAGAGGGCCCCGGAGCCTGCCCTTGGAGGGCGCCGGCCGGGGCATTCGTCGACGGGAGCATCCTACCACACCTTCGAGAGGGCCTCGGCGCTGCG
>NZ_WAJS01000034.1 GCF_008831045.1 Adlercreutzia muris
CATGGAGTGGGGGATCACCCGATCCCATTCCGAACTCGGCAGTTAAGCCCCACCTCGCCGAAAGTACTGCGGCGCGAGGCCGCGGGAGGACAGGTCGTTCCGCTCGCAGGGGGCGCTTTCCCATCGCCCCCCGGGCCCGGCCCTGCGCCGGCGCTGACGCCCCGGCGAACGGGGCCGATGCCGTCTTCGGCACCCTGCGGGGTGCCTTTTGCTTTCTGGGCCTCGTCTCCGCGCGGCCCGCTCCTCAGAGGGGCGGGATCGACGGGGTCTCCGGCCATGGGGAGATGCCGTCATCATAGACGCCCGCCCGGGCGTCTTTTGTTGTTTAGGGCTGTCTTTCTCGTCGCCATCGGCCGTGAAATGGGGTCGGCCTCTCTCGACTGCAAGAGGCGCGTGCGTATAATACCCACAGAGCCTTGTCTCATTGCGAACGAGGCTGTTGGTATCGAGAGAGGTGGCGTTCCCGTGAGTTCAGAGAGCCCTGAAGATAAGAAGCGCATTGAAGATGCGGCGAAACAGCCGGCGGTTCTTGAGGCGTTGGTTGACGCGCTTTCCGACGGAAGTCGTCGCGGCCGTCAGCAGGCGGCGCGCATTATCGCCGGCGTGGCGCGGGAGGATCCCGAGCTGCTCGTTGGCCATGGGGCTGCATTGGTGGATGCCCTTGAGCGTCCAGAGGCGCAAACGCGTTGGGAGTGCCTTGAGACTCTCACGCGGATCATTCCCCTTGACGCTCGCGTTTGCGAGAAGGCTATTCCCGGTGCGGAGACGGCGCTCTTCGATGAGGGTAGCGGCCCGTTGCGCTTGGCCGCCATGCGCTTTCTGTGCGCCCTCGGCGCGACGACCGAGAAGCGCTCGGAGAAAGTATGGTCCCTCATTGATGAGGGCATTCAGTGCTGGCACGGCGATCTGGAATTCCAGGACATGTTGCTGGCTGTCATCGATTTCTCTCAGGGAAAGTTGGCGCCCGAGGTGAAGAAGGCTCTGGGCGATCGTATGCGCTTCGATGCGACCAACGGTCGTGGTATGCTGAAGAAGCGGGCGAGCCAGATCGTCGAGAACGTATCGTAGGAATCGCGCCCGCATGGAGAGCGGGCGCGATTCTCTCTTTTCCAACGTATGACCGAGCATAGATTGCAGGAGGAGTGCACTATGGGCTTTGCATCTACTTTGAAGGTGGGCGATGCCGCCTACACCTATTATCCCGTGTCGACCATCGAAGGTGCGGATCGGCTGCCGTTCTCGCTGACGGTGCTGTTGGAGAATGTGCTGCGCTGTGGCCGCACGCCCGACGAGGCCGCGGCCATGGCAGCCCGGGTGACTGAGGCCGGCCTTGCGGGCCATACGGGCGACGAGGTGGAGTTCTCGCCGGCGCGCGTGCTGTTCCAGGACTTCACGGGCGTGCCGGTGTTCGTTGACTTCGCCGTGATGCGCGAGGCCTGCGCTGAGCTGGGGGGCGATCCGAAGAAGATCAACCCCCAGGTGCCGTGCGATCTGGTCATCGACCACTCGGTCATCGCCGATGAGGCCGGCTGCGCCGGATGCATGGACGAGAACATGAAGTTGGAGTTCGCGCGAAACAGCGAGCGCTACGACTTCTTGAAGTGGGCCCAGGAGTCCTTCGAGAACGTGCGCATCGTGCCGCCGGGGCAGGGTATCTGCCACCAGCTGAACATCGAGAAGTTCGCAAGCGTGGTCATGGAGTCGCCTTCAGGGCTTACGGGTGCCGACGGCGCGCCGGTGGTGTACTTCGATACTCTGGTGGGCACCGACTCTCATACGCCTACGGCCAATGGCATCGGTGTGCTCGGCTGGGGCGTGGGCGGTATCGAGGCCGAGGCCGCGGCCCTCGGCCAGCCCATTACGACCCTGGTGCCCCGCGTGATCGGCGTGAAGCTGACCGGCGAGCTGGCGGCAGGCGTGTCGGCCATGGACGTGTCGCTGACGTTCGCGAGCATGCTGCGCGAGCGCGGCGTGGTGGGCTGCTTCGTGGAGTGCTTCGGCCCCAGCGTGAGCGGACTTTCTGCCACCCAGCGCGCCTGCATCTCGAACATGACCCCGGAGTACGGCAGCACCTGCACCCTGTTCCCCGTGGACGAGAAAACGCTCGACTACCTGCGCCTGACCGGCCGCAGTGAGGATCAGGTGGCCCTTGTGGAGGCTTACGCCAAGGCCCAGGGCTACTGGAACGATCCGAGTGCCGAGCCGCGTGTGTACAGCGACGTGATCGAGTTGGATCTGGGCAGCGTGCAGCCCTCCATTGCCGGTCCGTCACGACCTCACGACCGCATTGCCCTGGCCCAGGCTGGCGAGCGCTTCCGCGCTATCTGCGCCGAGCGCGGCCTGGACGATGTGACGGCGCACGTGGAAATTGGCGGCGTCGACCACGAACTGACCCACGGGGCCATTGCCATCGCCGCAGTAACGAGCTGCACGACGGCTACCGACCAGGCTATGATGATCGCCACGGGGCTCATGGCCCGCAATGCCGCCGAGCGCGGGCTTGCGCCCGCGCCCTGGGTGAAGACTATTTTGGCTCCGGGCAGCCGCGCCACCGAGCTGCTGTTGGAGCGCGCGGGGCTGACCGAGCCCCTGCGCCAGCTGGGATTTTTCACCTGCGGCTTCGGTTGCATGAGCTGCATCGGCAACTCTGGCCCTCTGTCGGAGGCCATGCACGCCATCGCCGACGATATCGAGCTGGCGAGCGTGCTTTCCGGCAACCGCAACTTCGAGGGTCGCATTTCGCCGGATGTGTCGCAGAACTATCTCATGCAGCCGGCCAATGTGATTGCCTACGCCATTGCCGGCACCATGGATATTGATCTGGAGAAGGATGCTCTTGGCGTGGATAGCGCCGGGAATCCGGTGTACTTCGCCGATATCGTGCCCGACGAGGCCGAAGTGGCCGCGCTGGTGAGCCAGTACGTGACCGCCGACTTGTACGAGCAGGGTGCTGCCGGCATGTTCGAGGGCGATGCCGCCTGGCAGGCCCTGGGCGCCGAGCCGAGCGACACCTTCGCCTGGGACGAGGCATCTACCTACGTGCGCCGGCCCCCGTACTTCGACGGCATGGGCCGAGCAGTGGAGGGCCAGGCCCCCATCGAGGGTGCTCGGGTGCTCGGGAACTTCGGCGACTTCATCACCACCGACCACATCTCCCCGGCCGGTGCTATCGCGCTGGATATGCCCGCGGCCGAGTACTTGGAGGCCCATGGCGTGGCTCCGGCCGACTTCAACACCTACGGCAGCCGTCGCGGCAACCACGAGGTGATGATGCGCGGCACGTTCGCCAATGTGAAGCTGACGAACAAGTTGGCCGACGGCCGCAAGGGCGGCTGGACCTGCGACTTCACCACGGGCGAGATCGCACCTTTGTACTATGCGGCTGAGCATTACCGCGCGGCAGGCGCCCCGGCGGCGGTGCTGGCGGGCAAGATGTACGGCTCGGGCTCGTCCCGCGACTGGGCGGCCAAGGGCCCCATGCTGCTGGGCGTGCGTGTGGCCATCGCCGAGAGCTTCGAGCGCATCCATCGGTCGAACCTCATCGGCATGGGCATCCTGCCGCTGCAGTTCGCCGAGGGCCAGAATGCCGATGAGCTGGGGCTTGACGGTTCCGAGACTATCACCGTGGCTCCCATCGACTTCTCGGCGGGCCTGCCGGCCCCGGCGGTGGTGCAGGTGACGGCCGAGCGCGCCGACGGCAGCGCGGTGACCTTCGATGCCACGGTGCGCATCGACACCCCCACCGAGGGCCGCTACTACGAGAACGGCGGCATCCTCCAGTACGTCCTGCGGGAACTGATCGACTAGCCACTTTGCATCGGGGGCGGAAGGGGGCTTCTCTCCTTCCGCCCGCTGCGGCTATTCGCAGGGGCAGCCTTTAGCCTGCCCACTCGGCTGAAGAAGAAGTCAAAAGCCGTCGTGTCTGCTGCACGCAGAAATCGTCGAGAGATCGCTTCACTACTTGAAGCGCGTCGAGGGGACGGTTCCCTTCGGTAGGCTCGGACGACAATGCCAGGGTGCGCCCCCCTCCTGTCCGTCAAAGAAGGGATGATCGAGGCGATGTCCGAAGAGCTGAATGCGAATGTAAGAGAATGGGTTTCCCGGCTTCGTTCTCCTGACAACAAAGTGGCTTATTGCGCTCTGAAAGAGCTTGTCGAAGCTAGCGGGCGGAGCATCGTGGTGTATGCGCACCTCGATTCATTCATCAACATGATGCGTGACTCCAATTCCTATGTTAGGACGCGCGGGCTGACGCTCATTGCCTGCAATGCGAGATGGGATGCAGCGGGCAGAATCGATGGGATAATCGACGAGTATCTGCAGCATGCCACTGACGAGAAGCCCATTACGGCTCGTCAGTGCGTGAAGTCCCTTAGGCAACTGGCTGAGGCGAAGCCGGCTCTTGCGCTGTGCATCGCCGACGCATTGCGGAACGCAGACGTTTCGAAGTACCCCGACAGCATGCGCCCGCTGGTGCAAAAGGACATATGTGAGACGCTTCTCTTCTTGGATGGGAGGGGCGGAGAAGGGTGTCAAGGGACGGCTCCCTTGACACCAATGGACCCGTCCCTTGACATATAAGTTACTTTTTCATGTGGTTGACTCCGAGAACAGTTAGCGGAATTCCAATCGCGGCAAGAAGAATCGCTCCGGAGCGGTCATAGAGGCCGATCTTGAACTTGCGCTTGTCGGAGCATTCGGTATGTGCGTGGTTCTTGTTCTCCGCCAGTCTCTGGTAGCACCTTTTTCGCTCCTCATCGCTGACAGAGGGATCATTAATCCTTTCCCAGCACCGCTCGTCGTCCTCGGAAAGCATGTTCATCATCGATTCGTGCGTCTTTGATTCATCCTCAAGGAATGCTGGGATCTTGTCGAACAGGCTCTTGACAGAGGCGGCCGCGTTGCCTGCTGCTGCCGGGAATTGCTCAGTAACGAGCCGCGCTGTTTCTGAGGGCATGTTTCTCAGGTCTGAAACGAGGTTGAGCAGCCTAGTTTTTTTAATCTTTCGGAAGTCTCCGCCCAGGTCGAGATTGTCGCTTACATACTGCTCGGTGCTGATTGTGCTCTTCATTGTTGGATCCTCCCCAATTCTTAAATCAGCTCGTTCTTGTGCCTGTAAAGGAAACGGTGAGTCTCCTCCTCGTCAGCGACCCATTCGTCGTCGAAGTGGCTGTCCGCCCACGAGGTTTCCCCGCGCGCTCTGATGTGGAGTTCGCCGTCCTCGATGCTGTAGTCGCGCTGCTCCCGGAAGTTCCTTCCCTCGTAGTAGGTCGAGGTTGTAAACCCGTCGTTGTCGTCCAGCAGCTGCTGCCGTACGGCCTTGGTTAATCTCAGTCCCATGGTTATCTCCTTCGTTCGGGTGCTTCGATGTTTAATATTCTGATGTCTTTAGAGAAAATGGACACATGCAAGATTCGCGAATCCGAGAGTCGTTTTTCCTCAGATTTCGCGAAAAGTACGAAGGGTTTTCGCGATGGCCGAGAAGATGAAAAAGGAATACTCAAGTCTATACGAGCAGATAAGGTGCGAGAAATTGCGCTGGACAAGGGCTAAAGCAGCCCTTGAGCTGAAGTGTGTTGACGAGAACAGGCTTGAGCGGATAGAGAAGAATCGCTCTGCAATACGGCCTGACGAGGTGCTCGTCTTGGCTGAGGTCTACGACGAGCCTTCTTTGTGCAACTACTACTGCGCGATGCAGTGTCCAATCGGGAAGGACGGGGAAGTTCCTTATATCGAGCAGCCCGAGCAGTCAGAACTGCCGATGATCGTTTTGCGGATGATAGCCTCGCTGAACAATACGGGCCAGATGAAGGACAGGCTCATAGAGATCGCCGCCGACGGGGATGTCACCGAGGACGAGTTGGAGGAGTTCGAAAGCATACGCCAAGAGCTGGATAAGATAACGTCTACGGTCAAGACGCTGGAGATGTGGGCTGATAAAGCGATTAAGGCCGGCAAGAAATGAAGCGCAAGGTGCTTCTCTCTCTGATGTTTTGGCTTTTCATTATTACCGCCCCTGCTTTTGCGTGCCTTATCGCTATTGCTCAATTTCCTCTTGAGGCCGAGGTGCCTTTGCATTGGGGGTTTTCCGGCCAGGCAGACAGCTGGGGCTCGCCGTGGTCGATGCTTCCCGCTAGTCTGATCATGTGTGGTGCGAATGCCTTGATGGGAATAAGCTACCGCTACAGCGACAAGCTGTACGACATGGGGCTTGTCCACGGCGTGAGCCGTAAGGCTGCGCGACCCTTCTTGTGCGGGGCGGCTATGGTGCTAGTGATCGTTATGGTCGTAATTCTTATTTGGTGGGTAATCGCTGCTAAAGCAACCATGTAGGCCATCGGCGGCCATCTCTCCTAAACGATACCCCAAGTCAAAGCGGGCACCTCGGGCATGAGATACGGCACCCTTAGGCGCATAAGGGTGCCGCTTTGCATGAGGGCGGCTCTCTTTATGGGGTTGGAGCTGCCGCCGGGCATGTTATTGACTTCGGGTGGGGTGCTGGGCGCGGTCGAGTGGTTTCCCTGCTCGGCCCCAGGCGAGGAAGTTCATCACGAGGGAAACCATGGCCTCTTTTTCGTCGGGGCGCGACTCTGCGATCATGATGGTGGTGGCTACGAGCGAGTCATCTCCCACGGTCTTGCGACCATCCTCGTAAAGCAGCCCGTTACGGTCGAGGAAGTAGAGGAAGAGACTTGCCGCGATGCGCTTGTTGCCATCGTGAAACGAGTGGTTCTTTACGACGAAATACAGGAGATTCGCGGCTTTCTCCTGGACGGACGGATACAATTCTTGGCCGCCGAACGACTGGTAGATAGCGGCGATGCTGCTGCGGAACGAATCATCCTTCTCCTTGCCGAAGATGTCGCTCTCTCCCGAGAAACGCAAACGGTCGATGAGGTCGCGGCATTCGTCGTAGTCGAGCACGTAGATGCCCTCCGAACCTTCGGGCCGGCTGAGGCGCTGGTGGTCGTAGTCGTCCAGCAGATCGAGCGCGGGCGCATAACTCTTCACGATTTCGAGAATTTGGTTGGCGGCGAGGTCGCCGGAGAGGCGCTCCATCACGGAAACCACCTGCGCAAGTTGCCACAGGCGGCGCTCGTTCTCGGCGCGGCCTTCGATGATGTAGCGGCGCAGCACGTCAGTCGCCCATCGGCGAAATTCTACGCCGCGCTGCGACTTGACCCGGTAGCCGACGGAGATGATGACATCGAGGTTGTAGTACTCGACTTGGTAGGTCTTGTTGTCAGCGGCAGTTGTCGCAAATTTTGCGACAACTGGTTTCCCGGCATCGGCCAATTCCTCCTTAAGGGCATTTGCAATGTGCTTTCCGATGGTTTTAACGTCGCGATCGAATAGAAGGGCCATTTGGGATCGGTTGAGCCAAACCTCTTCATCGTGAGTGTCGACAGTCACATCCAGTTTCACCTCCCCGTCGGAGGATTCGAAAAGGACAAGGTTCGACGTGCTAGCTGCTTCAGACATGCTCGAGTCTCCTTCCTTGGTAGAAAACGGATAGAAGACGCTCGGCAGATAAGCTATGCGCGACTGATGAGCTACGATGAGCGCTCGCCCATGGTAGCCCACGGCGGGGTTGCGCAGCAAGAAAAATATCATCATCGCAATGAGCGTCAGAGGATGCCGGGAACATTTGTCGTCGGTGGTGCTTGCTACGGAGAACGTGCGGAATAGCTGGCGTGGGCGGGGGATTTGCGATACGATTACGGGCACATGATTTTTTGACCCTAGGAGAACCGACGTAACTATGGAAGACTTCCGCAACGAATATTGCATGCACACCGCCACCTGCGGGCAGCTGCGTGCGACCGACGTGAACCAAGAGGTGACGCTGGCCGGTTGGGCGTGGCATACCCGCGACCACGGCGGGCTCATCTTCATCGATCTGCGCGACCGCGAGGGCTACACGCAGGTGGTCGTCGACCCGGATTGCGTGAGCGCGGAGGACTTCCATGCAGCCGAGCACTTGGGCCGCGAGTACGTGCTGAAGGTGACCGGCCGCGTGCGCGAGCGGGCGCCGGAGGCCGTGAACCCGAACATGATTACCGGCGAGATCGAAGTGCTGGCCAGCGCCGTGGAGGTGCTGAACACCTCGGTGACGCCGCCGTTTTCCATCGAAGACGGCATCGAGACTGACGAGATCACCCGCATGAAATGGCGCTACCTGGACATTCGCCGTCCGGAGATGCTCGCCAACCTGAAGCTGCGCCACACGGTGACCCAGGCCATGCGCCGGGCCCTCGACGAGCGCGGTTTTCTGGAGATCGAGACGCCGATCCTGGCGAACTCCACCCCCGAGGGCGCTCGCGACTACATCGTGCCGAGCCGTCCGAACCCGGGCAAGTTCTACGCCCTGCCCCAGAGCCCCCAGCAGTTCAAGCAGATGCTCATGTGCGCCGGCGTAGAGCGCTACTACCAGATTGCCCGCTGCTTCCGCGACGAGGATCTGCGCGCCGACCGCCAGCCGGAGTTCACTCAGGTGGACATTGAGATGTCCTTCGTGGAGGGCGACGATGTGTGCGACATGATGGAAGCGGTCATGGCCGAGACGCTTGCCGCCGTCGGCGTGACCGATGTGGCCTTCCCCCTGCAGAAGATGCAGTACGCCGACGCCATGCGCGACTACGGCTGCGATCGCCCCGATGTGCGCTTCGGCATGCTCCTGCACGACATTACCGACATTGTGAAGGACACCGGCTTCAAGGTGTTCTCGTCGGTGGCCGCCTCGGGCGGCGTGGTGAAGGCCATCAACGCCAAGGGCGCGGGTGACTGGAGCCGCGGCGAGGTGGAGAAGATGGCCTCCATCGCCGAGGCCAACGGCGCCAAGGGCATGGCCTGGGTGGCATTTACCACCGACGGCCAGGAGAAGAGCCCCATCAAGAAGTTCTTCACCGACGAAGAGTGGGCGGCCCTGAAGGCCGAGATGGAAGTGGAGCCCGGCGACCTTCTGCTGTTCGCGGCCGACGCGCCTGAGATCGCCAACGCCGTGCTCTCCGCCCTGCGCCTGCACATGGCCGACGCCCTGAACGTGCCCCGCGAGGGCCACGGGCTTCTGTGGGTGGTGAACTTCCCCATGTTCCGCTACGACGAGGACGAGAAGAAGTACGCCGCTGAGCACCACCCCTTCACCCATGTGCTGAAGGAGGACTTGGATAAGATCGAGAGCGATCCTTTGGCCTGCGGCAGCTATTCCTACGACCTGGTGATGGACGGCTTCGAGGTGGGCGGCGGCACCATCCGCATCCACAACGCCGAGGAGCAGCGTCGCATCCTGCGCGTCGTGGGGCTCTCCGATGAGGAGATCGACGAGAAGTTCGGCCACCTCATCCGCGCACTCGAGCTGGGCGCCCCGCCCCATGGCGGCATCGCGTTGGGTCTGGACCGGCTGGTGATGCTGCTGGCCCGCAAGGACTCCATCCGCGACGTTATCGCCTTCCCGAAGACTTCCTCGGCGAGCGACCCCATGACCGGCGCGCCGAGCGCGGTGACGGGCCGTCAGCTGAAGGACGTGAACCTGCGCATCCTGTAGGGGCGCACGGCGCAAAAAGCTACGTGTCGGAGGACCCGTCTCCCGTAAGGGGGCGGGTCCTCTTACATGATGGTGCGGGAAAGGGGCTTGCTAAAGGTTTCGACGGGGTACCCGGTGAGGACATTGCGGGCGGCCAGAAGATGTTCCGCGAAGGAGAGCTTGCCCGCCCCGTAGAGCCGGGCCGCCAGGCGCACGGCGGCTCCGTCTTCCATGGACACGTCGTCGGCCAGAAGCGCCATGACCGTGCCGATGAGCGAGCGCGGCACGCGGTAGTCGCTCTCGAGCGCCGCCACGCAGGCGACGATGGTTTCCGGGTAGGCCCGCGCCGCGCCGCCGGCGATAATGCGACGCGCCTTGGCGGCGCGGCGCGGATCGTTGTCGAGCAAATAGTGCAGCAGGACGGTTTTGTCCACGATGACGATATCGTGGGAACGTCCCCGGGGCGCGCTTTTCGGCCGCTCGGCGTCGGATGCGCCCTGCTCCTTCAGCCATGCGGCGCGCTCGTCGCTCGACTGGGTCGGATTGCCGTAGTGACGCAGCTTGCCGAAGGCGCTCGTGGCTCCCTCGCTCTTGCTGAGGTGCGGCGTGAAGGGGAGCCGCCTTTCGTTGACGCTCTCGGCTATGAAGAGCCGCACGGCCTCGGAGAGCGAGAGGCCCAGAGCCTCGAAGAGCTGTTCGGCCTCTGCCTTCATGGTGTCCTCGACGCGTACCTGCAAGGTGGCATGCTTGCCCATGGAGCACCTCCGAAAAAATTTTTCGCCCTGCGAAAGAGATCGAAAGCGGATGAAAATGCGCCGTATTGCGCGCGTTTCTGCGACATCTTCCCAGCAAAACGAGGAAAGATGTAGTGCAATTGTAACACACTCGGAAGGCCCCTGGATTCCCGCGCCGAAAGGCGGGATCATCAGAAGCGGCGAAATAGGGGGTTGCCAATAGCCGTTGAGCGCGTTATAACGTCCCCAACAGGTCAAAGATGACTTTCCCGATGCGCAAACCCTGCGCGCTTTCCATAGATTCCAATCCGTTTCAGCAAGGCGTCCCACCGATGCCTTGGTCTCGTGCACCCCGGTTCTCGAGAAGGGGCCAGACGGGAGCGAAGCGGGGGAATACATGCTTCGAGCTATGAGAAAGAGGAGGAGTTCATGGGTTCTAAATTCGTCATTGCCGACCCGGGCCTGTGCATCGGCTGCCAGACGTGCATGGCCGGCTGTCTGCTGAAGCACAGTGCGCCGGGGGACGTTGCGAAGCCCCGTCTGAACCTGATTACCACCCTGACCATCTCCGCGCCCATCGTGTGCCACCACTGCGCCGATGCGCCGTGCGTGGCCTCGTG
The DNA here is from genome assembly GCF_008831045.1 of Adlercreutzia muris. Classification (GTDB taxonomy): domain Bacteria; phylum Actinomycetota; class Coriobacteriia; order Coriobacteriales; family Eggerthellaceae; genus Adlercreutzia; species Adlercreutzia muris. The sequence goes on from NZ_WAJS01000034.1 coordinate 10,878, forward strand.
CCCGGAAGGGGCGCTGTACTTCGACGAGGGTCGCGTGGCGGTGAAGCAGGAGCGCTGCATCGGCTGCCGCAGCTGCGTGCTGGCCTGTCCTTACGGCGCCGTGGACGTGGTCTCCCAAGAGGGCGCGGCGAAGCTGGGCGGCCTGACGGTGGAGTCGGCGCCCAAGGCTTTCCTGGTGAAGTGCGATTTGTGCTATGACCGCGAGGGCGGCCCGGCGTGCGTGGAGGCCTGTCCCACCGGCGGCCTTATGGTCGTCGACGAGGAGGAACTTGCCGCTCGTCAGCGGGCCCGGCGCATGAAGGCCGCCGTGGCCTCGGGCGCGTTTGCCAGCGTGCCGCTGAATATGGATCTCAACTAGAACGGGGGAGTGAAACTATGGAAAAGCACATGGCCGTATGTCCCTACTGCGGCGCCGGATGCAAGCTCAACCTGCTGGTCGATGACGGAATGGTCATCGGCGCCGAGGGCATCGACGGTGTGACCAACGAGGGCGAGCTGTGCCTGAAGGGCCTGTCGGGCTTCGATTTCATCAACGATACGAAGATCCTGACGCCGCGCATCCTGCACCCGATGATCCGCCGCGAGAAGGGCGGCGAGTTGGAGCGCGTCACCTGGGACGAGGCGCTTGACTTCACGGCGCAGCGGCTGACCGAGATCAAGGAGAAGTACGGCCCGGACGCTATCATGCTGACCGGCTCCTCCCGCGGCCCGGGCAACGAGGCCAACTTCGTCATGCAGAAGTTCACCCGCGCCTGCATCGGCACGAACAACATCGACAACTGCGCGCGCACCTGCCACGGCCCCAGCGTGATCGGGCTTATGGACACCGTGGGATCCGGTGCCATGTCGGTGTCCATTCCCAACCTGGAGAACGCCGACCTCATCATGCTGTTCGGCTACAATCCCTCGGCCTCCCATCCCATTGTGGCTCGCCGCATCGTGAAGGCCAAGGAGAAGGGTGCCAAGATCATCGTAGTGGATCCGCGCTCCATTGAGACCGCCCGCATCGCCGATCTGTACATCCAGATCAAGAACGGCTGCAACCTCGCCTTCATGAACGCGTTCGCCAACGTCATCGTGTCTGAGAATATGCACGACAAGGCCTTCATCGATGCCCACACCAGCGGCTTCGACGCGTGGTGGGAGACCATTAAGAACTACACGCCGGAATCGGTGGCCGAGGTGTGCGGCTGCGATCCCGACGACATCCGCAAGGCGGCGCGCATGTACGCTACGGCCCCCAACTCCGTCATCGGCTGGGGCATGGGCGTGACCCAGCAGCGCCAGGGCGTGAAGGTGGTGCACACCATCGCCGCCATCGCCTGCGTCGCCAACCAGATCGGTCGCGACAACGCCGGTCTGGCGCCGGTGCGCGGCCAGAACAACGTGCAGGGCTCCTGCGACATGGGCATGTGGCCGAGTCTTCTGCCGGGTTACCAGAAGGTGGAGAACCCCGAGATGCGCGCTAAGTTCGAGAAGGCCTGGGGCCTGCCGGCCGGCGCGCTTCCCGCCGAGCCCGGCTTCAAGCTGACCGACCTGCCCCACGGGGTGAAGGAGGGCAAGATCCGCGCCTTCTACAACTTCGGCGAGGATCCGCTGCAGACCGAGCCCGATTCCGCCGATATGAAGGAGACCCTGGAGAACCTGGATCTGCTCATCTCCCAGGACATCTTCATGACCCAGACGACGGCTTTGGCCGATGTGGTGTTTCCCGGCACGTCTTGGGGCGAGCACGACGGCGTGTTCTCCGCCTCGGATCGCACGTTCCAGCGCTTCACGGCCGCAGTGCCGCCCAAGGGCGAGTGCAAGCACGACTGGCAGATCTTCCAGGAGCTTTCGACGCGCATGGGCTACCCGATGCACTACGAGGATACCGAGGAGATTTGGAACGAGGTGCGCGAGCTGTGCCCCAACTTCTACGGCGCCACCTACGAGAAGATGGCCGGCACCGGTCATGCCCAGTGGCCCGTGCCCACGCTGGAGTGCCCCGGCACCCCGACGCTGTACAAGAACGGCCAGTTCAACACGGCTGATAAGAAGGCCATCCTCATGGCGCACGACTTCGTGGAGCCCACCGAGCTTCCCGATGACGCCTATCCGCTCGTGCTATGCACCGTGCGCGAGGTGGGCCACTACTCCTGCCGCTCGATGACGGGCAACTGCAAGGTGCTCTCGATGCTGGCCGACGAGCCGGGCTATGTGCACATCAACCCTGCCGACGCCGAGGCGCGCAATATCCGCGACGAGGATCTGGTGTGGGTCAGCTCGCGCCGTGGTAAGGTGATTACCCGCGCGTGTTTGGACGAGCGCATCAACAAGGGCGCGGTGTACATGACCTACCAGTGGTGGATCGGCAAGTGCAACGATCTGACCATGCACGTGACCGATCCTCTGTCCGGCACGCCCGAGGACAAGTACTCCGCCTGCGAGGTGCACTCCATCGACGACCAGGTGTGGGCCGAGCGCCACATGCAGGCGCTCTACAGCGCCCTGAAGGATCGCCTGGCCGCCGAGGCTGCGCCCCAGAACGTGGCGCCGGCCGCCGAGGCGTCTGCGGAGTAGCCCGCAGCCGTCCGCTCTTTTTCACCCGAAAGGACTCTGATGAACACCTTCATCGCCATAGAGCCGGATAGGTGCATAGGATGCGGCACATGTCTCGCCGCCTGCAGCCATGGCCACCGTGTGGCCGGGCTGCAGGCGGAGCCCCGCCTCGCCCTGACCTTCGCCCCGCAGGTGACCGCGGCGGTCACCTGCCATCAGTGCGAGGGGGCTCCCTGCTTGGCCGTGTGCCCCGTCGATGCCATCGCGCGCACCGACGAGGCCGTCGTTGTGAACGAGCAGGCGTGCATCGGCTGCAAGCTGTGCGCGATCGTGTGCCCCTTCGGCGCCATCCATCCGGCAGGCACGTCCACGGCAGGCGTTGCCGGCATTGCCTTTGAGACGCCGAGCCAGCCCCGGGGCACCTCCCCGCTGCTGGCCTGGAGCATCGGCGTCTACACCTGTGCCGTGAAGTGCGACTTGTGCTCCACGTACGACCCCGAAGGGGGTCCCCATTGCGTGAGGGCCTGCCCGACCAACGCGCTCTTTGTGCGAGATGCCACAACGCTCGGTGACGCTCGCAAGGACAAAATGAAAGCAGCCGCTACGGCCAATCAGATCATGATGGGCCGCTCGACCAACCTGAAGGAGGCCTAAATGCTGGAACTTATCTTTGTGTCCCTCGGGCTCTCCTGCGTCGCCGGCGCGCTGTCCCTGGTGGCGGGGAAGACCCCTGCCGCCTCTAAGACCATCGCCTGCGTGGGCGGCATGGCCTCGGCGGCCTGCGCCTTCATCGGCGGCGCCGGGGCCCTGCTGGGGCCGGCGGTGCACGCCAGCTGGGCGGGGCCCATGGCGTTTGCGAGCTTCACGCTGCTGCTGAATCCCCTGGCGGGACTGCTCATCGCGGTCATCTCGGCCCTGGCCTTCGTGGCATGGCTCTACGGTCTGTCCTATTTCGACGAGTATTACGAGAAGGGCATGGGGATCATCGGCTTTTTCATGAACCTGTTCATTGCTTCCATGAACCTGGTCATTCTGGCCGACAACGCATTTTGGTTCCTTGTGTTCTTCGAATTGATGTCGCTTACCTCCTACGTGCTGGTTGTCATCGACCAGACGGAGAAATCGCTGCGCGGGGGCTTTCTGTACTTGATCATGGCCCATATCGGCTTTCTCATGATCGCCATCTCGTTCTTCGTGATGGCGTCGGCCGCCGGGTCCCTCGAGTTCGAGGCCTTCCGCACGAGCGCCTTTGCCCCCGGTGTGGCCACGGTGGCCTTCGTGCTGGCTTTCTTCGGCTTTGGCGCCAAGGCGGGCATGGTGCCCTTCCATTCGTGGCTGCCCCAAGCCCATCCGGCGGCGCCTTCCAATGTGAGCGCGCTCATGTCCGGCGGCATGATCAAGATCGGCATCTTCGGTATCTGCAAGGTGTGCTTCGATTTGCTGGGCGCGACCGGAGGCGAGATCGGTTGGGGCGTGCTCGTCATTATCATCGGCGCGGTATCGAGCGTGCTGGGAGTGGTGTACGCCCTGGGCGAGCATGATCTGAAGAGCCTGCTGGCCTATCACTCCGTGGAGAACATCGGCATTATCCTGCTCGGTGTGGGCACGGGCATCTACGGCTGGGCCGCGCATCTTCCGTGGCTTGCGGCCATCGGGCTTCTGGCCGGTCTCTACCACCTGGTGAACCACGCCATGTTCAAGGGGCTTTTGTTCCTGGGGGCCGGCAGCGTGCTGCATGCGACGGGCACGCGCAACATGGAGGTTCTCGGCGGTCTGGCGCGCCTGATGCCCGTGACGGCCCTGTGCTTTCTTGTGGGATCGCTGGCCATCTCGGCCATCCCCCCGCTCAATGGGTTCGTGTCCGAGTGGTTCACGTACCAAGGGCTCATCGGCGCGGCCATGGACGGCGACATCTTCATGCGCATCCTGTTCGCCTTTGCCGTGGTGGCCCTGGCCATTACCGGTGCTCTGGCCGTCACCTGCTTCGTGAAGGCCTTCGGCGTCACGTTCTTGGCTCGGCCGCGTTCCGAGGCGGCCGAGCAGGCCCGCGAGGTGCCCGCTCCCATGAAGGGGGCTATGGTGCTGCTCACGGTGGCCTGCGTCTTCCTCGGCCTGGGAGCGGCTCTGGTGACGCCGGTGGTGGATTCCATTGCCGCCGCCATGCTGTCGGTGCCCCCGGTGCCGGCCGTGGAGGGTGCGACGCTTGTGTCGCTGGATACGGCATCGGTCGTCTCGCCGCTGGTGCTGGCGGTGCTCATGGCTCTTGTCATCGCCGCGTGCGCCCTGGTGCGCAACAGCGCGAACCGCGCCGCCGGCATGAAGGACGATCCGCAGACCTGGGCCTGCGGCTACCAGGCGGATCTGACCATGGAGACGCTGGCCTCCACGGTGGGCGCCAACGTGAAGAACTTCATGGGGCCGCTGTTTGCCATCCGCTTCACCGTGAACCGTGCCGGTGCCGCCGTGGCTCGTCTGCTCAGTCGTGCCCTGGGGCTCGAAAAGACGGCTCCGTCCGCCTCCAAGGCCCCCGAGCCGGTGCTGTCCCGCTTCGACCGCGATCGCACGGTGGGCATCGCCGCGGCTCCGCACCGCGCCCCGGCGCTCTCGCACTCGGTGCTGTCCATCGTCAGCGATCTCGGCGCCTGGTTCAGCCGCATGGAGAGCGGCGATTTCCGCACCTATATCGTGTACATCGTCGGCGCCCTGGTGTTCTTCCTGGCGCTCATCATTCTGGTCCGATAGGAGGATGCCATGTCTGTCATTGTTGCGATACTCCAGGCTGTCCTCTTGGTGGCCGCCGCTCCGCTCGTGAGCGGCATCACGCGCAAGATTCGCGCCAAGATGCACTCCCGCACGGGTACCGACATCTTCCAGGACTACCGCGATCTGGCCAAGCTCTGGCGCCGGTGCGAGGTGCGCGAGGGCGGCAGCGGGCTTGTGTCCCGGGCCATGCCGCCGGTGTTCCTCGGCAGCTTCGTGCTCATTGCCGCGGGTCTGCCCCTGTTCATGCAGGCCTGCCCGGTGCCCATCCTGGGCGATATCATCACCATCCTGTACCTGATGGCCCTGCCGCGCTTCATGTTCGCCCTGGCCTCCATCGACTCTGCCGGCTCATACACGGCCATCGGCGGTGTACGGGAGCTGCTGGTAGGCGTGCTCGTGGAGCCTGCGCTCGTGCTGGTGCTGTTCGTCATGGCCGTGGCCGCCGGCTCCACCAACACCGGGCTCATGGCCGCGGCCACAGGCTCGCTTCAGGCCCAGCCGCTCGTGGCCGTGGTAGTGGCCGGCGTGGCGTTCGCCATGGCCTGCTACATCGAGATGGGCAAGCTGCCCTTCGACTTGGCCGAGGCCGAGCAGGAGATCCAGGAAGGCCCCCTGGCCGCCTATTCCGGGCCGTCTTTGGCCATGCTGAAGCTGGGCGTATCCGTGAAGCAGCTGGTGGTGGCGAGCTTGCTCGTGGCGCTGTTTCTGCCCTTCGGGGCCGCGGTGGACGCCTCGCCTGCGGCGGTGCTCGCGGGAATGCTGGCCTATGGCGCGAAAGTGCTCGTCGTCATGGTTGCGGCCTCGATCATCGAGAACGCCGTTATGCGCGTGCGCTACAAGCTGCTCGGTCGTTATACCTGGTTCGTCACGGGGATCGCGCTTCTGTCCCTGGTGTTCCTCGTCATTGGAATTTAGGTGGTGATGAATATGTTCGGATACCCGTTAGTCAATGTGCTGGGGGCCTGCCTCATCATCACCTCGATGCTGGTGGTGCTCGCCCGCACGGGGCGCGCGGCAGCCTGGCTGTACTCGCTCCAGTCGCTCGTGCTCGTGGCCGTGCTCGCGTCGCTCGGCGCGGTGACCGGCTCGGTGGAGCTGTTCACCTGGTCGGCCACGGCCTTCGCCACCAAGGTGGTGCTCGTGCCCGCCATCCTGCTGTTCACCCTGAAGAAGATCGGCGATGACGCGCGGACGGATCTGCCGCCGAAGCTCAACCCCATGAAGTCGGTGGCCCTGGTGGCTGTGGAGGTGTTCGTGTGCTTCGTGGCCGTCTCCGGGATCGATTTGCCGACGGCTGCGGAGGTGCGCCCTACGCTGGCGGTGTCGCTGGCCCACTTCTTCATCGGGCTCACCTGCATCGTCATCCAGCGCTCCATCTTCAAGCAGATCTTCGGATACTGCCTGATGGAAAACGGCTCCCACGTGACCTTGGCGCTCTTGGCGCCCCAGGCCCCGGAGCTGGTGGAGATCGGGGTGGCCACCGACGCCATTTTCGCGGTGATCATTCTGGCCGTGCTCGTGTGGCGCATGGCGCGCTACGCCCGCACCCTTGATGCCGACGACCTCTGCGAGCTGAAGGGATAAGCCATGGATTACTCTATTCTGCTCATCTGCCTGCTGGGCTGCCCGGTGGTTGCGGCCGCGGCGATGGCCCTGCTGCCTGCGAAGGCCACGCCCCGCGGCCTGTTCGAGGCCATTCACGTCCTGTCCCTGGCCGTCGTGGCCGTTTCAGGGCTTTGGCTCGTGGCCTCGGTGTTCGCCGGCAGCGACATTTTCGCCTTGGGCGGCTGGTTCCACCTGGACGGGCTGGGGGCGCTGTTCTTGGGCCTCATTGCCGTTATCGCGCCGGCCACGGGCCTGTACTCGCTGCCCTATGTGGCCCACGATGTGGCCGATGGGAAGCTCGGGCCCTCCCAGGTGAAACAGTACTACGTGTTCTTCAGCCTGTTCGTGTTCTCGATGATTCTGGCCGTCACCTCCAACAACATCATCATGATGTGGGTGTCGGTGGAGGCCACCACCTTGTCCACGGTGTTCCTCGTGGGGGTGTACCGCACCAAGCTCGCCCTGGAGGCAGCGTGGAAGTACATCATCGTCTGCACGGCCGGCGTGGCCTTCGGCCTGTTCGGCACGCTGCTCGTGTACGCGAACGCCGCCGACGTGATGGCCGACGCGCATCAGGCGGTGTTCTGGACGTCCATCCTGCCCATGGCTCCCGCGCTCGACCACTCGCTCACGATGATCGCCTTCGTGTTCGCCGCCATCGGCTTCGGCACCAAGGCGGGCCTGTTTCCCATGCACACCTGGCTGCCCGACGCCCATTCCGAGGCGCCGAGCCCCGTGTCGGCCCTGCTGTCCGGCGTGCTGCTGAAGTGCGCGCTGCTCATCGTGCTGCGGTTCTACATTCTAGCCGCGGCCAACGTGGGGGCGGGCTTCCCCCAGCTGGTCATGGTGATTCTGGGCGTGCTCTCGGTGGGCTACGCGGCCTTCGAGGTGTACCGGCAGCGCGATATCAAGCGCAAGCTGGCCTACAGCTCGTGCGAGAACGTGGGCCTCATCGCCGTGTGCTTCGGCATCGGCGGTCCTCTGGGCATTATCGCGGGCCTGGTGCACTGCATCGCCCACGGCCTGACCAAGGCGCTCATGTTCTGCGTGGCCGGCAACGTGATGATGAAGTACCACACCCGCGATCTGGAGAAGATCAAGGGCATTCTGGCCGTGGCCCCTGTGACCGGCGTGCTGTTCGTGGCCGGTTGCCTCGCCTTGGCGGGCTTCCCGCCCTTCGCCATGTTCGTGAGCGAGATGGCCATGATCTTGGCCGGCATTGCCGCCGATGCCCTCTGGCTCGTGGCGCTCGTGCTGGTGGCTCTGGTGGTGGTCATCATGGCGCTTGTGACCATGATCACCGGATCGGCCTTGGGGCGTGCGCCCGAGGGGATGGCCCGCAAGGACGTGCCGGCCCTGGCCCTGGTGCCCGAATGCGTGCTCTTGGCTTTGGTGGTGCTGCTCGGCGTGGCCCTGCCCGGCCCTCTGTTCAGCTCCATCGAGCGCGCCGGGGCCATCGTCATGAGTTACGAGGACGAGTACCCGGCGAGCGAGAATCTGTTTGAGGGGGCCCTGGCGGCCCTGGCTGGAGACGAGGTTGAAGAGGAGGTGTCCGAGTAATGGTCAAGAAGAAGGCGCCCTTGCGGGTGGGGGAAACCCACGTGCAGGCCGTGCGCGACACGTTCCCCGGAGCGGTGCTCGATGCCGCGTGGCAGGCCGAAGACCAGGTGACCGTCACGGTGCCCAAGGACATGCTGCCCGATGTGGTGGAGTTTCTGTACTACGGTCGCGGCGGCTGGCTGCCGAACATGGTGGCCAACGACGAGCGGCCCATCAACGGCAACTACGCCCTGTACTACCTGCTGTCCATGGAGGAGGGCGACCCGGGCTTCGTGACGGTGCGGGCCGAGGTGGACCCCCAGTCCATGGAGTACCCGAGCGTGACTCCGCGGGTGCCCGCCTGCGTATGGAGCGAGCGCGAGGCCTTCGACCTGTTCGGCCTGCGCGCCCAGGGGCTGCCCGACGAGCGGCGGCTGGTGCTGCCCGACGACTGGCCGGCCGACCTGTATCCGCTGCGCAAGGATTCCATGGACTACCGCAAGCGGCCGGCTCCCGTCACCGACGTGGAGAACTACTCGTTCCTCTACGAGGGTCGGGCCGAGGAGGTCACCGAGGTGCCCATGGGCCCGCTGCACATCACCTCCGACGAGCCGGGGCACTTCCGCCTGTTTGTGGAGGGCGAGGAGATCATCGACGCCGACTACCGCCTGTTCTACGTCCACCGCGGCATGGAGAAGGTGGCCGAGAGCCGCCTGAACTACGACGCGGTCACGTTCTTGGCCGACCGCATCTGCGGTATCTGCGGCAATGCCCACTCCGTGGCCTATGCCGAGGCCGTGGAACACGCCCAGGGCATCGAGGTGCCCGTGCGCGCCCAGTACATCCGCGCCATCCTGCTGGAAGTGGAGCGTTTGCACTCCCATCTGCTGAATCTGGGGCTCGTGTGCCACTATTGCGGTTTCGACACCGGCTTCCAACACTTCTTCCGCGTGCGCGAGAAGACCATGGACTTGGCGGTGCTGCTGACCGGCGCCCGTAAGACCTACGGCCTGAACCTCATCGGCGGGGTCCGTCGCGACATTCTGGACGCGCAGAAGGTGGCCACCATCAAGTACGTGCGCGAGATTCGCAACGAGGTGGAGGCGCTGGTAGACATGCTCGTGTCCACGGCGAACTTCGAGTCGCGCACCGCCGGGGTGGGCCGGCTCGACCCGGCGGTGGCCCGCGACTACAGCCCCGTGGGCCCCTGCGTGCGCGGCAGCGGCATTGCCCGCGACGTGCGCTTCGATCACCCCTTCGACGGCTACAAGTACTTGAGCGGCATGAAGGCCCGCAGCCACGACGGCTGCGATGTGCAGAGCCGGACCTTGGTGCGCGTGGAGGAGTTCATGGACTCGCTGACCATGATCGAGCAGCTGCTGGACGGAGCTCCGGCGGGCCCGGTGCTCACCGAGGACTGGCGGTACACGCCGCACAAGTTCGCCCTGGGCTACACCGAGGCGCCGCGCGGCGAGGACATGCACTGGGCCCAAGTGGGCGACAACCAGAAGTGCTACCGGTGGAGGGCCAAGGCGGCCACGTACTCCAACTGGCCCATCTTGCGCTACATGTTCCGCGGCAACACCGTGGCCGACGCGGCCATCATCGTGGGCTCCATGGACCCGTGCTATTCCTGCACCGATCGCGTGACGGTGGTGGATGTTAAGAAGAAGACGGAGACGGTGCTCACCAAAGACCAGCTGGAGGGCTACTGCCGTCGCCGCACCCACTCGCCGCTCTCGGGAACGGGGGTGTAGGCGATGTTGAAGCTGTTCAAGGAAATCCGCAAGGCCGGCGACGCCACGACAGGCTATCCCTTCGAGCCGTTGGATATGCCCGCGGGATTCCGCGGCAAGCCGGAGCACAACGAGAAGCTGTGCATTGCCTGCGGAGCCTGCGCCATTGCCTGCCCGGCCAACGCCATCACCATGGACTTGAACGATGATCAGTCCTATGTGACCTGGGATATCAGCTACGGCCGCTGCATCTTTTGCGGGCGCTGCCAGGAGGTGTGCCCCTTGTTCGCCATCGAGTTGACGACCGACTTCGAGCTGGCGGTGCTGAACAAGGCCGATCTGTCCGAGTCCTGCGCCTACGAGGTGGCGCGCTGCGCGGTGTGCGGTAAGCCCTACGCTGCCGCCAAGGAGGTCGACTATGCGCGCCGGGTTCTGAAGAGCGTGGGAGGTCCCGCCGCTGCCGATGTGGGGAAGCTGGACGAGTGCCTGGCCTGCCGTCGCCGCGAGGATGCCCGCGCCTTCCAGGCCCAGGCTCGCACCGAAGGAGGTGCCCGATGATCGAGAACGATTTCCCCGCGTCTCTCCAGTGGAGGCCGGACCCGGTGGCCCTGGACGCGTCGGTGGCTAAGGCCAAGGAGAAGCTGCTTCAGTCCATCAAGCGGTCGGTGTACGTGTACCGCGTGGACTGCGGCGGCTGCAACGGCTGCGAGATCGAGATCTTCGCCACCATCACCGCCGCCTTCGATGCCGAGCGCTTCGGCATCAAGGTGGTGCCCTCGCCGCGTCACGCCGATGTGCTGCTGTACACTGGCGCCATGACCCGGGCCATGCGCGAGCCGGCGCTGCGCGCCTATCAGGCGGCGCCCGATCCGAAGATCGTCATCTCCTACGGGGCCTGCGGCTGCACCGGCGGCATCTTCCACGACAACTACTGCGTGTGGGGAGGCACCGACCCCATTCTTCCCGTGGACGTGTACATTCCGGGCTGCCCGCCCTCGCCGCCGGCCACTATCTACGGCTTTGCCTGCGCCTTGGGGCTGCTCGACCAGAAGCTGCATGAAAGCCGCCATGTGGCCCCGGCTGGCGAGCAGGCGCCCGTGGCCTTCCCGGCGATACCCTACAAGGTGCGCACCGCCTTCGAGCGCGAGGCGCGGCGCATGAGCGGCTACTACTACGGCAAGCAGATCGTGGACGAGTTCATGATGGCGCTCGCCAAGGACAAAACCGACGCTCTGGCCGCCGCCGACAGACTCGTCGAGCGCGAGACCGATACGCGAAAGAAGGCCGTGTTCATGGATTTGAAGGCGCTTCTGCTGAGTAAGGTCGTGCAGGAATGAGCGTGACGGTGCGCCAACGGCCGTCTGCGCCGGGTGCGGGGAGGGCGCCCGGTGCGGACGGGGGAACGGGAGCAGAGCGCGGACGGGCCGTGCGCCCGGCGGCGGCCCACACCACCGATGGGCGCACGGCCCGGGACGTGGTGTTCTACCGGCTGGGGAAGAAGTTCGTGGATCATGAGCGCTCTATTCCCGAGGACGTGCGTTCGGTGCTCTACTACACCCTGGCCATCGGGCACCATACCGGGGTCATCGACTGCCTCGAGCCGCGTCTGGCCACGTCCAGGGTCGTCTTCTCAGACGTGCTGGCGGCCCTCGGTGCCGGCGAGGCGGCCGACAAGCTGAGGGGCATCGAGCGCTTCGGCGAGATCGAGCTGAAGAAGGAGCACGTCCCCCTGCTGAAACCGGCGGTGCTGGCGGCCCTGGAAGGCTGCGGTACGGTACCCGAGCCGGGGACGGCTGCCGCGGGCCTGGTGGTTGCCGCGGATGTGCCGTCGTGGCTGGAGGAGTTTCTGTTCCTGCTGGACGAGGTGCAGTGCGAGCCGGCCGTGTACGCCATGGGAAGGAGGGTGTCGTGAGCGCGAGCGCCGAGGACATCCTGGCCGCGAGCGAGGCCGGGGCGCGGGGCGGCAACGTCGTCTTCTGCGTGGGCAGCGTCCTGCGTGGCGACGACGCCGCCGGCCCGCTTCTGGCCAAGCGCCTGGAGGACGACCCCGTGGCCGGCTGGCTGGCGGTAGACGGGGGCCAGACGCCCGAGAACGATTTGGGCTATCTGCGCCGCCTTGCCCCGCAGCGTCTGCTCCTGGTGGACGCGGCGGCCATGGGGCTTGAGCCGGGGGCCGTCCGGCGCCTGCGTGCCGAGGACGTGGCGGTGCAGTCGCTCATCACCACCCACACGCTGCCCATCACCTACCTGCTGGGAGAGCTGGAGCAGATGTGCGAGGAGGTGACCTTCCTCGGCATCCAGCCTGGGGGTACCAAGTTCTTCGATCCCGTGCACCCGCGCGTGCTGGCGGCCGTGGAGTCGGTGTACGCCGCCCTTGTCGAGGGCGGCAATTTCGAGCAATACCCGTTTGTAACGTTATGATAGGGGAGGAATATCCATGTCAATCGTAAAAGAGGATCTGCTGTCCATCAGCCCCGATGCGCTGGCGCCGGCCGCCACCGAGGCCAAGGCCGAGGCCGTCGGCGTGACCAAGGCCTCCATGGGCGGTGCTAAGTGCTTCGTGTCCGCCATGCTGGCCGGCGCCTTCATCGGCTTTGGCGGCATGTACTTCTGCACGTTTCTGGGCGATACCACCATGGCCTTCGGGGTGCAGCGCCTGGTAGGCGGCTTGTGCTTCTGCCTGGGCCTGTGCCTGGTGCTCTGCTGCGGGGCCGAGCTGTTCACAGGCAATGTGCTCATGGCCTGCGCCAAGGCGTCGAAGAAGATCAGCTTTGCCGGCCTGCTGCGCAACTGGGGTATCGTGTGGCTCGGCAACCTGGCCGGCTCCCTGGCGGCGCTGGCTATCATCTACTTGTCGAATTTGCAGGCCATGAACGGGGGCGCTGTGGGCGAGGCCTTCGTCTCGGTGGCTGCCGGCAAGGTGGCCCTTGAGCCGGTGACCTTGTTCTTCAAGGCGGTGCTCTGCAACATTCTCGTGTGCCTGGCCGTGTGGATCGGCTTCTCCTCGAAGACCACGGCCGACAAGGTGCTCGGCATCCTGCTGCCCATATCCGCCTTTGTGGCCTGCGGCTTCGAGCACTGCGTGGCGAACATGTTCTTCTTGCCCATGGGACTGCTGCTGAACACGGTGGCCGGTATCGGGGCCGCAGGGGCCATCACCGCGGGGGGCGTGGCCTACAACCTGGTTCTCGCTACCCTCGGCAATATCGTTGGCGGCCTGGTGGTGGGCCTGGCCTACTGGTTCATCTACCATAAGAAGCAGGCTTAAAGAGGCTGCGACGCACGCTGCCGGGAACGGGTGAAGGGAAGAGGATCGTGAGAGTGGTCGACCGATATCGAGAGGGCGAGGCCGTGGAGGTCTGCGACGGTGCGCTGCTGCGTCCCGACGGATCCTTCGAGCCGGTGCGCCGGCCGGTGCTCGCCGAGCACGCTATGGAGGTGCTCGTGAACACCGTGCCCACCTTGCGGATGGTGTGCACCCCCGATCATCTGGTCGATCTCGTGGTGGGGCGGCTATTCACCGAGGGCATTGTGGGGGGTGTCGCCGAGATCGAGGAAGTGTATCTCTGCGAGCAGGGGACCCGCGCCTCGGTGCTGCTCGGCTGCAACCGGGCCGACTTCTCCCGCCGCGGAGTGGAGACGGTTCCCTCTTGCTGCACCGGCAACCGCACCTACAACCGCTATTTCACAAGCGACGCGCCCCCGGCCAAGGTGACGCCCATTCCCTGGGAGGCTGAATGGGTGCTCGCCGCGGCCCGGGCCTTCGCCGAGGATACGCCCCTGCATCGGCGCACGACCGGCACCCACAGCTGCTATCTGGTGCTGGGGGGTACTGTGGTGGCCTGCTGCGAGGACTTGGGGCGCCATAACGCCTTCGACAAGGTGGTGGGCCTGGCCTTGCGGCAGGGGATCGATCTGCGCGACGCCCTCATCTTCTCTAGCGGGCGATTGCCCGTGGACATGGTCATGAAGGCCATTCACGCCGGGGTTCCGCTGCTGGCCACCAAGGCGGTTCCCACCGACGAGACCATTCGCCTGGCCCGGGAGTTCGATCTGACCCTCATCTGCCAGGCCCGGCCCGACGGGGCCATCGTGTACAACGATCCGACGCGGCGCTGAGAAGTCGCCGCGGTCGCTGCGACGACGTGCTTTCCGTGCGCTGCGCGGGCGAGGGGAGACGGGAGATGGCAATGACACGGCAGAGCGCGGGGGAGGGCGCGCTGCTCGTGATTTCCCTCGCCGCGCTGGGGGTCGTCGTCGGCGCACTTACGGTGGCGCTCGATTTTGCTGTGGACGGGGCCGCCGCCGTTTTCGGAACCTGCGGATGGCTCGGGTGGCTGCTTCCTGTGGCAGGGTTTGCCGCCTTTGGCGCCTATCGGGCGCTGCGGCTCGATTTCTCGTGGAGCACGGCTCAGGTCATGGAGGCAGTGCGCGACGGACGCCCCGTCCCCGCGCCGCTTGCCCCGGCCATTATCGTTGGCACGTCCCTGACGGTTCTTTGCGGCGGCTCGGTGGGCAAGGAGGCGGCCGCTCTTCAAATGGGAGCGGCCGCAAGCGAGCCCTTCCGGAGGTTTCTTCCCGGGCGCCTTTCCCGCTTGCTGCCGCCGGCGGCCCTGGCGGCGGCGCTGGGGGCCATGCTGGACGCTCCGCTGGCTGGGGCGGTCTTCAGCTTCGAGGCGCTGCGAAGGCGCCCCCAGTCTGCTGCGGATGTCTTCGCGCCGGTTGTAACGGCGCTGGTGGCCTGGGGCGTGACGGAGGCGGCAGGGGTTCGGTTCCTGGTCGCAGCTCCTCTTGCCCTGGATGCTGCGGCGCTCGGGGTGGCGGGAGGGGCGGCCCTGGCG
>NZ_WAJS01000035.1 GCF_008831045.1 Adlercreutzia muris
GTCCCCCCCTGCGGACAACCAGAGTCATCGCGCAATCGCAGCCCCGCAAGGTCCTTGCCGCCGCGCAGTCGCGATGCCGCCCAGGCGACGCCCCCAACCGCCCCCGACCGCCGCGCACCGCCCGCGCGTGCTGCTTCGCGCTGATGGCGAGCGGTGCGGAACTGCGCGACAGCGCGGGCGCGGTATCATGGCGCCGTCCAACGCCCGACCGCGATCTTCCAGGAAGTACCGCCGTGACCCTTTCGCGCCCATGACCGCCACCGCCCACACCGCCCCGCGTCCCGCGGCCGCCCACGAGATGCACGGCCGCGGCCTCGACCACCCGAGCGACACCTGGGTGCACAACATGGAGGCCACCTCGGCCCTGCTCATCGCCTTCGGCAGCCTGCTTGCCTTCGCCACGGCCGCCGGCCCCCTGCCCGCGGCCGGCATCGTGCAGTGGGCCCAGGACTGCCTGTTCCCACTGCAATTCCCCGTGTTCTACTTCGCGAGCGGCTACCTCTATCAGCGCTATCGCTCCGTACGCACGAAGCGGGCCTGGGCAGCGAACATGAAGCGCGAGGCCATCGTGCTGCTCGTGCCCTTCCTCACCTTCGCCGTGCTCACCTTGGCCGTCAACGCCGTCACGGGCGGCGGGCGACCCCTCGGGCCGCTCACGATCCTCGACATGCTGCTCCTGAACCCCGTGGAGCCGCTCGGGTACTTCCCCGTCTGCCTCATCCTGTTCGCCATCACGCCCACCGCGGCCAGCCGTCGCAACGCCTCGCGGTTGCTGATGGCGGCCCTGGGCTGCAAGATCGCCATCGTCGTGCTGCTCTCCCTGCCCGCCACCGCCCCCACCGCCGAGCGGCTGCCCTGGATCGTGCAGGCCGTGGCCGAGAACTGGATCTGGTTCGCCGGTGGCATGGGCGTATCCCTGTTCCGCGTGCTGCCGCTTCTGCGCACCCCCGAGAAAGCCTGGGCCCTCGGGGCCCTCTGGGTGGCCACGAGCGTTATCACCTTCGGCGCGGGCTGGCTCGGCGAGGCCTCCTACGGCTTGCTGGACGCCATCGGCGTGGTCTGGTTCGCCTCGCTGTTCTCGGCGGCGTTCCGCTCCGGCGCCCAAGATGCCCTCTACGGCTTCGCCTCCCGCTACACCATGGCCCTGTGGCCCTTGGCGCCCCTCGGCCTCAAGCTGACCATCGTCGGCCTCACGGCCCTGGGGATCACAGCATCGGGCGCGCCCTGGCTCTGCTTCGCCGCGGGGCTCGTGGCCTGCTTCGGGTTGCCGGTGCTGGTCATGGCCCTGCTGGAGCGCGTCGGGAAGCTCGGGTTCCTCATCTACCCGGCCCGCTACCTGCCGCCGGCCCCGACCCTCATCGAGCGGAAGGGCGTGAGCTGAGGTGACCGCTTTACACGACCGGCGCGTTCCAGGTGCGGCGGCCATCGGCCCGGATGACGCCCACCTCGCCCCCTTCGCCGCCATGACCGACGGCGAGCTGCGCGACCCCAAGCAGCTCGTGGGCCTCGCCCGAGCCTGCGATCCCGCCGGCGAGCCAGACCGCCTGGCCGCCGGGCTCTTCGTCGCGGAATCCGTGAACGTCATCGCCCGGGCCCTCGACGGCGGCTGCACCCCCTTCGCCCTGCTCACCGACGAGCGCTGGCTGAACGGAGCCGCCGGGCTCATCGGCCGCATCGTCGAGGCGCACCCGCAGGTGCCCGTGGCCGTCGTGTCCACCGACGAGATGCGCTCCATCACCGGCTACCGCGAGACCCGCGGGCCGCTCTGCTGCTTCCACCGCCCCGCCGAGCCCGACCCGAACGCCCTGCTGGCCAGCGCCCACCGGGTAGCGGTGCTCGAGGACATCACGAACTACACGAATATCGGCGCCATCTTCCGCAGCGCCGCGGCCCTGGGCATCGATGCCGTGCTGCTCACCCCCGCCTGCCACGACCCGCTGTTCCGCCGCGCCTCCCGCGTGGCCATGGGCACCGTGTTCCAAGTACCCTGGGCCCGCATCGGAAGCGGCGCCCGCTGGGCCGAAGAGGGCGTGGCGCTGCTGCGCGGGGCCGGTTTCGCCACGGCGGCCCTGGCACTGTCGGAGCAATCTGTCTCCGTGGCCGACCCGCGCCTGAAGGCGGCCGAGAAACTGGCCCTGGTGCTGGGAACGGAGGGAGACGGCCTGGCTGCGGACACCATCGCCGCCTGCGACTACACGGTGCGCATCCCCATGGCCCACGGCGTGGATTCGCTGAACGTGGCCGCCGCCAGCGCCGTGGCCTTCTGGGAAACCCGCTGGGAATCGTAGGGCCGCGTCAGCTACCGGGGCAGCCCCAACGCCGAGGCCATGGCCGCGAGAAACGCCGCTTTCAGAGCCCAAACCGAGGAAAAGCGGGCGGCGGGATCGAAAGCGCAGGCTCGTTGGAGCACCGGTCGCAACATCGGCGGCACATCCGGCTCCGCGAATCCCCCCGTGGCCACCCGGGCATCTGGATCGCGCTCGGTCACCAGGTAGTACAGCAACATGCCCAGGGCGTAGACATCACTGCGCACGTCGGTCTGCCCATAGCCGAACTGCTCGGGAGGCGCATAGGAACGCGTGCCGAAATGGGTCGTGTCGGCACCGGCCCCCTCGCGGAAAGCGCGGGCGATGCCGAAGTCGATGATCGTCAGACCGCCGTCGCTCACGACGATGTTGCTCGGCTTCAGATCGCGATGGATGAGCGGCGGCGCAAAACCTCGTGCAGCTCGTTGACGCCGCCCGCCTGCAAAAGCCGGCTGGCCTCCCGCAGGGGCAATCCCAGCGAGAAACACGTCGTTGAAGGCCGCCAGTTCCTGCACCTCCACGGTGATGTCGCTCGTATCCTCCAGCTCGTAGGCGAGACCATAGGTGATGGAGGAGCCCGGCTTCACGTCGTTCATGTACTTGCCGGCGTCTTCATTGTCCGTCGTGATGGCCATCTCCAATTCAGTGCCGTTCTGGAACACCTGGGCATGGAGCGCCACCGCCGGACTGGTCGTCTCCTCGGAATTGTTCGTGAACGTGAAGGTCACCACCGCGGCGGGATTGCCCTCGTAATCCTCGGTCATACGGCAATCGTCGATGGTCACCGCGTAGTCGGAGGCGGCCTCCTGCTCGGCCCGGGCCGGCGCATCCTGGCTCGCCCCCTGTTCGGCCCGGGTCGGCGCATCCTGGCTCGCCCCCTGCTCGGCGACCGGGGTGCTCTCGGAGGAGCCGTCGGAGGCGGCCGAGGCGCCGCCGTACATGGCCGCCGTCACCAGCAGCGCGAGCACGCCGAGCACCAGCCCCGCCACGGCAAGGCCGGACGTCGGTTTCTTCTCCATAGTGATTCCCTTCTTCTCATGAATGTATCGCCTCATGGCCGTGAAGAAGGGTATCGGTTCTCGCGAATCATTTCATTAGCTGCTAGCTAAGGTTGGGCGGATGGGATCCCGAACGTCGCGGAAGCCGCCAAGATCGGCAGCGCCCCTAGCTCAGGTCGACCTTGGTGCGGATGAGGTGGGTCGACAGGGCCAGAGACCCGACGGCGACGGCGAGGTTCATGAGCATTTGCACCACCGCCACCGCCCCCAGGGCGAAGTCCCAGAAGATCGTATCGCCGGACATGACCAGAACCCCCGCGATGGAGAAGACGAGGGAAAGTGCCCAGCCCACGCCCAGATACACGCCCACCGCCGCGGCCACCTTGTGACGCCGGGCCCACCAGGCCCCCAGAGTGAGGCTACCGTAGGCGAGGCTCAAAGCATATGCGCAGGTCACAAGCATATTCCCGTAACCCAGCAGAGCGCTTGCCCCATCGCCGTCGGCCGCGAAGGCGAACCAGCCGCCCATCATGGAGGCCACGCCCGTGACCGCATCTATGTCGCCGCCGCTGACAGCCAGCGCCATAAGGGTGTACGCCAGCAGCGCCATGAGTGCGAACGCGGCCAGCGCCAGGTACGACACCCAGAACTTCGCCATGACCAGCGTTCCTGTGGGCACGGGCAGGGTGAGGGCCAGGTAGCCCTCGTCGGTGAACAGGGTGCGGTAGAAGCGCATGGAGGAAAACACGTAGAACGCCACTACGGCCGCCCAGACGAGAAAGGCGCAGAACAGCGCCCCCATGAAGAGCACCACGGTGGCATTGCCGGCCGTGGGCGCCGCCAAGGAGCCGTAGGTGCCCCAGGACACCTCGCTGATCGCCCGGGTCGCGCCGAGGCAAGCCGTGCCGGCGATGCCCGCGACCACCATAATGGCGAGCATGATGGCCGCCGGCTTCCAGAGGGCCCGCAGCTCATAGGTCATCAACTTGCCTAGCATCGGAACTCCTCTCGGAAAAAGGCGTCCAGCGTCGTGCCCTTCTCGCGCACGTAGGCCACGGGCGCATGGAGCAACATCTGGCCGTAGCGCAGCAGAATGAAGTCGTCCAGCACCGATTCCACATCGCGCACGAGGTGGGTGGAGAGAATGATGGTGGACTGGGGCCGGTAGGCGTGAATGATGGTGGACAGGATGTAGTCGCGCGCCGCCGGGTCAACGCCGCCGATGGGCTCGTCCAGAAGGTACAGGGCCGCATGACGGGCCATGACGAGGGTCAGCTGCACTTTCTCCACGGTGCCCTTGGAAAGGGTCGAGCACGCCGCGGCCGGATCCACGCCGAGGCGGCCGAGCATCTCGTGGGCCAGGGCGCCATCGAAGTCGGAATAGAAGTCGGCGAAATAGGCCAGCATTTCGCGCACCCGCATGGAGCGGGAGAAATAGGGGCGCTCGGGCAGATAGGACACGAGGGCCTTGCTCTGAGGCCCGATGGGCAGGCCCGCCACGCGCACCTCGCCGGCCGTGGGATGGCTCACCCCCGCGATCATCTTCAACAGCGTGGTCTTGCCAGAGCCGTTGGGGCCGAGCAGACCCACGATACGGCCAGCGGGCACCGAGATCGTGAGGCGATCGAGGGCCACGGCCGATCCGTAGGTCTTGGTGAGGTTCTGGCACCACAGCACGGGGACCGACGACGGCAGCGGCGCGAATGTGGGCGTCGGCTGCGGGGCATCGGGTGCGAATGCGGGAGCCGGCTGCGGGGCCTCGGGTGCGGCGGGAGCCGGCTGCGGCGGCGGGAACTCGCTCACGACGGCCTCCTTTCCCTCGGGAATACGTAGGGCCATCCTAGCACAAGAGAAACCCTGAGTACCGAGCCCATCGAATGAGCAGCGTCCCTCCACGGACCCGGGGGAACCTCAGGCTCGCTCGAAGGCCCAGAAGTTGCGGGCTTGGCCGATGATCTGGTCCACGTCCCACGTTTGGGCACTGTGGACGGGACTGTTGGGGTCGTGCACCACTACCCGGCCGTCCTCGGCCACGCCGGCCAACACGATGAAGTGGCCCGTCGTGGTGAAGTCGCCAGGCCCCACCGAGCAGATGATGGGCCGCCCCTCGCCCAACTCCGCGAGAATGCGGCTCCGGTCGGCGGGCACCTCGTGGGAGGCCAGCCCCAGCTCGCCGGCACCGGTGCCCATGAGCCTCCACGCGGTCATGCCGTCCTCCACGTAACCGCCCGCCTCGCTGAACGCGGCCATGGCCGCCGGATCGTAATCGTCCTTGCCCGTCAGGGCCACGTACACCATGGACAGGCAGGTGGGCCCGCAGCCGGCCTCGGCCACGTCGGTGCCCGCATAGGGGGCGTCGGCCCAGGCGCTGTCTATCTGGTAGAGGAAGGGCACTTCCCCGCGTCGCCATTGGTCGCGCGGGGTGCTGGTCGCCGGCTCCCCCTCCTGGGGCGCGTCGGCCACGACCGCGGGCACCAACGGCGCCGAGCCGTCAGCGCGACCGTCCAGGTAGATGGCCGCTAACTGGAAGGCGGCCACGATCAGGAAGATTCCCAACACTGCCGCCAGAGCCGCCCGGCCGACAAGGCGCGGGCGCAGGCGATGCCATACCGGCCGGGGCATCAGGGCCGCGGCCCGACGGGCCGCCTCAGCCGCGGTCCCATCCGCTCCCCCTCCCCGCCGCCGCGCCGTCGCACACCGCGAAGTCTCGCGGGAGCGCTCTGCCACAGACTGCGCGAACCGGCCGCCGCGCGCCCCTTGCGACGTCGTCGAGCCGTCCCGCCGCCCGAGACTCTCCGCCGCTCCGCCCCGCGATGCCGCTCCCCTCGCCGCAGCCCCGCACCGCGGGGCTGCCGGTCGGTCAGGGCGGCACCAGCGCTCGCGCCCATAGGGGTTCGCCGCAGAACCCCGGCGGAAGCCGTCGCCCTCGTCGGTTCGGTACAGGATGGTATCCATCGGTCGCTCCTTCGCCTACTCTGCCCTCAAGTTCCCTCTCACTTTATCGACGGCACGGCTTACACGTCCCATAGCAAATACTGACGATTCCGGCAGGGACCTTAACTTTTTCTGAAGCCTTCCGACGAGGGGCCCCTTGCCCTGCAGGCGCCGCGGGAATCGTGTACCATGGATCCTATGGAAAAACGCGCTCACATATTGGTGGTCGATGACGAGCAGGCTATCGCCGATTTGGTGGTGAACCTGCTCGTGGCCGAGGGCATGGACGCCCTGGCCTGCTACAGCGGGCAAGCCGCCCTCGATATGCTCGGCCGCACCCCCTTCGACCTGGCCATCGTGGACATCATGATGCCCGGTATCGACGGTTTCGAGCTGTGTGTGCGCATGCGGCAGATGATGGACATCCCCGTCATCTTCCTCTCGGCCAAGGACGAGGAGGCCGACCAGGTGGTGGGCTTCACTTTGGGTGCCGAGGACTACGTCACCAAGCCCTTTCGCCCTCGGGAGCTCGTGGCCCGGGTGAAGGCGCGCCTGCGCCGGCGCGCCGCAGCTCCCGCCCCAGCCGACGCCACCCTTATCACCGCCGGTGCCATCGAGGTGAATCTGCGCACCCACCTGGCCACACTCCACGGCGAACCGCTCCACCTCACCCCCAAGGAGTTCGCCATCCTGGCCCTGCTGGCCCAGTCGGTGGGCTCGCCGGTCTCGGCCGCCGACCTGTTCGAGGGGGCCTGGCACGAGCGCTTCGACGACGCTGCGGCCAACACGGTCATGGTGCACATCCGCCGCCTGCGCAAGAAGCTCGCCGCCATCGATGCCTCCACGGCCTTCATCGAGACCGCCTGGGGCGTAGGCTACAAGCTGCGTGGCGGCCCTGGCACCGACGGCCATGGCGCTTAGGAGCGAGCAGGCCCGCGTCCTCAAGCGGCGCGTGCTCGGCGTTCTCATCCGCAATCTCGTTCTGTTCAGCGGGGCCTTCGCCCTGGTCTGCTTCTCCCTGGAGACCTTCGTGGTGCCATCCGTGGCCAACTATGTGGCCGACGTCACCTCCAGCTGGCGCACCCTGGACGCTTCCCCCGAGTTCCGCCGCATCCTCGTCGACCAGGGCATGCTCGACAACGGCCTGTTCGACATGGGGGTCGAGGATCTGGTGAACGAAGGGTATTCCGGCGAGGCGGGCACAGTCGATGAGATCCAGGGGCAGGTCAACGAGATGCAGGATGCCATCAGCGAGTACGCCACGGGCCTCGAGAGCAACGCCGTTGCAGAGGCAGCCGATGAGAAGGCCCGGGCCGAAACCAAGACGTCGGGCGCCGCCAGCGGCACCCCCGAGGTGGACGCAGACGAAGAGGTGACGGGCATCGACGCAGCCGACACCCCCGCTACCGACGACGGTGCCCGCAACGCAAGCGCCGACGACCTCGCTCCCGTGCCCCTGGTGTCTTACGAGCAGATCCTCGAGGCCCAAAACGTCGTTCCCGCCGAGGCGAGCGCGGCCCAGGCCCTCGCGGCCCTGCACGCGTCCGCGTCCATCCAAGAGCTCCGACTCTCCCTCACCCTGCCCTCGCCTTTCGTGCCCGAGAACACCTCCGAGACGGAAGTCGTCCAGATACTCACCTCTGCGGCCGCCATGGGCTATGATCAGCAAATCCTCGACGAGGTTCTCGGCAACGCCTACCGCCAAGCCCAAGACGAGGCCTTCAATACCTGGACGAGCTTGCCTGCAGACCAGCGGGCCCAGGCCGTAGGGCTTTCCGACGAGCACCCTGTCTGGCAGACCGTCACCAACGAGAACGGGGTAACCTCGGTGCGCGACGTGGCTACTTACACCTTTATCAAGTCCTTCAAGCTGCCCCTGGCCGCGCTCGTCTTCGTTGCGGGCTGGCTCTTCATCATCCTGCGCACCCTGAACAAGTCCCTGCGCTACTTCGACGACTTGGCCGAGGCCGTAGGCAAGCTGCTGGCCGACAAGGACGCCCCCATCGAGCTGCCGCCTGACCTGTCCATCGCCCGCAACGAGCTGGCGGTCATCCGCTCTCAATCGCTTGCCGACGAGCGGGCCGCCCACGCCGCCGAGCAACGCAAGAACGAGCTGGTGGCCTACTTGGCCCACGACATCCGCACGCCGCTCACCTCGGTGCTCGGCTACCTGGACCTGCTGCGGGAAACCACCGATCTGCCGCGGGACACCCTGCGCAAGTACGCTGGTATCGCCTACGCCAAGGCCGAGCGCCTGGAGAGCCTTATCAACGAGTTCTTCGAGATCACCCGCTACAACCTGTCGGCCATTCCCATCGAGCGCGAGACCATCGGCGTGCGCCTGTTCTGCCAACAGGTGGCCGAGGCGTTCTTCCCCGAGGCCTCGGCCCGGGGCATCCGCATCTCCATCGACGTAGGGGCCGCCGACCGCTTCTTCGTGGATCCCGACAAGCTGGCCCGGGCTCTGGGCAACGTGCTGCGCAACGCCGTGGCCTATGCCGACCCGAACTCCACCATCGCCCTGGCCGCCCGCCCCGAGGGGCGCTTCACCGCCATCACCGTGGCCAACCGGGGCCGCGAGATATCCGACGCCCACTTGGAGACCATATTCGAGAAATTCTACCGCGAAGACGGGGCCCGCACCACCCGTTCCGGCGGCGCGGGGCTCGGCCTGGCCATCGCCCGGGAGATCGTCGTGGCCCACCACGGCGCCATCGAGGCGGCCAGCGAGCGGGGCGTCACGGTGTTCACTTTGCGCATCCCCACCGAGGGGGACGACGGCGCCGACGCGCCCGCGGCCCTGGCCCCGACGACGCCCGCCCGCGAGGGGCACCTGCGCCGCCAGCGAGCCGACGACGACCTCCGGCCTCCCCGCGCCGCCACGGCGCCGGGCCGTCCGCGCCCCGAGACCGGCCCGCCGTCCCGTCGCAGCCGCGCTGCCCATCCGAGCGAGACGCGGCCCCTCGCCGACCCGGGCGAGCGGTCGGCCACAGCGCCCCAAAGTTCTCCTCGGTTAAAACCTTGTAACGGCCGCCACGGGGCTATTCCCGCCACGGGGGCCCTGCGTGATAATAGCCCCACACCGCGACGGCGCGGCCGCACCCGCTGAAGCCACCCACCGGCTTCGCAGGAACGCCGCCCTTCCATCACCAACGCTAGGAGGCAACCTTGAACCCCATTCGCATCGGCATCCTCGGATACGGCAACCTCGGGCGCGGCGTTGAGCTGGCCGTGGCCGCCAACGACGACATGGAACTCGTTGGCGTGTTCACCCGCCGCGACCCCGCCAGCGTGCACCCCTACGGCGAGAACGTGGCCGTATGGGCCGCCGACGAGCTGGCCGCCCATACCGACGATATCGACGTGCTCGTGCTGGCCGGCGGCAGTGCCACCGACCTGCCCGAGCAGACCCCGGCAGCCGCCGCGCTCTATAACGTGGTGGACTCCTTCGACACCCACGCCAACATCCCCGAGCACTTCGCCGCCGTGGACGCCGCCGCCCGCGAGGCGGGGCATGTGGCCGTCATCTCCGTGGGCTGGGATCCGGGCATGTTCTCGGTAAGCCGCGTGTACGCGAACGCCATCATGCCCAACGGCGCCGACTACACCTTCTGGGGCCGCGGCGTGTCCCAGGGCCATTCCGATGCCATCCGCCGCATCCCCGGCGTGGTGGACGCCCGCCAGTACACCGTGCCCGTGCCCGCCGCCCTGGAGGCCGTGCGCTCCGGCGCGAACCCCGAGCTGACCACGCGCCAGAAGCACACCCGCGAGTGCTTCGTGGTAGCCGCCGATGGCGCCGACACCGCCGCCATCGAAGAGGCCATCGTCACCATGCCGAACTACTTCGCCGACTACGACACCACGGTCACCTTCGTGAGCCAGGAGGAACTCGACCGCGACCACGCCGGCATCCCCCACGGCGGCTCGGTCATCCGCACCGGCACCACCGGCGAAAACGGCGAGAACACCCACGTGATCGAGTACTCCCTGAAGCTGGATTCCAATCCCGAGTTCACCGGCTCCGTGCTGGCCGCCTGCGCCCGCGCCTGCGCCCGCATGGCCGCCGCTGGCGAGACCGGCTGCCGCACCATCTTCGATATCGCCCCGGCGCTGCTGTCGCCCCTCGCGCCCGAGGAGCTGCGCGCCACCATGCTGTAGGCCGCAGCGGTCCGCCTCCGCGCGAGCGCGCTCAACGGCGCGCGGCACGTCCGCCCCATGGCCGTCGCGCCCGTGCCGCGTGTTCGCGCTTCACGGCCGGAGCGCCCGCCCCATGGCCGTCGCGCCCGTGCCGCGTGTTCGCGCTTCACGGCCGGAGCGCCCGCCCCATGGCCGTCGTGCCCGTGCCGCGTGCGCACACACTTCGCGGCCGCGCGCTCCATCTTCGCAGCAATCGCTGCGCCGCTTTCACGGCGGGTCGCCACTCGGCGGCCCGCTTTTCACTTGAGATCCGGTGTTTCCTCCACGGCAGAATCCGAAAACGCCATTTTTGGCCACCAAACTCCGCGAAGTAGATGTAGCACCCGTCCGAGCGGGCGCCCACAGACACCGTCTCCGAGAGGTATTCTGCATTTCCCCTGGTGAGCAATAAGACGTGCAGCCGACCCGCCATGGCGGATCGAACCCGACATCTATTTCGTGGAGCTTACTGCACAAAAACCGCACCTAAAGAAGCACGGAAAATCGCGCCGGAGCGATGCACGGGAGCTCCGCGGCTACGACGGGCCGCCGCGCCTCGCCACTGGTACACCGCCACGCGCTTCGTCCGCCCCGCTACTGGCGCACCGCCACGCGCACGTCGTCTACCTCGCGGCCGGCATCGGGATCGCGGAACACCGCCATATCCACCCGTCCGGCCTGCTTGGCCACGATAGAGGTGACCACCGCATCCCCTGTGATGTTCACGGCCGTGCGGCACATATCCAGAATGCGGTCGATGCCCATGATGAGCGCGATGCCCTCCAAGGGCAGTCCCACGGCGTTGAACACCATGGACAGCGTGATGAGTCCCACCGAGGGCACTCCGGCCGTGCCGATGGAGGCCAAGGTGGCCGTGGCGATGACCGTGGCGTACTCCGCCGGTCCCAAGGGTACGCCGAACAACTGGGCCGTGAACACCACAGCCACGCCCTGCATGATGGCGGTGCCGTCCATGTTGATGGTGGCGCCGAGCGGGATGGTGAACGACGAGATGCGCCGGTCCACCCCCATCTTCTTCTCCAGGGTCTCGATATTCAGCGGGATGGTGGCGTTCGACGTGGCCGTTGAGAAGCCGAAGGCGGCCACGGAGAAGAACTTCCGCAGGAACATGAGCGGACCCATGCGGGCGAATACCCACAGGAGCGCCATATAGGTCACACCCAGCTGCAGCGCCAGGGCCGCAAGCACGGCGCCCATGTACTTCACCATGGGCAGGAAAGCCTCGAAGCCCACGTTGGCGAAAGTGCGCGCGAGCAGGCAGAACACCCCCAAGGGCGCCACTTTCATGACGAGCGAGGTCATCTCCATCATAATGTCGTTGAACTGCACGAAGAAGCTGTGCACCGTTTCCACCCGCCGCCCGAGCCGGGCCAGCACAATGCCCACGAATAGGGCGAAGAAGATGAGCGGCAGCATGTCGCCATTGGCCAGGGCCGCCACGGGGTTCTTCGGGATGATGTTGAGCAGGGTGTCCATGGTGTTCGTCGCGGCCGCCTCGTCGAGGGGCGCGGCATCTCCGTCGCCGGGCACCGCGGCCAGCGACGACATATCCACCCCCTCGCCGGGGTTGATGAGGTTGCCCACGCCGAGGGCCAGCGAGATGGCCGCGGCCGTGGTGAGCAGGTACAGAAGCAGCGTCTTCAGGCCCACCGATCCCAAGGTCTTCGTGTCGATGGCCGCCGCCCCGCAGACAATGGAGCAGAACACGAGCGGCACCACGAGCATCTGCATGAGCCGGATGAACCCCTGGCCCACCAGATAGAAGACGCCGCCCACAAGCACGTCGTCGCGCACGGGCCCGGCCGGTACCAGGTAGTGGAAGGCCACGCCGACCAGAAGCCCCAGCACCAAAGCGATGAGGATGCGGCCCGTCAGGCTCAGGCGGCTCAAGGGCAGGCGCGGGCGGCCGCCGGAACCGTCAGGCCCTTCGGTCGGTTGCAGATGGTTGCGGAACTCCATGGCAGGGCGCCCCTAGGCCAGTAGATCGTGGGCGGCCAGGTAATCGCGCAGGTCGTCCTGCCAGGTGGGCATCGTGTAGATGCCGGTCATGGTGAGCATAAGGTTCACGAGGTTGACGGTGCGGGCCTCGGCGGGATCGTTCACGGGCCGCAGGCACCCATCGGAAAGACCGGCCAGGCGCAGCACCTCCCGGGCGAAGTCCAGACGGCTTGTTACCCCCTCGTCGGCGGCGTGGAACAGCCCGTACTCCTCGCTCTCGATGAGGGCCACGATGCAGGCGGCCAGAGTGGTGACCGAGGTGGGCGACGAGAGCTGGTTCTCGGCCACGGGGAAGGGAGTGCCCGTACGGGCGGCCATGAGCAGATTGGCCAGCCAGTAGCCGGGCTCGGCCCCGTACACCCAGTTCGATCGCACGATAACGTGCTTGGGATTCAGCTCGCGCACGAAGTTCTCGCCGGCGATCTTCGACTTCGCGTAGGCGTTATCCCGGGGCAGCACCGTGTCGAACTCGTTGTAGCTGCCGCGCTCGGTGCCCGAGAACACATCGTCGGTGGACAGCTGCACGATGGAGGCCCCCACCGACCAGGCCGCGGCAGCCAGGTTGCGGGCGCCCATGGCGTTCACGCGGTAGGCCTCCACCGGGTGCGCCTCGCAGGCGGCCTCGTCGGCCATGGCGGCGCAGTTGATGACGATGTTGGGGCGATTGATGGACACGTACTGGAGCACTGCCTCGTGGTCGGTCACGTCCAGTTCGGTATCGGTGGTGATGATGACGTAGTCGCCGTGGTCGAGCAGGCGCTCCACGGCCTGGCCGATGCGCCCCGTGGCGCCGGCGATCCAGATGACCTTCCGCGGTCCCATATGCATAGCTGCTCCCATCGACGAGGTTCCACGAGGGCCAGCATAAACGAACGGACCGCCCCTGTCGGGCGGCCCGTCCAAGCGTTTCGGGAAGGTTATCTCGATGTCTTTAGAACCGAGCGAAGCGCCCCTGGCGCTGGGCGATGAGCTCGTCGGGGGTCAGATCGGCCAGCTCCTCGTAGGCCTCGCGCACGTAGTCGCGCACGGCGGCGACAGCCTCATCGGGGTTCTCGTGGGCCGGACCCTCCCCTTCCGAAATGACGGCATCCACGATGCCACCCTCGAACACCGCACGGGCGTTCATCTTCATCACCTCGGCAGCCTCGGGCGCACGCTTGCCGTCTTTCCACAGGATGGAGGCGAAGCCCTCCGGCGAGAGCACCGAGTACACGGCGTGCTCCTGCATGGCCACGCGGTTGCTCACGGCAAGCGCCAAGGCCCCGCCGGAACCGCCCTCACCCAGCAGCACGCTCACCACCGGCACCCGAAGGCCGGCCATGAACACGAGGTTGTCGGCGATGGCGTTGCCCTGGCCGCGCTCCTCGGCCTCGGTGCCGCAGAAGGCGCCCTGGGTGTCCACCAGGCACAGGATGGGCCGGCCGAACTTCTGGGCCTGGGCCATCAGACGCAGCGACTTGCGATAGCCCTCGGGCTGGGGGCAGCCGAAGTTGCGGGCCACGCGGTCGGCCAAGGTCGCGCCCTTCTCCTGGGCGATCACCGTGACCGGGTGCCCGGCAATCCAGCCGATGCCGGCCATGATGGCCCCGTCGTCGGCGAAGGCGCGGTCGCCGTGCAGCTCGATGAAGCCCTCCACGATGCCGTCGATGTAGCGCTTGGCCGTGGGCCGGTGCACGTTGCGGGCGATCTGCACGCTCTCCCAGGCGCTGCCGGCAGCGGCATCGGCGCTCACGTTGGCGCGCCGGGCCTCGCGGCGGGCATAGCGATCCAGCTCGCGGCGGTCGGCCTCCTCGGCAGTGCTCTCGCCTGCGCCGCGCCCGATGAGGCTGCCCACCACGGGCACTTTCCTCAGGAAGCCGGCCGCGGCCTCCTCGGCGCGAATGCGCTCTCCCACGATGCGGGCCTCGGGGGCCACCGACACGGTGCCGTAGGCGCCCGCACCCACTTCCAGAGCATCCATGACGCTGTGGTAGGTGACGATGCGCGACGGGTCGCTCGGCGCGTGCAGAGCCAGGATCTGGGCGAGCACCGAGCGCAGCTGGGAGCGTTCCACGATGGCGTCGATGAGTCCGTGCTCCAGGGCGAACTCGGCGGTTTGGAAGCCCTCGGGCAGCTCCTGCTTGATGGTGTCGCGGATGACGCGCTGGCCGGCGAAGCCGATGAGCGCGCCCGGCTCGGCCAGGATGATGTCGCCCTGCATGGCGAAGGACGCGGTCACGCCGCCGGTGGTGGGATCGGTGAGCACGGTGATGAAGGGCAGCGCGGCCCGGCCCAGGCGCTCCACGGCGCAGGACACCTTCGCCATCTGCATGAGGGAGGTGAGCCCCTCCTGCATGCGAGCACCGCCGGAAGCGCAGAACACCACCACGGGCAGACGCTCCTCGATGGCGCGGTCGATAAGGGCCGCCACCTTCTCGCCCACCACATGCCCCATGGAGCCCATGAAGAAGCCGGACTCCATGACGCCGATGGCCACGGGCAGCCCGGCAATGGTCGCCCGGCCCGTGCGCACGGCCTCCTCGAGGCCGCTCTTCTCGCGCTGGTCGGCGATCTTCTCGGGGTAGCCGGGGAAGTCGAGCGGGTTGGAATCGGCCATCTGGGCGTTCCATTCCTCGAAGGAGCCCGCATCCACGGTCAGGGCCAGGCGCTCGTCGGAGCGGATGCGCTGCAGGGTGCCGCAGGCGGGGCAAGTGAAGCCCTCGGAGATGATCTCCTCCTTGTCGAAGAAGAGCTTGCAGGCGTGGCAGCGGCGCCAGTGGGTGGGGCCCTCGTCATCGTCGGCGGCCGCGGGCGCGGCGCTCTCCCAGGGGGCAGCGGTGGGCACAGCCAGGCCATCGGCGGCAGGCAGCAGCTCCACCCAACCCATGAGCTGGGTGCCCTCGGCGGCCGGGGCGAACACGCGCAGGCCACGCTTGCGGGCGTGGCGCAGAAAGTACTCGTCCTCGGCCAGGGCGGCCGTGGGGCTGTCGATGAAGATGAGGGACGCGCCGCACTCCTTGGCCGCCGACAGCACCGTGTAGATGTTGCCGGACAGCTGCTCGGCGCTGACTGCCGCCGAGGTGCTGCCCAGGTTGTAGGTGGGCAGCTGGCGGCGGGCGAAGCCGTCGAGCGAGCGGTTGTCCACGGTGGCGAACACCACGTCGAGCCCGGCCTGCTCCATGGGGCCCACGAAGGCCCGGGCGTTCTTAGCCGAGGCCACCACGAGGGCCCGCGGGCGCCCGTCGGCCCCCTCGGTCGCGGTCACGGCGAAGTCGTCGCCAATGGTGGAGCGCACATCGCAGCCCACGGTGAGCGTGGCCTCCTCGGGATCCACCGGCGCGGCCTTGGGCGCCGGTGCGATGAGAGCGGCGGCGTTCTCGGGCAGGGCGCTCGCCGCGTCCACGATGGCGTCCAGGGCGTAGGCCACCGCCGCCTTCAACGACGGGTTCTCAGACGCTTCGGCCGCGGCCGGCTTCTCGACGCCGACGGTCTCATCGGCGAACAGGCGCCCGTCGCTGTCGAAGCTGATGTACTTGGATGCCGTTTTAGCCATGATTCGATCCCTCTAGCTCTCGGTTCGGCGCGCTGCCCTAAGCCAGCACGTACTTCTGGGTTGCCGTGGCGCACACCTCGCCGGCCACGGATGCCTCCACCTCGGCCACCACCAAGCGGCGCGAGGACTTCACGATGCGCCCCGTCAGGGTAACGGTCTCGCCCGGAGCCACCTGGCGGCGGAACTTCGCGCCGTCGATGCCGGCGAGAAAGCCGATATGCCCGCGCAGATCGGGCGCCTGCAGCATGGCGATGGATGCGGCCTGGGCCAAGGCCTCCATGATGATGACCCCCGGCAGCACCGGGTGGTCGGGGAAGTGGCCGCGGAAGATATCCAGGTCGGCCGGCACATCCAACTCGGCGGTAATGGACTGCCCCGGCTCGATGGCCACCACGCGGCTCACCCACACGAACGGGTCGCGGTGCGGAAGGATGCTCTCGATAACGTCGCGCCCCCAGGGCAGCGGCGCCAGCGTCGTCTCGTCAGTCATATCGTTCTCCTCGACAGGACGCGCGCCCCGCAGCCGCCGTCCTTCCCGCGCCCCGCGGGGCGGTTGTGCACTGGGAGGCGCAGGGCACCTGCGGGATGCCCTGCGCCGATAGGCCCCTAGCCCTTATAGGGCGAGAAGGCCAAAGCGGCGTTGTGGCCGCCGAAGCCCAAAGACGTGGACAGGGCCACCTTCTGGGGGTAGCCGGTCAGAGCCTCGGTGACCACGGCCACCGGGCAGTCCTCGGCCGGCTCGGCGAAGCCGGCCGTGGGAGGTACGGCGTCGCGGGCCACGGACAGGGCGCACACGATGGCCTCCACGGCACCGGCGGCGCCGAGCATATGGCCCGTCGTGCCCTTAATGGAGGTGACGGGCACCGCTGCGGCGGCCTCGGCGCTGCCCATGAGGTTGGCAAGGGCCTTGGACTCGCCGGCGTCGTTGGCCGGGGTGCCGGTGCCGTGGGCGTTCAGGTGCCCCAGGTCGGCCGGGGTGAAGCCCCCTTCAGCCAGGGCGGCGGCCATGGCAGCCGTGATGGCCGAGGCCTCCGGGTCGGGGGCGGTCATGTGGTAGGCGTCGCCTGTGCTGCCGAAGCCGGTGATCTCGGCGATGGGCGCAGCCCCGCGGGCCAGGGCGCTCTCCAGCGATTCGATGACGAGCGCACCGGCCCCCTCGCCGGCCACAAATCCGCCGCGGCGGGCGTCGAAGGGCAGCGAGGCCTGAGCCGGGTCCTCGGCGCGGGTGAGCGCCGACAGGTTCGTGAAGCCGGCGATGCAGATGGGGCTCACGGACTCCTCGGTGCCGCCCACGAGCGCCGCGTCGATGTAGCCGTGGCGGATGTCGCGCAGGGCCGTGCCGATGCAGTGGGCGCCGGTGGCGCACGCGGTCACCACGTTCAGGCACTCGCCGCGCATGCCGTAGCGGATGGCCAGGTTGCCCGCGGCGATGTTCCCGATCATCGTGGGAATGAACAGGGGGTTCACACGCTTGGGGCCCTTCTCCTCCAAG
This sequence comes from Adlercreutzia muris, assembly GCF_008831045.1. Taxonomy (GTDB): domain Bacteria; phylum Actinomycetota; class Coriobacteriia; order Coriobacteriales; family Eggerthellaceae; genus Adlercreutzia; species Adlercreutzia muris. The sequence goes on from NZ_WAJS01000035.1 coordinate 17,458, forward strand.
GTGGCGAAGCTCTTCTGCAGCTCGTCGATGCCGCCGATGCCCGTGCCGAACACCACGGCGATGCAGTCGCGGTTCGCCTCGGTCACTTCCAAACCGGACTGGGCCAGCGCCTCGTCGGCAGCCACGATGGCGTACTGCACGAAGCGCTCGAAGCGGCGCGCCTCCTTCTTGGAAAGGCCGTGCTCGACTCCGTCGAAGCCGCGCACCTCGGCGCCGATGCGCACCTCGTAGCCCTCGGTATCGAATCGCTCGATGGGCCCGATGCAGCAGCCGCGCTCCATGAGCGTGTTCCACAAAGGCTCCACGCCCACGCCGGCGGGCGTCACCGCGCCCACGCCGGTGATGACCACGCGATGGGTGCCGTCGGGACGGCGGGTCTGCACGCTCTCGCTCATGTTCTCACTCATAGGGACATGCCTCCGTCCACGCAGATAACCTGACCGGTGATGTAGGACGCCTCGTCCGAGGCGAGGAAGCGCACCAGGTGCGCGATGTCGGCCGGCTCGCCCAAGCGCCCGCTGCCGATGCGGCCCACGATGGCCTCCTTCTGGGCCTCGGAGAGCGCGTCGGTCATGTCGGTGGCGATGAAGCCGGGAGCCACGGCATTGGCCGTGATGTTGCGGCGCGCGAGCTCCTTGGCGAGGGTCTTGGTCATGCCGATGACGCCGGCCTTCGAGGCGGCGTAGTTCACCTGGCCGGCGTTGCCGTAGACGCCCACCACGCTGGACATGTTGATGATGCGGCCCCAGCGCTGCTTCATCATCACCTTGGCGGCGGCGCGGCAGCAGTGGAAGGTGCCCTTCAGGTTGATGTCGATGACAGCGTCGAAGTCCTCGTCGCCCATGCGGGCGGCCAGGCCGTCCCGGGTGATGCCGGCGTTGTTCACGAGCACGTCCACGCGGCCGAAGGCGTCGGTGGCCGCGGCGATGAGCGCATTGGCCTCGGCCTCGTCGGCCACGTTGGCGGCCACGGCCACCGCTTCCACGCCGAACTGACCGGCGATCTCGGCGGCCAGGGCCTCGGCGGCCGGCAGGCTCTTCTCAGACGAGCTGTTCACCACCACGTTCATGCCGGCGGCGGCCAGCTCGCGGGCGATCTCGCGCCCGATGCCGCGGGTCGATCCGGTCACGACGGCGGCGCGGCGCTCTTGGGTCTCAGTCATATATCTCCTACTCTCCGTTTTCCGCCACGAAGGCGTCGAAACTCGCGCGATCCTGGATGGCCGCGCGCGGGGCGGCGCGGTCGATGCGCTTCACCAGGTTGGCGAGCACCCCGCCAAAGCCCACCTCGGCGAACATCTGCGCCCCGGCGGCGGCCAACTTCTGCACGCTGGCCTCGAACTGCACGGGGCTCACTAGATGGGCTACCAGCTCCTCGCGCACGGTGGCGACCTCAAGCGGGGCGCCGTGCACGTTGCCGATGACGGGCACCGCCGACTCGCGGAAGTCCACACCGGCCAGGTAGGCGGCGAAGGGCTCGGCAGCCGGGGCCATGAGCGGGCTGTGGAAGCCGCCCGAGGTGGCCAGGCGCGAGAAGCGGCCCTTGGAAGCGGCCCAGGCCTCCTCGGCGCGCGAGACGGCTGCCGGGGTGCCGGCCATGACGATCTGGCCGCCGCCGTTCAGGTTGGCGGGCACGAGCACCTCGCCCTCGGCGCAGGCCGCGCACAGTTCCTGGGCCTCGGCCAGGGTGATCTTCAAAAAGGCGCTCATGACGCCAGGGTTCCCATCGGCCGCCTCGCCCATGAGACGACTGCGCTCGGCGATGAGGGCGAAGGCCGCCTCCTCGTCCAGCATGTCACCCAGCACGAGGGCGGAAATCTGGCCGAGGGAGAAGCCGAGCAGCGCATCCGGCACGACGCCGCGGGCCATAAGCGCCCAGCCCATGCCAATAGAGAGCGCGCTAATGGCGATCTGCGCGTTGCGGGTGTCGTTCAGCTCGTCGGCGTCGGCCTCGCGCACGAGGGCAGCCACATCGCGGCCGAGCACGTCGGAGGCGCAGGCGAAGGTGGCGGCCACCTCGGGGATGTCCAGCAGGTCGGCACCCATGCCGGGCCGCTGCGAGCCCTGGCCCGAAGCCATGAACACGAGCCCCGTCGGGCCGAGCGGCGCCAGAGGGGCCTCATCGAGCAGTGAAGTCATCGCCGCCCCCTTACGCGCGCTCGCGGCGGCTGTTCAGGGCCGCCAGCTCGTCCATGGTGCGGCCGGCCAGGGCCTCGGCCTCGCGCACCATCTCCTGGATGACGCCGGCCGCCGTGCCGCGCTCGGCCACGAGCGCCGCCACCTGGCCGGCCATGACCGAGCCGTTCTCCACGTCGCCGGCCACGGCGCGGGCGAGCGAGCCGGCGTACATGCCCTCCAGCTCCTCGCCGCTTTTGGCCGCCATCTCCATCTTGCGGCACTCGCGGGCGAACTTGTTCTTCAGGCCGCGCACGGGATGCCCCGTGCCACGTCCGGTGACGATGGTGTCGGAGTCCTTGGCCGCGAGCACCTTCTCCTTCCAGGCATCGTGCACGGAGCACTCCTCCACGGTGAGGAAGCGGGTGCCGCACTGCACGCCCTCGGCACCCAGGGCGAAGGCGGCCAGCATGCCGCGGCCGTCGGCGATGCCGCCGGCGCCGATGACGGGGATGGACACCGCCTGGCACACGGCCGGGATGAGGGCCATGGTGGCGAGCTCGCCGATGTGCCCGCCGGCTTCCGTGCCCTCGGCCACCACCGCGTCAGCCCCCAGGCGCTCCATGCGGGCCGCGAGTGCCGCCGATGCCACCACGGGCACCACCTTCACGCCGGCCTCCTTCCAGGCGGCCATGTAGTTGGCGGGGCTGCCAGCACCGGTGGTGACCACCTCCACGCCCAGCTCGCACACGAGTTCGGCCACCTCGGCGGCACGGGGGTCCATGAGCATCACGTTGATGCCGATGGGCTTATCGGTCAGCGCGCGGGCCCGGGCCACCTCCTCGCGAATCCATTCGAGACTCGCACCGCCACAGGCGATGATGCCCAGACCGCCCGCCGCGCTCACGGCGCCGGCCAGGCCGCCGTCGGCGATGCGGGCCATGGCCCCCTGCACCACGGGGTACTCGATTCCCAACAGCTCGGTAATGCGGGTCTTCATGAAGCGTGCTCTCCTTCTCTTGCGGCGCCGCGCACATCGCGTCTCTGCTAAACTATCTGAGAAATCTTAAGGAATTTGCCTAAAAAACTGACTGCGCGTCTAAAATCTTCACCAAACATCTTATTGCTGATGGAGAAGCTTGCCTTTAATGCGGTCAGTATCATAGCGCAGGAACGGGCATTTGTCGGGAAAGGAACAGCTGTGGGCAGCGTAATTATCGGTTCGGGGAAGTCTTTGCCGGCGCGCATCGTCACCAACGACGAGCTCGGCCAGATCGTGGACACCACCGACGAGTGGATCGTGCCCCGCACGGGCATCCACACCCGCGCCATCGCCGTGCACGAGACCGGCACCGACCTGGGCGCCGAGGCGGCGCTGCGGGCTCTCGGCCAGGCCGAGGGCGGCTGGCAGCGCGAGGAGGGCGCCATCGATGCGGCCTCCCTCGACATGATCATCTGCCCCACCCTCACGCCCGACGCGGCCTTCCCCTCCCAAGCGGCCCTCATCCGCGAGCGCATCGGCGCGGTAAACGCCGTGTGCTACGACATGTCCTGCGCCTGCTCGGGCTGCGTCTACGGCACCTCCACCGCCGACATGCTGCTGGCAGCCTCGGCCGCCGACATCGCCGCCGCAAAGGCCGCGGGCCGGCCGCCGCGCCGCAACCCCTTGCGCCGCATCCTGGTAGTGGCCGCCGAGCGCCTCAGTCGCCTGGTGGACTGGGACGATCGCGCCACCTGCATCCTGTTCGGCGACGGGGCCGGCGCCGTGGTGATGGAATGGCGCGAGGACGCGGACGGGATGCTGTCCAGCTACATGGAGAACACCGACGACGCCGATCACGTGCTGTGGTGCGACAGCGCCTTCTGCGACCGGCCGCTGCCCTTCGACGCCGTCAGCGACGAGGCCGCCCGCGCGGCCGCCGAGGCGCCCTGCGATCCCTACATGCGCATGGCCGGCCAGGCGGTGTTCAAGTTCGCCACCTCGGCCATGGTGCGCTGCATCGAGGAGGCGCTCTCCCGGGCCCAACTTTCCCCCGAGGACGTGACGCTCTACGTGCCGCACCAGGCCAACGAGCGCATCATCCGCTATGCCGCGAAGAAGATGGGCATGCCCTCGGAACGCTTCCAGGTGACTATCGACCACACGGGCAACGTGTCGGGAGCAAGCGCCCTTATCGCCCTGAACGAGGCGCTCGTGGAAGAAAAGCTCGCCGTCGGCGACATCGCGCTCATGGCCGGCTTCGGCGGAGGGCTCACCGCTGGCGCCTGCGCCTTCCGCATCTAGCATCCAAGCCGAAAGCCCCCGAACGCACAGAGGCCCATTGCAGGCAAAGCCTAAGCGGCGCTCTCGTCCTGCGCACCGTCGCCCTCGGCGGCGTCCGAGGCGCCTTCGCCCTCGCCGGCAGCATCTCCGTCAGCCGTATCGCCGGCGCCGTCCAGTTCGGCGGCAGCCGCGGCTATCTTGTCGGTGGACTCCTGGATCTTCGCATCGATGCGGGCCTTCTCGTCGCCCTCGGCGATGGTGGGCTGGTAGGTGTTGCGGTCGGACTCCGACGACACCGAGCAGGCAATGAAGTCCACAGCGTCGTTCTTCGCCACCTCGTTGCCGGTCACAGTGAAGGTCTGCTGGAAGAGCATGCAGTCCTTGTCCTCGGGATTGCTGTTGCCGCCGAAGCAGAAGTTGCCGAGGCTATACACGATGTAGCGGCCCTGGTAGACCTCCCAGCCCTGAATGACATGGGGGTGCGATCCCACCACCAGATCGGCGCCGGCATCGATGGCCGCCCGGCCCATGTTCATCTGATCGGTAGAGGGATCGTAGTCGCGCTCGATGCCCCAATGCACGTACACCAGCACCAGCTGCGCGCCCTCGGCGCGGGCCGCGGCGATGTTGTCGGTCATCTGCTTCTCATTGTCGTCGCTGTCCTCGGGGAAGTAAGCGCCCACGAGCGCCACCTTCACGCCCTTCACGTCGAAGTACGCGATGCGGTCGTAGCCGAAGGTCTTCACGTTGTCGCCCTCGAGGGCCTCGATGGTGTCGTTGTAGCTGTCCTCGCCGTAGTCCTTGGAGTGGTTGTTGGCCACCGAGGCGCCCTCCACCGAGGCAGTGGAGAGGATCTTGCTGTACTCGGGCTTGCCGCGGAAGGCGAACTCCTTATCGGCACGCTCGCCCCCCTCGGTCAGCACGCCCTCCATATTCACCACGGTCAGGTCGTCGGCACCGAACAGCTCGGCCACATTCTGCAGGAAGTAGGCGGGATCCTGCACCTCGGCGTACTTGGAGTTGAAGCTACGGGAGCCGTCGAAGTTCACGTCGGAGCCCAGGGTGCAGTCGCCGGCGAAGGTGACGGTCAGCGCCACCGGCTCGGGAGCCGCGGCATCGGCGCCGGCCTCGGGAGCGGCCGCGTCGGGCGCTGGCTCTTATACAAATCTGACGCTGCCGACGAACT
>NZ_WAJS01000036.1 GCF_008831045.1 Adlercreutzia muris
ACAGCTACGGGAGCACGCTTTTTGAGCCAGTGAGAAGTTGGCGCGGAGCAACTTGCGGCGTCGATTTATCGAGCACGACCTCGCGGTTACTCATCGTGGGGAGCACACTTTTTGAGCCTTAACTCCCCCTTGCTGGGGCCCTTTCCAGCGGAGTGCCCGCGGGTCGCGCGCCGAGAATCGAAGGGGGCGGGAGCGGATGCACCTCAGCGAGAAGCAACATACCTGGGCCTTGTTCGCCATCGTAGTGGCGACCTGCGCCTTGGGCTCGCTCTCCCAAACCGTTACGAATTTCGTGCTCGTGATCATCGCTCTGACCGGCGTGGGCGGCGAGGAGGCGGCTGTATGGGGCTATCGGGCGGCCTTCGCCCTGTCGGCGGCGCTCTCGCTTGTGGTGCTCGTCGCCGCCGTTTGGAAGATCCGCTAGCGTATAATGGCCTCTCGTGTCATCCCGAGCGCATCGCCGCGCGGGATCGGGCGGCGAGGTTCCCGATAATTGAAAGGCGTTTTCCGTGGCATTTCTTCTCGGTTGCGAAAAAGTGCGGGTGGAATTCCCCACGAAGACGGTGTTCACCGGGCTGTCCCTCGGGGTAGATGAGGGCGCCCGCATCGGTATCGTGGGTAAGAACGGCGACGGGAAGTCCACGCTTCTGCGGGTGCTTGCCGGCGCGGTGGAAGTGGATGACGGTCGCGTTATCCGCACGCGCGGTGTGTCGGTGGGCGTGCTCGGCCAGACCGACGGCCTGTGCGATGAAGATACGGTCGGGCGGGCCGTGGTAGGGGACCGCCCCGAATACGAGTGGGCCGGCGATGCCCGCACGCGTTCCATCATCGCGGGGCTTCTGGAGGATGTGGCCTGGGACGGGCTGGTGGGCACGCTCTCGGGCGGTCAGCGTCGCCGGGTGGACTTGGCGCGGCTGCTCATTGGCGACTGGGACGTGCTCATGCTGGACGAGCCTACTAACCACTTGGACGTGAAGGCCATCGCATGGCTCGCCGATCATCTGAAATCCCGTTGGCGCCCTGGGGATGGCGCCCTGCTCGTGGTGACCCACGACCGCTGGTTTCTTGACGAGGTGTGCGAGACCATGTGGGAGGTGCACGGTCAGCGGGTCTGGCCCTTCGAGGGCGGCTTTTCCGCCTACATCATGCAGCGGGTGGAGCGCGACCGGCTGCAGGCTTTGGCCGAGCAGAAGCGGCAGAACGCCCTGCGCCGCGAACTGGCGTGGCTCTCGCGCGGCGCGCGGGCTCGGGCCACCAAGCCCAAGTTCCACGTGGCCGCGGCCCAGGCGCTCATTGCCGACGTGCCGCCCCTGCGCGACGAACTGGAGCTCAAGCGCATGGCCATGGCGCGGCTCGGCAAGACCGTGGTGGAGCTGCAGGACGCCTCGCTTTCCTTCGGCGACCGAGTGATCTTGGACGATGTGGACTGGATCATCGGGCCCGGGGACCGCTACGGCATCGTGGGCGCCAACGGCATCGGCAAGACCACGCTTTTGCGCATCATCCAGGGCCTCCAGCCGCTCGATCGGGGGCGGGTGAAGATCGGTCAGACCGTGCGCTTCGCGGTGCTCTCCCAGCATCTGGACGAGCTGACGAAGCTCGGCGACGACCGGGTGCGCCAGGTGATCTCCCGCTACTCGCGTCGCACCATGCTCGACGGTAAGGAGATGACCCCGGGCCAGCTGCTCGAGCGCTTGGGCTTCACGAAGGACGATCAGAACGAGCCGGTGTGCGACCTGTCGGGTGGCCAGAAGCGGCGGCTCGCGCTCATGCTCATCCTGCTCGACGAGCCCAACGTGCTCATTCTGGACGAGCCCGGCAACGATTTGGACACCGACATGCTGGCCGCCGTGGAGAGCCTGCTCGACGGCTGGCCGGGCACGCTTTTGCTCGTCACCCACGACCGCTACCTCATGGAGCGCGTGACCGACCATCAGTTCGCCCTCATCGATGGCAAGGTGCGCCATCTGCCTCGCGGGGTGGAAGAGTACCTGGAGCTGACGAGAGAGGCCGAGCGGGAAGCGGCCGAGGCCGCCTCTGCGAAAGCGACGGCGAAGGCGGGGGCGCTCGGGAAGGTGGTGTCTGGGGAGCCCGCGGGACGCACGCCCTCGACCCTTTCTGGTGGCGAACAGCGCGAGCTGCGCAAGCTCATGGCCTCCAACGAGAAGAAAATGGAAACCCTCAAGGGCAAGATCGAAAAGAAGCAGTTGGAGATGGCTGAGGCCGACCCGTCCGACTACCTCACCCTCACGGCCCTCCAAGAGGAAATTGCCGACTTTGAGAACCACATAGAAGCCCTCGAACTTGAATGGTTCGACGCCGCCGAAAAGTTGGGCGAGTAGCATGGAGAACCGCTGCTCACACCCACTCGTAGGGGCGAGCTCCCGCTCGCCCTGGGCACCGACCGTCCCTGACCTCCTCTTTTTACGATTGCGTAAAAACTACGTAGCCTCTTGAGCGTTCTCATTTACGCAATGGCTGCGCTTTTTTCATCCCTTTTCATCGTCCATGATCGTCCTGTCGGCGCACCGGCGGCCGGTGCGAAGCTCCGAACTGTTCAGGAGGGAAATCATGGACATCATGCAATCGAGACGCGCGTTTCTGAAGACGGCGACGGTGGCCTTGGGTGGTGCGGCTGTTGCGGGGCTGGCCGGATGCGCCCCTGCAGCCGAGACGCCGGCTAATGATAAAGCGGCATCGGTGGACGAGGTTCAGTGGGATGAAGAAACCGATGTCATTGTCGTTGGTGGCGGCCTGGCCGGTTTGGCCGCGGCGGTGACGGTGGCCACTGAGGGCAACGGGGCCAAGTGCCTGCTTCTGGAGAAGAGCCCCTTGGAGACGGGCGGCGGCAACAGCGCATTCGCCGCAGGCATGGTGCTGTGGACGAAGGATCCCGATAATTTCGCTGAGTATGTGCGCGAGCTGCGCGGTGAGATGGACAACGTGCCCGATGATGTGATCGATGCCTATGCTGCCGGCATCGCCGAGAACCTCGACTGGCTGCGCAGCTTGCCGGGCTTCAGCGAGGATGATGTGACGATTTCAGAATACTTTGAGCCGGGAACAGGGGAGAGTTGCTACCCCGAGTACAGCGAGATGCCCCATGCCTACTCCTTGGGCCGTGTACGCTTCAAGCACGATAATGAGAACGGGAACACTCAGGTTACGCCTTTCATGAACAGCGTGAAGAATCAGTTTACTGATGTTATCACCCACAAGACGAGCTCGCCGGTTACGGCTTTGGTGCAGGATCCCGCCACAAAGGAAATCCTCGGCGTGGTGTACACCGATGGCACCGCAAGCAAGTACGCGAAGGCGAACAAGGGCGTTATCATGTGCTTGGGCGGCTTTGAGAACAACGCTCAGATGAAGGCTGACTACCTGAGCGGCCCATGGGCGCGACGCATTGCCGGCGAGTACAACGAGGGCGATGGCATTACCATGTGCGCCCGTGCCGGGGCCGATATGTGGCACATGAACAGCTGCGCCGGCTTCTGGACCTCCATGAGCCCCATCGACGGTGATGTTTGTCTGATGCGCACTCCCAAAGACCAGGGCATTACCGTTGCCATCAATGGCCAACGATTCTATATGGACTGGGATGGTGATGTGTGCGAGGACTGGGATTTCATGGATGTGGGGGATCTTTCCTCTCATGTGGGCTCGCGTCACGGCCACATGCAGTTCGGCGGCGAGTGGCCCCATCTGCCCATGCCGGCAAAGACCTGGTTCATTACCGATGCCCCCGGCTATCAGTCCATTCTCGAGAACAAGATGATGGCCATCGACTTCGATCCCATGGATGGCTGGGGATTCACTGCCGACACCATCGAGGAGCTGGCTGGAAAGATCGAGGTGCCGGCCGAGGCGCTGGCCACGACGGTCTCTCAGTGGAACGAATGCGTGGCCAATGGCAATGATGTGTACTTCCATCGTCCCGCCAACAAATTGAAGTCCATCGAAGAAGGGCCCTTTTACGCCTTGTTCTGCGCCCCGACGATGCTGAACACTGATGGTGGGCCGCGCCGCAGCGCCAAGGGCGAGATCCTCGACCTCGATGGCCAGCCGATTCCGCACCTGTACAGCGCCGGCGAGTTCGGCTCAGTATGGTCCAATATGTACCAAGGCGCCGGCAACCTCGGTGAGTGCCTCGCTTTCGGCCGTATTTCCGTTCGCAATTGCCTGGGCATTTAGTTACTGTATTCCCTCAGCCCTCCCTCCCTGCCCCCGGCGTTCTGCAACGCCGGGGGCTTTGCCGTCGATGTCAGCTGTGGGATCTGGGCAGGGCAACTCGTGGTATTGTGAACTCAGACGGCTTCGGGAGGGTTGGAATGGTTGGGAGCAAATCGTACAAGAGTGCGCTCACGATAGCTAATTTCGTCGGCTTCAGTTTTTTGTGGCCGTACTACCAGCGTGCTTTCTACCGTGTCACGCTATTTTATCGTTTGGGGGAGGGGGCCGAGGCTGGCTATGGACTATTCCTTGTCTTATTACTTGCTGGTTGCGTTGTCGCTGCGGTGAAATATCGGGCCATCGAGGCCCTGCTGGATCGTGAGCCGATTTTGTTTGCCGGTGCTGCGGTGTTTTCTTTGATGACAGGATCCTATTTGATGGGCGTGGTAATGCCGTCGGCAGAAGCGGCGCCAGTCCTGTCGCTTTTGGCCGTTGTCGGCTATGCGGTGACTTTTCTAATAATTTCTGCTGGTGCCGTGCTGATGCTTATGCGGCTTGTGTATACAGTGGGTTTGTTTCAGGGCGCTGCTGTGCTGAGCGCATCGTCGATGATGGGGAAAGTGCTCTCGCCGGTTACGGCGACTTCCGATAGCTTGTTCGGCTTCGTTCCTGTGGTGGGGCTGCTGGTGGCCGGGCTGTCGGTGGCTCTATCGCCTCGGGCGCCGTCGACTGTAGAAGCTACGTCTTCCTATGATCGGTTGACCAAGGCCCCCTACTTGAAGACATGGCTTCTTCCTTTGTCAGCTTATTTCGTCCTTTCCGTCTCTCATGCGTTTCGTTATGCCTTCGATATGACGAATGAAGTATCTGCCGTCGGTGGGGAGATCGTGCCGGCCGCCGTTTCCCATTTCCCTGTTATTTCGTATTTCACATTTGCCGGTCTGCTGCTGGTGGCTTCGGCGCATTCGACCCGTGGCAATATTCCGAGTTGGAATCGCTCGGCCTTTTGGGTGGCGGCTCTTGGGGTCGCTGTTGGTTTGCTTGCAACTCCTGTGCTCATGTCACTTGCGGAATTCGGCGATGATCTCGTCACGTTTGATGCGGGGCTCTCTCTGACGCTCTTACTGGCTGTTTGCATCCTGCTCTTCACTTATCAGAACCGCTTGTCTCCGTTGCAGACCTTCGGTGTATTTCTCTGCAGCGCTTTGGTCGTTGAGAAAATTGTGACCTATCTGCTTTGCCCACCTCTGCTTGCTTCGATAGGGCAAACTGCAGCGACGGGTGTCTATCCGACTATTATGATCTCGGAGCTCGCCACGCTCATCATGCTGTTTCTCTTTCTCGCTCGATTGTGCCAGGGCAATGTGCTCGCGCTGCTTTTCCCTGCGAGCGCATCTCCATCTGCCGATGGCGAGCGGGATAGGCGCCGAACAGTTTGCGCGACCATCGGCAAGGAGGCTGGTTTGTCTGATCGTGAGGTAGATGTGCTGTATTATCTTTCCTGTGGTTACAGTGCTAAACGCACAGGGGAGACATTGTTCATTTCCGAGCGTACTGCGCAGACGCATACGCAGAATATTTATCGCAAACTCGGTGTGCACAATCGGCAAGCGATCATTGATTTGATAGAAGACGTGGAAAGAGACCGACGGGAAGGTGGCAAGTAGTGTCAGTTTTAAGTATAGCGGAAGACCTTGCCCGATGACAGCCTATCGCACCATAGCCGCGGTCGCCGAGACGGAGATCGTCGAGAAGAAGAGCCGCTTCATCGGTCGCATCGCGCCGGTGACGACCGAGGAGGAGGCGCTTGCCTTCATCGCCGAGGTGAAGGCGGCCCACCGCATGGCGCGGCACAACGTGTACGCCTATGTGCTGCGCGGGGGACGGGTGCGCTACACCGATGACGGCGAGCCGGCCAAGACTGCGGGCATGCCCACGCTTGAGGCCATCCAGCACGCGGGCCTGGAGGATGTGGCCGTGGTGGTCACCCGCTACTTCGGCGGCATCCTGCTGGGCACGGGCGGCCTTGTGCGCGCCTATACCGATGCGACGAAGGCGGCCATCGATGCGGCGCGCATCGTGGTGGTGTCCCGCTGCGTGGACATCATGATGGAGGTGCCCTACAACCTGTACGAGCCCGCCTGCCGCCTGGCCGAGGATGCCGGTGCCCGGGTGCACGACACCGACTTCGCCGAGAACGTGCTCATCACCTTCCGTATGCTCGACGGCACCCAGTCCCCCTTCCTGGAGAAGCTCACCGAGCTCACCCGCGGCCAAAGTGAAATCATCGTGACCGATCCCTTCGACGCGGCGTTCTAGCGCAGAAGTGTGGTAAGATGCTTTTTGCCTAAAGAAGGGCGCCCCAAGCGGCGCGCCCTTCGACGAGGGTGCCTAGTCCTCGTCTTTGTTGTTGGAGTTCCCGCCGTTATTCGGCGGGTTCTCTTTTATCAGAGCCAGAACGGCTACGATAAACGTGGCAACTCCAACCAAGACTTGGGCCCAGGCCAGCATTTCGCTCATCTGCATCGCCCCCTTTCCTAGCTAGCATGGTTGCGGGGTGAATGCAGTGGGCTGAGTGCTCTCTGCGTGGGATAGTATATCATACAAATGTTCGTAGATTGGTGAGAATTCGATATGTACGGATTGAAGACCGAGAGCAGCTTCGACGCCTCTCATTTTCTGACTGATTACCATGGCAAGTGCGAGAACCTGCACGGGCACCGGTGGCGCGTGGTGGCCTATCTGGAGGTCGCCGAGTTGCAGACCGAGGGCACGTGCAAGGATATGGTGGTGGACTTCGGCGATTTCAAGGGCGCCCTGCGGTCGCTGACCGAGCGGCTCGACCATCACTTCATCATCGAGGAGGGCTCGCTTGCCCCCGATACGCTGGCCTGCCTCGAGCGCGAGGGCTTCGCGCTGTTCACCGTGCCCTTCCGCACCACGGCCGAGAACTTGGCGAAATGGTTCTTCGACGCCCTGGCCGAAATGGGGTTGCCCGTGGCCCAGGTGGACGTCTACGAGACGCCGAACAACTGCGCTTTCTATCGGAAGGAAGCGTAGGGCCATGGTTCCCGAGGAAGAGAACGACGGCCTGCTAGATGCCGAGCGCCACCAGGCCCGCCACACCATCGCGGCCCGGGCCCAGCTGTTTCCCGTGGCCGAGAAGTTCGTGAGCCTGAACGGGGAGGGGCTGGCCGCCGGCCGGCCAGCGGCCTTCATTCGGTTCGCCGGCTGCAACATGTGGTGCACCTACTGCGATACGCGCTGGGCGAACCACCCGCTCGTGGAGGTGGAGGGCTGGAGCGTGCCGCAACTTTTGGCCTGGGTGGCCGAGACCGGCGTGTCCTGCGTGACGCTGACTGGCGGCGAGCCGCTGCTGCAGCCCTACCTGCCCGATCTGGTGCAGGCGCTGCTATCGGTTGAGAGCCCGCGGCCCCTGCGGGTGGAGATCGAGACCAACGGCTCTCGCGACCTGGGGCCCATGGCCCATCTGCGCGAGGCGGCCGCCGAGGCGGGGCTGCCGGGCAGCCTGCACTTCACCGTGGATTGGAAGACGCCTACGGCCGGCGAGGCCGTGTCGGCTGCCATGCGGCGGGAGAACTACGATGTGCTGGACGAGCGCGATGCGGTGAAGTTCGTCGTGGGCAGCGAAGAGGACCTGGCCTTCATGGAGCGTATGGCCGACGAGGCGGGGCTGTGGGATCGCTGCACGGTGCTCGCGAGTCCCGTATGGGGCGCCCTGGAGCCGGCCGCCATTGCAGCCTACCTCATCGAGCGCGGTCTGGATCGCGCCCGCTTGCAGCTGCAGCTGCACAAGATCATCTGGCCAAACGAGAGCCGGGGCGTCTGAGACCGCAAGGAGCGAGGGGCGCGTCAGGCCGCTGCGGGCATCCCGCGCAGCGGCTTGGGGAGGGTGCCTGCGTGGCGGGGCCCTTCGCCGGGCGGGCCGCCCCCTCTGGAACGAAAGAAGGAAGCGTGACTATGCAGGAAAAAGCCCTCGTGCTGTGCTCGGGCGGCGTGGACTCCACGACGCTGCTCGCCGGGGCCGTGGCCCGTTTCGGGGCCGAGAACGTGTACGCCCTGTCCATCAGCTACGGGCAGAGGCACATCCGAGAGATCGAGGCAGCCCGGGCCGTGGCGGCCCACTACGGGGTGGAGCAGCGCTTCCTGGACTTGGAGGCCATCTTCGCCGACAGCGCCTGCTCGCTGTTGGCCCATTCCGATGAGGCGGTGCCCACGGGTGCCTATGGGGAGCAACAGGAGGCGGCCGAGGGGGGCGTCGTGAGCACCTACGTGCCCTTCCGCAACGGGCTGTTTCTGTCCTCGGCGGCCTCCATGGCCCTTTCCCTGGGCTGCTCGGTGGTGCTCTACGGCGCCCATCACGACGATTGGGCCGGCGCTGCCTATCCCGATTGCTCTCCAGCGTTCGTGGAGGCCATGGCCGCCGCCATCGCCGAGGGCACCGGCGGCGAGCTGCGCCTGGAAGCCCCATTCGTGACCTGGTCGAAGGCGGATATCGTGGCCGAGGGGCTGACGCTTGGGGTGCCCTACGAGCTGACCTGGTCCTGCTACGAGGGCGGAGCTGCCCCCTGCGGCGCGTGCGCCACCTGCATCGATCGGGCGGCCGCCTTCGCCGCCAACCACGTTGAAGACCCCGCGTTGAAGGGATAGCCCATGAAACCGATGGAAATGGCCGAAGCGCTGTTCGGAGAAGACGCCGACGGGACGGCAACGGCGAGCACCGAGGGGTCGGTGGACTCCTCGGCTCTGGCCGCCATCGCGGCCCATCTGGAGCGGGAGCAGCCTGCTGCGACCCTGTCGTCCGCGCGGGCCGCGACCCGCGGCGGCGAGACCATCGACTTGGCCAGCGCTCGCGAGGAGGGACTGCGCGCGGCCACGGCACCCCAGCACTACGTGGATGCGGTGAAGCGCCAGAAGATCGCTGCCAGCACGGCTAAGAAGGCGAAGGCCGCGGCTTCGGCAGGCGGCGCGGCCCCAAAGGCGACGGAGGCCGCGCCCGCAAAGGGGGCGAATTCCGCGAAGACCTCGTCGAAGAAGACCACGAGGGCTTCCGCCTCCGCCTCGGCCGCGAAGGCTCCCGCGTCCGCCCCGGCGGCCGGGACCTCTGGCCGCGATGAGGGGGAGACGCGCGCCGGTGGCGTGACGCATTTGGGCAGCCAGGGCACCCAGTACCCCACCGACTACGACCCCTCGGTGCTCGAGACCTTCGAGAACAAGCATCCGGGCAACGACTATTTCGTGAAGTTCAACTGCCCCGAGTTCACGAGTCTCTGCCCCATCACGGGTCAGCCCGACTTCGCCACTATCTACATCTCCTACGTGCCCGGCGAGCGCATGGTGGAGTCCAAGAGCCTGAAGCTGTACCTGTTCAGCTTCCGCAACCACGGCGACTTCCACGAGGACTGCATGAACATCATCATGAAGGACCTCATTGCGCTCATGGATCCGAAGTACATCGAGGTGTGGGGCAAGTTCACGCCCCGCGGCGGCATCTCCATCGACCCGTACTGCAACTACGGCCGTGCCGGCACGCCGTGGGAGAAGGTGGCCTGGGAGCGCCTGACCCAGCACGATATGTACCCCGAGAAGGTGGATAACCGCTAGGCGGCCCCGTTCGATGGAGGGGGTCGCCCGCGGCGGGGTGCGCCTTGCCCGCGGCGGCGTGCGGGCTTCTTGGCGGGGTGTGAAAAACTCGGCGCTTTTCCCGGGCAGGGTTGGACGACGGTGCTATACTGCGCCCTGGCAGACTAGGGTCGACCCAAAGGACCGCAATGTTTCTCACCGTCACGTGCAATCCGGCGCTCGATTGGATGATGCGCCTGCCCGCTTTCGCCGAGGGCGTCACGAACCGATCGGCGGCTGATGATCTGTCCTACGGCGGCAAGGGTGTGAACGTGGCCACCATGCTGCACCGCTTCGGACAAGATGCGTGCGCCTCCGGGTTCATCGCCGGCACTACGGGCACGGCGCTCGTGGAAGGCGTGGAGGCCGCCGGCGTCCCCTGCGATTTCGTGCGCTTGGATGCGGGGCAGACCCGCATCAACGTGAAGATGAAGCGCCCCCGCGCCGACGGCTCGTTGGAAGAGACGGAGATCAACGGCTGTGGCCCGGCGGTGGGCCCGGTCGCCATCGCGACGCTCCGTCGCCGCATCGAGCGGTTGGGCTCGGACGATTGCCTCGTGCTGTCGGGCTCCCTGGCGCCGGGCTGCCCGGCGGATCTCTACGCCGATCTGGCCGCGGCTGCCGCCGAGCACGGCGCGCGATGCGTGGTCGATACCACGGGCACGGCCCTGACCGAGGCCCTCGCCGCACGGCCCTTCCTCGTAAAGCCCAACAACCACGAGCTGGCTGAGCTGGCCGGCTGCGATGCCGCCGACGAGGCCGCCGTGGTAGCTGCCGCGCGCGACCTTGCCCGGGCCGGCGCCCGTTTCGTGCTCGTCAGCTGCGGTGCGGCCGGAGCGCTGCTGGTGGACGCGAAGGGGCTTATCGCCCGGGGCGCGGCCCCGGCGGGCGCCCTCGTGAACTCGGTGGGCGCGGGCGATTCCATGGTGGCGGGTTTTCTGGCGGGGCTCGCGGGAGCCTCCCTTCCCGGCCGCGAGTCGCTCTGCCCTGGCGCGGACGACGCCGTTTACGCCCTGCGCCTCGGCCTGGCGGCCGGCTCCGCCACGGCTTTCTCTCCCTCTTTGGCATCGGCGGGGCAGGTATCCGACCTGCTTCCCGTCACTTTCGTGGAACCCTGCAACTGAAAGGAGTGCGGTTCGTCTATGAGAATTGTCGATTTGCTTCAACCCGGGGCCATAGCCATCGGCAGCGCGCCCGCCGACAAGGCCGGCGCCATCGCCCAGCTCGTGGAGCTGCATGATAGAGCCGGAAACCTCAACGACAAGGAGGCCTTCCGCGAGGCCATCATCGCCCGCGAGAACCAGGGCACCACGGCCGTGGGCGAGGGCATCGCCATCCCCCATGCGAAGACGGCGGCCACGAAGCGGGCGTCCCTGGCGGCCATGACGGCCCCTGCCGGGATCGATTACGGCGCTCCGGACGGGGCTCCCTCCACGCTGCTGTTCATGATCGCCGCGCCCGACGACGGGGGAGATGTGCACCTGGAGGTGCTCTCGCGACTCATGACCATCCTCATGGACCTCGACTTCCGTTCCCAGCTCATGGCGGCGGAAACCCCCGAGGCGTTCCTCGCCGCCATCGACGCGAAGGAGCGCGAGCGCTTCGCCGAGGCGGTAGAGGCCGAGGCCGAAGCCGATATGGAGGGCGACGTGGAAGGCACCGAGGCCCTCATCGACGCCGCCAAGGCCTCTTACGCCGAGGAGCACGGCAAAGCCGACGGCTTCCGTATCCTGGCGGTGACGGCGTGTCCCACGGGCATCGCCCACACCTACATGGCCGCCGAGGCGCTCACGAAGGCCGCCGAGGCGCGCGGCATCGCCTTGAAGGCCGAGACCAACGGCACCGGGGGCACCAAGAACCGCCTGACCCGCGAGGAGATCGCCGCTGCCGACGGCATCATCGTGGCCGCCGACAAGGAAGTGGAGATGGCCCGCTTCGACGGCAAGCCCGCGGTCATTGTGAAGGTGTCCGACGGCATCAACAAGCCCGACGAGCTCATCGACCGCATTCTGGCGGGCGATGCGCGCGTGTACCACCACGCCGGCGGCGCGAATGCCGCGCCCACCGAGGACGAGGCGGGCGAGAGCGCCGGTCGCAAGATCTACAAGCATCTCATGGAGGGCGTCTCCCATATGCTGCCCTTCGTGGTGTCCGGCGGCCTGTTCATCGCGCTCGCCTTCCTCATCGATGGCATCGCCGGGGTGCCCCAGGACGGCAACTTCGGCACCGGCACGCCGATCTCGGCCTGGTTCAAGACCATCGGCGGCTTTGCCTTCAGCTTCATGGTGCCGATCCTCGCCGCCTACATCGCCCAGTCTATCGCCGACCGCCCCGGTTTGGTGGTGGGCTTCGTCGGCGGCTTCATGGCCACGCTCGGCTCCACCTTCGGGCTGCCCGGCGGCGACATTCCCTCGGGATTCCTCGGCGGCCTGCTCGCGGGCTTCGCGGGCGGCTACGCCATGCTTGGCATCGAGAAGCTGTGCGAGAAGATGCCCGACTCGCTGGCTGGCATCAAGCAGATCCTCATCTACCCGCTGGCGGGCCTGGGGGCCATTGCCGTCATCATGTGCGCGGTCGGGCCGTTCATGGGCATGATCAACACCGGCATGTCCAACGCGCTCACCTGGCTTTCCGATAACAACTTCGGCATTGTGCTCGGCATGATTCTGGCCGGCATGATGGCCATCGACATGGGCGGCCCCTTCAACAAGGCGGCCTACGTGTTCGGCACCGGCATGCTCGCCCTCGGCACCGACGCCAGCTTCCAGATCATGGCCTCGGTCATGATCGGCGGCATGGTGCCTCCCATCGCCATCGCGCTGTCCACCACCTTCTTCAAGGACCGCTGGACGGCCGACGAGCGCAAGAACGGCCCGGTGAACTACATCATGGGCCTGTCGTTCATCACCGAGGGCGCCATTCCCTATGCCGCTTCTGACCCGCTGCGGGTCATCCCCTCCTGCGTGGTGGGCTCGGCTGTGGCCGGCGGCCTGTCCTGGTTCTTCGGCTGCACGCTCATGGCGCCACACGGCGGTATCTTCGTGGTGCCCGTCATCGGCGGTGCGCTCATGTACCTGGTGGCCCTTGCGGTCGGCTCGGTTGCGGGCATGTTCATGCTCGCGCTGCTGAAGAAGAAGCGCACCGAGGCCTAAGGCGGCGGCAAGAGCCTCCGGCGCGGGTCCCGGCGGGAGCGTTTCGGCGGGAGCGCTTCGGTGCACGTGCCCCGGCGGGAGTACCCGGCAGGAGCGCCCCGGTACAGGCATCCCGGCACGACGCTCGGCGACAGACAGAAGCATTCGACTTGACGACAAGGAGAGAACTATGGTTTCCCAGACGATCACCCTCACCAACGGCAGCGGCCTGCACATGCGCCCGGCCGGCGTTTTGGCCTCGGCCATGGCGCCCTTCGCGAGCGACGTCACCATCGTGGCCGCGGGCAAGGAAGTGAACGCGAAGAGCCTCATGGCCATCGTGGCCGCCGGCATCAAGTGCGGCACCGAGGTCGAGGTGCGCTGCGAGGGTGCCGACGAGCAGGCGGCGCTCGACGCGGCCATCCAGCTTATCGAGTCGGGCCTGGGGGAGTAGTCCCATGGCCGCGCTTGCGGGCGTTGCCGCCTCGCCGGGGCTGGGCATCGGCACGGTGATGGTCATCGCCGAGCCCTGCCTTGCCTACGAGGTCGTGGAGGTGACCGACGCCGAGGCGGAGAAGAGCCGGTTGCACGGCGCCATCGAGGCCTTCTCGGCGCTTACGCGCGAGAAGGCCGAGGTGGTGCGCGAACGCGTGGGCGATGCCGAGGCCGCCATCCTCGAGGGCCATGTGCTCATGATTTCCGACCCGTTCATGGTGGCCGAGATGGACAATCTCATCGACGGCGGCCAGTGCGCCGAGGCGGCCCTCGATACGGTATGCGAGACCTTCGCCGTCATGTTCGAGGCCGCCGACGACGACCTGACGCGCCAGCGGGCCGCCGATGTGCGCGACATCAAGAGCGGCGTGCTCTGCCAGCTGCTCGGCGTGCGCGAGGTGGACGTGTCCCGCGTGCCCCGCGGCACCGTGCTCGTCACCCACGATCTGGTGCCCTCCATGACCGCCGGCCTCGACCGCGACAACGTCGTGGGCATCGTGACGGAGACCGGCGGCATGACGAGCCACTCGGCCATCCTGGCCCGTGCCCTGGAGATTCCCGCCGTGCTGGCCGTGCCGGATGCGGTGCGGAAGCTGCCCGAGGGCGCCCAGGTCATTGTGGACGGCGGCGAGGGCGCGGTAGCCGTGGCGCCCGACGAGGCTGAGCTTGCGGCGGCCCGCGTGCGCCAGGAGGCCCTGCGCCGCGAGAAGGAGGCTCTGCAGCGCTTCGTGGGGAAGAAGACCGTCACCGCCGACGGGTGCCAGGTGGAGCTGTTCGGCAACATCGGCTCGGTGGAGGACGCCCGAGCCGTGGTGGACAACGACGGCGAGGGCGTGGGCCTGTTCCGCACCGAGTTTCTGTTCATGGACGGCGGCGCGATGCCCACCGAGGAGGAGCAGTTCCGCGCTTACCAGCAGGCGGCCCTCATCATGAAGGGGCGCCCCGTCATCATCCGCACCCTGGACATCGGCGGCGACAAGGACATTCCCTACCTGGGCTTGGAGAAGGAAGACAACCCCTTCATGGGCTTCCGCGCCATCCGCTACTGCCTGGCCCGCGAGGACGTGTTCCGCACCCAGCTGCGGGCGCTTCTGCGGGCGAGCGCCTTCGGGGACGTGCGCATTATGGTGCCGCTCGTCACCGGCGTGGAGGAGCTGCGCCAGGTGCGCGCCCTCATCCGCCGCTACGCCGATGAGTTCTCCCGCGAGGGCGTCGCCTGCAACAAGGACGTGCCCGTGGGCGTGATGATCGAGACGCCGGCGGCGGCCCTCATGGCCGATGCGCTGGCGGCCGAGGCCGACTTCTTCAGCATCGGCACGAACGATCTGACCGGCTACACCATGGCGGTGGATCGCGGCAACGATCGGGTGCGCTACCTGTACTCCGCCTTCAACCCCGCGGTGCTTCGCTCCATCCGCTCGGTCATCGCCGCCGGCACGGCGGCGGGTATTCCTGTGGGCATGTGCGGCGAGGCGGCTGCCGATCCGCTGCTCATTCCGCTGTGGATCAGCTTCGGGCTCACGGAGTACAGCGTGGGCCCCGCGAGCATTCTGGCCACCCGCGCCGCCATCGCCGGGTGGAACCACGAGGAGGCTCGCGCCCTGGCCGAGGCCGTCATGGGTGCCGTGACTCCCGATGCGGTGCTCGATCTTCTGAAGGCGGCGGCTAGGTAGCACTGCCGTTTACGCCCCTCGAGAGCCGGGGGCCGTCTGTTGGGGCGACCCCCGGTTGTTTTCGGCGGGTGAGCCGCTGCGCGTGGATGGCCAGCCAGAGCCAACAACGGCCCCAATGTATGGGTATGCTGTGGTGAACAAAAATGATTCAAGGGATTGAACTGGGGTTATACAAGAAGAGCATTCACTGCAGGTCGCACAATCCATACATTGGGGTCGTTTTGGCCTCAAGAGCTCCGGCGTCCTTTCTGGCGATGTCCCGGTGCGATGTGTTCTGTGGATTGTAACGAGCGCGGCCGCGGCGGTGACAGCGTGAGCGCTTTGTGCGAAAATGGACGGTAAGACACAAGAGTTTGAGCATGTTAGGTAGCCTGTCACCATGACCGCCCAGTTCAGTATCAGGGAAGCCGCTCCCGAGGCCGTCCGTTGCCTCCAGCGCGAGCTGGCCCTGCCCCGCTTCATCGCCGCCACCCTCGTCGGACGCGGCATCGACACGCCCGCGGCGGCGCGGCACTTCTTGAGCCCCTCGCTCGACCGCGACTGGCTGAACCCCCGCGACATTCCCGGGCTGCCCGAGGTGGCCGACGGTTTGGCGGCGGCCCTCGAGGGGAGGAAGCGCATCCTCGTATTCGGCGACTTCGACCTGGACGGTATCTCCGCCACCACGGTGCTCACCCGCGGCCTGCGGGCCCTGGGTGGCTGCGCCTTCCCCTTCATCCCGCGTCGCTTCGAGGAGGGCTACGGCATCACGGCCGCCGCTTTCGAGCGGGCCCGGGAGCTGGAGCCGGACGTCATCGTCACCGTGGACTGCGGCATCGCCTGCAAACACGAGGTGGCCGAGATCGTGAAGACCGGCATCGAGGTGTACATCACCGATCACCACGAGGCCGCCGACCTGGTGCCCGAGGGGGTGTGCGTGGCCGATCCGAAGATGGAGCCGGGCTGCCCGAGCGCCATTCTGGCCGGCGTTGGCGTGGCCCTGAAGCTCGTGCAGATGCTCGGCGCGCGCCTCGGGTTCCCGCACCTGTGGCGCAGCTACACCGACTTCGCCACCCTGGGCACCGTGGCTGATCTCATGCCCATGCGCGACGAGAACCGTGCCCTGGTGGCCGACGGCCTGGCCCGTATGAATGCGAACCCGCGGCCCTGCATCGCGGCCTTGCTGGCCACCACGGGGCAGGCCGGCAAGCCCATGACCGCCACCAACCTGTCCTTCTCCCTCATTCCTCGCCTGAACGCCGCCGGGCGCATGGGCAACGCCGACTTGGCCCTGGATCTGCTCATGTGCGACAACTACGGCGAGTGCTGCGCCATGGCCGAGCGCCTGGAAGAGGTGAACAACCAGCGCCGGGCCATCGAGGCCGAGCTCTCCGACATCGCGCGGGCCCAGGCCAGCGAGATCTACCGCGGCCAGCGGGCCCTGGTGGTGGCCGGCGAGGGCTGGCACGAGGGCGTGAAGGGCATCGTGGCCTCCCGCCTCGTGAACACCTACGGGGTGCCCTCGCTGCTGTTCACCGTGGACGGCGACGAGGCCCGGGGCTCGGGCCGGTCGGTGGGCAACGTGAACCTGTTCGAGGCCGTGGAGTCGCTCTCGCACCTCACCACCCGCTTCGGCGGCCACGGGGCCGCCGTGGGGGTCACCATTCCCGTGGAGAACCTGCGCGCCTTCGCCGAGGGGCTCGACGCCTATATGCAGCGGCTGCCCGAGGCGGCCTTTCATCCCCTCACCACTGTGGACGCCGCTGTGAGCTTGGACGAGCTGACGCTGGAGACCGTGGCCATGGTGGACTGCCTGGCCCCCTTCGGCCAGGAGAACCCCCAGCCGGTCTTTCTCGCCCGCAACGTCACTCTGGCGAACACCCGGGCCGTGGGCCAGACCAAGGACCACTTCGCCTGCACCCTCACCAACGGCCGGGCCTCCGTGGCCGGCATCATGTTCCACTGCGCCGCCATCGAGGCGCTGCTCGTGAACGATGCCGTGGTGGATGCCGCCTTCACGGTGCAGATCGACGAATGGCGCGGCCGCCATTCGGTGAAGGCCATGCTGGAGACCATCGCCCCGGCCCGCACCTGCGGTGCCCTGGAGGCCTGCCTCGACCCGGAGGCCCGCACCTTCTGCGAGGAGCTCTTCGCCGAACGCGATGGGACCGGCAACGGTGACGCCCCCGATCGCGAGGTCATGCCCGATGCCGGGGCTCCGGACCTGGGGGCGGTGCGCCGGCGCTGGGAGGCCGTGGCCGAGCGCGATCCGGCGGGGCTGGAGGCGCAGCTCGTGGCCGCCATCATCGGCGAGGCGCCCCTGCATCCGGCCCAGCGCCGCATCCTCGATGCCCTGGCCGCCGGCCAGTCCACCTTCGCCGTCATGGCCACGGGCCGCGGCAAGTCGCTGTGCTTCCAGGTGCACGCCGCCGTGCGCGCCCTGGCGGCCCGCGAGGCGAGCCTGTTCATCTACCCGTTGCGGGCCCTCATCGCCGACCAGGTGTTCCATCTGCGCGCCGGCTTGGAGCGCTTCGGCATCGCGAGCGCGGTCATCACGGGGGAGAGCACCCCTGAGGAGCGGGCCCGAGTGTACGCGGGGCTGGCCGACGGCACCGTGGACATCGTGCTCACCACCCCGGAGTACCTCATGTTCCATACCGATGAGCTGGCCGCCTCCGGGCGCATCCGCTTCGTCGTGGTGGACGAGGCCCATCATATCGGCCAGGCCAAGGCCGGCCAGCGCGTGGCCTACACCCAGCTGGGCCGGGCGCTCGCGCGGCTCGGGGAGCCCACGGTGCTCGCCGTGACGGCGACGGCCAACGATTGCATCGCCGCCGATATCGGGGACGTGCTGCCCCTGAGCGCGTCGGTCATCGACGAGACGGGCCGCGACAATCTGTACCTGGACGATCAGCGCAACATCGCCCATCGGGACGACTACCTGGCCAACCTGGTGGCTTCCGGCGAGAAGACCGTCGTGTACGTGAACTCGCGGGAGCACTCCGTGGCGCTTGCCCGCTTGCTGCGGCGCCGGGTGCCCCAGCTCGCCTGCCTCATCGGCTTCTACAACGCCGGGCTGTCCCGGGCCGAGCGCCAACGGGTGGAGGAGCTGTTCCGCAACGACGACCTGAAGGTGCTCGTGGCCACCTCGGCCTTCGGCGAGGGGGTGGACATCCCCAACATCCGCCACGTGGTGCTGTACCACCTGCCCTTCAGCGATGTGGAGTTCAATCAGATGAGCGGCCGGGCCGGCCGCGACGGGAAGCCCGCTTGGGTGCACCTGCTCTACGGCCGGGGCGACGCGGCCTTGAACGAGCGCATCCTGGCCGAGGCCACGCCGGACCACGACGTGATGGCCCAGGTGTACCGCCGCCTGCGCCATTTGCAGCGGGAATGCCCCAACGACTACTTCTGCGCCGGACCGGCCGACCTGGCCCATGGCGCCTCCGACGGCTTCCATAGGGTCAGCCCCGTGTCCGCCGCCTGCGGCCTGGCGGTCTTTCGAGAGCTCGGCCTCATCGAAACGCGCACCGTGCGGGAAGCCGGCCGGGAGGCCCTGTGGGTGCGGGTGCAGGAGCGCGCCGATCGCGTGGAGCTCACCGATTCGGTGCGCTACCGCGAGGGCATCGACGAGAGAGTGGGATTCGGCGGCTTTTGCGATTGGGCTCTGGGACTCGACGCCCAGGGGCTCACCGTGCACCTGTCGCATCCCATAGTGCCGCAGAGCGGCCGCAACGATGAGGAAGGGGAGCGCCGTGAGCGCTGAGAGAGACGAGATCAACGCCTGCCCGGCCCCGGGCGCGCCGAGCGGCGCGGCCACCAAGCAGACCGTGGACGCCCTGCTCGGGCGCCCCGATCCCACGGGTCAGTCGACCGCCTCGGCGGCCTCCACCCCCGCCGACCGCTTCGCCGAGCTGCAACGGCTTACGGCCGCCTACATGGACGAGGCCGACGAGGCCATGCTGAAGCGAGCCTTCGAGTTCGCGGCCGAGGCCCATGCGGGCCAGTGCCGCAAGTCCGGCGAGCCCTTCATCATCCACCCCATCGAGGTGGGCATCATCCTGGCCGACCTGCGCATGGACGCCGAGACCATCGCCGCGGCCCTGCTGCACGACACCGTGGAGGACACGGAGGTGACTGGCGAGGAGGTGGAGCGCGTCTTCAATCCCCAGGTGCGCGCCCTGGTAGAGGGGGTCACCAAGATCACCCGCATTGAAGTGGAGTCGCTCACCGACGAGCAGGCCGCCACCATCCGCAAGATGTTCGTGGCCATGTCCAAGGACATCCGCGTCATCGTCATCAAGCTGGCCGACCGCCTGCACAACATGCGCACGCTCGCGGCCCTGCGGGAGGATCGGCGCATCTTCAAGTCCCGCGAGACCCTGGAGATCTATGCTCCCATCGCCCACCGTCTCGGCATCAACTCCATCAAGTGGGAGCTGGAGGATCTGTCCTTTTTCTACCTGGAGCCCAACAAGTACAAGCAGGTGTCCCGCATGGTCACCGAGTCCCGTGCCGAGCGCGAGAAGTACCTGGCCGATGTTATCGCAGTGCTCCACGACGAGATGGACAAGCTCGGCATCGCCGCCCAGATCATGGGCCGGCCCAAGCACCTGTACTCCATCTACCAGAAGATGACCAAGAAGGGAAAGGGCTTCTCGGAGATCTACGACCTCATCGCCGTGCGCATCATCACGAGCTCGGTGAAGGACTGCTACTCGGCCCTGGGCGCGGTGCACACCATCTGGCACCCTATGCCGGGCCGCTTCAAGGACTACATCGCCATGCCGAAGTTCAACATGTACCAGTCGCTGCACACGACGGTCATGGGCCCGACGGGCCGGCCCTTGGAGGTGCAGATCCGCACCGAGGAGATGCACCGCAACTCCGAGTACGGCGTGGCGGCCCACTGGCGCTACAAGGAGACGGGCGGCTCGCGCCCTGGCGGTAGGGACAACCTGGACGCCCAGCTGGCGTGGCTGCGCCAGATGGTGGACTGGCAGGACGAGACCGAGGATTCCCGGGAGTTTTTGAAGTCCCTCAAGATGGACCTCGACAACTCCGAGGTGTTCGTCTTCACGCCCCAGGGCGAGGTCATTTCCCTGCGGGCCGGCTCCACCCCCATCGATTTCGCCTACGCTATCCACACCGAGGTGGGCAACCACTGCGTGGGGGCCAAGGTGAACGGTTCCATCGTGCCCCTCTCCTACAAGTTGCAGGTGGGCGATCGCGTGGAGATCCTCACCCAGAAGAGCGCCGGGCCCTCCCGGGACTGGCTGGGGCTGGTAAAGACCCCTTCGGCCCGTAGCAAGATCCGCTCCTACTTCTCGAAGGTGACGCGCTCCGACGACCTTCAGATGGGCCGCGACATGCTGGCCCGGGAGATGCGCAAGCACGGCCTGGGCATCTCCAACGCCCAGTCGCTGCGGGCGCTGAAGCTGGTGGCCGAGGCCATGGGCTTCAAGGATCCCGACGATATGTTCGTGCAGGTGGGCGCCGGCAAGGAGCGGGCCCAGCATGTGAGCAACCGCCTGCTGAAGATCCTCGTGGACAAGGGCAATGAGGAGGCGGGCAAGCCCTCGGTGGGCTCCTCGGCCTCCTCCACGGGCATCATGCCCCCCATGCTCACGAGCGTGAAGCGCCCCAAGAAGCACGAGACCCACACCTCCCAGGGCATTGTGGTGAAGGGGGTCGACGATGTGCTCGTGCGCCTGTCGCGCTGCTGCAACCCTGTGCCCGGGGACGATATTTTGGGATTCGTGACCCGGGGCCGCGGTGTGTCGGTGCACCGGGCCGACTGCCCCAACGCCATCGACCTGAAGCGTCATCCCGAGCGCATCATCGACGTGGAGTGGGAGGGCAGCCCCTCGGCAGCGGCCACCTACCAGGTGGAGATCTACATCGAGGCCCTCGACCGCATGAACCTGCTGTTGGACGTGACCCGGGTGATCTCCGAGATGGGGGCCAACGTGCTGTCCTGCAACACCACCACCCATCGCGACAGCATGGTGGAGATGCGCTTTTTGTTCCAGCTGAGCGATCTGTCGGTCATCGAGCGCATGACGAAGCGCCTGACCGACGTGGACGGTGTCTTCGATGCCCATAGAATGATGCCCAACGGGTCCCGGTCGGCTAAGTAGCCGAACGTGGCGCCGACGCTGCGGCTCCGACAGGCACCTGATCTGCCCTTGTTTTGGGTTCGGCGCGGCGCAAAGGGCGCTTGGCCCAAAGGCAGCGCCGTATCAGGCGCCGGTCGGACCCTCGCTGGCTTTGGCCAATGATGCGATTCGGTTAATTGAGATCCAAATTGAAAGGACGAGCAATGGCGACGGATATCTACGAAGTGAGCGGGCTGTGCGTTGATGTGAGATATATGGTGATGGGGGTGCTTGCCAATAATGTGTACCTCGTCTCCGACGGAGAGGGCACCTTCGTGGTGGATCCCTCCTGCGATGCCGAGAAGATCCTCGCGGCTCTGGGCGACGCGAGGCTCGACGCCATCGTGCTCACCCACGGCCACTTCGACCACACCGGGGCCGCAGCGGCCCTGCGCAGGGCCACGGGCGCCCCGGTCATCGCCTCGGCGCTCGATGCGCCTCAGATCGAGAATCCCTCCGGTGTCGACCTGGCCAGCCGCGGCGTTCCCTGCCCGGTGGACCGCATCGTGGCCCAGGGTGACATCGTGGAAGTGGGCTCCATGAAGTGGAAGGTCATCGACACGCCGGGGCACACCCCCGGCTCCCTCTGCCTGTTCAACATCCCGCAGTTCGGCAACCACCCTGAGGGGCTGCCGGTGCTCATCTCCGGCGACACCCTGTTCGCCGGCACCATCGGCCGCACCGACTTCGAGGGCGGATCCATGGCGGACATGCGCGCGTCCCTGAAGAAGTTGGCGGCCCTGCCCGACGATACGGCCGTGCTGCCCGGCCACAACAGCCTCACCACCATCGGCGCCGAGCGCCGTCGCGTCTTCGCCCTCTACGGCGACCCGGAGTAGGCCCTCCGTTTCCCGTTGCCCTCCTGGGGGTTGGCCGGCTTGCGGGGGAGTCCTGCTTTCACGGTTCTTGCAGGTTGCACTTGCGCAAAAGCGCCCCGCCGGGAGGGGTGCGGGGCGCATGGGGG
>NZ_WAJS01000037.1 GCF_008831045.1 Adlercreutzia muris
ATGATCGCGCATGGAGGGTCCTTCCTCTCCGTCTCCGGCCTAGACAACCCGAGAGGATACAGGAGGGGCCCTCTTCCTGTGGCACAGGGGAGCGACCCGGAATCCGGACAAAGTTAACTCACACAGACGCGACCCTCAACGAGAACATCAAAGGTTACGTGCTCGGCCAGTACGATGGCATTCCAAAAACCGCCAGCTGGGCGAGCGCAATTTGCGGCACGCCCGAGTCAACAATCACCGAATTCGCCCGCACCGTGGGCAAGCAAGACAACGTCGTGATGTCTCACGGCTACGCTGCAGCACGCTGCTCCGGTTCAGAAGACATTCCCCAGCTTTTCCTGACTATCGCTTGCATGGGCGGCCATATGGGAAAACCCGGAAACTGCTATGGACCGCTATGGGTAGACGGCAGCGGTTGCGGTGGCCCTGCGTTGGTAAAGCTCGGCAAAGGCGGTGATGGATGGGACGTGTCTTCGTGCGTGCCGCTATGCTCACCCGACGAAAAAGTCGTCGTGAGGGAAACCGGCAGCAACATCATTCGCACTGCCGCTGACGATAACGTGAACGGACTGGAGCTCTACAACGCCGTACTCGACGGACGATACAGCAACGTCGGCATATGCTGGGGTGGCCAATGGCGCCCGATCGAGGAACGCGAATGCGACATACACTTGATTTGGGGAGAGTTTTCGTCCGCTCTTCGGGCGGGCGCAGACATTCTGAGGGGAATCGAGGCCTTTAAAAAGGTGGACTTCGTAGTTATGCGCGACCATGTCCCCAAAATGGATTGCGTATATGCCGATATCGTTCTTCCCTTAGCAGGCAGACAGCAGCAGGAGAGCCTGGGAACAAGGCGAGAGGAGGTATGCTATTACTCTGTTGTCGCCAGTCCCGATGACGAAGCAAAGCCAAATCGGTGGGTCAACGAGCAACTTCTCGAGCGACTCGGATACGATCCTGCCCAAGTTTATCCCGTGAGCCCCCAGCAGGCCCTCTATAACCAAATGGCTGGCGCAACGGTCATGAACGAGAAGGGGGAATACGAAACACTATTTACGATCACGCAGAGCGATATAGACGAAATGGGGGTAGAGGGTGCCCCTCAGGAAGGGAAAATCGGCCTGAGCGAATTCAAGGAAAAGGGTATCTATACCGTTGAACGGAAAGCCGGGGATGCCTTTACCCATATCGGATTAGCGGACTTTTTTGCAGACCCCGACGCCAATCCATTGCCATCTGCTTCGGGCAAGTTTGAGCTGTTCTGCCAAGCAAAAGCCGAAACGTTCAACATGATCAGTTTCGATGGTCGCACGTTCAAGCCCTATCCCATCTACTCGGAGCAAACAAAGCCCGAAGCTTACCGCTTCCGGTGCTTCAGTCCGCACTATCCTCGCTCTGCAGGATCCACCTATTCGAACGTACTGACGCTACGCGAGGCATGGCCGGCGCCTCTTTTGCTCAATTCGAAAGACGCGGAGAACCTGGGCATCTCCGACGGAGATGTCGCTCATATCTCAAGTGCCGCGGGAAGTATCTTGCGCAAGGTTTGCGTAACAAGCCTCATCATGGAAGGCACCGCCGGTCTCCCGAATGGCTGCTGGCCGAAGATAGACGAAGAGGGAATCGATCGTGGCGGATGTGGAAGCACCCTCATCGGCGGCAAACCGAGCGGCATGGGCGTCACAGGGCACAACAATGTATGGGTGAATATCGAAAAATGGGAGGACGACGAGCTTGACGAAGACTGCGAATGGCAGTCAGTTATTCAGGCGTCGGCTTAGATGCTAGGAAGGTGCAGAAATGACACAGCTTGGTTTTTTCTTCAATATGGAGCGCTGCGTAGGATGCAAGACATGCCAGGTGGCTTGCAAACAGCGCAACCAACTTCCCATAGGGATTAATTACCGAACCGTATACACCTACGAAACCGGTCAATACCCCAACGCACGTATGTACCACTTCGCGGCAACATGCAACCATTGCGAGAATCCCGCATGCGTGCGATCATGCCCAACGGGTGCCATGTATAAGTCAGAAGACGACGGGACGGTACAGCACGACGACGGCGTGTGCATCGGCTGCCAGCAGTGCGTGAACTCTTGTCCCTACGGCGTACCGCGTTACCTTCCCGATCAAAATATTTCGGGAAAGTGCTACGCTTGCCGTGATACTCGAGAGGTCGATGGGTCACCGACATGTGTCGCTGCGTGCGGCCAGCGAGCTATCGAATTCGGCCCTCTCGATGAGCTGCAGGCAGCCCATCCCGAGGCAGTTTGCGACATTGCGGCTCTGCCCGAATCGTCCGCCACTGGACCTAGCTTGCTAATCCAAACAAAGGAGGCCGCCCTGGAGGCAGCCTTTAAAGAATTACGCCTCTGAATCGCTCTTATCCAGAGGATTTATCGAATGAACCGTCTCTAGTCCAACTTGATTACGCAAGACAAAGACTAGGCCATCCCCTATCGGCCGCCTGCCGCTGCTCACTCCCTTTCGAGCCGTAGCGACAGGCGGCCACCTATTATTGCTCAACACAATATCCTGCAACAAAAGCGCACTCTATCCGTGTATTTCGAAATTCGAATATTGCCAACCGCCTGAATTGGAGATGGAGCTCTCTCTTCATCAAGGCACGATGCAGCGCAGGTAGCCGTAGCCCTCGGCTTCTAGCTTGTCAGCGGAGACGAAGCGGAGGGCACTGCCATTGATGCAGTAACGCTGGCCGGTTATCGGGCGGAGCCAAAATCGGCGGCGTGCTCTTCCACGAAAACGCGGGCGTCGGCGAGGTTCACATGGCAGTAACCGAAGGGATTGCGGCCTAAGTAGTCTTGGTGATAGGCCTCGGCGGGAGAGAAGTTGACGAGCGGGGCAGCCTCAATGCGCGGGTTCTTGCCGCTGGTGCGTGCGAGACTCACCAGCGCCGAGATCGCGGCGGCCCGGTCTGCGTCGTCGATCCAGTAGATGCCCGTACGGTACTGGGTGCCGCGGTCGTTGCCCTGGCGGTTCAGCGAGAAGGGATCCACCGTGCGCAGGTAGGCCGCCAGAAGCAGAGGCAACGGCAGCACATCGGCATCGTAAGTAACGCGCACGGCCTCGGCCGCGCCCGTCTCGCCGGAGCACACCTCCTCGTAGCTGGGGTCGGCCACGGCGCTGTTCGCGTAACCGACCTCGGTTTCCAGAACGCCGGGGATGCGCTTCAGGTAGGCCTCGGTACCCCAAAAGCAGCCTCCGGCCAAGTATATCTCGCGCTGGTTCATGGTATCTCCCTTCTCGCCCGCACAGGCCGCCCCAGCATATCCCGGGCCGCCCCGGCCGGATAGGTTAGCGCGTCAGGCGCATCTCGATATGGGGAATGCCGCCGTCGTCGAACTCGTCGGAGGTCTGCTTGAAGCCGAGCTTCTCGTAGAAGCCGCGGGCCTGCACCTGGGCCTCGATGGTGATGACGTCGGCGCCCAGCTCACTTTGGGCCACGCGGATGGCCTCCTCCATGATGCGACGCCCTGCCCCCGTGCCGCGCTGGGCGGCGATGACGCGGCCGATGGAGGGGGTCTCGTGGGTCACGCCGGCCGGCAGCACCCGGGCATAGGCCGCAAGCGCGCCGTCCCCGTCGCGCAGCCACAGGTGCAGCGCCTCCTTGTCGGCGTCGTCCACCTCTTGGTAGGGGCTCTGCTGCTCCACGACGAACACCGCACAGCGCAGTTTCAGCATCTCGTGATATTCGTCCAGGCTCAGCTCGTGAAAACGCTTGACGGTCAATGCCATGCCAGTCTCCTTAGTTGCCGCGGTGCGCCCCGTCTTCGAGGCGCACCTCTTTTCGCGCAGGGGCCCGTCGCCCCTCTCTTTTTCCCTTCTCGCCCCGAAGCAATCCAGGACCCATCCGAAGCGGGCGCTCAGTCCCTAACGCTCGGCACCGCAGGGGCGGGCGCAGCGCACCGGCTCCTCGTCGGCAGCCACCACGCGGTAGAAGCCGTAGCCGCCGCGGAAATTGTAGGCATCGAAGCCGTGCTGGGCCAGCATGCGGCAGGCCACGTAGCTGCGCAGGCCCGACTGGCACGTCACGTAGACCGGCGCCGAGGCCGGCAGCTCGCCCAGGCGGTCGCGCAGCTCATCCAGAGGAATGTGCGCGAATCCGTCGATGTGGCCCCGATCCCATTCCGCTCCCGTGCGCACGTCGAGCAGCGTGGCGCCGGCCGAGCGCAGAGCCGGTATCTCGTCATAGCCGGCCTGCTTCATCAGGCCGGCGGCCACGTTCTCGATCATGAAGCCGGCCATGTTCACGGGGTCCTTGGCCGAGGAATAGGGCGGCGCGTAGGCCAGGTCCAGATCTTTCAGGCGCACCCCATCGGCTCCCAGCTGCATGGCGCAGGCCAGAACGTCGATGCGCTTGTCTGCCCCCTCGGCCCCCACAATCTGGGCGCCGAGCAGCCGCAGCGTGCCCTTCTCGAACACCACCTTCATGGTCAGGGGACGTGCGCCGGGATAGTAGCCGGCGTGGGAGCCGGGCGACAGGATAACCGCGTCGTAATCGTAGCCCTGGGCGCGGGCGGCCGCCTCGTTGAGGCCCGTGGACGCCACGGTGAGATCGAACACCTTGATGACCGACGAGCCCCAGGAGCCGCCATAGCGGCTGTTAAGACCGCAGATGACGTCGGCGGCGATGCGTCCCTGCTTGTTGGCGGGGCCGGCCAAGGCCACGAGCGCCTTCTTTCCCGTCACGCCGTGAGTCACCTCCACGGCATCGCCCACGGCGAAGATGTCCGGATCAGAGGTGCGCATGGACGCATCGGCAGCAATACTGCCGCGCTGGCCGAGGGCGAGCCCCGCCTCGGCGGCCAAATGCGCCTCGGGCGCCACGCCGATGGCGAGCACCACCAGATCGGCCGGCAGCGCCTCGCCGTCGCCGAGGCGCACGACAAGACCGCAGGCGTCCTCGTCCACCGCCTCCAGCGAGCCGCCGAGCACGAGACGCACCCCGTGGGCGCGCATCTCAGCGTGCACGAAGGCGGCCATGTCGGCGTCCAGGGGCTTCAGCAGCTGCGCGGGTCGCTGCACGAGCGTGGTTTCCACGCCCATCTCCACCAAGTTCTCGGCGGCCTCGATGCCGATGAAGCCGCCGCCGACTACCACGGCCCGGCGCGGCGTCTTCTCGGTCACAAACGCGCGCAGAGCCAGGGCGTCCTCTACCGTGCGCAAGGTGAACACCCGCGGCGAATCCAGCGACACGGCCGCCGGCACCACCGGAGCGGCCCCCGGCGCTAAGATGAGCTTGTCGTAGGGCTCCTCGTAGATGCGGCCCGTCTCCGCCTCGCGCACCGAGACCGTCTTCGCCTCCCGGTTGATGGCGGTCACCTCGCTGCCCACGCGCACGTCGATGTTGAAGCGCTCGCGGAAGCGCTCCGGCGTCTGCAGCGTCAGCTCGGCGCGGTCGGCGATAACGCCGCCCACGTAGTAGGGCAGCCCGCAGTTCGCGTAGGACACGTAGCCCGTGCGCTCCAACATGACGATCTCGGCGCTCTCGTCCAGCCGACGCAGCCGCGCCGCTGCGCTCGCGCCACCGGCCACGCCCCCGATAATGACGACCTTCATCTAGCGCTCCACCTCCCCGTTCCAGCTCCCAATACCGCCGATATTGCGCACATCGCCGTAGCCCGCCCGCTTCAGGGCCGCCGCGGCCTGGGCGCTGCGACCGCCGCTCAGGCAGTACACGAACAGCGGCGTGGCCGCCTCGGGCACCGCTGCCGCTATGGAGCCGATCTGCTGCAGCGGCACGTTCACCGCGCCGGGGATATGGCCGTCGGC
Organism: Adlercreutzia muris; assembly: GCF_008831045.1. GTDB lineage: Bacteria > Actinomycetota > Coriobacteriia > Coriobacteriales > Eggerthellaceae > Adlercreutzia > Adlercreutzia muris. The sequence continues at coordinate 5,797 of NZ_WAJS01000037.1, forward strand.
AAACTCCGCCGGCGTGCGCACGTCGATGAGCCTCGCCCCCGGCGTCTCGCGGAACTCCCGCACCCCGACGTTGATGTCGGCCGGCCTCAAGCTGTCAAACAATCCCATGGCTTCCCCTTCAGGCTCGCTCGCGAACAGTCACGTGCACCGTATCGCCGGGCTGCTTCCCCACGGCCGCGCGGATGTCCTTCCGCACGCCGATGATGTGGCCGGGCGTTCCCATGCGCACGAGGCTTCCATCATAGGGCACGCCGGCGAAGGTAGCGCGCACCTTCACCCGTCCGCGCCCGAATTCCTCCCGAACGTCGTAGGGAAACTCCACATAAGCCCCGTCGATGTCGGGCACCTTCTTCAATTCCGCCTCGAATTCGTAGGTTTTCCCATTCATCGGAACGCTCCCTATCGCACGCGGCGCTTTGCCGTCGCCAGCTCCGGCAAGAGCCTGTCTGCCAGATTCGAGCACCTTTGCGGCAGGGCACATGGTATCTCAGAGAAAGAGGGCTCATCAATGCCTTGAGGAGGCGGGCTCGATCGTTCGCCCTTTGGACGCGTTCGGCAGCTTGCTCGATACGCCCCACGCTTTGCGCGACAGCCCGAACCCGGAGAAGATCACCTGTCGGCCATGGCAGGGGACGCCTGCGGCGAAGCAGCCCCTTCCCAAGGTGCCAAGTTGCGAACAAGAGGGCAACGGGCCGTCCAAGGCGGCGCTAAAGCCTTACCATGACGGTCATGGACGAGACGACGAACGAAACAACCGCCGCAACCGCGGCCGCGCCCGAAACCGCACCGAAGACCGCGGGCCGTGCCCAAAGCGGCCCGGTGAAGCCGGGCGTCTTGGGCGCGGCACCGGGAAGGGAGGCCTAGGATGGCGAAGCGGGCCCGCATCATCGTGGTGGGGTGCAGCATGTTCGGCACGGCCGTGGCCCGGGCGCTTTCGGGTGCGGGCCACGATGTCATTGCCGTGGACATGCAGGAAGGCGCCTTAGACGCCCTGGGCGACGATTTCGACGGTGAGATCATCACCGGCGACGGCAAGAGCGCCCAGATGCTGGAGGAGTGCGGCGTGCGCGAGGCCACGCACCTGGTGGCCGCCACGAGCGACGATGCCGCCAACCTGCTCATCGCCGAAGTGGCCAGCGAGGTGTTTGGCGTGCCCCACGTGCTGCCCCTCGTGGAAGACGAGGCCTTCGTGGAAATCTTGGAGGATCGGGGCATCGAGCCCATTTGCCCCCACCGCATCTGCGAAGCGGAGTTCTTCCGCCTCACCGACCTGGCCCGAGGCGGTGAGACCCCATGAGAGTGGTCATTGTGGGCGGCCGCACCCGAGCCGACTACCTCATGGGGGCGCTCGCCGAGGAGGCCGAGGCCGTGGTGGTCATCAACGACGACCGCCGCTTCTGCGAGTATCTCTCCAGCCGCCACGAGGGTACGGTGATCTGGGGCGACGGCACCAAGCGATCGGTGCTGGAAGATGCCGACGTGGCCGGCTTCGACGCCATTGTGGCCCTGACCGGCTACGATGCCGACAACCTGGCCATCTGCCAGGTGGCCAAGGCCTTCCTCGATATCCGCCTGCAACTGTGCATCGTCTCCAATCCGGAGAACACGCGCATCTTTCGCCAGCTGGGCGTGACTGCGGCCATCAGCGCCACGGCCGCTCTCACCCAGGCTATCCGCGACGCCATCGGCGCCGTGGCCCCGGACGAGGGCGAAGCGGCCGCGGAAGACGCCGACCAGCGCGAGCCCGACGACGAGGAAAACATCGATCCGGAGGAGGACGGCGGCGAGGAGGGTGGCTCGCTCCTTTCGCTTCTGGGCTCCTGGCACCGGATCGGGAAAGACCGGAGGTAGCCGCCATGGCGAAACTTCGGAGCAGCGCCATCTCGCCGAGCGTAGTTGTGGGCGCGGTTAACGAGGGGCGGCCGCACCCCTTGGCCCCGCTCGCCCGCTACGTGGGCGTGGCCGTCATGTTCGTCGGCCTGGCAGGGCTCGTTCCCCTGGCCGTGCTGCCAGCTCATCCCGCCGAGGTGCCTCTGGCCCCCTGCTTCATCTTCCCGGGCCTGGGGGCAGCAGTGGCGGGATACCTCGTGTACTTCGCCGTGCCCGACCCCGGCCCCTCCATGCGTCTGACACGGGGGCAAGCCGCCGCATGCACGGTGCTTGTCTGGGTGCTGGCCATCATCGTGTACGCCGTCCCCTATGTGGCGGCAGGCCTGCTCACCCCCATGCAGGCCGTCTTCGAATCCACAAGCGGGCTCACCACCACGGGCTTGAGCGTCGTGGACGTGGACACTTGCCCCGCCATCTTCCTGTTCTACCGCAGCCTCACCTGCTACCTCGGCGGCGTGGGGCTGGTGCTCATCCTCACCTGCGTGGTCAGCCAAACGGGCGGCCTGGGAGTGTACAACGCCGAGGGCCACACCGACCACCTGCTGCCGAGCGCCGCCAAAACCGCCCGGCTCATCCTGCTCATTTACACGGGGCTCATCCTGGGCGGCGCCCTCGCCTACGGGCTGGCCGGCATGACCCCCTTCGATGCCCTGAACATTTCCATGTGCGCCGTGCCCACCGGCGGCTTCGCCACCCACAGCGAGAGCATCGCCTACTGGCACAGCCCCCTCATCGACGGCATCACCATCGTGCTCATGATCGCCGGCGGCACGAACTTCCTGCTGCTGTTCCTGCTTCTGCGGGGGAAGCTCAAGGCGCTTCTCACCCACATCGAGACGCCCCTTTACTTCGGCGCCGTCGCAATCGCCACGCCGGTGGTAGCCGGCTTCTTCCTGGCCCAGGGCACCGCCGCCGACGTGCCCGATGCGCTGCGCCACAGCCTGTTCCAGGTGGTGTCGGTGCTCACCTCCACGGGGTTTCAGACCATTCCCTCCTTCGGCGACTTGAGTCCGGCGCTGCTGTTCCTGTTCGGCCTGCTCATGCTCGCGGGAGCCGAGGCCCGCTCCACCTCCGGCGGCATCAAGCTGTACCGCGTTGCCGTGGCCGCCCGGGGCCTGGCCCACGACCTGCACGGGCGCTACGGCAACAAGTGGCATGTGACCAGCATCAAAATCAATCGCTTCGGGAAACGCTCGGTGCTCACCGACGAGGACGTGTCCGAGGCCCAGACCTTCGTGGCCCTGTACCTGCTGGTGGCGGCCGTGGGCACCTTCCTGCTCATCCTGTGCGGGGCCACCCTGCAGGAGGCGCTGTTCGACTTCATCTCCTGCCTGGGCAGCACCGGTGTGGGCACGGGGTTCCTCGGCGCCGAAAGCGGGCCGGCGCCCCTGTTCATCGGGTGTGCGGGCATGCTGCTCGGCCGCCTCGAGATCATCCCGCTGTTTCTGGGCGTGAGGGCCCTCGCCTCGACGGCGTGGAAAAGAGTTCGTCGTGATCGTACCTAGGCAAAGCGGCCCCACGCCGACGGGGAACGAGCGGAAAGCCGCGAAAGCACCGGAAACGAAAGGGCCGGCGCCCGCGAAGCCGAGCAGGGGGACGCCGCCTTCTCCGGCGGTCCGGCGACGGGTGCGCAACCTCGTCGTGCTCGCCATCCTGTACGGAGCGGGGCTGGCCGCCGTGTGGGGGTTCTCGCTCATGGGGGTGAGCACACTCGTGGTCTTCCCCGTGTTCGTGCTCGGCGTGCTCATCGCCAGCCTGGAGACCGATTCGGGCCTGTGGGGCGGGGCACTGGGGCTTGCCTTCCTGCTGTCCTACGACTTCCTGTTCGCCAGCCCCATGCTGGAGCTGAAGGTGCTCAACCGCACCGATCTGGTGGCGCTCGTCATCTTCGTGGCCGTGGCGCTCATCATGGGGGTCATCACCCACCGCATGGGCCGCCAGGTGCAGGCCGCCGACCGCACCGCCACCGCGCTCAGCCGGCTGAATCGCCTGAGCGCCGGCCTTTTCGAGAGCACCACTCCCGCCGAGGCCTGTCGCTTTTCCCAGGAGTTCCTGGCGAAGATCCTGCGGCGGGACGTCACGATCTCCCTGGGCGAGCCGGGCCCGGACGCGCCGAGCGCAGTCCGCGACTGCTACGAGCAGCGCATCCCCACCGGCTACGGCGAAGTGGGCTACCGCGGCGTACCGGAGAAGTTCTTGCCCCTGGGGATGAAGGGGCGCATCTTCGGCGTCGTGGCCGTCGACTGCACCGCCGGCGACCTCGATGGCGCCAGCCGTACCCTCATCGCCTCGGTGGCGGCCCAAACCCTCGTGGCCGTGGAGCGCAACACGTTGAAAGAGCAGCAGGATATCTCGGAGGAGTAAACTCCCTCGCAGAAGCCGCCGGCATCGCCCTTGCGGCCCGCTACTCGGTCGCCGCCGGCGCCCCCTCCCCTAGCAGGTCGCGGGCGTGGGCGATGGCGTCGTCGATGCTGGCGCGGAAGTGCTCCTCCCCCACCAAATCGACGAAGCCGGCGCGGCGCATGGTCTTCAGGGGCTGCTCGTTCACGTGGGAGAAGATGAGGCTGACGCCGTGGGCGCTGCAGTACTCGTAGAGGTTCTCCAGGGCGTTCATGCCCGTGGCGTCCAGCGAGGGCACGCCGCGCATGCGGATGATCAGGTAGCGGGTGAAGTCCTTCACCGAGATGTCGGCGATGCGCTCGGTCATACCGAAGAACATCGGCCCGTTGATCTCGTACACGCGCACGCTTTTCGGCAGCTCGCGCAAGTGGGTGACCTCGGAGTTCTCGTCGCCGTAGTACTTCCAGCCCTTCACCTCGGTCTCCTCGCTCACCATCTTCATGAACAGAACCATGGTGATGAGCATGCCCGCGGCAATGGCGATCACCAGATCGAAGACGATGGTCAGCGCGAAGGTGAGCAGCAGCGTGGCCACGGCCCCCTTCGACGCCGTCTGGCACAGGTGCGCGAAGTTGCGCCAGCCGCACATGTTGTAGGCCACATGCAGCAGGATAGCCGCGATGGCGGGCATGGGAATGAGCGCCGCATAGGGCATGAGGAAGGCGAGCACGGCCACGAGCACGAGCGCGTGCACCATGCCGGCGATGGGCGTGCGGCCGCCGGCCTTCACGTTCGCGGCCGTGCGGGCGATGGCGCCGGTGGCGGGAATGCCGCCGAAGAGCACCGACGCGATGTTGCCGATGCCCTGGGCCACCAGCTCGTCGTTGGCACGGTGATGGGAGCTGATCATGGAGTCGGCCACCACGCAGGACAGAAGCGACTCGATGGCGGCCAGGATGGCGATGGTGGCGCCGTTGGCCAGCTGGTCGCGGAACAGCGCGAAGCTGAGCTGGGGCAGGTGGAACTCGGGCAGGCCGCTGTTGATGGCGTAGAGGTCGCCGATGGTGAGCACGTCCAGGCCCAGGCCGCTCACGAGCGCGACGCCCGCGAACAGCGCCATGAGCGAGCTGGGAACCCGCGGCACCAGGCGCGGCCACAGGAACAGCACGGCCAGGCAGACAAGGCCCACGATGCAGGCCTGGGCGTTCACCGTGGCGATGTTGCCGGCCAGCGCCGCCACCTTGTCCACGGTCTCCACCGTCGCAGTGCCGGCGGGATAGGTCAGGCCGAGGAAGTCCTTCAGCTGACCGATGGCAAGCGTGACGGCAATGCCCGCCGTGAAGCCCGTGGTGATGGTGAAGGGCACGAAGCGGATGACGGCGCCCAGCTTGAACAGGCCCATGAGGATGAGCAGGATGCCGGCGATGATGGTGGCCGCGATGAGGCCGTCCATGCCGTCGGTGGCCACGATGCCCGCGACAATGGTGGCGAAGGCCGCCGTGGGGCCCGAGATCTGCACGCGGCTGCCGCCGAGAAACGCGATGAGGAATCCCGCCACGATGGCGGTGTAGAGGCCCTGCTCGGGCGACACCCCCGAGGCGATGCCCAGGGCAATGGACAGCGGCAGGGCCACGATGGCCACCACGATGCCGGCCACGATGTCGCGGGGAATTTGCCGCTTGAGCTCCTCGGGACTGGAATGCTTGATGATGCTGAAGAGAATCGGCTTGATCTTGTCGCGCTGCTGCATAGTTCGGGGGCTCGGCTCCTTGGGTCGTGGCGGTGTCGGATGGGGCTCGGCGGCCCGGCAGCTGCGCCGTCGGCACGTCGGCCCGGCGGCCCGGGCAGATGGCTGCGGCCGCGCGCCTCTTCCCAAGCCAACGGCACAGCACCGCCCCCAAGATCCCGGGCGGCCCGCTCAACTATGAGTCATTGAATCAGCAAGAAAGCGCAAGGCGGGATTGTACGCCCGCCTTGCGGCGCGCACAAGGCGAGGCGGCAAGCCAGCGGGGGAACGGTCGGCAGCACCCGTGGAAGCCCGGCCGGCCGCGAAACGCCCGCGGGCACCCGGCGACGATCCCCCGAATCACCCAAGCCGGGGAAGGACCCGCCCTCAAGCTAGGAGCCGTCGGCGGCGAGGGAGCGCACGATCTCGATGAGATCGGTGCGGGAGGACACCTCGAACTTGCGATAGATGCTCTTGGTATGGGAGCGCACAGTGGAATCAGAGATGAACAGGGCCTTGGCTATATAGGGCGAGGTGTAGCCCTTCACCAGGTAGCCGAACACCTCGCGCTCGCGCTTCGAAAGGGACCGCTGGGCGGCCAGCAGCTCGCAGGCCTCGTCGAAGGCCAGTCGCGACGCGCCGTCGGCTCCCTCGTCGCCTCCGTCCGACACCATGGCCTGGCGCAGGCGGCGCAGCTGGAAGGCCGGCGCCAGCATGAGGCACACGAAATAGGCCATGGCCACCACCATCAGGGCCGCCCCGGCTTCCTCGGAGCTGGCCTGAATGTCAGCGAGCAGCCCGGCAGTCACCGACGCCGCCGCGGCCAGCGCAAAGGGAGGCGCAACCACCAGCGCCGCGGGAAACTCGCGCTGCGCAACCGCATGGGCACAGCACACGACCGCGAACACCCCGATCATCGAGAAAAACGCGAAGGCGAGGCCAGCGGAAAGCGTTGAGACGAAAGTCTCCTTGGGAAAGGACACCAGCACCACGAGCACGCCGGCGCACACGGGAAACACGGTCCAGAACAGCGTGGGGGCGATGGGCTTCTCGCAGCGAGCCCAAGCGGCGATGGCCAAGGTGAGCAGCGAGCCGACGAGCAGGCCCGTCGAGGAGTCGAAGGTGAAATTCTCCACGGTCACTCCCGGCGAGATGTTGCTCAGCAGCACGAAGGGCACCAGGCCGATAGCGGCCGTGGCGATCACCGAGAAGGCGCCGCGTGCCGAAAGCAGGCTGAGCGGCGCCTCCGCACCAGCGCGAACGTCATCCCCCTCGCCCTCTTTCGGCCGCCCCCTCCCGCCATGCTGCGCAACCCACGCCCCCACGGCCGCAGAGCACAGCAGCCACAGCGCGGCGCACCCCCCAACCGGCAGCAACGCCGCTATCCGGGTAACGAGGAACACCCCCAGGCCGATAAGGGCCCCGCGGAAGAGCATCGAGGAGAAATCGACCACCTTGGTCTGCGCGCACCACACGATGCCGAGCGGCACCACGGCCGCTCCCGCCACAGCGCCGGCCGCCACCGCCAGCTCCTCGCTCGGCAAGAGCAACGCCACCGCCAGCAGCGCATATCCGGCAACGGAGGCCCCGGCGGCGAGCAAAATCGCGCGCCGGGACGGCCCCTGTTCGACACGCAGAAGGCGCACGAGCAGCATCGCCGTCCCCGTGACTAGGCAGCCGACGGGCAGCCATGTGGCGAAGGCGGCAAACGGCGCGGACGCCAGGTGCTCCCCGCTCAGCAGGCCGCCATGCAGAAGGCAGGGAACCCAGGGGCTGAGAAAGGCCACCGTCAGCAGCGCCGCGCCCCACGATTGCGCCCTGGCGCTCCCCCACCTGCTCGCATCATCCATAACACCCCTCCTTATTCCGGGCCAGTATACCAAAAGCCCCCGCGCTCCCTGCATGCGCCCAGGGCACCCCTTGACAGGAGTGCCCTGAATACGTGCGTTTTTCGTTGTATGCACCCGCAATGCGCGCGGCACTGCGGGCTCTCGTGCAAAGAGTCGGGCGGCGCCGGCCAAGGGGAGGGGCGCCGGTCGCCGCCCGCCTTCGAACGGGAATGTCCTAGCCGAGGAACTTCGCCACCGACTTGCCGCACTCGAAACCGAGCGTGATGGCCATCTGCAGCGACACGCCGGAAGTCGGGGTGATGTACTCGTAGCCGAAGCGACGACCGCAGTCGTTGCCGGAAGCGTAGAGCCCGGGAATAGGCTTGAAGTCGGCACCGAGCACGTTCTGCTCCGCATCGGTCAGAAGACCACCGCAGGTGCACATGATCTCACCGAACTCGGTGGTGCCAGAGCAGGCGTAGAAGGGGCCCTCTTCCACGGGGAACAGCACCTTGGCATCGCGTCCGAATTCCTCGTCGCGGCCGTTCTTGCAGTACTCGTTCCAGCGCTCGATCTGGGCCACGAACTCCACGGGATCGATGCCGGCGGCCTCGGCCAGGCCCTCGAGGGTGTCCGCGCAGATGATCTCAGGGTGCTGGAACATGGCCCCGGGGCCCTCTTCCTCCTTCTTCTCGGGCTCCACATAGGTGCCCTCGAACTTCTGTCGCGCCACCTCCATGTCCTTGGCCATGGATTCCATGTTCATGGCCGTGGGCGACGTGAAGCCGTGCTGGGACACCGTATAGCGACGGTATTCCAGGAAGTTGTTGTCGAACACGCAGGTGACAGGCTCGCGCGGCAAATACACGCTGGCCGTGCCGCGCTGCTCGGCCACGGGATAGAACTCGTTGCAGAAGCGCTTGCCGTCGGGACGCACCCACACCGCCTGGGGCAGCGTGTAGTTCATCATAGAAGGGGAGGCGATGAACTTCGAGTTCATGCCGGGAATGAAGGGCTCTAGGCGGCCGCCGGCCCAGAAGGCCATCTTGATGCCATCGCCCTGGTACTGCATGTTGGACACGTCGCCCTCGAAGCGAACGTTCTGGTGCGCGTCCTTCCACACCTCGCCTTCCACCATGTTGTCGGCGATCTCGGGAATGAGGTCGCAGAGCATCTCCTCGTTGTAAGCGAAGCCGCCCGTGGCGACGACCACGGCCTTGCAGTTGAACTTGAGATAGCTGTCGGTGCCCTTGTCCAGGGCGTAGATGCCGGCTACGGCGCCGTTCTCCATGATGAGCTGCACACCGCGCGTGTTGAAGCGGAACTCGGCACCGGCCTCCTTGGCCGCCTCGCGGTTGTAGCCCTGCACCTTGGTCTGGCTGCAGTCGCCGTAGCAGTCCACCGTGCCGTTGAAGAACTTGATGGGGCCCACGGCGTCCATCATGGTGGAGTAGTCGTCCTCGGGGCCGGGCGTGTCCATGTGCGCCATGGTGGCCACGTCCTCGTCGGTCACGCGGTCGTAGTACTTGTCGATGTTCGCGCCCATGTTCTGGCAGTAGCGCATGACAAGGGGCTGATTGATCTGGTTGCCGGTGATGATGGCCCAATTCTGGAAGAACTCCACCGGATCCACCTCGGGAATATCGGCCGTCGGGTTCACCCGGCGCAGGATCTGCGAGTTGTGGGCCGCCGACTGGTTGCCGCAGGCGGCATAGGTGTCCTCGGCCTGGGTTTCCAGCAGCACGACCTTCTTGCCGGACTCCGCTAGCTCGCGCGCCGCGCACACGCCGGCGTAGCCGTGGCCGACGACGACGGCATCGTAGGTGCCGGCATCCTCGAACTCGGCCGGCGGCTCGGGCTCGGTACGCCACGCGGCCTGGGCCGGCGCGCCGCCCTCGCCTGTGGCGGCCAGATCATCGCCCTCGCCGGCTGCGGTCGCCTGCTGCGTCTGCGGGGCGCATCCGCCCAAAGCCGCAGCCCCCAGCACGCCCGCTCCGAACACACCTGCGCCCTGCAGGAAATGCCTGCGAGAAAACTCCCTCGTTCCGTTGCTCACGGTATCCACCTTCCTCACGTTGCGCGCCGACGCTCGGCGCCTCCTCGATCGAGCGCCGGCCGACCGCCGGCGCCCCTTGGCGAGAGGAAGCATAGCCTCGGAGAAGGCGGCCTGGGAATCAACGGATCGGGGGAATTTGCCGCAACGCGGCGTGCGAGGGCCTTGGACGGAATGGGGGAGAAACCGAGAAGTGCCTGATGAGGCTATGTATGCCAGCGAAGGTCCCTACTCCTCCAGCTCGCGCTCCAACTCTTGGCGGCGCTTGATGGCGGAGTGGAACTGCAGGCCGACAAACCCCATGGCGAGCCCGAAGCCCATGACGAAGTAGACGACGCCCATGGCCACATCCCCGGCCCAGGTCACGTTTTCCACCCCGACGATCTGTACCTCCGCCGCAATGCGCAGCCCCGTCGTGAGCACGAAGAGCAGCGCGCCGGTCAGAACGGACAGCACCGCCACGTAATCCCACGGCACCTTGTCCACCGCAGCCAGGCGCATGCGGTCGCTCGTGATGCCGCTTCTCGTCTCCAGATACAGCGACACGAAACACGCCACGACGATGACCCCGAACTGCAGCTGGATGGGGTCCACCAGCCTCTCCCCCACCGCCGTGGCCAGCGCGGTGTCGGTGGTAAGGGCCACCTGATCGAGCATCATCCCGTAGTAGCAGCAGATGACCGAGCCGAAGAGCAGGATCATGAAGCCCACCTTGGCGCAGCGGTTGCTCACGGCCTCGAGGCGCTCGTCCTTCGGCCCCATGTACTCGTTCCAACGTTTCACGAGGTTCATACGACCCCTCCTATTCCCAAAACAAATCATTCAGCGTTTTGCCGAGCGCGACGCAGATGGCCCGACAGAGCTTCAGGCTGGGGTTGTAGCGCCCCGCCTCGATGAGCCCGATGGTCTGTCGCGTGGCCCCCACGCGACAGGCCAGATCCGATTGTGACAGACCCGCCTCCATGCGGGCCGTCTTCATGCGCAAGTTCTTCTCGCCTTCCAAACCGCTCCTTCCCTCGCGCCGATTGATGTAAGATATATCTTCCATTTGCAAAGTATATATTGCATCTAGGAGATGTCAAGGGGGAATGAGAGCGGCCTATGCCGCCAAGGTGAGAGCGAGAGAGTGCCTTAAAGGAGGCGGCGATTCACGCCAATTTCGAGGTGTCGAGGGCCTCGGCGGGATCGACGTTGCGCAGAAGCGCGGGGTTCTCGAACAGCGGCAGGCAGATGAGCTCCTCGCGGTCGAAGGAGGCGGCCCCGCGTCCGAGCAGGCTCTCGTAGAACTTCACCAGGAACGACTCATCGGGGAAGATGTCCGCGGGAACGTTGCGGTACATGGCCCGCACGAGAGCATCGCGGAAGTAGCGGGCATGATGCTCGAAGGGCTCGTTGGACACATCGAAGCCGAGCTGGTTCAGATAGAGCGCCGAGAACACGGCGACGGTGCGCGTGTTGCCCTCGTAGAACGGATGAATCTGCCAGATGAAGGCGATGCTGTGGCAGAAACCGGCCAGCTCGTCTTTCGCAAGGGCGCCATAGGACTTCGCCTGCTCCGCCGCGAAGACACCCTTGAGCGCCATCTCGTAGGCCAGCGGATCGGCGTAGAGCACGCTGTCGCCGTTGAGGATGTCCTCCTGCTTGACCATGCGCTCGGCCTTGAACTCGCCGGGGTGGTACACCGCCGCATCGAGGTCTTGGAACAGGTAGCGGTGAATCTCCGGAAGCATCTCGGGCGCGAGGCAGAAGGGGGCCGCCGCCAGCAGCTCGGCGATGCGCTGGCCGACCAGGTCGGCCTCGAGCGACGCCTCATCGTGGCCCGCGGCATGATGGGCCCGCACCAGCTCGCCCGTTTCGACCAGCGTGCGCGCGCCGGCGATGTAGTCATCGGCCACCCGGCGCACGTAGGGAGAAACCTCCAGGCCGTCCACCGCCTGCAGCCCGATGGCCACGGCCCAGTAGTGGCGCCGCGCCGCCTCCGACTCGTGCGCACAAGCCGGCTCGTATGCAAAGCCGTCCAAGCCCTCGGCCGTCATGCCACGCCACCGCCTTTCCATACCGCCGTCATTTCCGCAGCCCATTGTATACCAAGCCGCCCGCAAAGGCCGTCGGGCGACGCGGGCCGCGCGTCCGAAAGACTGCTTGCAAGCCACAAGCGCTCTCGTTTCGCCTTCGGAGCCTTATCGACAACGGCGATAAACGAGCGATCCCAGCAAAAGCCCGTTGCGCCAGAGAGACACCGCGCCGTAAGCTATATTTACGCTTGCGAAGTCCCGCGAGAGGAGGTGCGCTGTGGAAGATACCTACGGCTACGAACGCTCCGCTCCCGCGATAACAACAATCGCGTTTTTTGGCTTGAAAACGACGGTTTTGTTACGCGAAGCGCTTCCTGAGTGGCCAAAATGTATTACAAGGGTCGCGTTTGGCCTGGAAGCGTAATACCCGCGCCCACATTTTGGGGTACTCGCGTAACAAAACCGTTCATTCCAAGCCAAAATACCGGATTTTTTACCACACGGGGAGCTGCGCCGCAGAAGATGCCTACGGCTACGCTTGACCTTCCCGTTGCGTGAAGGTTCATACTGGCGCCGTCGGAGAAACCTGAAGGGAGCACACCGTGAAGGAGCGGCCCAAGACCATCGGCGAGGTATCCCGCGCCTCGGGCGTGAGCCCGCGCACGCTGCGCTACTACGAGGAGCGCGGCCTTCTGCGCCCGGCGCGCACCGAGGCGGGCTATCGCCTGTACACGGCCGCCGACGAGCGTCGACTCGCCCACATCATGGCGATGCGGTCCTGCGGCCTTCCGCTGACCGCCATCGAGCACATCATGGGCGACGACGAGCCGAACATCCACGGCGCCCTCCTCAAGCACCTCCGCACCCTGCGCGCACAGGAGAAATCGCTGGACGCCGCCCTGCACCGGACGCAGGCGGCCCTACACGCTATCGAAGGGATTACGAACATGAGCACCGAAGACGCATTCGAGAAGTTGAAGCAGCAGGGCCTTGAGAGCTTCGAGGAAACCTATGGCCGCGAGGCCCGCGAGCGCTACGGCAGCGCCGTCATCGACGCCACCAACGAGCGCATGATGGCCCTCAGCCGCGACGAGTGGGACGCCAAGGAGCTGCTGGAGGAGTCCATCAAGGTGCAGCTGCGCCTGGCTCTGACCGGAAACGACCCCGCCTCGGAGGAGGCAGCCGAGCTCGCCCGCATGCACGAGCGCTGGATTGCCATCCACTGGGGCCCGGGTTACGGAAAGGACGAGTACCTCGGCCTCGTGCGCGGGTACCTGGCCGACCCGCGCTTCGCCGCCTACTACGACGATGCCGCGGGCCCCGGCGCCACCGACTTCCTCGTGAAGGCCGTTGAGGCCTACCAGGGCAGCACTGAAGACTAGGAGAGCCGACGTGGCGGAAGGGGACGCTGGGCACGGCGTCCCCTTCCATGTGAGCCACATGACGGCAACAAACCGTTGGCGGAGGCCAGGCGAGCTTTTTTCTTAGATACAGTTCTTGGGGAACGCACATTCCGCAAGAAAGGCGGCTCCCTTGAAAACGAACGATATCCTCCTCGAGAAGGGCGCTGCGAGCCCTTCAACCTCCCCCTCCCCCACCGCAGCTTCCGAAACGGCCCCCGCCGGCCGCACTCCCCTCTCCGCAGCGGAAAGCCCTGCCGCACCAGCCCCTTCTGCTCCCGCACGGCCTCTGCCCAAGCGCATCGCGCTGATCACCGGCGGATCGTCGGGCCTCGGCCGCGAGTTCGCCGTGCAGATCGACGCCATGCAGGTAGTCGACGAGATTTGGCTCGTCGCGCGCAACGAGGAGGCCCTCGAAGCCGTCGCGGCCGCACTGAGCACACCCGCCCGCATTATCGTGGCCGACCTCACGAACAAGGACGACATCGCCGATATCGCCGCGGCCCTGGGCGACGCGCAACCCCGCATGAGCTACCTGGTGAACGCCGCCGGCTTCGGCAAGTTCGGCGACTGGCAGACCATCTCCGACGAGGCGGTGGATGCCATGATCGACCTGAACTGCCGCGGGCTTGTGGATATGACCCGCGCGGCACTGCCCTCCATGGACCGCGGCAGCCGCATCATCGAGGTCGCCTCGGCCGCGGCCTTCGTACCGCTGCCCCACATGAACGTGTACGCGGCTACCAAGGCCTTCGTGCTGCGCTACACCCGCGCCCTGCGCTGGGAGCTGCACGGCACCGGCATCACGGCCACGGCGCTGTGCCCCACCTGGGTTAAGACCGGCTTCGAGAAGGTGGCCCGCACATCCGGGGGCGCCCACGACGTTGGACACCTCTTCGGCGAGCAGAGCGCGAGCACCGTGGTGCGCCGCGCCCTCTGCGCCAACAAGGCCCACCTCGCCGTCGCCTGCGCAAGCCCCCAGTCGGCCGCCCTGCGCCTCATCGGCAAGGTGGTTCCCGACTGCGTCACTATGGCCGGCTGGAACATCCTGCGCCGCCTGTAGAGCACGGTGGGGTGGCCTCTGCTGCGGACCCGCGCCGGATGCGACGACGGTTGCATCCGAAGAACCCCGGCGCGCAACTCCGCGGCCAACATCCCGCGCGGCTATTCGAGCGGCTTGTCCTGGCCGGGCGCATCCTGGATGGTGCGCAGCCCGTCGGCCGGCGGCTCGCCGAGGGGAAACCAGTACTTCCACGCCTGGAAGGGCCGGGCTCCACGCACACCATCCACGTCTTTGAAGGCGTCTTTGGGAATGATAGTGCGCATGGCGCGCCCGCTGAGGGTGGTAAGCCGAATGCCGCCCGCCCGCAGGGCATCGTCGCAGAAGGTCAGGCAGTTGTAGGTGACGAGGTTGTAGGTGCCCGGGTACCGCCGGCGTTGCTCGGCATAAGCGCGCACGCCGTTGAAGGAAACCTCGTCGCAGGTAAGGGCGATGGCGCAGTTCACATGCTCGTTCCACCAGTTGCCCGGCTCGCCGTGCACGATCCAGCCCGAGGCCTGCTCAAGCGCGGGATATAGGAACAAAAGTGTGTAAGGAAGCCTAATCGACCCCGTAGGGATAAGGGGTCTCATGATGGAACTCGGACCATACCAGTCCTTCTCCCCATCTTGCAGGTTCGCCGGTTTCATCGCCTTT
>NZ_WAJS01000038.1 GCF_008831045.1 Adlercreutzia muris
CCGCATCCCCATGCCGCAGTGTCGGTCCTGCAAGGGCCATTCTCATACTCAGCTGAACTGTTCAGCTGAGTGCGGAGGAATCCTCGCTCTGGAAGGGGCCGTTCGGCTAACCTCGCAAATTGACTCTTTTTCCGTTTGGACCCCAGGTTTGTGGATTATGCCCGACGGTCAACCGCGGGTAACCTTCGCGCCATCTTCCATGCGCTATACTTTTCCCGTTAAGCTCACGAATAACTCAGAGGAAAGGACGCCTCCCATGAGTTCTGCGATTTCCGGCAATCTGCACGTCGCCAACGACGTGCTCGCCGATCTGGTCGGCAATGCCGCCATGGAGTGCTACGGCGTAGTGGGCGTGTGCGCCCCCAACGCCGCCGACGGCATCGCCAAGATTCTGCCCGCCAGCCGCCTGCGCCGCGGGGTGGTGGTGAACAGCCTCGACGAGGGCGTGCACGTGGACCTCTACATCATCGTGGAGTACGGCACCAACATCGCCACGGTGTCGCGCAACCTGATCGACCAGGTCAGCTTCGCGCTCAAGGAGTACGCACGGGTGCCGCTGGCTGGCGTGGACGTGCACGTCATGGATGTCAAGGTGCGCCGCTAGGCCCCGTCGAGCTGGGTGCCGGGAACCGTCCGTTCCACCGCGCCGCCCTCATGAAGGAGAAACAACCTCTCATGTCTACTACCTATTCTTCCAATAACATCTTGAACGCCGTGGCCGCCGCCGCCAAGTCCCTCGAGGAGCGCAAGGAAGAGGTCAACCGCCTCAACGTGTTCCCCGTGCCCGACGGCGACACCGGCACCAACATGTCGCTCACCATCCAGAGCGTCGTGTCCAATGCCGCCAGCCTGCCCATCGGCGCCACGGGCGCCGAGATCCGCAAGGCCATCACCACCGGCGCCCTCATGGGGGCCCGCGGCAATTCCGGCGTCATCACCTCTCAGATCCTGCGCGGCCTGTGCGAGGGCGCCCAAGGAGCCGAGGCCTTCAACGCCGCTACCGTGGCCGCCGCCTTCGCCAAGGCTGTGGAGGTGGCCTTCCAGGCCGTGCGCAAGCCGGTGGAGGGCACCATCCTCACGGTGCTGCGCGATGCGGCCGCCGCGGCCAAGAACGCCGCCGAGGAGGAGCTGGAGACCGATGCCGCCCTCGATGCCATCGTGGCCGAGGCCTATGCCTCGGTGCAGCGCACTCCCGACCTGCTGCCCGTGCTCAAGGAGCACGGCGTGGTGGATGCCGGCGGCTTCGGCCTGGCCATCCTCTTCGACGCCTTCGCCGCCGCCCTGCTGGGGCGGGCGGGCACCATGGTCGACGAGCTGTCCTTCGCCCGCGGGGCCCACCCGAAGGTGGAGATCGAGCAGGTGAACGATTGGGAGGGCTCCCAGTACCGCTACTGCAACGAGTTCCTCGTGGACTCCGACAGCCTCGATCGCGAGGCGGCCTTGGAATTCCTCGGCACCATGGGCGACTGCGAGCTGTGCGTGGGCGACGTGCCGAAGTTCAAGGTGCACGTGCACTCCGACCACCCGGACAAGGTGCTGGCCTACTTCCTGAACCACGGCCAGATCTCCGAGGTGTTCATCCACAACATGCAGATGCAGTCCGCCGAGCGCACCGAGAAGCTGGCCGCCGAGGAGGAGGCCGAGCGCAGGCCCGTGGGCTTTGTGGCCGTGGCCGCCGGCGAGGGCAACGCCGCTATTCTGAAGAGCCTCGGGGTCGATGTGGTCGTCTCGGGCGGTCAGACCATGAACCCCTCCACCAAGGACCTGCTGGACGCCGTCGGTGCCGTGAACGCCGAGGCCGTCATCATCTTGCCGAACAACTCCAACATCATCATGGCCGCGAACTCCGCCGCCGAGCTGTCCGACACCCCCTGCGCCGTGGTGCCCACCAAGTCGGTGCCCCAGGCCTTCTCGGCCCTGTTCTGCGTCGACCAGGACGCCTCCCTCGAGACCAACGTGGAGGAGATGGCCGCCGCGGCCGCCGCGGTGAAGACCGGCGAGGTCACCTGGGCCACCCGCGACTCCAAGGACGCTGCGGGCAACCCCATTGCCGAGGGCGACGTCATCGGCATTGCCGACGGCTCCATCGAGGCTGTGGACTCCACCATCGAGGGAGCGGTGCTCACCCTGCTGGAAAAGATGGAGGCCGATGAGGCCGACACCTGCACCATCCTGGCCGGCGAGGGCTATTCCGACGAGGATCTGGAGGCCCTGGTCGAATCCGTGGAAGAGGCCTACGAGGATCTGGAGGTGGACGCCCAGCGCGGCGAGCAGCCTTTGTACCCGATTGTCTTCTCTGTCGAATAGAGCTTTCGTTTTATTCGACCTTGACGCTGCGGTTCCGACAGGCACCCGGCCTTGCGCTTCAAGGCTTGCCCTCGCGCAACGAAGTGCGCTCAGCCGCTTTTCAACGCAATGCCAGGCACCTGTCGAAACCTCGCTGATTTTCTCGGGCGCGTCCCTTCGGCAAAACGAAAAAAGGGGAATGGATTTGCCCATCGACCGTGAAAAAGCAACGTTGGCGTTGGACGGGCCCGTCAATCGGGTCCGTTTGGTCAGTCCTGCCCGGGCGAAGGCCTTAGAGAAGCTGGGTATTCGCACGGTGCGCGATCTGGTGACCCACTTCCCCCGATCCTATATCGACTTGTCGAGCGTGGAGAGCTGCGCGAGCGCCCGTATCGGCGAGACGTGCACCATTCGCGGCACCGTGCATGAGATCAAGCTGAAGAAGCCCCGTTACAACCTGAAGCTCGTGGAAATTGCCCTGGTGGACGGCACGGGCATCATCGTGGTGACTGCTTTTCGCCAGCCGTGGCTCATGGACCAGATCAAGGCCGGGGATGCGGTGGCCGTATCGGGCAAGGTGACCTTCGACTACGGCTACAAGCGCATGACCAACCCCTTCATCGAGGTGATCGGGGGCGGGGAAGGGCCGGCCTTGACCGGCACCGTGGTGCCGGTGCACCCGGCCACCGAGAAGCTTTCGGCCGCGTGGGTGCGCCGCATCGTGGCCAACGGCCTGGAGGAGATCCGGGGCGTCTTCGACCCGCTGCCCCTGGGGCTGCGCCTGCGCTATCGCCTCATGGGGCGGCAGGCCGCCCTGACCGCCATCCATTTCCCGGCCACGCCGGCCGAGGCCGATGAGGCCCGGCGCCGGCTCGTCTACGAGGAGCTGCTGTATCTGGAGCTCTTCCTCATGCAGGAGGGGGCCGAGCGAGCCCGGGACCGCGAGGCCGTGGCCCATATCGTGGACGGTCCCCGTGTGGCGGCCTTTGCCGGGGCGCTGCCCTTCGTCCTCACCGGCGAGCAGGAACGGGCGCGGGACGATATCTTGGGGGTGCTCGCCGCGCCGACGGCGGCCAACCATATGCTTCTGGGCGACGTGGGCACGGGCAAGACCGTCGTGGCCGGCTTCGCCCTGGCCGCAGCCGCCGACAGCGGCTGCCAGGCCATGCTCCTGGCTCCCACCGAGGTGCTGGCCCGCCAGCATGCCGAGGGGCTCGGCGCCCTCCTCGAGGCAGCGGGCGTGGGCTGTGCCCTGCTCACGGGCTCGACTGCGGCCCCGGAGCGCGCCTCCATCACTGAGCGCTTCGCCGCCGGCGAGCTTGATGTGCTCATCGGCACCCACGCCCTGCTGTCCGACGACGTGCGGCCGGCCCGGCTGTCTCTGGCCGTCATCGATGAGCAGCAGCGCTTCGGCGTGGACCAGCGGGCGAAACTGTTGGCCAAGGGGGAGGCCCCCGATGCCCTCTACCTCACGGCCACCCCTATCCCGCGCACGTTGGCCCTGGCCCTCTACGGCAATCTCACCCTGTCCTACATCAAGCACCGGCCCCACGACGCCGTCTCCCGCACCACCCGCGTGCTGCCGCGGGAGCTCCAGGGCGAGGCGCTGGACGCGGCCCGGGCGGCCCTGGAGCGGGGCGAGCAGGTCTACGTGGTGTGCCCGCTCGTGGGCAAGGGCACCGAGGAGCGCGACGGGAAGGCCGCCGGCAAAAGGTCCGACGCCGATGCGGCGGGGGAGGAGTACCATCCGGCCGTGGCCATCGAGGGGGAGGCCGACTTCGCCGACGACGATGTGACCGCCGCCACCCGGGAGGCCGAGGTGCTCCAGAAGACCACCTTCCCCGATTTCACCGTGGCCCTGCTCCACGGCGCCATGGGCACCGAGGCGAAGCGGGAGGTGATGGAGCGGTTCCGCGACGGGGCGGTGGACGTGCTCGTGGCCACCACGGTCATCGAGGTGGGCGTGGACGTGCCCAACGCCACGGTGATGATCGTGCAGGATGCCGATCGCTTCGGCCTGGCCCAGCTCCACCAGCTGCGGGGTCGCGTGGGCCGCGGCACCAAGGCGGCCGAGGTGTTCCTCGTCTCCGCCTCCACCCGGGAGGAGTCCCTCGCGCGCCTGGCGGCCATGGAGACCACCGATGACGGCTTCGAGCTGGCCGCCTTCGACCTGTCCCTGCGCCGCGAGGGCGACATCCTCGGCAACCGCCAGCACGGAGCCAGCGGGCTCAAGCTCGTGAACATCATGCGGGACGGCGCCATCATCGAGGCGGCCCACGCCGACGCGGCGGCCCTGCTGGATATCGATCCCAACTTGGAGGAGCCCGACCACCGGGCCCTCGCCCGGGAGGTGCGCATCGCGTTTTCCGGGGAAGTGGTGGCAGGAGGCTGAACATGCGCATTATTGCGGGGGAATTTCGGGGGCGGCGGCTGGAGGTGCCCAAGGGCCAGGGCACGCGCCCGACGACGGACCGGGTGCGGGAATCGCTCATGAGCGCCCTGAACTCGGCCCGGGGCGGCTTCGAGGATGCGGTGGTGCTTGATGCCTTCGCCGGCTCGGGGGGCCTGGGAATGGAGTCGCTCTCCCGCGGGGCCGCGGCGGCCGTCTTCTGCGAGCAGGGCCGCGAGGCCGCCTCGGTCATCGAGCGCAACCTGCGCACCTTGGGGCTCGGCCGCGAACGGGCGCGCCTCGTGCGCGGCGACGTGCTCAAGCGGCTGCCGATGCCGATGGCCGACGACCCCTTCGACCTGGTGTTCCTGGATCCGCCCTACGCCCTGGCTCCCTCCGAGGTGCTCGGGTTCATGGGCCGTTTGCGGGAAGCGGGCCTTCTGGCCCCGGCCGCCATCGTCAGCTACGAGCACGACGGCGTCGATGACGATACCGTGGAGGCCCTGGCCGCCGAGCGGAGCTGGCGCATCTTCTCCCACCGCCGCTTCGGCGACACGGCCATCGACCTCATGGAGTCCGTTGCGGCGGCGGATGCCTAAAAGGCCGTCGGAGCACATCATGGAGCGTTTGTGCACGGGGTGACCGTTGTATTACATAGCTTCTCCATCATGTTAGAATAGAAAAACTCATCATGGATGGATTGCGTGCAGAGGCCGTGAGCGCAAGCGCTGGCCGGAGCCGTGGCATAGTCAGGAAGGAACATCAATGGACGAAACCGGAGTGTTGGGGCTGCTCGAGGAGCTCTCGATTCTGCTCGAGGACGCCAAGCCCGTTTTCGGCAAGAGCAACCTGCGCCAGGTGGACATTGCCGCTGCCTTCGACATCATGGACGAGATCCGCGATTTGTTCCCCGCTGAGTTCTCCCAGGCCCGTCAGATCGTGCGCGAGCGCCAGAGCCTTCTGGACGATGCCGAGGTGGAGGCCAATCGCATGATCGAAGACGCCCGCAGCCAGGCCATCACCATCGCCAGCGAGCAGGAGATCGTGCGTATCTCCCAGCAGCAGGCCGATACCATCCTGGCCGATGCCCGCGAGCTGGAGCGCCAGACCCGCGCCGGCGCCGAGGACTATGCCGATGAGGTGTTCGGCCATATCGAGCAGAGCCTCGATACGCTGCTGAACAACACGCGCCGCTGCCGCGACCGCCTGAACGCCACCTCGCTCAACGCGCGGTAGCCGCAGGTCCACAGAAGTTTCGGGGGCGCACCGGGAAGGTGCGCCCTTTTATTTGGAAGGAAGGAGCCCCTATGGCGAGAACCGAGAATCCCGCGATCATTCATATTCCCGATGAGCTGTTCGAGACTGCCGAGAGCCGTCACTTCGAGGGGGAGCTGTCCCTGGCCGAGCTGGCCGCCGGCCCCGATACCTACCGCTTCGACGGCCCGGTGTCCTGGGCCGTGGACGTCACCAACACCGGCGAGGCCCTGCTCGTCATGGGGCAGGCCAGCGCCCGGGCGCTCACGGGCTGCGCCCGTTGCCTGGAGGACGTGCCCTACGATCTGGAAGGCGATATCGAGGGCTACTTCCTCGCTGCGGGCGACCGCATCGAGGCTCCCGAGGACCTGGAGGGCGACGAGTTCGAGGTGCTCTCCGAGAGCCATGCCATCGACCTGGTGCCCCTGGTAGAGCAGGCGCTGCTGCTGGAGCTGCCCCTCGTGCCCCTGTGCGACGACGACTGCCGGGGCCTGTGTCCCCGCTGCGGTGCGAATCTGAACGAGGGGCCCTGCCAGTGCGACGACGGCCCCGTGGGGGAGGACAACCCCTTCGCGGCCTTGAAGGACTTCAAGTTCGACGCTTAGGCAAGCTGTTACCTTGCCGTTTCGCGTCGTTGCGTCATAATAGCGCCGTAGTGTTTTTCCGCGAGAAAGAGAGCCCATGGAGCAGTTCTTCGAGCGCACCTTCAAGTTGAAGGAGCACGGCACCACGGTGAAAACGGAAGTGATGGCCGGCACCATCACCTTCTTGTCCATGGTGTACATCTTGGCCGTCAACCCCTCCATCCTGTCCGCATCGGGCATGGAGCCGGGGGCGGTGTTCACGGCCACGGCCATCTCGGCGGCCTTCGGTACCCTGTTCATGGCCTTCTACGCGAACTACCCCATCGCCCTGGCCAGCGGCATGGGCCTGAACGCCTACTTCGCCTACTCGGTCTGCGTGCCCATGGCCGAGCAGGGCATCCAGGATCCCTGGACCATCGCGCTGACGGCCGTGCTCGTGGAGGGCATCATCTTCATTCTGCTCACCCTCTGCAAGTTCCGCGAGGCCCTCGTGAATGATGTGCCCGAGAACCTGAAGATGGGCATCGCCGCCGGTATCGGCCTGTTCATTGCCCTGGTGGGCTTGGCCAATGCCGGGGTCGTGGTGGACAACCCCTCTACGCTGATCGACCTGGGCTCCTTCGCCACGCCTCAGGTGGCCCTGTCGGTCATCGGCCTGGTGGCCGTGGCCGTCATGTACAGCTACCGGGTACCCGGCTACATCCTGTGGGGCATTCTCGGCACCTGGCTGCTCGGCATCGTCGCCCAGCTCATCGGCTGGTACGAGGTGGATCCGGCCGCAGGCGTGTACTCGCTCATTCCGAGCTTCGCCGAGGGCATCAACCTCCAGGCTCCCTATTTGTTCGCCTTCGACTTCGACTTCGCCCTGAGCCACATCGTCGATTTCGCGGTCATCGTGTTCGCATTCCTGTTCGTCGACCTGTTCGACACGGCCGGCACCCTCATCGGCGTGGCCAGCAAGGGCGGCCTGCTCGACAAGGAGGGGCGCCTGCCCCGGGCCAAGGAGGCCCTCATGGCTGATGCGGTGGGTACCGTGGTGGGCGCCTGCGTGGGCACCTCCACCACGACGAGCTACGTGGAGAGCAGCGCCGGCGTGGCCGCGGGCGGCCGCACGGGCCTCACGGCTCTCGTGACCGGCCTGCTGTTCATCGCGGCGCTGGTGCTCTCGCCGATCTTTCTGGCCATCCCCAGCTTCGCTACCATGCCGGCGCTCGTGTGGGTGGGCCTGCTCATGATGTCCTCGGTCACCAAGATGGACTTCTCCGAGGATGCGGCCGGGGCCGTCGGCGGCTTTTTGGCCATCATCATGATGCCCTTTACCTACTCCATCGCCAACGGCATCATGTTCGGCATTCTGGCCTTCGTCGTCGTGCGCATCTGCCAGGGCCGCGCCAAGGACGTCCACTGGGTCATGTGGATCGCCGCCGCCCTGTTCCTGCTGCGCATCGCGACGCTGGTGATCTAGGGAATTTGGAAAACCCGTGCCGTTGGCGAAATCGGGATATATTCCCCCTTGCGACGGCGGTGCGGGTTTGATAACATACCAGATCGTGCGTTTACACAAGAGGTTGTGAACGGCACCTGTCGTTCCAGCTATAGAAGGAGTAATCGAGATGGCAGTACCTAAGCGCAAAATGGGCCGTGCCCGCACCCATGCCCGTCGCAGCACCAACGACAAGATTTCGATGCCCGCCCGTTCCGTGTGCCCGCAGTGCGGCGAAGTGAAGCTTCCCCACCGCGTGTGCGGCAACTGCGGCTTCTATCGCGACCGCGAGGTCATCGAAGTCGATTAGTTCTCACGCTGTTGACGGTCACGGAAGGTGCCTGCGCCCTTCCGTGATGTCGGCAAAGCCTCCTCGCATGCCAAGCTGAAAGAGCCTGGTTTGCCAGGGGGCTTTTTGACTATAGGTCGCCGCGCCTCCGACCGTGCCCACGGCTTGCGCGGGTAGGATCGGGGACGCAACGTCCGCGTTTAGCAAGGAGTATATTCGTGGCTGAATCTGTAACCATCGCCGTGGACGTCATGGGGGGCGATCTCGGGCCCTCTGTGGTGCTCGCCGGCGCGTCCCAGGCGCTCCAGGCCGATCCCGACCTGCACCTCGTGCTCGTGGGTCCCGCTAGGGAGGTGGAGCCCTTCGCCGCCGCCCACGATCGCGTGAGCGCCGTGGTCGCCACCGAGGTCATCGCCATGGCCGAGCACCCGGCCAATGCCGTGCGCGCCAAGAAGGACTCGTCCATCGTGGTGGGCTGCCGTCTCGTGAAAGAGGGCGCGGCCGCCGGCTTCTTCTCCGCCGGCTCCACCGGGGCCTGCCTGGCCGCCGCCACCTTGGTGGTGGGCCGCGTGAAGGGCGTGAAGCGCCCGGCCTTGGGCCAGGTGCTGCCGGCCTACCAGCGCCCCTGCCTGCTCATCGACGTGGGGGCCAACGCCGACTGCAAGCCGGAGTATCTCGTGCAGTTCGCCCAGATGGGCGCCGTGTACATGGAGGCCATCATGGGGGTGGAAAGCCCGCGGGTGGGGCTTTTGAACATCGGCTCGGAGGACACCAAGGGCAACGAGTTCGCTCAGAAGGCCCACGGGCTGCTGGCCGCCTCGGTGCCCCAGTTCGCAGGCAATTGCGAGGGGGGCGATCTTATGGCCGGTGCCTTCGACGTGGTGGTTTGCGACGGATTTACCGGCAACGTGTGCCTGAAGACCATCGAGGGCACGGCAAAGACCCTGTTCAAGTACGTGAAGGACGCCCTTATGGGCTCGCTGCCCTCGAAGCTGGGGGCCCTGCTCGTGAAGGGGAACCTCTCCGCGCTCAAGGTCAAGCTCTCGCCGGACACCTACGGCGGTGCGCCCCTGCTCGGCGTGAAGGGGGCCGTCATCGTGGGCCACGGATCCTCCAACGCCACCGCCATTAAGAACGGCATCGCCGTGGCCGCCGCCGCGGTGCGGGCCGATGTGGCCGGCGTCATCGCTGCCACCGTGGGCCGCGCGGAGAAGGCGGCACCGGCAGCCGTTGCAGCCGAAGGCGCTGCCGCGGCCGATGGCGCTGCCCCGGCCGTTGGCGACACTGCCGCTGCCGCTGCTAGGACGCCTGCGGGCGGGGAAGGGGAGGCTGCGGCCTCGGATGCGCGATGAGCCTGACCGACGAGCAGCAGACCAAGTTGGCCCGGGCCCAGGAGATCCTGGGGTACGAGTTCGACAACACCCAGTACCTCCTGTCCGCCATCACCCATCCTTCCGCCACCGAGGGGCGCTCGGTGAAGTTCTCCTACGAGCGCCTCGAGTTCCTCGGCGATTCCATTCTGGGGGCGCTCGTGGCCAACGAGGCCTTCCACCGCTTCCCCGATCTGGACGAGGGGGGCCTCACGCGCATCAAGGTGGCCCTCGTGTCCGGGGCGAGCCTGTCCGGGGTGGCCGAGAAGCTCGGCTTCGCCGACATCATCGTGTTCGGCTCCTCGGAGACCGGCACCGGCCGGCGCGGCCTGCACTCGGCGCTGGAGAACGTCTACGAGGCCGTGGTGGCCGCCCTGTACCTCGACGGCGGCGTGGATGTGGCCGGCGCCTTTGTGGAGCGCACGCTCATTCCGAAGATGTCGCTGTCCCTGGCCCGCGAGCCGGAGAACCCCAAGAGCGCCCTGCAGGAGAAGCTCCAGGAGGGCGGCATCACCCCCACCTACAGGCTCGTGGAGACCCAAGGGCCGCCCCACGACCGCACCTTCGTCGCCCAGGTGTACGCCGGTGACAAGGGCCTTGCCCAGGGCGTGGGACGCACGAAGAAGGAGGCCGAGAGCCAGGCGGCCAAATCCACCTTGGCCCGGCTCTCGGAGTTCTTCGGCATCGGGCTGACGGGCGAGCAGCAGGCCGAGCGCGCCGAGAAGGCCGCTGCCGAGAAGGCGGCCCGGGCCGAGGAGAAGGCGGCCAAGGTGGCCGCCCGCGCCGCCGAGAAGGCCGCCCGGGCCGAGGAGAAGGCCGCGAGCCGCGCCGCCAAGAGGAAGCAGGACTAGGCGCCCATGTATCTGAAATCACTCGTTCTGAAGGGCTTCAAGTCCTTCGCCGACCGCAGCGTGCTGTCCATGGAGCCGGGCATCACGGCCATCGTGGGCCCCAACGGCTCCGGCAAGTCGAACATCTCCGATGCCGTTCTGTGGGTGCTCGGCGAGCGCAACGCCAAGAACCTGCGCGGCCAGGCTATGGAAGACGTTATCTTCGCCGGCTCCTCGGGGCGCGGCGGGGCGGGCCTGGCCGAGGTGGATCTCGTGCTGGACAACTCCGACGGCACGCTGCCGGTGGACTACGACGAGGTGGCCATCACCCGGCGCATGTACCGCAACGGCGAGAGCGAGTACCTCATCAACGGCACTGTGGCCCGGCGCATGGACGTGCTGGACATCCTGCACGACTCGGGCCTGGGCACCGGCACCCATTCCATTATCTCCCAGGGGTCGCTGGATTCCATCCTCCAGAGCAAGCCGGAGGACCGCCGCGCGCTCATCGAGGAGGCCGCAGGCGTGCTCAAGCACAAGCAGCGCAAGGCCAAGAGCGAGCGCAAGCTGGCCAATATGGACCAGCACCTGCTGCGGGCCCGCGACGTGGTGGGGGAGGTGGCCCGGCAGCTGGGGCCTTTGGAGCGCAAGGCGAAGAAGGCCCGCACCTACCAGGAGCTGGCAGTGCAGCAGGCCGAGATGAGCCTCATGATCGCCGTGGACGACCTGCGCCAGCTCCAGGGCCAGTGGGATGCCGCCCAGGCTCGCGAGGCGGAGCTGGCGGCGCAGATGGAAGAGCGCCGAGGAGCCATCGAGGCGGCTGAGGCTGAGGTGGAGGCCCTGCAGGAGCGCATGCGCCAGGAGACCTTGGACGCTGGAGATCTGTCGCGGCGCCACCGGGCGGCGGCTGCGGCTGTGGAGCGCTTCGATTCCACTACCATGATGCTGCGCGAACGGCGGCGCGCGGCGCTGGCCCGCGCCGCCGAGCTGGAGCTTTCCCAGGAGGCGAACCGCGTGAAGGCCGACGAGGCCGCCGCCGAGCTGGCCCGCGCCACGGCGCTGTTCGACGAGGCCGCCGGCGAGCGCGAGGCGGCCGAGAAGAAGGTGTCGGACCTGGACTGCGTCTACCGCGATCTGGGCAGCCGCCGCGGGACGCTCGAGCGGGAGCTGTCGGCCATCGCGAAGGACAACGAGAAGATGTCCGGGGCCATCGAGGTGGCCCGGCGCAAGCACGCCGAGAACACCGAGGCCCTCACCCACGGTTTGGCCCACGTGCAGGTGATCGAGAGCCACGCCGCCGAACTTTCTCTGGAGCTTTCCCGCGTGCAGGCCGAGGCCGAGGAGGCCGCTGCCGTCGCAACCGAGGCCGACGGGGCGCTCTCCGCGCTCGTGGCCGACGAATCGGCGGCCCGTCAGGCCGTCGGCGCCGCCGTGCAGTCGCGCGACGCGGCCCGGGCCGCCCTCGACGAGGCGCGGGACACCCACCGCGCGCTCACGGTGGAGATCTCCACACTCGAGGAGGTGGAGCGCACGAGTGCCGCCTCGGCCGGCGAGGCCCGGGCGTGGCTTGTGGAGCACGGCCACGAGGTGGCGGGTATCGGCGAGCCGCTCTCCCACGTCGTCCAGGCAGCACCGGGCTTCGAGGGGCTTGTGGAGACGCTGCTCGGCGCCGATGTGACCACGCTGCTCGTTGAGGATGCGGCCGTGGTGGAGGCCGTGGCGGCCCAGTTGGCCGAGGCCGGCGCCGAGGGCGAGGTGGCCTTCCTGCTGCGCGACGATGCCCAGCGTCCGGGTGCCCGAGCCGAGGGCTGGCGCGCCCCGGCTGGCACCGAGGGCACCCCGCTTGTCACCAAGCTCTCCTTTCCCGAGGCGGACCGGGCGGCGGTGGAGGCGCTTCTGGGCGATGTGGTGGTGTGCCCGAGCCTGGATACGGCGCTTGCGGCCCACACCTCCGATACGCTGGCCCTGCGCTTCGTGACCGGCGACGGATCGGTGGTCTGGCCCTCCGGCAAGGTGTCGGTGGGCGGCTCGGTGGTGGACGAGGGCACGGGCGCTTTGGCCCGGCACCGCCGCCTGGAGAGCCTGCGCGTCCAGCTTAAGACCGCCGAGGAGGCCGTGGCCAAGGCCGAGGAGGCCCACCGTCTGGCCGAGGAGGCCCTGCGCCATGCCCAGGCTACCAGCTTGGAGCTCTCTCAGTCGCTCGCGGCCCTGCGCGGCCGCGCCGAGGCCGCCCGCGCCGCTGCCGATGCGGCGGCCGAGAAGCTGACGGCCTGCCGGCGCGAGCTGGAAGGCGTGGAGCGCCAGCGCGCCGAGGCCGAGGCGGTCATCTCCAAGGCCCGCCCCAACGTGGAATCCTTCGAGGCCCAGATTGCCGAGCTGGAGGGGAAGATGGCTGCGGCCAAGGAGCGCACAGCGGCGCTTCAGGAGGAACTCGCGCCTCTGCGGCGCGAGGCCCATCGCACCTCCGACGCCCTTTCCGAGGCGAAACTCGCCGCCGCCACGCTCGTGGAGCGGGTGACCTACGCCGAGCGCGTGCGCGATGCCCGCGCCCGCGACCTGGAATCTCTTGCCGCCGCTTCGGCCGAGGCGGCTTCCCTCTTGCAGGTGAAGACGGTGTCCGCCGCGCGCCTGGAGCCGCTGCTCGCCTTGTTCGGCGAGCTGGTGGCCGCCGCGCAGCGCTGGACGCGCACCCTGGAGGAGCAGACCGCCGCAGCCCAGGATTCCTCTACGGGCCTGCACGCGTCGGTGACCGAGGCGCGAGGGCGCGCCCACGAGGCCCATGCCGCCTTCGACGCCGTGACCGAGCGCTTGAGCGAGGCCCGGGTGCAGAAGGGCCGCCTGGAGCTGCAGGTTGAGGCGGCGGTGAACCACATCGCCCAGGACTGCAAGACGCCGCTGGAGGCGGCGCTGGCACTACCGCCTTTGGAGGGGCGCGCCGAGGTGGAAGACGAGCTGTTCAAGATCAACCGCCGCATCGCCAACTTGGGCACCATCAACCCGGACGCGGCCGAGGAGTACGACGCCCTGAAGGTGCGCTACGACTACCTGGCCGGCCAGCTGGACGACCTCGATCAGGCCCGCAAGTCCCTCGCGAAGATCAACCGCGTCATCGACCAGCGCATGAAGGACGACTTCATTCGCACCTACGAGACGGTGGACGCGAGCTTCCAGGAAATCTTCGCCACGCTGTTCCCCGGCGGCAAGGCGAACCTGTCGCTCGTGGATCCGGACGATCTGGAGAACACCGGCGTGGAGGTGAACGCCCAGCCCAAGGGCAAGCGCATCGCGAAGATGATGCTGCTCTCCGGCGGCGAGAAGTCGCTCACGGCGCTGGCGCTCCTGTTCGCGGTGTACCGCACGCGCTCGACCCCGTTCTACATCCTGGACGAGGTGGAGGCGGCCCTCGACGACACGAACCTGCGCCGCCTGGCCGCCTACATCAACAGCCTGCGGGAGGACACCCAGCTCATCATGATCACCCACCAGCGCCGCACCATGGAGATGGCCGATACCCTGTTCGGCGTGTCAATGCAGGGCGACGGCGTGACCAAGGTCATCAGCCAGAAGCTCGACCAGGCCTTAAAGCTCGCGGAATAACCTCCCCTGAACTCCCGCAGGGGGGCTTCGGCCCGCCCGCAACCTGGGATATCGCCGCTTCGCCCCTACGCCGCCTCCACGGTGACGGCGGTGCCCGAGGCGGTCACCATGAGCATATTGCCCTGGCCCAGGACCTCGTAGTCCATATCCACGCCGACGATGGCGTGGGCGCCTAGGGCCGTCGCCCGCTGCTGCATCTCGGCCACGGCCTCGTTGCGGGCCTGCAGGAGCTCCTCCTCGTAGCCGGCCGAGCGGCCGCCCACCAGGTTGCGGATGCCGGCGCCGAAGTCCTTCAGGAAGTTGATGCCGGTGATAACCTCGCCGAATACGATGCCGTAGTAGCCGGTGATGCGGTATCCCTCGACGGTGGGGGTGGTGGTGACGATCATAGAGGCTCCTTCCCTTCAGGGTCGCGTTCTGCTGCAACCAGTATACGCGCCCGCGGTGCTTCGGGCGGTTTCTGGCTTGAAAATAACGGCTTTGGAACCGGTGGCGCCCATTTTCGCGGGCAGGGTAATACGCGACCAGAGGAAACGGCGCGATTGTATGACGCTTCTGGCTGGAAATTGACGGTTACGGCCCCCTGCAGGGCATTTTTCGGCCCCAACCCGTTATTTTCAAGCCAGAAACCGCCCGGGGTTCCGGATAGTGCGCTGTGGGTATAATAGGACCGTGCGAGAAAGGCTGGCGTCATGGAATCATCGGCGGGCACATTGCAATCACGACAGGAGCTGCGGGAGCACTACGGAGGGCATTCGTGGGAGGGCGGTTTTCCATCCCGCTGCCATATGGAGCTGCCGCGCCGGCAGCTGGCGGGCAAGCGCGTCTTGGACGTGGGCTGCCGTCGGGGCAAGGGCGTCTACAAGCTGAGCGAGCTGGTAGGGCCGTCGGGGTTCGTCGTCGGCCTCGATTGGGATGCCGATGCGGTGGAGGCGGCCCGCGCGGGCATCCCCGGGGCTTTGGAACGCAGCGGCCTGACCGTATGCAACATGGCGTTTTGCAAGGGATTTCCCGAGGACTTGGCCTCTGCGGGAATTGGGCCGCGCTCGGTCGACGTCGCGTACCTCAACGCCTCGCTCGCCCTGTTCGCCGACCCGCCGCGGGCCCTTGCCGAGTGCCTCCGCGCTTTGGTGCCGGGAGGCGTGCTGGTCGGGGAGGGCGTTGTCGCCGTGCCGGGCACGTCGCGCTCGTCGGCCCGCACCGCGGTGGTGGAGGCGGCCCGTGCCCTTGGCAATGCCGTTCAGGCCGCACCGATGCGCCCCGCCTTCGAGGCGCTGCTCGCGGCGGCGGGCTTCGACGACATCGTGATCACCGAGGGTTCCCCTGTTTCGCCCGATGCCGGCCGGACGGCCTGGGAGAGCGTTCCTGTGGTGCCCGGCGACGATGCGACCTACCGCCTCGTGGCCCTGGAGGCGCGCAAGCCCCGCTAGCGGCCTGCGCCTACGAGAAGGGGCGCCCCGTGAGGGAGCGCCCCGATTCATGCGATCTGTCCCGCGGGCTTCGCTGGGAGGAGAAGGCGGCCAAGCGACTGCCCTTCCTCGACTGCGCTGTGCCGATAGCAGCTCGTTTAGAAGTTCCAGCTGTTCATGTAGGCGATCTGCTCCTCGGTGAGAGTGTCGATCTCGATGCCCAACGTCTCCAGCTTCACGCGGGCCACGTCATCATCGATGGCGGCCGGCACGTTGTACACCTTGTTCTCCAGCGCATCGGCGTGCTTGAACAGGTACTCGGCGGCCAGGGCCTGGTTGGCGAAGCTCATGTCCATCACGCTGGCCGGATGTCCCTCGGCGCAGGCCAGGTTCACGAGGCGCCCCTCGGCGAGCACGGTGACGGTGCGGCCGTCGGGCAGGGTGTACTCCTCCACGAGCGGCTTCAGCTCCTCCACCTTCACGGCATGCTCGCGCAGCCACTTCATGTTGATTTCGGAGTCGAAGTGTCCCGAGTTGCAGATGATGGCGCCGTCTTTCATGGCCTCGAAGGCCGGGGCGTCGATGACGTTGCAGTCGCCGGTGACGGTGACCCACACGTCGGCGAAGCGGGCGGCGTCGGCGGCCTTCATCACGCGGTAGCCCTCCATATGGGCCTCCAGGGCCTTCAGGGGGTCAACTTCGCAGACGATGACGTCCATGCCCATGCCGCGGGCGCGCTGGGCCAGGCCGCTGCCGCAGTAGCCGTAGCCCGACACGACGATGGTGCGCCCGCACAGAAGGCGGTTCGTCGCACGCACGATGCCGTCCAAGGTGGACTGGCCTGTGCCGTAGTGGTTGTCGAAGCAGTGCTTGGTGTTGGCGTCGTTAATGTTGAAGACGGGATAGCCCAGCGCGCCCTCGGCGGCCATGGCCATGAGGCGCACCACGCCGGTGGTCGTCTCCTCGGTGCCGCCGATGACCCCGGCGAGCTTGTCGGTGAACTTGGTGTGCAGGGCCGTATCCAGATCGGCGCCGTCGTCCATGATGATCTGCGGGTTGGTGGCCACCACCGCGGCGATGTGGCGCTCGTAGGTCTCGGCGTCCTCGCCGGCGATGGCGTACACGGACACGCCGTAGTCGCGCACGAGGGAGGCGGCGGTGTCGTCCTGGGTGGACAGCGGGTTCGAGGCGCACAAGGTCACCTCGGCACCCGAGGCCACAAGAGCGCGCATGAGGTTCGCCGTCTCGGTGGTCACGTGCATGCACGCGCCGATGCGCACGCCCTCCAGCGGGCGCTCCTCGGCGAAGCGCTCGCGAATACGAGCGAGCACCGGCATGTCGCGGTCGGCCCAGAGAATGCGGGCCTGGCCCTCGTCGGCCAGGTTGATGTCCTTGATGTCGCAGGCTTTGCTCACGGATTGCTTCCTTTCCTGAAGGCGGCCGCGGTTCCGGCACGGGCGTCGGCGCGCGGTATCGCCAGGGTACCATTGCATGCGAAACAGGGTAGCACAGCGGCGCGGCGAAGATGTGCGGGGTTGCCTGTCGCCACGCCCGGTGGCAGCGCAGTTCGTCGGAGACCGAGCCACGGTGATTTGGCTGCGAGAGCCCCTCCCTTGTTGACGGCTTGATGCCGAAGTGCTATTTTCAGTAAATTCGAGGCGGCTCCGTGCGGGGCCGCAGAAACCGCACAGAGAGAGGAGACTGCCATGCAGCAGAAGATGTGCGCCGCCCTCGGGCTGGCCATCGCTGTGCTGCTCGCGGCTCCCTTCAATACGGCCTGGGGGGGGGTCCGGCTCATCGCTAGCCCTCGCGGCTGAGCCCGCGGCCCCCGCGGCGGCATCGCCACAGGTTCGGGCTGAAGGGGCTGCGGAAAAAGAGCGCGCCAGCGAGAAGCCGGTCATCACCATCGACACCGGCGCGGTCGAGAAGGTTGAGGGTCAAGCCAATACCTGGGTGTTTCCGCATCTGAAGATCACCTCCAGCGATCCAGCGGCGCTTATCCGCAGTATCACCATCCAGTTCACTTCGGCCATTACGGTGGGCTCGGACGCCGTGCTCGTGGAGAACGACCCCGCGAGCGGCTTCGAGGTGCTAGCCGGCAGCAAGGACGGCACGGCGGTGGTGAACAACACCGCGGGCGCTACCGTTGCACAGTGGGAGACTTATCTGAAGGAGCACTCGGGCCTCAGGCTCGCCGAGGGCGGTGACGGAGGCTCGGCCAAGAGCCTGCGCATGATCGCGTCGTTTAAGACCCAAGATAAGGTGTATGACTATAACGCCGAGAATGGGCACTACTACGAGGTAGTGGCTGCGAATGTTACCTGGGAGCAGGCGCTGCTGGCGGCTGCAAAGGGTACGTACCAGGGTATGCAGGGC
Organism: Adlercreutzia muris; assembly: GCF_008831045.1. Lineage (GTDB taxonomy): Bacteria > Actinomycetota > Coriobacteriia > Coriobacteriales > Eggerthellaceae > Adlercreutzia > Adlercreutzia muris. Next base: position 17,868 of record NZ_WAJS01000038.1, read on the forward strand.
TATCTCTGCACCATCACGAGTCAGCAAGAGAACGATTTCGTGTACTCTCTCGTAAACGTTGACTCGTGGATCGGAGGGGCATGCGAGCGCAAATACACCGATCCGCTCAACGACGGCTCGGTAGAGGAGTGGGCGTACTTCTGGGTCTGCGGTCCGGAAAAGGGAATGCCGATCTGCACCAACCATGGCGATGCGATCGGCGGTTCGTTCGTCAATTGGTGTCCGTCGCAGCCAGACAGCTACAATGGCGGAGAGACCTGCATGCAGCTCAATCTCAAACTCTTTGCAACATCGGGACCTCCGGGGCAGTGGAACAACCTGAGTACGAGCAATACGCTTCCTACTTACGTCATCGAGTATGGTGGGATGCCGGATGACCCTGAGGAGGGGGATGACGGGGTGGGTGCCGATGTCGCCGTCAAGGTGGAGATCACGGTTGATCCAACGGGCAAGACCATCCATACGCAGGCGTCCGACATCCAGGTGGGAGACCCCGTGGAGGTGCGCGACACCGCCAACGGGGGTCCGGTGACCACTACGAAGGATGGAAGCACGGCTGCCGCCGACGTGGAGCACACCTACTTCGTTCGAGACCCGGATGACCCCGCCGCCGACGCCGACGGCTGGCGTCCCCTGCGCCCCGATGAGGCCGGCGCGGACGGCGCGCCCGCGCACGCAGGGGAGTACAAGGTAATCTCCAGCGCCGTGCATTCCTACGATGCCGATGGTAAGGCGGTGCCCTACACGCCCGGGTCGGACACCTTCGTCATAACGCCGAGGGCCATCGATTCCCTCGAGCCCGACCCCACCGCCCCCGCTCCCGATC
>NZ_WAJS01000039.1 GCF_008831045.1 Adlercreutzia muris
CCCTGCCCCCTCCCTCCATCGCCACCAACCCCGATCCCGAGCCCGCCGAGCCCGGCGCCGACCCGGACAAGCCCGGCGACAAGATATACAAGGGCACCATCACGCTCACCTACCACGGCCACGAGCCCGGCCAGACGAACCCGGGCCGCGTGGAGCTGAAGATCGACACCCCCTCGTCGGGGCCCATCACCGTGGAGACGGCCGACGGCACCATCCTGGAGGCCGAGCTGGTGCGCGACGAGGACGGCAACCCCGTGCGCGACGAAGACGGGAACCTGACGGTCCTGCTCGACCCCGAGGCGGTCGGCAAGACCGAGCTCGTCATCAAGCAGGAGCCCAACGGGGCCTACACCGGCAGCACCTTCATCTACGACGTGACGGTGAGGCCCGACACCTCCGTCGCGCCGGCTCCCGCTCTGTCGAAGAGAGCCGAGAACCTCACTCACCCGGGCGGCCCCACCCAGCCCGGCGACCGCATCAGGTACACGATCGAGGCCTCGAACGGGGCCAAGGGGTCGCTCTGGACGGACGCGGTGGTGACCGACCCGCTGCCGGCGTGCCTGGAGCTGGACGAGAAGTCCGTGCGGCTCGACAACCCGTCGGCGGCCATCGCGGGGAAGGAGCTGGAGAAAGCCGCGTCGGTGGCCGCGGGCGACGTGGGGAAGTTCTCGCTCTCCGCGCCGGGCGCGGGCGGCCGACAGGTGCTCTCGGCGCCCGCCGGGGACATCGGCGGGGGCGGCTCGGCCACCGTCGCCTTCGAGTGCACCGTGCGCAGGGACATCGACTTCTCCAACCCCGAGGCGATGGACCTGGGCAACATCGCCTCGGCTACGGGCAAGCGCCCCAACCCCGACGGCCCGGACGGCCCCGACGTGGGCCCCGTGGCCCCGCCCGACACCGACCCGGCGACGCCCCCGGGCGGCGGGACCGTGGCGCCGGCCGACCCCGATCCGCGGGTGTCGAAGTCGGTGGAGAACCTGACCGCCCCCGGCGCGGGGGTGACGCATCTGGGGGACCGCCTGCGCTACACCGTGGAGCTGGAGAACGCGGGCGCGGCCGACAGCTGCCTCATGGGCGCCGTCGTGTCCGACCCGCTGCCGGCGGGGCTCGAGCCGGTGCCCGGCACCCTGCGCCTGTCCATTGACGGCGGCGAGCCCATCGAGGTGCCCGACGCCGCCTACGACCGGGCGAGCCGCACCGTCGCCGTGGCCTGCGGCGACCTGTGGGGCGGGCACGCGGCCGTGCTGACCTTCGAGTGCGCCGTGGGCGAGGCGGCCCTCGGGGCCGACAACGCGAACATCGCCCACGCCCACGGCACCGTGCCCTCCGAGAGCCCGGACGCGCGGCCCGAGGACCCCGATCCCGGCGAGCCCGCGGAGCCCCCGGCGGGCGGGCCCGAGGCCTCCTCGCCGCCGGCCGAGCCCGCGCCCGTGATCCCCAACGACCCGGCCGAGGGCGACGTGTCCGTCGCCAAGGCCGCCGAGAACCTCTCCCGCGCCGACGGCACCACCCGCGTGGGCGACACGGTGCGCTACACGGTGACGCTGCGCAACGAGGGGGCGGGCACCGGCTGGATGGACGCCGTCATCCGCGACGACGTGCCCCTCGGCCTGGAGCCCCTGGCCGGCACCATCCGCCTCATGCTGCCCGGCGGCGCCGAGGTGGCCGTGGACGACGCCGCCTACGACCCGAAGACAAGGACGCTCGCCGTGGCCTGCGGGCACCTCTACGGCGGGCAGGCCGCCGTCCTCTCCTTCGACGCGCTCGTGACCGCCGACGCCGTCGGCGCCGACATCGGGAACGTGGCCGTCGGCTACGGGACGCCGCCGAGCGCATGGGACCCCGACGGCACCCATCCCGAGCCAGGCGCCCCCTTCTCCCCCAACGGCGGCTGGGACGTCTGGGAGCAGGGCCGCGGCAAGGCCGTCTCCGACCCCGCCTATCCGCCCGGCGCGGACGCCTCGGGCGGCGTGCTGGACGGCGACGAAGGCGGCAAGCGGCGCACCACCATCGCCCACAAGCTGGCCCAGACCGGCGACGCCCTGCTGGCCGCGGCGCTCCTGCCCCTGACGCTGGCCCTGGCGGCCGGCGCAGCCCTGCTCGCGTCGCGGCGGCGCAGGGCGCGCAGCCCGCGGTAGGCAAAAGTCCGCCCATCATGCAGGAGGGGGCCGGCGGCTTCGCGCCCCCGGCCCCCTCCGCCGCCTCCAACCCCGACTGACCCACTCAGGGTTGCGGAAAGCGGACGGAAGGGGTATATTCGGGCAGACCTCGCGCCGCAAAGGCGCCCGAGAGAAGGAGAACCACCATGAGAGAGAAGCGACGGGGGTCGCTTCTGCGCCTCGGCCTGGCGGCCGCGCTCGCCTGCGGGATGGCTCCCGCGGTCGCGCTCGCCGAGCCCGAGGGCCAGGGCACGGAGACCCCCCCCCATCGAGTTTTCTGAGCCGGTAGGCGACGTATCGCCCGACGGCGGCCTTCCTTCCTCCTCTCCCCCGGACTCCCCGGACCCATCCACATCCTCCGATTTCCCGGACTCCCCCGACAAGGACAGCTCCCCCGCAGACGTCGCGCCCGCTGGCGGCGCATCGGCCGACGGGGAGGACTCCTCCCCCGGCGACACACCGGACTCCGCCGCCGCAACTGGCGCGACGGCGTCTCCCCTGGGGCGCATCACGGCCGGCATGGCCCACCTGACCGCCGGCGCGCCGGCTGCGGCGGCAGCCGACGCCATCCCCGTATCCGACGGCGCGAAGCCGGCTCCCGGCCCCGGCTCCTTCGAGCTGGGCGGCTTCACCATCTGGGGCGTCGACGGCGACGCGGTGACCGCCGCCGACTTCGCCTACGACGATGCCGCCAAGACCCTCACGGTGAACACCGACAAGCACTTCGCCCTGCAGACGGACGACCAGACCATTGTCGGGAAAACGCCGTCGGAAGACAACGCCGCAGGTGTCCATGCGAAACCCAACACCACGTCTCTCGTCATTCCCGCAGGCCAAACGGCGAACATTACCCTGGCAGGCGTAGGTGTGAGGGCCGATAACCCTTTCGAGATCTCCAAAGGAGCGACCTGCAACCTGGTGCTCGCCGATCAGAGCTATAACTCCTTCGCCTCCACCGGCAACGTCAGAGCCGGCATCCACAATCCCACGGGAGCCACCCTGACTATCGATGACTCCATACCCAACAAAGATGCGAGCGGCAACCCCGTCGTTCCCGTCGATGGCCTCATCCCGGCCGATCTCACCCTGGCAAACGGCATGAAAGTGAAAAAGGGCGATCCCCTCTCCTCCATGGATAGCAAAAACCCTGGCGTGCTCTATGCTCTTGCCGGTGTCACCGGAGATGGCAACGGAGCAGGCATTGGCGGCGAAAGCGACCGGATTGGCGGTAACCACGGCGAGGCCGGAGGATCGTTTACCATGTATGGCGGTATCGTGACCGCTCGCTGCTCGGCCAACAAGGCATCCCCCAGCACCCACTGTGGCGCGGGAATCGGGGGAGACGGCTGGAGCGGCGACGGCACGGGTTCTAGCGAGTGGATCACCATCAACGGCGGCCGCCTGAGCGCCATCGCCGGGTACCACGGTGCCGGTATCGGCAGCGGCAATGCCGGCGCGACGGGCAACATTCGTATCAACGGGGGCTACGTCATCTCCAAGGGCGGCGACCACGGCAGCGGGTTCGGAGCCGCCTGCCAACCGGCCAACAGCTCCGCCTTCAAGATCGTCCTCACGGGCGGCACCCTCATCCCCTCAACCGTTAGTCCTCCCCTCATAAACTGCGGGGACATCGGCGCACCCGGTGCCGACATCACCATCACCGGCGGCTCCATCGGCAACGGCCGCAAGCCAGGCGATTTCTCCTTCGTGGGCAGCGCGCACAACGCCCAGGGCGAGCCCATCGAAATGATCCAGGTGGATCTCACCTCGGATGTGGGCGAGAACACCTACAAACTCACTGACTGGCAGCTCCTCGTTGACGGAGAACCTTTCGACTACGGCGCACCGGCCGAGTTCGACAAGGGGCACCTCTACCTCTGGCTCCCCCAGACAGTGAAGCAGAACAGCGAGGTCACCGTTAACTTCACCTACCTCGACACCAACAAGCTGGACGAGAACGGTAACCCCACCCCCGTAACACCGCTCCCGCTGTTCCGACCGCCCGACAGCCAGATGCCCCCGGATGCGCCCGATGACGGAAAGCTGCGCCGCTACGCCGACTTCACCCTGGACGACGACTACCTGGCATCTCTGAACAAGTACTACGACGGCAAGGGCGCGCCCCTCTTCACGCTGCCCCTGCGCACCCCCGACGGCCGCAACCTCACCGACGCGGACGCCATCAAGTTCAAATACCAGCGCCTCGACGATGCTGGCAACCCCGTCGGAACCGAGACGGACAACGGCGCCGACGTGGGCCGCATGCGCTTCACGGCCATCTCCACCCAGTACTCCAAGGACACCGCCAACAACTTCTCCGAAAGCTACTGGGGTCACCGCGCGGTCGGCGATTTCACCATCTCCCCCATCGCCTCCATCGTGCGCGACGTGAGGGCCGAATGGGTGGACGACAAGAAGCCCGGGCTCGTTCCCCACCCCTCCGACCAGGTTCTCCGCGTTGAGGCCATCATCGACCGAGCTCCCACGGTGGACGGCGAGCCGAATTCCGAGAAGACCAAGGGCACGTGCCAGGCGCCACGCGGCCGCGTGCAGATCTACGTCGATGGCGAGCCCGTCGGCGCTCCCGAGCCGCTTGTGTTCGCCGGTGACCTCAGTGAGGACGGCAAGCCAATCCCCACTGGCGACCCCCGGATAAACGCCACCGTCGAGGACAACGGAGCCGGGGGTACCCGCACCCACTTCTCCCTTGCCCGCGCCGCCGCCACTTCCGACTTCCTCGTGCCCACCCAGGGCCAGGAAGGGCGCCATGAGATCTCCCTCCAGTTCCTCCCGCCCTCTGACGAGCAAGCGGCGGACGGCGTTCCCGCGAACTACCTCGAGAGCGCCAATCCCACCGAAGATCCCACGGTGCCCCGGGCCGAGGTGGCCATCGATCCCATCGATCCCAACCCCACCGCGACCCTGCCTCCCGACCCCGGCGCCGACCCGAGCGAGCCGCAGCCGTCCCTCGATATTGACTACGCTCACCCCACGCCCGACAAGCCCGGCGCCGACCCGTCCAAGCCTGGAGACAAGACCTACCACGGCGACCTCACCCTGTACTACAAGCAGCCCGGCGGAACCGACCCCAACCCCGGTCGCGTGGAGATCAAGCTGGACACCCCCTCGTCGGGTCCCATCACAGTGACCACCGCGGACGGACGCATCGTCGAGGCCGAGATCGTCCTTGACGAAGACGGGAAGCCCCTGCGCGACGACGACGGAAAGATCACCCTTGTCGTTGATCCCGTGGCTGTGGGGTCCAGCGAGCTCGTCGTCAAGCAAGAGCCCAACGGCGCCTTCACGGGGAGCACCTTCGTCATCGACGTGACCGTGAAACCAGAACCGAAGATCGCCCCAGCCCCGGCACTGTCTAAGAGGGCTGAGAACCTCACCCACCCGAATGGCCCCACCCAGCCCGGCGACCGCATCCGCTACACCATCGAAGCCGCCAACAGCGCCGCCGGCTCGCTGTGGACCGATGCCGTGGTCACCGACCCGCTGCCCGCCTGCCTCGCGTTGGACGAGATAACCGTGCGCCTGGCCAACCCCTATCTGCCCCTCGATGGCCCGCTCGCCAAGACGGCGAGTGCTCGGCCCCAGGACACGGGCAAGTTCTCGCTGTCGATACCGGGAGCGGACGGCCGGCCCCTTCTCACAGTGCCCCTGGGAGCGGTACCTGGCAACGGCACGGCCACGGTCACCTTCGAGGCGGTTGTCCGCGACGCCCTCGACTTCGCAGATCCCGATGTCATCGACCTCGAGAACATCGCCTCGGCCACGGGCACGCGCCCCAGTCTGACCGACCCCGACAAGCCTATGGAAGACCCGGATCATCCCGGCGAGCCCCTTCCGGTTGACCCCGCCCCTACCAAGCCCGCCACACCGCCCGGTCCCGCCAGCGTCGTACCTGCCGACCCCGCCATGACGCTGGAAAAGTCCGTGGAGAACGTTACCGAACCCGAGGCCAAGGTGACGCGCCGGGGCGACATCTTGCGCTACACCGTGGCGCTTGAGAACACCGGTGCTGCCGACAGCTGCCTGGTGAACGCCGTCATATCCGATCCGCTGCCCGAGGGGCTGGAGCCCGTGGCAGGCACTCTGCGCCTCGCCGGGCCCGACGCGGACGGGAGCGGCAGCCCGCTGGTTGTATCCGACGATGCCTACGACCGGGCCAGTCGCACCATCGCCGTCATGGTCGGCGATGTGTGGGGCGGCCAGCGCTGGCTCCTCACCTTCGATGTCGTCGTCGGCGCTGAGGCCGTGGGAGCGGAGAGTGGCAATGTCGCTTTCGTCCACGGCACCGTGCCCTCCGTCGGCCCCGACGGCCTGCCGGGCAACCGTCCGGCCGGAGAGCCCGCCGCGCCGCCGAGCGGCGAGCCCGTGGGCAGCACCGACCCCGCCGAGCCCCCCATTCTCGTGGGCGATGATCCCGCCGATGGCGCGGTGTCCATCGTCAAGATGGCCGAGAACACTACGAGCACCGATGGCAAGACCCGCGTCGGCGATGTCGTGCGCTACCGCATCCAGCTAGCCAACGACGGGCCGGCGACCAGTTGGATGGACGTCGTCGTTCGCGACGACGTGCCGCGCGGCCTGGAACCCGTGGCTGGCACCATCGCCCTCACTCTTCCGGACGGGCGCCAGATCGCCGTGGACGACGGGGCCTACAACCATGAGACCCGGCGCTTGTCCGTTGCCACCGGTCACCTCTATGGCGGTCGGACCGTCACCCTCGTGTTCGACGCCGTGGTAACCGCCGAGGCCGTTGGCAGCGACATCGGCAACGTGGCCGTCGCTCTGGGCATGCCGCCGAGTCGTTGGGACCCCGCCGTTCCCTTCCCCGAACCTGGCTCCCCCTTCGATCCGGATCAGGGCTGGGACGCCTTCGACGAGAGCCGCGAGACCGTGGCGAGTCCGGCCGCCTACCCGCCTGGCGTCACGGCTGCTGGGGGCGTTCTCGACGGCACGGCCGACGAAGGCACCACCATCCGGCACGCGCGCCTCGCCCAGACCAGCGACACCCTGGCCCTCGCCGCTCTGCTGCCCGTCGCCGCCCTGCTGGCTGCCGGGGCCGCCCTCCTCGCCAGCCATCGCCGTCTGCGCCGCGTCGGTTAGGGATCGCCGCCCAGAGACCCGCGTCCGCAAAGTTGGCCGAGAACGAGAAAGGACCCTACGGGTCCTTTCTCGTTCTCGGCACGGCCCTCGATGATTCTCGGCACGGTCCTCGATGATGTAGCGGCGCAGCACATCGGTAGCCCAGAGACGGAACTCCACGCCGCTGCTGCGTTGTAGCCTTTTACTCCAGCTCGGCCAGCTGAGCCTCGATGCGCGCCAGCTTGTCGGCCAGATCGGCCAGCTTCGCCTTGTCCTTCTCCACGATCTCCGGCGCGGCCTTCGCCAGAAAGCCCGGGTTGGAGAGCTTCTTCTCGAACTTGGCAACATCTTTGGCCAGGCCATCGCGCTCACGGGCCAGACGCGCCCGCTCAGCATCGAAGTCCACATGGCCCGCCAGCACGATGTACACCTCGAGCCCCGAACCGAGCACCACGGCGCTCTCGGCGGGCTTGGAGGTCTCCACAGCCACCTCGAACTCCTCCACGTTGGCCAGCTGGCCGATGAGGTGCGCTTGGGCCAGCAGCAGGGCCGCGTCGGCCTCGGCCGCCACCTTCACGGCCACGGGCAGGGCCACCTTCGGCGAGATGCCGTAGCGCGAACGGGTGGAGCGCACCGCGCCCACCACCTCGCACACCATGGCAATGGCACGTTCAGACTCCTCGTCCACGAAGCGGCTGAGCTCGGCGGCATCGGGCCACGACGCCACGATGAGCATGGGCGCGGCGGCGTCGCCCTTGGGCATCTCGCCATAGACCTCCTCGGTGATGAACGGCATGATGGGATGCAGAAGGCGCAGAATCTGCCCCAACACGAACACCAGGTTGCGCTGGCAGGCGGCGCGGTCGGCCGGATCGGCGTCGGCGGCCAGGCGCGCCTTGGAGAACTCAATGTACCAGTCGCAGAACTCGTTCCACACGAAGCTGTACAGCTCGCGGGTGATCTCACCGAACTCGAAGTTGTCGTAGGCCGCGTCCACCGCCGCCACGACCTTCGCCAAGCGGGAGAAGATCCAGCGGTCGGCCGGCGTGACCGGCTCGGGCGCGCCGGGCTCGTATCCCTCCAGGTTCATGAGCACGAAGCGGCTCGCGTTCTTCACCTTGTTCGCGAAGTTGCGGGAGCTTTCCAGCTTGGCCTCGTTGAACTTCATGTCCTGGGCGCCGGTCACCTGCATGAGCAGGCCGAAGCGCATGCCGTCGGCGCCGTAGTCCTCCATGAGGCGCAGCGGGTCCACGCCGTTGCCGCGGCTCTTGGACATGGGCTTGCCGTCGGCGGCCATGACCGTGGGATGAATGATGACGTCCTCGAAGGGAATGGTGTTATCGCAGCAGTACATGGAAGCCATGACCATGCGCGCCACCCACAGCCCCATGATATCGCGGGCCGTGGAGAGCACCTGGGTCGGATAGGCCGTGCGCATCTGGGGCGCGTCCATGCCCTCTTCCGTCCAGCCCATGGTGGCAAAGGGCCACAGCTGGCTGGAGAACCAGGTGTCCAGCACGTCGTCGTCCTGGCGTACCGGCGCCCCGCACACCGGGCAGACCTCCACCTCGTCCACCGAGGCATCCTCCCAGCCGCACTCATCGCAGTAGTACATGGGAATGCGGTGGCCCCACCACAGCTGGCGCGAGATGCACCAGTCCTTCAAATTCGCGAGCCAGTCCAAATACACTTGCTTCCACCGGGCCGGGTGGAACTGGATGGAACCGTCCTCCACCACGCGGGCGGCGGCCTCCTTCAGGCCGTCCACGGCCACGAACCACTGCTCGGATTCCCAGGGCTCCAGCTTGGTGTGGCAGCGGTAGCAGGTCATGACCGAATGGTCGTGGTCCTCCACATGATCGAGCAGGCCGAGCTCCTCGAAGGCGGCCACCACGGCCTCGCGGGCCTCATCGCGGTCCATCCCCGAGAACTTCCCATAGCCTTCCACCACGTGCGCCGTCTCGTCGAAGATGTTGATGCGGGGAAGCCCCGCCTTCTCCCCCATGGCCCAGTCGTTGGGGTCATGGGAGGGGGTCACCTTCACGCAGCCGGTGCCGAACTCGGTGTCCACGTGCCAGTCGGCGAAGATGGGGATCTCGCGATCCACCAGCGGCAGCTTCACCGTCTTGCCAACGAGATGCCCGAAGCGCTCGTCCTTGGGGTTCACGGCCACGCCGGTGTCCCCCAGCATGGTCTCGGGGCGCGTGGTGGCCACGACCAGGTACTCCAGACCGTCCACCGGCTCGGTCAGGGGGTAGCGCAGGTACCACAGATGCCCCGCCTCGTCCACGTACTCGGCCTCGTCGTCGGCGATAGCTGTGGTGCAGCTCGGGCACCAGTTCACGATGCGCTTGCCCCGGTAGATGAGCTTGTCGCGGTACCAGTCCACGAACAGCTTCCGCACGGCGCGCACGTAGGAGGGCTCTAAGGTGAAGTGCTCGTCGGAGTAGTCGCAGGAGCAGCCCATGCCCTTGATCTGGTTCACGATGGTGGTGCCGTACTCCTCGCGCCACTTGTAGCATTCCCCGATGAAGGCCTCGCGGCCGATCTCCAGGCGGCTGATGCCAGCCTCGGCCAGGCGCTTGTCCACCTTGGTCTGGGTGGAGATGCCGGCATGGTCGGTGCCGATGATCCAGCGGGTCTTAAAGCCGCGCATGCGGGCGCGGCGGATGCAGGCGTCCTGGATGGTGTCGTTCAGGGCATGGCCCATGTGCAGCACGCCGGTGATGTTCGGCGGCGGGATGACGATGGTGTAGCTCTCGCCGGCATGCTCGCCGAAGCCCGGCGTGCGCTGGAAATAGCCGGCGTCCTTCCATGCCTCGAAGATGGGCCGCTCCATGGCGGCGTAGTCGGTCTGGGTCATCCTCATCCCTTCTCTGCGAAATCGGTGGGTACGGAACACGACGCCGGCGCCCCCACGGACGCACGGCGCCGCCCATAGCTGCTAGGAAGCGTGCAGGGCTCCCTCGATGTTGGCCCGGGGCTTGATGACCGGCTTCGTCTCGCCGGTGATGTCGCTGGCCCGCACGGTCACCTGGGAGGCGCCGTCGAACTCGGGCAGGTCGTACATCACGTCCATGAGCACGCGCTCGCAGATGGAGCGCAGGCCGCGGGCTCCGGTGCCGTGCTCGACGGCCTCGTGGGCGATGGCTGTCAGGGCCGCCTTGTCGAAGGCCAGGCGGCAGTCCTCGAACTCGAACATGCGGGTGTACTGCTTCACGAGCGCGTTCTTCGGCTCCACGAGGATGCGCACGAGGTCTTCCTCGGACAGCTCGGAAAGCGACGTGATGACCGGGATACGACCCACGAACTCGGGGATCATGCCGTACTTGTTCAGATCCTCGGGAAGCACCTGGCGCAGAAGCTCGGCCTCGGACTCCTTCTTGGAGGCGGCCAGCTCGCTCGCGAAGCCCAGCGAGGTAGTGCCCACGCGGCTCGCCACGATGTCGGCCAGGCCCACGAAGGCGCCGCCCAGGATGAACAGGATGTTGGTGGTGTCGATGGGGATGAGCTCCTGCTGGGGGTGCTTGCGACCGCCCTGGGGCGGCACCGAGGCCTCGCAGCCCTCGACGATCTTCAGCAGGGCCTGCTGCACGCCCTCGCCGGACACGTCGCGGGTGATGGAGAGGTTCTCGGCCTTGCGGGCGATCTTGTCGATCTCGTCGATGTAGATGATGCCGATCTCGGCCCGGGGCACCTCGAAGTCGGCGGCGGTGATGAGCTTCAGCAGGATGTTCTCCACGTCCTCGCCCACGTATCCCGCCTCGGTGAGCGTGGTGGCGTCGGCGATGGCGAAGGGCACCTGCAGGGTGCGGGCCAGGGTTTGGGCCAGAAGCGTCTTGCCCGAGCCCGTGGGACCGATGAGCATGATGTTGCTCTTGGCCAGCTCCACGTCGCCCTCGGCGGCCGCCTCCCCCATGGAGATGCGCTTGTAGTGGTTGTACACGGCCACGGACAGGGCCCGCTTGGCCTCCTCCTGGCCCACCACGTGCTCGGACAGCCGCGCGTACAGCTCGTGGGGCGTGGGCAAGTCCCCCAGCACCTCGGCCGGCGAGGGGCCGTCGTCGACCACGGGGCTCTCCTCGCGGACCATCTCGGCCTCGGGCGGATTGCCCCAGCGACCCCAGCCCCCGCCGAAGCGGCCGTCATCGACCGGCTCGAACTCCTGGGCCATGGTGTAGCCCATGTCGCGCATCATGGCATCGGCGCATACCGAGATGCACTCGTCGCAGATGTAGATGCCGTTGGGGCCAGAGATCATGGCGTTGACCAGGTCGCCGGTCTTACCGCAGAAGGCGCAGGTGTAATCGCCCCGATGGGGGTCGTAGGGATGATGATGGTTGTTCATGGCTTCCTTTTCAGGTTCCTCGCTCGTTCGGCTTCGCGGTGCATCGGGAAGCGATGCGCGCTATTCGCCCTTCTTCTGGCCGGGCATGGCGCCGTGGTGGTAGATGATCTCGTCCACGAGGCCATACTCCTTGGCCTCCTCGGCGGTCATGTAGTTGTCGCGCTCGGTGTCCAGCTGGATGCGCTCGATGGACTGGCCGGTGTTCTCGGACAGGATCTTGTTCAGGCGCTTGCGGGTCTTCAGCATGAAGTCGGCCACAATGGCGATCTCGGTCTGCTGGCCCTGGGCGCCGCCGAGCGGCTGGTGGATGAGCACCATGGAGTTCGGCAGCACGAAGCGCTTGCCCTTGGTGCCCGAGGACAGGAGCACGGCGGCCATGGAGGCGCACTCGCCGATGCAGATGGTGGACACGTCGCACTTGATGAAGTTCATGGTGTCCAAAATGCCGAGGCCTGCCGTGACCGAGCCGCCCGGGGAATTGATGTACAAGGAGATGTCCTTATCGGGATCGGTGGCCTCCAGGTGCAGCAGCTGGGCCACCACGGAGTTGGCCACATGGTCGTCGATCTGCTCGCCGAGGAAGATGATGCGGTCGTTCAGCAGGCGGCTGTAGATGTCGTAGCTGCGCTCGCCCCGCGGCGACTGCTCGATGACGTAGGGGATGAGGGCGTTGCTCGCGCGTTCGATGCCCATGGGTGCCTCTCTTTCGCAAATAGGGCCGCATAGCGCGGCCTGTCCATAGTTCAGAACCATATTGCTATACATCCGTTCGCAATGCAAGGGGAACGGGGAAATGAACACAGCAGCGGAGGTTGAGTGTAGAGGGAGTGCCCGGTGTTCTGACCGAGCGAGTTCCGCAGCGACTGCGACAGTCCAGTGGACTGTCGCACAAAGCGAGGACTGTCTGAGCGAATCAGAATACCGGGCGGTCCCGACCCGGAAGATTCGCCACGAAAAAGGGCGGGGTCTCCCCCGCCCTTGTGACTCGCGATGCGAAGCGCCGTTATTCGGCGGCTTCCTCGGCGTCGTCGGCCTTCTTGGCGGCCTTCTTCTTCGCCGGCTTCTTGGCGGCCTTCTTCTCGGCAGCGGCCTCGGCGGCGAAGTCCTTCTCGGTCACCTTGGCGTTCTCCATGAGGTCCTCGATGGCCTTGGTGCGCAGAAGGCCGGTGCGGATGAGGTGCAGACGGCCCGCCTCGCGCCACTCCTTCTCCAGAGCCGCGGGATCCTCCACGCCGGTCTTGGCGAACTCGGCGGCCACTTCCTCGTCGGTGACCTCCATGCCGGCATGGCGGGCCCAGGCCTCAAGGGCGAGCTGCTCCTTCACATGGTCGGCGGCCTGGGCCTTCAGATCGGCCTTGAACTGATCGGAGGTGATGCCCTGGCTGCCCAGGTAGGCGTCGAAGGTCATGCCGGCCTGCTGCAGCTGGGTGAAGAAGTCCTGGAGCAGCGAGGTCTCGGCCTCGGCGGCCATGGCCGCGGGCACCTCGGCGTCGATGCGCTCCAGCAGCTTGGTCATGATGGCGTTCTCCTTGATGCGCGGCATCATGGCGCCCTTCTGCATGTTCAGCGACTCGGCGATGCGCTCGCGCATGTCGGCCACGGACTCGAAGCCCATGGTCTCCTTCGCCCACTCGTCGGTGACCTCGGGGGCGGCCTTCTTCTTCACCACGGTGCAGGTGACCTCGAAGTTCACCGGCTTGCCGGCCTGGTCGGCCAAGAGCACAGCGGTCTCGTCGGCGGGCACCTCCAGGGTGAACTCCTTGGTCTGGCCCTTCTTCATGCCCATGATCTCGGCATCGAAGGCCTCGGAGAGCATGCCGGTGCCCGGGCCGTACAGGCGGGACTCGCTCGTGATGGCGGCGATGTCGTTGCCCTCGGCGTCGGTGGCCTTGATGGCCAGGTCGGCGTAGTTCTCCGGCTTCAGCTTCGTGGCGGCGGAGGCGTCCTCGAAGGTGGTGTAGTGCTCGGCCATGGCAGACACCTGGTCGTCGATCTCGGCCTCGGTGGCCTCGGCGAAGGGCAGCTCGATCTCGACGGCATCGTAGCTGGAGAGCTCCACCTGGGGGCGCAGGTCGATGGTGAAGGAGAACACGTAGGGCTTGCCGGCCTCCACAAGCTCGGTCTCGTCCATGGTGGGGCCGGACACGGGGCTGAGGCCCTCGGCGTCGATGGCGGCGGCCCAGGCGCTGTTCAGCACCTCATCGGTGACGGTGGCACGCACGGCCTCGGCGCCGAGCGCGTTGTCGATAACCGGGCGCGGGGCCTTGCCGCGGCGGAAGCCCGGGAAATTGTACTTGCGAGCGAAGTCCTTGTAGGTCTTATTGATGCGCCCGTCGATATCGGCGGCATCAACGGTCACGGTGACTTTGGCCTTGTTGCCCTCAAGGGACTCAACGTTTGTTTCCACGAATAATTCCTCCATCGTTTCCTGACACGGCGCGGGATGCTTGCGCCCGCGCGAACACTTCCTCGGCGATCCGCCAGGCGGAATCCCGCGGAAGCGCACAGCTGCCCATTATGCCACAACCATCACACAGTGGCTACACATCGCCCGAACCATGACACAAAAAAGAGACGCGGGCAGGACGCCCGCGCCTCTAAAAGTCATTGCATCGGCTCCTTAGGCCTCGCTCTTGCCGGAGCGCACCACGTAGCAGATGGTGAAGTAGCCGGCCACACCGCCTGCGCACGCGCAGACGACGCCTTTGAGCAGCATCATGGCCGTGACCGTAAGCGGCAGGGGCAGAAGCACGCAGGCGAAGGCGCCCACGCCCATGAGGGTGACGGTGGCCGCCACGGTGGTGACGAGCAGCGCCGGGGCGTAGCTGGCCGGCACGAGGGAGGCCGCCCCGCCGAGGTTGGCCGCATTGGGGCCGGCGAAGACGTGCTTGCGCAGGTCCATGCGGGTGAGCGGCACCACGATGACGAACAGCAGAAGGCCCAGGAGCACGCCGGTCAGGGCGAAGTCGTGGAAAATGTCGGCGTGGCCGAGCAGGGCCTCGGGCTCGCCCATGTGCAGCAGGTAGAAGATGACGGCGTTAATGATGCCGTTGATGACGCCGTAGCCGATGATGCACTTGTTCAGCAGATAGGAGTTGAAGGGCTTCGCGGGACGCGCCGGAGTCGCCGCGCCCGAGCTTGCCACTGACTTTGCCATGGGTGTTCCTTTCCTCGAGAACCGCTGGCCCGCATCGGCGATAGCAGCCGGAGCGGGGCCGTCTGACGCTTCCATTATGGGAGGGCGCCGCCGCCTCTGCGGAAGAACCCTTACCGCTGTTACGGAAGGGTGGGCGGCGGGGCACTTTCGCCGCCGTTGCGCCACAGAGGGGGAACCGAGTTGTTTCCAAACCGTTTTACCTGGGGAAATACGGGGTCGCTGCGGCGAGGGATCCCTACAGGGGGCTCCCCGGCCGCGCAAGCCCCTTGCCGCTGCTGCGGTAAAGCTTCTGCCATGGCCGCCGAGGCGGCGGTACTACGATGGCGGCGACGGAGGGGGCGGCCGTTCGGGTCTCTCGTCTCGCAGGGCTCGCGCCCGCGCGGCCCGAGCAGCCCCCTCCCGTGCGCCGAGGAAGGCGCATGGCATATCGGTTCCGATAGAAGGAGGAAATCTATGACCAAAGACAAGGCAAAGCAAGTCGAGGGAGGTGCGGAGAAGTTCCTGGTGCTGCCCATCCTGGTGCTCATCATGGCCCAGATGGGAACCTCGGGCGACAACGGCGCGCTCGGCCTGGCAAACCAGCAGCTGGTCGACGTGCTGGGCGCCACCACCCCCGACATCCAGCTGGCGAACATGGTGTACTCGCTCATGGCCGGCGCCTTCATGGTGGCGGGCGGTCTGATGGGCACCATCATCGGCTGGCGCACGAACTTCCGCATGGGCGCCGCCCTCTGCGCGGCCGGCGAGCTTGTCATGGCGCTGTCGCCGAACATGACCGTGTTCATCTGGGGCGGCCGCATTCTCGTCGGCTTCGGCGCCAGCTTCATGATCCCCTCGGTGCTGGGCCTTATCCCTTTCATCTACCACGGCAAGAACCGCGTGCTGGCCTTCGGCTGCATCGGCGCCGCCTCGGGCCTGTCGGCCTTCCTGCCGCTGTTCCTGGGCATCGTCATGCAGTTCGGTGGCTTCCGCGTCACCTACGGCGTGCTGGCCGTGTACTTCGTGCTGGTGCTCGCCCTCTCGCTCAAGCTTCCGGCTATCCAGAAGCCCGCTGAGAAGCTGAAGTTCGACGGGCTCGGCACCGGCATCGCCGCCGTGGGCCTGTTCCTGTTCCTCGTGGGCCTGTCCCGCATCTCCGCCTGGGGCCTCATCGAGCCCTTCGCGGCATGCCCCTTCACCATCTTCGGCATCTCGCCGGCCCTGCCCATGGCCGCCCTCGGCCTGCTTCTCATCGTGGCCCTCGTGCCCATCGAGAAGCGCGTGGAGGAGAAGAACGGCATCGCGCTTCTGCCCCAGTCCTTCCTGAAGACCCCCCAGGTGCGCGCCGGCCTCGTGGCGAGCGCCATCACCTTCTTCTTCATGGGCGTGCAGGCCGTTCTGCTGTCCCCCTACCTGCAGCTGGTGGCCGGCTGGCCGCCGATGCAGCTGGGCCTCATGGCGCTGGCCATCGGCATCCCCACGTTCATCTTCTCGCTCGGCATCCCGAAGTTCATGCCGAACGCCAACCCGCGCCGCGTCATCCAGATCGGCTACATCGTCATGGCCGCCGCCTTCATCCCCATGGGCCTCTCGCTGCACGGGTCCGAAGTGTCGCCGCTCATGTGGCTGGGCCTGGCCGTCGCCGGAGCCGGCGCCGGTATTGTCAGCTCGCACACGAACAACATCGTGGCCCTGGCCGTGAACGAGCGCGACGCCTCCCAGTCCGGCGGCATCCAGACCACCATGCGCAACGTGGGCCAGGCCATCGGCGTGGCCGCCATCGGCGCGGTGCTCCTGTTCGGCATCACCGTGAACATCGACAACGCCATGGCCGACAATCCGACCATCACCCCCGAGGTGCGCGCCGCCGTGGCCGAGCGCAACATCACCCTCATGGGCGACGCCCAGTTCGAGGCCACCATCGCCGACATCCCCATGGACGATGCCGAGAAGGCGGAGCTTGTGAAGCTGAACTCGGATGCCCGCATCCAGTCCACCATCACCGCCTACGTGGTGTCGGCCGTCATCATTCTCCTCGGCCTGCTCACCACCCGCTGGATCACCATCTTCCGCAAGGACGAGGAAGGCGGCGCCCCGTCTGAGCCGCTGCCCGCTGACGAGCAGCCCTTCGAGCCCGTGGTGGATCGCGAGATGTAGCGACCGCACCCGCCGCTTTGGCGAGGACATCTATCAAACCTGGCAAGACGAAGCGGGTGGGACCAACGCCCACCCGCTTCTTGCATCCAAGACCGGAACCGACCACGAAAGGAAGACCTATGGGCAAGCTGTTCTGCAACGCAACGTTCGTTCCCCTCACCGACGAGGACGCCCGCGCCGAAGCCCTGCTCGTCGACGACGAGGGCCGCATCGCCTTCGTCGGCCCCCTGGAGGAGGCCCGCGAGCGCGCCGGGGGCGCCGAGGAGGTGGACCTGGGCGGCGCGGCGGTGCTGCCCGGGCTCATCGACCCGCACAGCCACTTCACCGGCTCGCTGCAGTACCTGCTGTTCGCCGACCTGTCCGAGTGCACCTCCTTCGCCGAGATCACCGATACGCTGAGGGAGTTCGCCGCCAAGCGCCGCATCGGGCCCGACGGGGTCATTATGGGCAACGGCTACGACCAGAACAACCTGGTCGAGCAGCGCCACCCCGACAAGTCCGTCCTGAACGCAGTGTCCACCGACGTCCCCGTGCTCATCACCCACGTGTCGAACCACATGGGCGTGGCCAACGACCGCCTGCTGGAGCTGGCCGGCATCACGCCCACGACCCCCGATCCGGAGGGCGGCCGCTACGGGCGCATGGACGGCACCGGCGACTTGGACGGCTACGCCGAGGAGCCGGCGGCCATGAACCCCTTCTACGCGGTGACCACGCCGCGGCTCGGCCTGGACTTCAACGCCATGATCGGCGACATGCAGCGCATATACCTGGAGCACGGCGTGACCACCTGCCAGGACGGCGCCACCGCCCCGGACATGGCCGCCGTCCTGGCGGGCCTGGCGAAGGCCG
>NZ_WAJS01000040.1 GCF_008831045.1 Adlercreutzia muris
AGATGTTTTCGCAGGTTGGACAGCGCAAGAAGTCGCGCTATAATGCCTACTTCAAGGCACCCGCTTGCCTTGGATTCGTATACCCGGACAGGTGGGGTCTGCGAAGCCCGTGAGAGATGATGACACAAGAGGAGGCATTGATGACCTCATCGAAAAACGCAGTCTCGCTATTGACGGCAGCTGCCCTCGTCGTTGCCCCGGTGGGCGGCGTGGCCGCTAATTATAAGACCGCCCACGCCGACGAGGGCGAGGGCGACGACGGCCACGTTCGCGAGGCTGACGAAACCCAGGAGGGAAAGACCCTCGCCGACGTGGAGTACGCCAAGGCCAACGGCGAGTACAGCAGCGAGGCCGACTACGCTAAGGACGTTCAGGAGGCGCTCGGCAACGAGGCCGCACCTGAGGAGGCTCCGGCTCCGGAAGAGAGTGCCGAGTCCGACGGTGCCGGCGATGGCGCCACCGAGGGCGAGGACACGGGCGAGGCTGCCCCGGAGGGCTCCGAGGGCACTCCCGAGGGCACGCTGCCCCCGGTCGACCAGAACAAGCCCGTCGAGGGCGAAGGCGAGGGAGAGGGCACCACGAAGTTCGAGATGCCCAACCTGGTGGACAAGTCCCTCGAGGCGGCCAAGAGCATTCTCGCCGAGGCCCACCTGAACCTCTCCGACGATATCCAGTACGAGTTCAGCGCGGCCCCCAAGGGCACGGTGCTCTCCACCAACCCCGCGGCGGGCACCACGGTGAACGCCGGGGACACGGTGCAGCTCGTCGTCTCCAAGGGCACCGAGAAGGTGGCCGTCCCCGATTTCAGGAACATGACGCTGGAAGAGGCCATGGCGGCCCTCGACCCGTCCTGCCTGACCCTGTCCAGCGAGAAGCCCGTCTACGAGTTCAGCGACACGGTGGAGGCCGGGCGCGTCATCGCCACCTCGCCGGCCGCCGGCACCGTGGTGGACAACGGCGCGGCCGTGCAGTTCACCATCTCCAAGGGCGCTGACCCCGACCAGAAGCCCGATGGGGGCCAGGAGCCGGGCGAAGACGACGGCAACAAGCCCTCCCAGCCGGAGACGCCCGAGCCCCCCGTGGTCGATCCGAGCAATCCGGTGGATTCCGGCGTGCAGAAGCCCAAGCCCGACGGGGCCGGCGGCACCACCGATGCCAGCCACATCGCGGCCGTGAACAAGGGCCAGGCCCAGACGCCCCTCAAGCAGGTGGCCGTCACGGTGCCCTCCATCTCGTTCACCCATATGGACAACTCCTCCTATGTGGCCCGCCACTACAGCGAGGATCTGACCACCGAGAAGTTCATCTCGCTGGTGGGCGAGTCGGCCCGCACCATCGCCGCCGACAACGACCTGTACGCCTCGGTGATGATCGCCCAGGCCATTCTGGAGTCCGCTTCCGGCAACTCCACGCTGGCCCAGGCGCCGAACAACAACCTCTTCGGCATCAAGGGCACGTACAAGGGCAGCTCGGTGTCGCTGGCCACCCGCGAGGATGACGGCTCCGGCGCCACCTACACCATCATGAGCGACTTCCGCCAGTACGCCAATGTGGACGAGTCGCTTTCCGACTACGCCGATTTGCTGTCCAACTCCATGGGCGACTTCTACGCCGGCGCGCGCAAGTCGAACACCGACAGCTTCGTGGATGCCTGCGACTTCCTCGTGGGCCGCTACGCCACGGACATCTTCTATTCCGAGAAGCTGCAGGACCTCATCGAGACCTACGACCTCACCCGCTTCGACGTGCCGCTCACCTACGAGCTCACCGAGACCTTCGTGCTGCCGGTAAAAGACGAGGTGACCGGTCTGGATCTGTACCTGGATCCCGTGGCCGATAAGGAGGCCTACGACGCCTTAGTGGCCGAGTACGAGGCCTACGTGGATGCCACGAGCGAGTACCAGCAGGCGCTGGCCACCTGGGAAGAGCAGATGGCTCGGGCCGAGGAGCTCTACCATGTGCCCGTGTACCTGGAGAAGCCCTCGGTACCCGCGGCCGATACGGCCATGCAGCAGCATCAGAATGCCATCGATGCCGAGCGCTTCGACGGCTTCGACAAGCTCATCGCCGCCGGCGCCCCTCTGCCGGTGCGCGAGGCCCGCACCCTGAACGACCTCACGTCTCTGGCGAACTCCTTCCTCGGCGTGCCCTACCTGTGGGGCGGCACCACGCCGTCCGGCTTCGACTGCTCGGGCCTCGTGCAGTACTGCTACCGCGAGGTGTTCAACATCGAGCTGCCCCGCACCACCTACTACCAGTGCGAGGTGGGCGTGGAGGTGCCCTTCTCGGAGCTGCTCCCGGGCGACCTGCTGTTCTTCGCCGAGAACGTCGACGTGCACCATGTGGCCATGTACCTGGGCGACGGCTATTACGTCGAGGCGCCCCATACGGGCGATGTGGTGAAGATCACCGCCATGAACGACAAGCTGCCCGACTTCGCCAAGCGCGTGGTTGAGGTGCGCGATGTGGAGCTCTCCGAGTACAGCGACGCGCAGCTGGCCATGTTCGTGGAGCGCGAGAAGTACCTCCAGGAGCGCGAGCAGCGCATGGGTGTCTCCGACGAGGCTCTCGAGGAGCTGACAACGTGGCTGCAGGGCCTCGAGTTCTAACCTCTCGGCCTGCGTGGGAGTAACACTGCGACATTTTCTGGTGCTGGGCCTGATTGCCTTCGCCGTGACGTACATCTGCGTCCCGTTGGCAAGAAGGCTCGCACTACGTCTGGACGCCGTTGACTATCCGAATGCGCGCCGGGTGAACAAGCGCCCGGTGCCGCGGATGGGCGGTATCGCCATGGCCTGCGGTATTGCCGTGGCGCTTTTGGTGGAGGTGGCCGGGGAGTTCCTCTTCGGCTGGGCTGGTTTCTACGTGCATCCCACTCACGGTACCGTCCATCATGGTGGTGTCATGGCCGGCCTTCTGGTGGTGGTGCTCGTGGGCGCTCTGGACGACGTGTACTCGCTCCCTCCCAAGATGAAGCTGCTGGGCCAGGTGATCGGTGCGTCGATCATCGCGGCCTCGGGGCTTCTGCTGTCAAGCATTGCGAACCCCCTGGGGGCCGGCTTCATCCAGTTCGGCTGGCTCGCCTATCCGCTCACGGTGCTCTACCTCGTGTGCTTCATGAACGTCATCAACCTCATCGACGGCCTGGACGGCCTGGCTGCCGGCATTGCGGCCATCGCGTCTTTCTTCCTGTTCCTCATCGCCTTCGGGCGGGGACTGGAGGAGACGGCCATGCTGTCCATCGTGCTCCTCGGTGCCGCCCTGGCCTTTCTGCGCTACAACTTCGCTCCGGCGAGCATCTTCATGGGCGATTCCGGCTCGCTCATGCTGGGGGCCATGATCGGCGTCATCTCGCTCATGGGCGTCATGCGCTCGCCGACCCTCATCGTGCTGGCGGTGCCCGTGGTGATCGCGGCCATTCCCATCGCCGACACGGCGGCGGCCATCGTGCGGCGCGTGTACCATCACAAGCCCATCCAGCAGGCCGATCGCAAGCATTTGCACCATATGCTTCTGCGCAAGGGCTACGGCGTGCGCAAGTCCGTGGTCATCGTGTACGCGTGGACGACGCTGCTCGGCATGGGAGCCTGGGTCATGTCCACCACTCACGGCGTGGCCGTATGGGCCATGATGGCGATCATGCTCGTGGGATCGTTCTTCATCCTCTGGAAGATCGGCATCTTCGACCAGGTGCTGCGCCATCACTACCACGGCCGTCACACCCGCCAGGAGGACAAGCCCCGCTGGTATGGCAAACACGGGCGGTAGGGAGTGGCGCGAGGCGGCAGCGCTCGCCGAAGCATCGCCGCGCTCGGTTTCCGGGTGCTTGCGCCCCTACCTATCGAAGAATCCCGTAGGGTTACGGTGATGGCGGCAAACCAATGGTAAAATAAGAACTTGCCGTTGTTGGCTGCGAGAAAAGAGGATCGTGGGCACGCTTTCTGAGATACTCAAGGAACAGTGGGAGTGGCGCAAGCAGATTCTGAGCCTCGGCCTGTTCGATCTGAAAAAGGTATCGGCAGGCGCGGTGCTCGGCCCACTCTGGTTCTTCGCGAAGCCGGCTGTGTACATCTTCGTCTTCTGGTTCGCTCTCGAAGTGGGCCTGCGCAGCGGGGATCAGACGGGTTCGGATGTTCCCTATATCCTGTGGCTCATGGGCGGCCTCATTCC
The DNA here is from genome assembly GCF_008831045.1 of Adlercreutzia muris. Lineage (GTDB taxonomy): Bacteria > Actinomycetota > Coriobacteriia > Coriobacteriales > Eggerthellaceae > Adlercreutzia > Adlercreutzia muris. The sequence continues at coordinate 4,171 of NZ_WAJS01000040.1, forward strand.
CTGGTTCTATATGCAGGAGATCTTGGGCACGGGCATTGATGTGTTCAAGCGCTATTCTTACCTGGTGACCAAGATCAAGTTCCCCCTGCCGGGCATTCCGACGATCTATTCCATCTCAACGATGATCATCCAGTGCGGTTTGGTTGTGGCGCTGATCGCTGTGTTCTTCATCTGCGGTCAGACGTTCGACTGGTACTTGCTACAAATACCCGTCGCCATGCTGCTCATGTTCGTGTTCTTCGATATGTTCTCGCTCATGACGAGCTGCCTGTCTGCCATTAGCAAGGATTTCAAGAACTTGCTCCAGACACTCTCGACGCCCCTTTTCTGGCTGTCGGGCATCATCTTCAACGTGTTCAGCTTGGGTATTCCCGCCATTGAGATGATTCTCATGTTCAACCCCATCACATTCATCGTGACCATGTACCGTTGCGCGGTGTACGATAAGATGTGGATTTGGGAGAAGCCGGAGGCCATCATCGGTTTCGCCATCGTCTTCATTGTGCAGTTCATCGCCATGGTGGTCATTTACAAGCGCACTCACGAGGAGGTGGCCGATGTCCTCTAACGATGCTGCCCCCATCGCCATCAAGTTCGATCATGTCACGAAAACCTACAAGCTCTACGAGAATGACCGGCAGCGCTTCTTCAGCGTGTTCCGCAGTAACGATAAGCGCAAGCTGATTACTACGGTGAACGCCTGCAACGATCTTTCCTTTGAAATCAAAAAGGGTGAGGCGGTGGCGTTTTTGGGCACCAACGGTGCGGGAAAGTCCACGACGCTGAAAATGATTACCGGTGTGACCTATCCGACGAGCGGAGCGGTGACCGTGAACGGCAACGTGAGCGCGCTGCTCGAGCTGACGGCGGGCTTCGATATGAAGCTCACGGGCCGCGAGAATATTTACCTGCGCGGCCACGCCTTGGGACTTCAGCGCGAGGAGATTGCCGCGCTCGAGCCCAAGGTGGTGGAATTTGCCGATTTGGGCGTCTACATTGACCAACCGGTGCGCACCTACTCGTCGGGCATGAAGTCGCGTCTGGGCTTCGCCTTCGCTGTGTCGAGCGACCCGGAGATCCTTGTGGTGGACGAGGCTCTCTCTGTCGGCGACAAGCAGTTCCAGCAGAAATGCTTCGCCCGCGTTCGCGAGATCATGGAGAAGGAAGACGTGACAGTGCTCTTCGTCACCCATGCCTCGTCGGCGGCCGAGGAGTTCTGCACGCGCGGCATCGTGCTCGATCACGGTACGATGCAGTTCTATGGTCCTATTGAGGAAGCCATTGCCTACTACGAGGGCAATTACTGATTCTCTTCGCCGTCGATACCGGTGATGCGGTAGAGGCGCATGTCTCCCTCAGCGAGGACAAGCTCGAAGCCCTCGGTTGCGCTGGCGAGGCTTTCCAAGCCCTGCCATCCAAGTTGGTAGTCCTCGCCTGTTTGAATGAGCCAGACACCCTCGTCGAAGGGGACTCCCTGGTCGAGAAGGAGCACGTAGCACGCCCCGCTGTCGCGAACGGCTTGCTGGACATCGGGGTTGGATGCGATTTCACTCAGATGGTCGCGAATGACGCGGCTTTGCTCGGTAGTTCCGTTGATATCGATATGCCGGAAATAGGTGTTGATTCCGTCGATGCCGTAGGCGAAGGCGCTTCCATCGTGGGGCTGGTTGATGACCAGGGCTCCCTCGGGTATGAGATCGAGAGCCCGTTGTACGAAGGCGTGCTCTTGGGCGCTGTATATCTGCTCCTCGGTCTCATCGTAGCCTGATGCGATGAGATAGCGCATGTATCCGATGGCGGTTCCCGAGGTGAGAACGAAATGGTCTCCCGTGACATCGGAGTGCCTATCCGCTGGGGGTTCCTGGTAGAAGGGAAAGAAATTGACGAGGGCGAACAGGCCGACGACCAGGGCGATGGGCTTGATGGGCGGGGGAGTTGCCAGCTTTCTGCCGACGGCGCTGGCAATGGCGGCCAGTCCGAGGGCGGCGATGGGGACGAGAAAGAGCTCGGCGCAGCAGAGGATGCGGTAGGGGTCGCTGTACCAGAAGCCGGCGAGGAAGGTTCTCAGCCCGTAGGGGGCATCGACGCAGCGGCAGATGGCGTATACGGCGAGCATATACAGCGCCGGCATGGCGAGCCATGTCCGTCGTTGCCGCACAAGAGCGATAACGCCGGCGATGCAGGCGATGGTGAGGACCCATTGGGGCGGTTGCTCCGGGTAGAGCGAGAAGGCGGCAGCAGCGTAGGCGGCCTCAGTCCACGATAGGTTGAGGTTGCCCGTGTTGTTGTAGAGGACCACCTGCTGGAGGGGAGGGGCGAACAGCATGATTTGCCATAGGGCGTAAGCGGCGGCCAGACCGACGAACCAGACGAGGAGGGGTCGGCGCCAAGGGCTGTCCGGTCCGAGACGCCGGGAGTGTCGCAGTTTGTCCGCAATGGTATGAATGAGAAACGGTGCCAGAAAGACCAAGGCGGTGAACAGGCCGTTGGGGTGCGCAATGCCGAAGAAGCCGATGGTCAGGATCGAGCAGAGCGCAAGGCCCTTCCCGTGATGCCGCGCTCCGGCGTGGACATAGGATACGGTGAGCGCCACGGCAGCGGGCACGAGGGAGAAGCTCAGCAGATTAGCGAGCAGCTGTCCCTTCAGAAGGAGCACCCACGGCAGGCAGGCGAAGCCGACGGCGGTGAAGGCCCCGCAGAGCAATACGTTCCTTCGGGTGGGAAAGAGCGCGTGCATGAGCGCGAAGGAGCTGAGGGGGTAGACGACCCCGCTGAGGGCTCCGTTCAGCGCGTTCATGACAATGGGCAGTTCAATGCCGGTAAGAGAGGCGATAAGGGCAACGAGCAGGTGCCATCCGGCAGGGTAGTAGCCCGTCTGGGATTCGTCGGCCAGGGCACCGGAGGTGGTGTGGAGCACCGACCAGTCCTGTGAGTCCACAAAGTAGCGAGCGAGGTTGAAGTGGGTCTGATTGTCGAAGCGGCAGTAATAGGCTGCGGGATCGCCAAGGCTGAGCCCGTAGACATAGAGACATACCGTAAGGCCGGCAAGCACGTACAGCGCGAGCATCGCCCAGGTGAAGCGCGAGCTGCGGAGAGGCTTTCCCCCTTGCTCCCCGCGCTTTGAGCCGATAAGGAGGAGTCCATAGAGGAGGATGACGGGGAGCGCGACCGTGGTTGCCGTGCACGGGACACCCGCAGCGCCCCAGAGGGCGGCAACCAGGGCATAGCCGGAAACGCTCGCTAGGGGGGCGCAGGCCAGGGCAAGGGGCCACGCGAACCTCAGCCCCCGGAAGAGCAGGCAGCCAGGGCCGTAGAGTACGACCAGGGCCGTTAATGCTGCTATGGCGAAAGACAGCATCTCCATGGCAGCGGTCGGTGCTACGAGGTCACGCTCGTGTACTCGGGGGATATTTTGTAGAGGCGCATGTCGTCTTCGGCGAGGACGAGCTCGAAGCCAGGCGTGTCGTCAGTGATGAGGTTGATACCGTCGCAAGAACGCAGGCTTTCTTCGGTGGTTTGCAAAAGCCATCTTCCTTCGTCGAAGGAGACCCCCTGGTCGAGAAGCAGTACATATTGGGCCGACGTGCGTGCCACTGCTTCCTGCACCTCGGCATCTGAGGCGATGTGGGACAGGCGCTGTCTTAGAATGTCAGCATCAGGAATCATGGTTCCCGTGGGCCGGTGGCGAAAGAGGGTGTTGATCCCGTTGACCCCGTAGGCGAAAAGACTTCCATCTTCGGGGGAGTTGACGACGAGGGCCCCATCGGGAATGACCTCAAGGGCTTTGTCTACAAAGAGTTTTTCCTTGTGGCTATATATTTGGTCGCGGCTCGTGCTGTATTCTTTGGCAATGCGATCCCTCATGAAGCCGAACGAAGTTTGCGTCCTCTTGTGAGTGATGGGATTTGGGTAGCTCGGGAAAAAGTTGTAGCAGGCAAAAACGATGAGCACGATGCATGCGGTTACTTTCGTGGCGCTTGCGGTTGTTATGCGGCGTGCGCATGGCCCGTTATGCGCGGCGAGAATCTTCTGCGTAAAACAACGGGCGAGGACCGCAACGAGTGTGGTAAGGCCGAGGGCCGCGAGGGGCGCGAGGAATACGGCCCCCGCATCGGCGAGGCGCCAGGGGTCGTTGTACCAAAACCCGCAAAGCACATTGCGAAGGTAGCCGTCGGTGCAGCGAGAAACGCCGTAAGCAACGAGCATGTAGGCGGCCGGAAAGATGAGCCACGCTGTTTTGCGTCGAATGGCGGCTGCGCATCCTATGAGGCAGATGACGGCCAGAAGCGTTTGGGCTGGCTGGCCGGCATAGAGGGAGAAGGTGATGACGGCCTCAATGCTCTCTCGCACGGTCAAAGTCAAGCCTCCCTGGTTGGGGAAGAATACAACGCTTGCGAGGGAAGGCGCGTTGAGCAAGGCGAACCAGAGGGCGATGAATCCCAGAGTGGTTGCGAAAAACGCCGCCATGCGATGTTTGGGAAAGCGTGCCATTGCCCGATGAGCAAGAAGGGGAGCGATAAACACGAGAACGGCGAACAAGCCATTTGGTTGAGATAAAGCGAGGGAGAAGATGGAGAGGCATGCTGCGACAGCAGCTCCTTTCCAATGTCGCACGATGCCGACATCGAGATAGTAAAGGAAAAGAGAGAGGACGGCCGGCATCAACGCATAACTGAGCAAGTTGGATACGAGGGGCCCCTTGATAAGAAAGGTCCACGGAAAGCACGCAACGGCGCATGTTGTGACAATGCCCACGGCGGCAACGAGTTTCGAATTGGGAAAGAGACGATTCATGAGGGAAAATGCGGCCAAGGGATATACGAGGCCACATACGATGGCATTAGTTGCGTTGATGGCTACGATGGGATCGGCTTGGGCAATGAGGGAGACAAGGGCTGCAAGACCGTGCCACGCGGAGGGGTAAAATCCATTGCCCTCGGCGGGGTAAGCTAGGGTGCCTGTGGATGCTCCGAGAGAAGACCATTGCCCCGATTCGATAAAATGACGAACCATGTTGAGATGCGTGGCGTTGTCGGCTCTGCAGTAGAACGAGTCGGCTCCGTCAAGGGGCTTGATGAACATATAGAGGCAGAGCGCCATGCCGAAGAGCCCGTAGGCGACAATCATGCCGGCGTCCCACTTCGCGAAAGCCGGCTCCACTGGTTTGAGTTTGAGGATCTTTGAAAAGAGGTGGGGCGCGATGCAGCCTACGATAATGATGCCTAGAACCGATGGCGCAGTGCAGGGGATATGCAGATAATCATAGGCAATTGGAACGAGGCCTACAAAGGCGACGAAGGCTACGGGTGCAAGGACGAGGCTTGAGGTGGTGTTGAATCCGAGGCCCCGGAAAACAAAGAGGCCGGGAATATAGAGCAGGGCGGCGCAAACAAGAAGACACAGGGCGAAGGATGTCCACATATTGAGGCGAGCTCCTTTAAGGACGAACAATGAAATAGAAATTATACCATTTGGGTGTCGGCTTGAATGATTCGCACGTTCAAGTCATATATTGAAGAATCTTATCGCAGAGTTGGCGAGTGCACGAGGCTTCGTGAGGAAAGGCGATGTTTTCCTCCACAAATGTCCCATAGGCTTCTACATCGAATCGCCCCTCTTCGATGCACTTCATAATAATGGTGGGGTCTTTGGTGAAAACGGTGGGGATGGAATGCTCAAGGTCGATGTTGAATGCACGTTTCTCACTGTAGGTATCCCAATCATAGGCGTACAGGAAAACGGGTACGCCAAGCACCCCTGCTTCGTAGATCACCGTCGAATAGTCGCTGATGACATAGTCGGCAGCAAAAAGAGGATCCACCTCCCCTTTGGGAAAGGTGATTACTCGCTCGTCGTTAATAGTTTGCGAACTCACGGGGTGGGGCATGAACACGAGGTTGTAGCGATCGAAATCGATGGCTTCGATGAGTTGTGCCATGGCCGCTTCCTGATTGCTCGGTGCAGTCTTCCGAAATGTTGGGCAATACACGATGGTTTTTCGGCCCAGTGTTTCGGGATGGGCTTCGAGAAAGGCAGCTCTCTGGGCGTTTCGGTGGGTGGGACTGAGAAGAAGATCGGTTCGCGGAAGGGGGGCTTCGAAGATAATTGCGGGATCAACGCCGAATCCTGCAGCGAAGTCCTCGCGAAAATTTAGGGACGAGACGGCCACGGCGTCATAACCCTCGTGCATGTGCAGAAGTCGGGCGGTTGATGCGCTATGGCCTTCCGGCGTATCAAGGGCGGCATATCCGAACTTCTTCATATTGCCCAGAGCGTGCCAGATTTGGATAACGGGTGCTTTGATGCGCGATCTCAAAAGGCTTACGACAATGCAGTAGGAATCAAGCACGACGGCTTGAGATGTCGCGATATAGAAGATTTGGCGAGCCATAACGAGGAGGTAGGGAAGGGGTTTGTGCAGTTGGTTCGCGAGAATGACGACATCGCAAGGTGGCTCCTCTTGAGCAAGAGCTGTCCGGATCAGTGTGAAATCAGCGGGAGGGGAATCGCTCTGTCGACTTATGCATACAATGCGCCGTTGCGTGGGAAAAATATGGCAGAGGCGATAGAAGAGGCTGAAGCAAGCAGTGGCCATGGCGATGGCAAAGGTTCTCAACGGGATCCTCCTGGCTGATGTGGCCGATGGGCGGCATTATTTCCGCCCCATGGTATCATGGATTGAAACTTGAGCGGAACGGAGGATGCCGTGACCATTGTAATAGAGGATATCGCCTGGGAAAGGGCTTTGCTTCACGTGACCTATCGAACGGACGAAGGTGCCACCTTGATGCTATTTCGTGCCAAGTCGAAGCGGTTCGCGACTCTGCGTAGTCGCGTCGATGGGGAACGGGTTGAGGCCACGCTTAATATTATGCAAGGTATCGGCCGAGAGCCGCTTGAGGATGGCGAGTGGATTTTCTGTCGGCGCGTACCCGGTGCTGAGGCGAATCTTGCCTGGGCTTGCACCGAGGCGCCTGATCGTGTATCTGTCGCAAAGAAGATGCTATGGGATGACTTGCCTCCTATTCGGCAAAGAAAGTTCAAGCGTTCACGAGTTGACTTCTCGACTTATCCCTTTACGGATGAGCAGATTGATCGGGATTTGCGCGAGCGTCCTATAACTACTCGGGGAATCAGATACACCGATGAACTGATTGGGCGATTCGATCAGCTATCGCGCGTGTTCCGCTACGTTGGTGGCAAGTACGCGTGCGCCGCTTCCCTCATTCCGTCGGTGGATGTGACCGATTATTTCTTCGTAAAACTCGCCATCGATTACTACGTGAAGAATAGACGGCCGCAGACGCGGAAATTCAGCCTCAGGCAGTTGGAAAAGCGCGCGTTCTCGCTCTACTACCAAATTGCGCGGAGGATTCTTCGCCCCCAGGGAGATGTGGTGCTGTTCCTCAAAGAGAATGGCGAGGTGCCGACGGAGAATATGGCCGCAGTTCGTGATTGCCTCATTGAACGCGGGATGGAGCAAGCCTTTCCGATTATCGAGCGCTACCGCAACACCTTCAAGGAGCGACAGAATCTCGGGTCGTGGTTGAAGGACATCAACGCTATCGCCAAAAGTAGATTTGTGTTCATTGACGACTATTGCCCGGTATTCAACTTTGTCGATCCCGATGATGCTACGGTTCTAACTCAAGTGTGGCATGCTGGAGTTGGGTTTAAATCGGTGGGCTATGCCCGATTTGGCATTGCGGGGTCGCCTGATCCGTATCAGTCTGCCCATCGACGCTACGATTATGCACTTGTTGGCAATGAGAAGCTGCGCGATATTTACTCTGAAGTGTTCGGTATCGAGGAAGGCGCTCTTTTAGCTACAGGCATGCCGCGTCTCGATCATTTTCTCGATGACGAACATCGCGGGAAGGTCCAGACCATGCTTTGGGAAAAATATCCCTGGATGAGGGAGGGGCGCATTATTGTGTTTGCTCCCACATTTCGGGGGGCCGGTCAAACAACTGCCTATTATCCCTATAACGAGTATATCGACTATGGAGCTTTGTGGGAAATGTGCGAACAGACGAACTCATACTTTGTATTCGAGATGCACCATTTCATCGAGGAGCGTCCAGCTATTCCCCCACAGTATCGCAACCGTCTGAAAGATCTTTCCAGCGAGGGCCTGAGCGAATTGCTCTATGGTGCCGATGTTCTGGTGACCGATTACTCCTCTTGCTTCTACGACTGCCTCCTTCTGCAGAAGCCCGTGGTTTTCTATGTGCCCGACAAGGTGGAATATTCGGCTACTCGCGGGGTACAGCGTTCGGTGGATGATATGGCGCCAGGGGTAGTGTGCGACACGTTTGATGAATTTATAGACGTGCTGGAGCGAGCTGCCTACCAGTCAGTTGCGCCTGATTCCTCGATGATTGATCGCTGCTTAGAGCATTCGGGCTCTGCGGCGGACCGCGTCATTGATGCGGTGCTCCTGGAAAAAGAGGTGCCGGGCGTGCGGCTGGCACGTGATGCGTCATAATAGGTGGAAACGGCAGGAAAAGCGGAAAGAATCGGTTGCCCATGAACTATGCCCTTATCTTTGCAGGCGGAACGGGTCAGCGCATGAACACCAAGACGCGGCCCAAGCAGTTCCTTGAGCTACACGGCAAGCCCATCATCCTTTATACCATCGAGGCTTTTGAGAATCACCCAGCTATCGATGGCATTGTGGTGGTATGCCTGGAGGAGTGGATCCCCTTTCTTCGGAAGAAGATCGAGCATTACGACATCGCCAAGGTGATCGATGTGGTGCCCGGAGGCGCTACGGGGCAGGAGTCCATTCGCAATGGCTTGGAAGTTTTGAGAAAGATTGCGGGGCGCGAGCACACCGTTTTCGTCCATGATGGGGTGCGCCCTCTGGTGAGCGACGAGACCATTGCGAACTGTGCCGCCTCGGTTGTCGCCCACGGCAATGCCGTCTCGGTCACGCCGGCCATTGAGACCATTGTGCAGGAAGAGGGGGGCACCGTGACCAATATCATCGATCGTGCTGCCTGCCGCATGGCCAAAGCCCCCCAGTGCTTCAACATCGGCGAGCTCATCGACGCCCATGACCGTGCTCGAGCGGATGGCGAGGGAGGGTTCATCGATTCAGCGAGTCTTATGCGCCATTACGGGCACGTGCTCCACACGGTGGAGACGGGGCCGGAAAACATCAAGATCACCACGCCGTCGGACTTTTATATCTTCCGTGCCTTCGTGGATGCACGCGAGAGCTCGGAGATATTCGGCTTTTAGGAGGCATCTCGTGTTTGATATATACGCCGAATCGCGCGCGCTGGCGCGCACCGCGACGCTGTCCTGGGATAGGCTGGAGGGGCGGCGCGTGCTCATCACCGGCGCCACGGGGCTTATCGGCTTCGCCTGCGCGCGCCTGCTGCTTGAGCGCAATCGCCTTGGCGCAGGGCGGCAGACGAGCGTTCTCTGCCTTGTGAGAAGCGAGGAGAAAGCACGCGAGGTGTTCTCAGCCTACGGGGATACCGATGGTCTGGAATTGATTGCGGGATCGGTGGAGGACTTTCCGTGGCCTGGGGGACCAATCGACTATATCGTGCACACGGCCTGTCCTACGGCGTCTAAGTTCTTCGCCGAGCATCCTGTTGAGACAGCTGATGCGCTGGTGCTGGGGACGAGACGCGTGCTCGAACTCGCCCGGGCAAAGGGCTCGGCCGGTGTGGTGTACGCCTCGAGTATGGAGGCCTATGGCGACGGCAACGCCGAGCCAGGGCTTGAGAACTTGCTGGACGAGGGCCAAGTGGGCTACGTTGATCCTCTGCGCGTGCGCAGCTGCTACCCAGAGGGCAAGCGTATGGCGGAGCAGTACTGCTGTGCCTATGCCTCCGAGTACGGTGTTCCCGCGACGGTGGTTCGTCTCGCCCAGACTTTCGGCCCTGGTATCCCCCAGACCGATGGCCGCCTTTTTGCGATGTGCGCGCGCAGCGCCCTGGCAGGGCAGGACATCGTTCTGAAGACGACGGGTGCGAGCACGCGCATGTACCTCTACACGGCCGATGCCGTGTCGGCACTGCTCACCGTACTGTTGTATGGCGAGCCAGGCACGGCCTATAACGCCGCCAATCCTGCCACCTACACCTCGGTGCGCGAGATGGCCGAGTTGGTGGCCGGCCTGGCACCGAGCCATCCCGTGGACGTCCGCTGCGAAGTTGATCCTGCAGCACCCTATCCGCCTGAGCACCATCTGCCGCTGGACGTATCGCGCCTGGAGGCGCTGGGTTGGGCCCCTACTCATGATTTGACGGGAATGTACCGCAACCTCATGGCGTATTTGGAGGGCTAGATGACTGATGAAGAGGTGAAAGTCTCGGTTATCGTACCCGTGTACAACACGGAGGAATACCTCCCAACTTGCTTGGACAGCATCGTGGGCCAAACACTCAGGGAGATTCAGATTATCTGTGTTGATGATGGCTCGACTGACGCGTCCTTGGATATCTTGAACTCCTATGCCTCGCGGGATCGTCGTGTGTTGGTGCTCAGACAGCGTAACCAATTTGCCGGGATGGCGCGGAATCTGGGTATGGACTATGCCGTAGGTAAGTACCTTGTTTTTTGGGACTCGGATGACTTCTTCGATCCCACCGCTTTGGAGAAGATGTATCTTCGAAGCGAGGAAGATCACGCTGACATTTGCGTTTGCGGAGGAAGCCGATGCTACGAGAGCGAGGGTTTTGAGGTGGAAACCGACGCCTTCCTCTTTCCCCAGCGCGTTCCTCGGCAGCTTCCGTTCAATCGTTTTACTAACGCTGATCGGCTGCTGAGCTTTACAACGGTGATGATCTGGAACAAGATATATCGCCGCTCTTTCATCCAAGAGCACAGCCTTCGTTTCAAGCCTGCGCGCAATGCCAACGATGTGTATTTTTCAGCCGCTGCACTCTGTCTCGCTGATCGCATCACGGTGGTTCCTGAGCACCTGGTCACCTATCGGGTGGGTCGCGCGAACAGCCTGGTGGCTACACTGGACAAAAATCCCCTGGCCCCCTTCGAGGCGTGGACGGCTTTTTACAACGATTATCACGAGTTGCCCGGGTTTCCCGCTCGGAGTTATGCGAACAAGGTGATGGGTGTTATAAGGCATAGCTTTCGCAACGTCTCGAACTGGGATTCCTATGCAGCGTGTTTTAGCTACCTGCGTGAAGGTGGGCTGGTTGGCCTCGCTATTGAGGAGAGGGAGGAGGGATATTATGTTGACTGGATTGACGAGTTTCTCGCCCACCTGACCCGCGATTCCGCCCATGATTTTCTGGCCTATCTCTCTTTTTCCGGTTACCGAGCCTTGGAAAGAGAGACAGCTCGTAAAAATCGAGACCGGCTAGAGAGTCGTCGTGCGCGCGAGCGGGAGATCGCAGCGGTCAAGGGGTCTTGCGCATATCGCATCGGTCGGGTCTTGACGGCGCCGGTGCGGGTTGCGAAACGCTTGGTCAGGACTAAAGCCTCGTAATCTGATCGGGTTGTCCGTGGTGAATTGTGCGATAGGACGAATAGGGGAGGAGTTGCCTTTTCCGTCTGATATACTTGTCACATGGTGCAACGAAGTCAACTGGAGGAGTTTTTTATGAACATCGCCGTCGCGGGTACTGGATATGTGGGTTTGTCCTTGGCTGTGCTGCTCTCCCAGCACAATTCCGTGACGGCCGTGGACGTGGTGTCGGAGAAGGTCGATCTCATCAACCAGGGCCTTTCCCCCATTGCCGATGCGGAGATCGAGGAGTACCTCGCTACCCACGAGTTGGATCTGCGCGCGACGTTGGATGGTGCTGCGGCCTATGCCGCAGCGGAACTCGTTGTCATCGCCACGCCTACAAATTATGATTCCGACAAGAACTTCTTTGACACGCGCTATGTGGAGCAGGTCATCGAATTAGTGTTGGAGGTGAATCCCGAGGCCATCATGGTCGTCAAGTCCACGGTGCCCGTGGGCTATACCAAGGAGCTGACCGAGCGCTATCCTTCCGGCAAGTTCCTCTTTAGCCCGGAGTTCCTTCGCGAAGGCCATGCCCTCTACGACAATCTACACCCTTCCCGCATTATTGTCGGCGTCCCGAGCGAGTCCGCATACGCCGCCGAGCTGGAATCCGCCGCGCAAGAGTTCGCCGCGCTCCTTGCTCAAGGGTCGCTCGACGAGGGCACGCCTGTGCTCATCATGCGCGCTACTGAGGCTGAAGCGGTGAAGCTGTTTGCCAACACCTATTTGGCCCTGCGCGTTGCGTACTTCAACGAGTTGGACACCTATGCCTGCGTGCGTGGGCTGGATGCCTCTCAGATCATCGAGGGCGTAGGGCTCGATCCGCGCATCGGGGGACATTACAATAACCCGTCGTTCGGTTATGGTGGCTACTGCCTTCCGAAGGACACCAAGCAGCTCTTGGCCAATTATAGTGAGGTTCCCCAGAACCTCATCGAGGCCATTGTGGAGGCGAATCGCACGCGCAAGGACTACATTGCCGACGAAGTACTCGATCGGGTAACCCATCTTGTTTACGAGGGGGTTCCCCAGCCTCGGGTCGGCGTGTATCGTCTTACAATGAAGACGGGCAGCGACAACTTCCGTGCGAGCTCCATTCAAGGTATTATGAAGCGCATCAAGGGCCGTGGCATACCAGTTATGGTATACGAGCCCACCCTGAATGCTGAGGAATTCTACGGTAGCGTGGTTACACGCGACCTCGATGCCTTCAAAGCGTCCTGTGACGTCATCCTTGCGAATCGCTGGAGCGAGGATTTGGCCGATGTGGAGGATAAGGTGTTCACTCGCGATCTGTTCAAGCGGGATTAGCGCTTTATGCCTCAAGGGGTGTCTTGTGGTCTTTTCTAGCACGGTATTCCTTTTTGCGTTCTTCCCGCTGTTTTTGGCGGCGTATTTCGCCATGCCCTGGCGGCCGGTGCGCAATGTGACGCTGCTGGCGTTCTCGCTGGTATTTTATGCTTGGGGCGAGCCGGTGTACGTGTGGCTCATGGTGGGTTCCATTCTTGTGAATTGGGCGTTGGCTCTGGGTATTGGCAAGTTCGCGCACGGGGGGGG
>NZ_WAJS01000041.1 GCF_008831045.1 Adlercreutzia muris
GATCGGACATGGCTCAGCCTCCTAGCATGATTGAATTCGACACTCAAATCATACCGAAGGCCGGAGCCGTGTCTTTTGGTATCTAGACTATGCTGCTGTCAAAGTGCGCAAGAGATTGTACGTTATCCAAAAAGTGTACCGAAACATGTCGCATGCCAACGAGTCAGCACGGGACATGTTTTGTCATCATGCAGTTGGTGCGGGAGTGCGATAACGCAATTGCTGCGCTATGGCAACGGGCATCCAAGCAAAAAACCGCAAGGGGCACCATTGGAGCCATTTCTCATTCACCTGATCGCGATCAATGCGGCGACGTTCGTTGTCTTTTCCATCGATTATCTTCTTTGTCTGAAGTTTCCCGCTCTGGACAACATGGCTGCAAACTCGCTTATCCTTGATATATTCCCCATTGCAGGTGGAGCAGCCGGGATGTTGCTCGCGTTGTTTCTTCTGGGCGGTCTCGGCCGAGGGCACCGCATGAACAAGGACAACATCGCCTGGTGGTTCCTCGCCATCGTTTGCCTTATCGTTTGGGGACTTGTCGCTGCCGCAAAATTCGGGCTGCTCTCGCCGGGCATGGGCATTGACGGCCCGCTCTCGGGATGGGATACGGGCAAGCTCGGGGTGTTGGCCACCTACCTGGCCGTGGTGAACATCGTGACTTTTATCGCCTTCGTCTGGGACAAGCACGTTGCCAAGAACGGCAACGACCCCAGCCGGCGTCTTCCGGAAGCGCGCCTGCTCGCGCTCTGTCTGATCGGCGGCTCCGCAGGCGGACTTGTCGCCATGCACACCGTCCGTCACAAGACGACAAAGTGGTACTTTACTTGGGGCTCGCCGTTCCTCACCGCTCTCGATACCGCAGCGGTTATCTACGTGCATTTAGTTGGCATCATTTAACCGACAAGCCATGCGCGCGAAGTTTTACCTAATCCCCTAAATGAACCCAACCGAGCACACGCACCCGCACGCCTTTCCATTTGGAGCATCGTCCACATGAACGAGCTCGCCAGTTGCAGTGCTTCTGCCGTACAGAATCGGCAGGCTCCCGCCCCAAACATCGCTCATCTCACCCCTCCCCCGGCTCGATCGGCACCATGTCGAGGCGGAGGGTTTGCTCTACCACCTTCATGAGGACGTCGTCTTCTATCTGGGGGTTCACCTTCATCAGACCCACCAAACCGAAAATCACGACGCAGAACATTTCATGCACGAGCTCGATTTCGACCTGATGATAGGCTGCGTATTCCTTCGCGATATGATTCGCCAGGCAGTCCGCCGCCTCGCGCGTGGCGCGCACATCGAAGGCGTCCCTCACGCCCAGCTCCTCGAGCACGGCTATCATCGGGCGCGGCCTTCCCGCCCCGTCGTAGAGCGAGTACCGAAACGTCCGGATGCACTTCTTCAGCGACCCGGGCGTGTCGCCGAAGATTCTCGCCTCGTTCCACACGATCACGCTTTCGACCAAATCTTCCACGTAGTCGTCGATGACCGCCTCGATCACGCCATTGCGGTTCGCGAAGTGGTAGTAGACGAGCTCGCGCGTGACATTCGCCTCCCGCGCAATGGACGCAACGGACGTCGCCCGCACCCCCTGCCGCTCGAAGAGCTTGCGCGCTGCGGCCACAATCGCGCCTGGCGTGTCGGTCAGTCGCCGCGACTCCGCCAGGTCGCGACGCCTTTCCCGCAAGCAACCAGCTGCCTGCAGCGGCGTCATCTTCCCGTAATCGCGCTTGATGGCCATCCTTTGGCTTGCCCCGCCCCTCCTCTTCAAAATGTCCTTCACAAATCATAGCATTTTGTGAAATATCGCAGTTCGGGCATTTGCTAGACTCCAAGCAAATCGGTTCGCGTAAGAACGCACCGCAAGCCGCATCCCCGCTCGCAAGGCACGCGGAGGCACGACGAAAGGAGACCTCATGGGCATCCTCTACCAGGCAGCCGATCCGATCTATTGGGTCATCTGGCTTTTCGTTCTCTTCGCTTTGATGGCCTTTAACGAGCTGGGCCGCGTCAAGCTGTGGTGCGGGCTCGTTCTGTTCGCCCTCGTGCCGATTGCACTCACGCTCTTCGTGTGGCCCGAAACCGCCGCGCCCGGCAACGAATACGGCACGGGCACCTGGTTCAACTGGGTGAAAACCTATTCTGCGCTGGCCGGATGCCTCGGGTTCATAGCGCTACGCTTCGTGAAATGGCGCGGCGCGGACGGCAAGACCCACTACCTCTACGAGAAGCGCTGGGCGCTCTGCTTCCCACCGCTCATTCTGGCAATCAACATCGCCGAGGCGGTCATCCGCGACTTCCAGGTGTTCGGCTTCGCGCTGTGGGAGGGCGGCGTCGTCGAGAACCTCTGGACCATTTCGGGCCCGTGGAATATCATGAACGGCATCGCGGGCATCTTGAACATCATTACGATCTGCGGCTGGTTCGGCATTTTCATCTCGAAGGACCCCTCGAAGGACATGATCTGGCCGGACATGATCTGGGCCTGGGTCATCGCCTACGATCTTTGGAACTTCGCCTACACCTACAACTGCATCTCGGACCACTCCGCCTACTGCGGCCTGGCGCTGCTTCTGGCGTGCACCATCCCGACGTTCTTCATCAAGCGCGGCGCGTGGCTGCAGCACCGGGCGCAGACGCTGGCCCTCTGGATTATGTTCGTGATGACGGTGCCCCAGTTCGCCGACGTGCTCGCCCCCATTCCGACCACGCACAACCCCACGGCGTTCTTCGTGGTAAGCCTGCTCGCGCTCGCGTCGAACGCGGCGCTTGCGGTCTACCAGTTCCACCGCATCCGCAAGCTGAAGCTGAACCCGCTGAAGGACCAGATCTACGCCGACACGAAGGCCTACCAGCGCATCGTGGAGGAGAACAAGTAGGAATACCATCCGCCCCCCGGCATACCCTGTGTTTTCGCCCGAGCCGGCAGCCGCAGCTGTCGGCTCGGACTTTTCTAACGACAGGTTAAAGTCGCTACAGCCCCTGGCCATCATCTAAGGAAAGATTACCGAGATAAAGTATCGTTAGAGGATTGGCAACTGAGCTAACGACGCATGTAGACCGTCAGGCGCTTGGCAGGCGCAACGCCCCGCGAATAAGGCGCTTCCCTCCACGGCGTCTACAACGGATCTCCCCCGCGCCGAAGAATGGCGAGATAATCTTCGTACAGATAGACCCGATATCGCTGCTTGTTAGCCTCAAGCTGTGCCAATATGCCCAGGTCGCAGAAAGCCTTCACCAATTTCACCGCAGTTGTCCTTGAAATCTCGAGTTGCTCTGCCACGAAGTTCACATCGACAATCGGATTGCCCTCAATCAGCTCCAAAAGTCTTTGGCCGTTGCCGGCCGACCGTCCCATTTCCTCGTTGATGAGGGATGCGTTTTTGTTCCTCAGGTTGACAAGCAGCTCCATCGCCCTAACCGCATCCTCGGCGCTTGCCAGCAAGCAGTCGCAGAAGAATTCGACCCATTCTGTGTAGGCGCCGCACTCGCGCACCTTGGTTAGCATGGCGTAGTACTCGCTTCGCCGCAGCTTCAGCTGGTAGGAAGGATAGAACACCGCACCGCTCAGAACGCCATCGTTCATTAGCGAGAGCGTTATCAGGAGCCTTCCGATTCTTCCGTTGCCATCGAGAAACGGATGGATCGTCTCAAACTGATAATGAACGAGCGCCGCTTTCACAATAGGGTCAATTCCATGCTCGTTGTTTACGAATGCCTCCATTTCTGAAAGAGCATCGGCCATATCGTCGACGTTTGGAGGAACGAACGATGCATCGCGCAGAGTGCAGCCAGCTGGACCTATCCAGTTTTGAGAGACTCTCATCTGTCCGGGATCCTTTTCCTGTCCGCGCGTCCCCTCAAGCAGCACTTCATGCGTCTCCTTAAGAAGACGCGCGCAAAGGGGAAGCGTCCGCATCCTTTTCACCGCATACTCAGTCGCCTTAACGTAGGCGACCACGTCGGACACATCTTTGCGAGTAAGTCCGACATTGGACGGGTCGAGAATATCGTCAAACGTGCACTGCGTTCCCTCAATTTGCGCCGACAGCAAGGCTTCCTTGCGAACGTACATCGCCAGATACATCGAAGCATTCGGAACAAATCTGACCATACCTTCAAGCTCGCCAATCTTCCTCGAGCAAGCGCTGAGCAACTTTACAGTGTCGGAGCTAAGCTCCAGGGCGGCCACGTTCGATAGCGGGGTTGGCACGAATGAAGAGTACTCCAGCTCTCCTGTAAGGTTTTTCCTGAGAAAGCCCTGCCCGTTGTTCTCTATTTTCATAGTGCATCCTAACGACACTTTAAAGCTATTAAAGTCTTGTATAGTATTCTAACGACACTTTATCATGAAATTTTGTCGTTAGAAAGCGTCAAACGAGCTAATGACACCTTTAAGCTGCATGGCAAGTGGCCGACGAGAGACGAATCGTTTTACCGAACCCCGTACGCCAATGCGACTGACCACGCTCTTTCACGCTCTTGTTAGTGCCGCGTCGAACAACACTAGATCATTCACCCAAAATTTCTAGTTTGCGCTAACTCATCGCCTTTAACAAGCGCACTGCATCACCGTCAGGAATCCCAACCCGTAGCAGACGCATGATAAAGACGAGATTGATCAGCAGTTTATATTCTTCTCTTATGTCTCCCAAATCATAGCGAGGCTTATTTCCATGCGCTATATCATTACGCATCGTGGTTATCTTTTTGCCGAGTCGAGCATTCTTCCCGTTGACAGAGCTTTTCTCGAAGATGACATCGCAAACCGTCTGAGGTAGTTTTTTGCATGCATACCGGATGCGCGCCTCCAAGCTATCGTCTTCCACCCTATCGCTTAATCTTTTTAATATACGTTTAGAATCGCTCGGCAACTCTTCGGCCGCATCCAATATCGCCTTTCTCGCCCTATCGTATACTCTTTGAGTACCCACCCCATGCTTTATGCCTTCGGGGAATACTTCCCGAAATTCATGCTCGAAAGAGGACGTCAGTTCGATTACCTTTGGAAGAGTAATCAATTGCGAGTCCTCTCTGCTTTCAGACAGGGCCTTCCCCTCAAGCATTTCGCTGTCGAACGCAGAAACGAGCGCGCTGAAGTGATTTCCGATATTATGTGCTCTGACAAACGCGACGTCTCTCCTGTCATACTCATCGGGAACGTACGTTTTTCCATGGAGCGCCGTGAACTCTCCGGCCGTTTCCCACCCCTCGGAAGTATCGCGACAAAGGCTCACTTCGAAGTCTACGTTTCCCCTGCCCAAGCAAAATCTCAGCGCAGAAGCCACTGAGATGTAGATACGCTTCATTCGATCATAGTCCAACGCATCGTTATCTACGCTTATACAAGATTTGAATTGTATGTTACGGCGAAAATCATAGACCCAGAAGGCCTCGGCCGAAATCGCGACGCTTTTGCCAGCGATTGTCGCTGTCCCAAGATCGATGACGTTCTCTTCGCATGTTGTCGCTGTAACGACATAGCGACCTTTGGAAATATCCGTCTCAAGGTTTGTCATCGGGCAGAAAGAGTCGACACACTCGCCTTCAAACCGCATTCGGCCAATATCGCCCAACCCTACTTCGCCGTACAGAATCCAATAAGCGACAACTCCCAAAGCTACACTATGTTCTCTAATTACCGATCGGCACGAAATATGAAAGGCCGCATACTCATCCGACGGCTTAACACGACCCTCCACGATTCCCTTGATCTCATTCGTCGTTTCACTCGCATCAGAGAATAGAGCTTCCATCAATTGAGTCGGATCCAGACGATTGTCGAAATAAACGGTAAGGGTCTTCCCGTCAAAACAAAAGTGCATACCTTCCTGAATGTACCGGTTCTCCATGGAGAACCGCGTTAGAACGCCATATATTGGAGGATCGATTCTCTTCTTCATAGTTCGTTTAACCCCTCGTGCTAGAACGAACACCCTGCTCTCACTCCCCGGAACCGAGAGAAGTTTGGCGTCAAATACATCTCTACTCGTCTGGACAATTCTATCAAATCCTTAGAGTTTCAGCAGGAGCAGAAGCCGAACAGCATCATTTTGTACTCGCATATTTCCTCTATTTGCCAACGAGCTTCAGGGGTTGAATTCACCGCCATCAGAAAACCCAGCATGGGTTGGACTTTCTGATACTCTGAAATTCGAGTGAGTACACGCAACTGAGTACACTTCAGAGAAGAACTCCATGGCGCTCTTGGTGCGCTCGCGTCGAACATGACGCTTGTGGCCTACCAGCTCCACTGCATCCGCAAGCTGAAGCTGAACTCGTTGAAGGACCAGATCTACACCGACACGAAGATCCACCAGCGCATCATGGAGGAAAGCAAGTAGGAAGAGAAGCGCCGTCGGCTGCGCGGACGCGAAACTTACGTGAGACACCGCTCGATAACCTCTTTCCCGCGGAGCTGGCCCAGCCATTGCCGGGGAATAGAATCGTAGCCGTAGAGGGCGGCTACCAGCGCACCGGCGACGCAGGCGGTGGTGTCGGAGTCGCCGCCCAGGTTCACCGCCTCCGTCACGCATTCCTCGTAGCTGCCGGTGTTGCACGCGCACCAGAGCGCGGCGCCCAAGGTGTCCAGGACGTAGCCCGTCGAGCGTATCTCGTCGCGGGGCAGCTTCTGGATGCCGTCCAGGAAAGCGAAGCGCTCGTCGCCGGGGATGTTGCGCCCGATGGCCTCTTCCAGCCCCTCCCCTTCCAGCGCGTCCCTTAGAACGCGCACGAAGAAAACGCAGGACTCCGTGGATATCGGATGGGCGTGCGTGATGGCCGACACCGCCCTGACCTCGTTGTCGGTCGCGTCCGTAAGGGCCAGCGGCGCGATGCGCATGAGAGACCCGTTGCCGTTGGAGCGCTCGCCGTCACAGCCGAACCCCTGGAGGAGCGCGGTGGCGGTGGCGTTGCCGACCCCGAAGGCGCGACCGTCAGCGGTGTACGTGCCCTCGTAGAGCCACGCCCTGAAGCGGCGGCGCATGTCGTCGACATCGATGCCGCCGCAAGCCCCGACGCTGTCGCAGGTCGCAAGTAGCAGCGACGTGTCGTCCGAGAACGTGCCCGCAGGCATCCCGTGCGCTCCCCCGCCGACCATACCCTCGCATGCGAAGGTGCCGCGCTCCATGCACTCGTAGGGCACCCCAAGCGCATCGCCCACAGCGGCCCCGTACACGATAGCCCTGAGGGCTTTCGAGTCACGGATCTCATGAGCTGGCGCCGCCGGATGGTTGCATTCCCGAAGAATCATTTCACGCTCCCTGGTAGAATGACTTTCCAGAACGTCCAAGACATCATCTCTCGTCCAAGACATCAAATCAAGTAGCGTATCGATGCACAGCCGCGGGGAAACCACAACGAAGCGCCCCTCGGAAGAGCGGCCCTACCATGGCGCTTGCGAGACACAGCGACCGGCAGCGACCTCAGCCCAAGCGGAGCAATGATTCGTCACGCAGAAAATCAATCAGTCTCACATGGGTGATACCATTCCTGCTCGCGACAACAGGATCCATCGAGACCACGTACTTGGGGTAGCTATCACCGATGGCCTCCAGCGCTCCGAACTCGCGTTCAATCGTTGCCTCACTGGCCATCACGTAGGCGACCTGAACGTAGCAACGGCGCCCGTCTCTTTCAACAACGAAATCTATCTCGCTCTTGTGCAGCTTTCCCACATACACTTGCATACCGCGCGAGATCAGCTCGTTGTAGACTACCGTCTCAACGACGCAGTTCCACTCATCTTTGACTCGGTTCTTCCGAAGATGGAACAATCCGAGATCGCACACATACTCTTTAGCCTCGAATCGCAGTTTCTTCTTTCCGCGGATATCGTAGCGCTCCGCTCTTCCCACAACGTAGGCCTCTTCGATGTAGCGAATGAGGTCGTAAACCGTTGGCGCGGACACCTTCCGAACCGAGTCGGTTAGCTCGACGGCGATGTTGTTGCCCGACACCGTCGATGACGAGTTGGCAATCAGATAATCAAGCACGTTTTCAAGGGTTGTTGCGGAGGATACCTTGTTGCGCTGAATGATGTCTCGGAGCACGATGGAGTTGTACAGATTGTCGAGAACCACACGCCGCGACTCGGCCAGCTCCTGCCCGCATACCAAGGGGAAGCCTCCCCATGTCAGGTACTCATCCAAGAGCATCGATTCATCCAAATGTCCTTCGGAAGTCTCCGAATGAAGTTGACCTTCTTTGAAACAGCAGAACTCTCGGAAGTTGAACGGCATCACATGGAACGACACCGTGCGACCACCCAAGCGCGTTGCAAGCTCACCCGATAGCAGCTTCGAGTTTGAACCCGTCAAAAAGATGCTAACGTTGTCGGTCGTATTGAACGAATTAACCACGAGCTCGAAATCGCGCACATTCTGAATCTCATCAAAAAGCAGGTAGGTTTTACGCTCGTCAGAGAGCTTCGGCTTGATGAAGCGGTAGAGTTTGTCGGGATCGGTGAGTTCGCGATTAGCGTAGTCGTCGAAATCGACGAACACCAGCGTGTCCGGTTCCGTAGAATCGAAATGCTCCGCACGGATTTCGTCCGCTATTTGCCTCAGCAAGACGGATTTGCCGCAACGCCTCACCCCGGTAATGACTTTAATCAACTCAGAGTCGTAGAACGGACGAATCCTTTCGAGATATTGCGTTCGCAGAATCATTCCGGGTTCCTTTCGATAGAATTAAATCTGCTTAATTCTATCATTCCTATCTGATATAGCATTAAGTATATTTAATTCTTTTATTGTCTATTTTGATTCGGAAGCGAGTGCTCGACCTTGGGAGGGATCTGCGGATACACCTTGCGACGGACCAACTCATCCCCTTCCAACTCCTTGAGGTTCTGGGGGAGCGTCTTGTCTGAGATCTTCCCGAGGTAGCGCTTCAGCTCGTTGAACCTAACCGGCTGGTACCCCATAAGGCAGTACAGGATCACCATCTTGCGCTTGCCGGAGATGAGAGAGAGCGTGTAGCTGTACTCGAAGACGTCAAGAGCGAGGCTTACAAGCCACTTCCGACTACTGTGTTGGAGTAGCCCTGGGATAATATTCATACTAGCGCACCCTTTAATCGATAGCCTATAATGTGATTGTTGTTTTGGCATTGATGGAGTGCGCCCGCATGCAGGGGGTACGGAGCTGCCGCACATGCTGCAGCTCTGAGTGGGAATGGAGGTGAGAATCCTCCGCTATACCAGTAACCGTAAACGCCGAAAAGCAGCATCTTGGGCGATGTAATCCTCCAGATTGCCATTTCGTCCTCGCCGGGCACGGTGGCTGCTTTGATGAGGCAAAGTCGGAACACCTCTCCATCGCACGATAGCCCTGGGAAAGAGGTGCCGATCATGTCCGGCTCTAAGTTCGTTTGCGCATTTTTGTCCCTTCTGCTCTGTTTCTCGTTCACGCCTACCTCTGTATTTGCACAAGATACGGTTGCGGAAACCTCTCCTAACCTTTCTGAATCAACTGGAGCACCAGCTTCACCAGATGAGGTGGCAGGCTCTGCTGAGGCCGATGAGCCTACGGAACCTCCCCTTCCTGCCGCTCCGGAGCAGCCCATTTCGCCTGTGGACGGAGCGCTCGATGACTCTGGCGCCGATGAGAAGTCGTACGAATCGGTTGAAGCCGAAGATGAGCCCACAAGCGTCAGCGAGGCTCAAGAGCTCATTCAGCCTCAGGACGATCTTGCGGGCAGTGGCACGGAAGCTGACCCCTTTCTCGTCGGCTCCGTGGAAGACCTGGAGCTGCTACGCGGCATCATGAACGGCAACCCTGGCGTCCACGTGAAGATGACGTCTGACATCTCCGTTGGCGAGTGGGAGCCCTTCTATCCATCAAGCGGCTATATCACTGAAGCGTTCAGCGGTGTGTTCGATGGCTGCGGCCATAGCATCACGAACTTGAGCGTGAATCGTACTACTACGAACGTTGGCTTCTTCGGCGGTATCAACGGTGCCACCATCAAGAACCTTCATGTGAGCGGCACAGTGTCTTCCACCAAAGCCTATGTCGGCGGTATCGTAGGCAAAGTGCAGCAGAGCTCGCTCACCGGATGCAGCTTCTCAGGAAGCGTCTCGACAGGCGCCAAAGGAAGCACAGCCTACGCAGGCGGTCTGGTTGGCTACGCTGGCAACAGCGCCTCGCAGTCCGCCTCGTTCTCGAGCTGCTCCAATGCTGGTTCCGTGTCGGGCGGCGTTGCGGGAGGCATCGTCGGGTATGCGAAGTACACCACCATCGAGAACTCCTACAACACCGGTTCCGTGACTGGAACCAGTCGTGCAGGCGGCATCTGCGGCCAGCTGCAGAACAACGGAAGTATCGAGCGCTGCTACAGCACCGGCACCATTTCGGGCTCAGACACCGCAAGCGACATCGTCGACTTCCTCTACGGCTCATCCACCATCAAAACATGCGGCTATGTCACGCGCATATCAGGCGCGGGCACGGGCACAGTCGAGAGAGAAAGCTGCGTGCAGTCGGACGACCCCGCCTACCTTCATAGCGTCATCATCGGCGGCACGGCACCCGGCCCCGTCGATCCCGATGATCCTGATCCCACGCCCGGCCCCAGTCCTGACGAGCCCAACCCCGACGTTCCGCCCGCAACCGACAAGACACTTGACGAGATAGCCTCATCACTCTCGACGCTCTACCCCGAGTTCGGCAAGGACGCCAACGTCGTCGATATGATCCATGCGGAGCACCCGAATATCACGGTCGCCCTGAAATCCATCGAGAAGACGAACGGCACCGACAACTGCTCCGCCATCGACCAAGAAGGCAACATCACCTACTTCTACGCAGACCCCGACGGCTTCCGCGCGCAATGGTTCGGCTCCTACCGCATCACTATCGACCTTTCCTTAGCCGGAGCCACCGTTCAGAAGACTGTTCCCGTCATCGTCTATTGGAACGCTCAGAAGGTCAAAGCCATGCTGGCGGCAGACGTTCTCTCGCAGGTCGACCTTGGCGACACCACCAACGTGAGCACCGACCTTTCACTTCCCAAGGTTGCAAGCGGAAAGCTTTGGGCTCAGATCACATGGACTTCCTCCGACCCATCCGTCATCTCCGTATCCAGCGAGAACCAGGGCACGGCCGACACGCTGTTCGCCCCGTACGTCGGCAAGGTGAAGTGCGGAGAAACGCCGAAGGACGTGACGCTAACCGCTAAGGTCGTCTTCCAGCGCACGGCAATGGGTGAACCCGAGATCGCAGTCGAGCAGACCTTCCCCGTGCATGTCGACTCGCTGGACGGCGCAAGGGCACAGCAGATCAAAAGCGAGCTTATGGCAAAGCTCGACGCCGGCTTCGCCAAGGCAGGCCTGCGCGATAGCGTCACCGGCGTACGACTTCAGCCCGATGCCGGCGGCATCTACACTGTCGAGAACGACATCCAGCTTCCCACGACGGCCGATTTCGGCGTGGACGGCAAGTACTACCCCGTTACGCTTGCAAGCAGCGACGGCACGCTATTGACCGTACCCGACGTGCGCAACAGCGCCCGAGTCTCCGTGCTTCGCCCCATGGGCACGGGCAGCCTCGCCCGCAGCGCGAACATGGAAGGCCTCGTGACGCTTTCCGTTTCCCTTTCCGACAAAGACACCGGCGTCAAGGCGACCAAGGATTTCACCATCCGCGTGAAGCCCATCGAGCTTTCCGACCTCGCTTCGGAATTCGATCTCATGGAGCAGGCAAAGCAGCATTACTTCGACGGCCTCAACGCAGGTGCAAACCCATCCGCAAACGAGGTCACCGTTAACCTATCTCCGTTTTTCGAGGTATACGCCGACGACAACGGGGAGCTCGTATGGGTCCGCGACAGCGCACAAGAGAAGAACACGGGCATCGTGCCCGTGGCGCAGGACGGCTGGGAAGAGCTGGAGCTGTGGCGTCTGTTCAAGTCCTCGAATGCGAAAGTGGTGTCGCACGAGAACCTGCTGGTGACCCGCCAGGCCGAGCCGAAGGCGGTCACCATCAAAAGTGTGCTTTCCCACAAGGTATACGGAAAGTACGGCAAGCTTTACGCGGAAGATCCCATAACCTACGCGCAGTACAAGGACCTCGCGGCTCTATACAATCAGGAAGTGAGCGCGGAGATACTCGTGCGCGGAACGAGCAACCCACTTATGGCGATGGCGCGTAGGGCACCGGTCGATGTGAACTTCGCTGTGACCGACGGATCGCGCGTTCTGTACTCAGGCAAATACAAGCAGTTGCCCGAAGGCACAACGGCATGGGATGTGTTCAAGCAGATGGTTCCTGCGGGCAACTACCAGCACAAAGGCAGCTATGTGAGCTCCATCACCGGACCGGACGGCACCGTGCTCGCAGAGAAGAGTCGCGGCCCGAATTCCGGCTGGCTGTATTCAGTGAACGGGACGACGCCTAGCGTGGGTTTGGCCGGTTACACGCTGGAGGATGGCGACAAGCTGGTACTGTTCTTCACCGATGACGGATCTGCTTACGGACATTGGGAGTGGCCTAGTGTTGATGGCTCGCCCTCCGAGGGCTCGCAGGGCTCCGGCACATCGAGCCCCGCCCCCGAGGGCTCGCAGGGCTCCGGCACATCGAGCACTGCCCCTGAGGGCTCGCAGGGCTCCGGCACATCGAGCACTGAACAGCCTGGGTACGAGCCCGATACCCCGGACGCTTTCGAGCTTGTCAATTGGGTGAAGGCTCCTGGAGTGAAAGAGGGTGACCAAGTGCTCATCACCTCTTCTGATGGAACCTCCCGAATCGCACAGCCACTCGTCGTGTTTGAAGACGCTTATGTTCCTTTAGCATCTGGCGAGTCATACGAAATCGTGGAAGCGAATTTGGAAACAGCAGAAGCAGAGTGGTGGCATTTCTACTTGGTTGTTTTGATCATTGCCATTATCGGGATCGGGACTACCGCTGTGGTTAGGCTCTGGAAGAAAGGCAAGCGAAGCTAGCGACGACAGAAAGACGGGGGAACTGCAAGGCTCCGCAGAGAAGTGCGCCTGCGGCTAACTTCGGACTTCTTCCCCATAGGCTGAAAGGTCGTCGGCAATGGCCTCTTCCAGCATCGCAGCGAAGCGTTCGGCGCACTTTTCCACATGATCGCCCATGCCCTCTGCAGCATAACGCGGGCTCCATTCCGCGATCTTCTCGGGATGATCGAGCCACCAGTCAATGAGCTCGGCAAGGCGCTCGTCGTCACCAGCTTCGAATAGGCTCTCCCTACAGAGAGCGAACTGAGAGGGCGCGCTCATCTCGGCCTCGGCGATGATCGGGACGCAGCCGCAGGCGAGAGCCTCCAATACGCTCATGGCCTCGATGTCCGCAATCGACGCATGGATGTACAAAGGACACGCTCGCTCCAGGGCGATCAGGTCGTCGATGGACCGATACTCGAAGATAGGAGGATGGGGCAGGCGGCTCCCTTCGTGCTCAAGTCCGTGCTTAAGCGGGCCCTTGCCACAGATATGCAGCCGGATCTGATCCCTATGGGAGCAACGGTCGATGGCGCGGATGATGGTCGCCTGGTCCTTCTCGTGAGAGAGACGACCGACGGTGACGATATGGACAAGGCCATCATTGAAGCCCTCGCCCTCTCCCGGGCAGAACGCCTTGGGCACGCCATCGGATATGACATGGAGTTGGCTCCGGTAGCCATGCTTACGCAGCTGGTTGGCGATCATCTGGCTCGGACAATGGATATGGCGGATGTCGCCGTAGAGCCAGTCGCGAAACAGCCTGTAGATGGCATCGCAAACCAAGGGCGCTGCCCCCAGGTTCGCGTTGTAGGTGACGTTCTCCGGCTGCAAGCGGAATGCCGCCGTCACCGGCACACCGTGGGCTCGCCCCCAATCGCGAGCCGCCTGGCCTAAGGCGAAGGGGAGGAAGATATGGATGACGTCAACATCGGCGAATGCTTCATCGAAGACCGCCTCGTCAGGCTGCGCGAAGTGGAAATCGAGCCCCTCGGCAACCGGAGTCACGACGGGGATGTGATGCTCAGGCACATCGAAGCTGTCGGGGCCATCCGCGCCAAAGGCCACGCAGATGACCTCATGGCCTTGCTCACGCAGGGCATCCGCATAGCGCAACGCCGTAGAGGATGTGCCATTGGAGCGGACGGGCATATCGTCCATCACGAGCGCGATGCGCATGTCTGCTCCTTCGTCGAATCATATTCTTCAAGTCTCATTGTGACAGGATAGCCGGCAGAGCGCGAGATATATAATAAGCGGCGCGCACAAGCGCGAGAAGGTCGAGCCGAATTCCCCAAGATTCCCCTCTCCCATTTGCACCGTTCCTCTTGTTTTTCACAAGCCTAAAGCTTCGAGTTCTTTTACGGGCGCGACTGGAAGGGTTGGTCCATCGGTCGCTTCATAGAAGCGCTCTGTGACTACATCGAGTGGTACAACAAGGATCGGATAAAGCTATCATTGGGAGGAATGAGTCCGGCGCAATACAGACGCTCGCTCGGGCTTGCGGCATAGGACGTTTTGGGTTGGAAAAACGTCAGCATCCCCAAATGTCGACTTTGCTATTGCCAAACACACTTATTGCGTGCCGCGGGCACCTCCGTCCATATTATCGCGATAAACATACCATGAGTGGCGTACGGGTCGAGAAGGGCTGGCGCCAAAAGAACCCAACGGCCGTTACGGCTTCGTTAGAAACGCGCCCCACCATGGATGGTGAACCCGAAAGGCAAGGCGCGCGGGCACGGCAACTCGGCCCGCGCGCCCGGAAGAGAAAGGACGAACCCATGGGTTACATGCTCGAGACGCGCGGGCTCACCAAGCGCTTCGGCCGCGGCGACCAGGCGCAGGACGCCGTGGCCGACGTGAGCCTTCATATCCGCGAGGGCGAGGTGTACGGGCTGCTCGGCCCCAACGGCGCCGGCAAGTCGACAACGCTCAAGATGATCTGCGGGATGCTGCGGCCGACGGCCGGGGAGATCCTCTTTGCCGGGCACGCCTGGCGCCGCGAGGACCTCTACGCAATCGGCAGCCTCATCGAGGAGGCGCCGCTCTACCCCAACCTCACCGCGCGCGAGAACCTGCGCGTGCGCACCACGCTGCTGGGCCTTCCCGAGAGCCGCGTAGATGAGGTGCTCGCCGCCGTGGACCTCGCGGACACCGGGAAGAAGCGCGCCGGGCGCTTCTCGATGGGCATGCGGCAGCGCCTGGGGCTCGCGCTGGCGCTGATCGCCCGGCCACGCCTGCTCGTGCTCGACGAGCCCACCAACGGCCTCGACCCCATCGGCATCGAGGAGCTGCGCGACCAGATCCGCGGCTTCGCGGCGGCGGGCACGACGGTGATCGTCTCGAGCCACATCCTCTCCGAGGTGCAGCAGATGGCGGACACCATCGGCATCATCTACGGGGGGCGCCTCGCCTACGAGGATGCGCTTCGGCCCGGGCAGGACCTCGAGGAACTCTTCATGAGCGTCTGCCGGGAGGGGCGACGAGCGCGCGGGGAGGTGGCGGCATGACGGGCGAGAAAGGCGGCCTGCTCGCGGGCCTGCGTGCCGAGGCCCTGAAGTCGCGCCACGCGGCACCGGTTCGCCTGGCCGTGCTCATGGCGCTGCCGATGCCGCTGCTCGGCGCGATGCCCTACCGGGGCGTGCAGATCTTCAGCGCGTGGAACTACTGGTACGCGCTCTTCCTGCCCGTGGCTCTCTCGCTCGTGGTGGCGTGCGTCGCGCGGGCGGACGCGCGCACGCGGATGCGGGGGCTTCTAGGCCTGGGCTTCCCGCTCGGGCGCGCCTGGTGGGCCAAGGCGCTCTGGTGCCTCGCGCTCTGCACGCTCTCGAACCTCGTGGTCTTCGGCATCTACCTCGCGGGCTCGGCGTTCTCCTCGCAGGGCCTCACGGCCGCGGGCACGCTCACGATGCTCCTCTGCGCGCTCGCCAACACGGTGACCGCGGCGTGGATGATCCCCGCAGGGCTCTTCCTCACGGCGCGGCTCGGCATGCTCGCGGGCATCTTCTGCCCGCTCGCTGCGCAGCTCATGGGTGGGTTCGCCTGGTCGCTGATGCCGCTGCCGCAGCTCTTTCCGCCGTCGGCGAGCATGGTCATCCCCACGAGCTTCATCCCCGTGCTGCCGAGCGGCGAGCCACTCGCGGCGGACATGGCGCTCGGCGGGGCGCTCACGGCGGACGGCATGCTCACACTGGCGGGCCTTGCGGTCTGCGCGCTCGCGTTCGCCGCGCTCACGGCGGCGGGCGCGGCCTGGTTCGCGCGCTCCGAGGAGAGGTGATGGCCATGGCACGACTCTCCGACCCGACGCCGCGCATGACTCTCCCGCGGGCCCTGCTCTCCGAGGCCCTGCGCCTGGCGCGCTCCCCGCTCACGGCGGTGCACCTCGTCTGCGGCCTGGCAGCCGGTCTTGCCTGCGGCGAGTACTTCTCCGTAGCCCGATGGGACCCGGCGCTGGGCGCGGACGCCTACGCCCAGTTCCTCGGCGCCCTCATGCCGCTCATGTCCGCCATCGTCTGCGGGCTCGCCGTGGACGAGGAGCGCGCTGCCGGGCGCCTCGCCAACCTCACGGCGGTCCCCTCGCGCGGGCGCGCCGTCGCGGCGAAGCTGCTCGCCCTTGCGGC
>NZ_WAJS01000042.1 GCF_008831045.1 Adlercreutzia muris
AAGAGGGATCACTACACACTTTTGTGCCTATAAGAGAGTTGGACGGAGACAACTCGGAGCCTCAAGAATCGAAGATTCAACTGGGGAAACCTAGGAAAATCTTACACACTTTTGTTCCTATATCCCACAGCGCCCGTCTCTCCGCCAACCCCCGGTCTCCGGGATTGCAGGCTGTGTCGCAAGGGAACGGGCTACAGCATGTGCAGTTTCACGGCGCCGCGCTCGTAGAGCGCGTAGCTGGCAGAGCCGTCCTTTGGGTGGCCGATGCTCCCGGGGTTGACGAAGGTGATGGCGGGGGCCGGGCCATCGCTGCCGCCGCATTCGCCGGTCACTCCGCCCCCGCCACCCTCGCTGTCTCTGCGTCCGTCGTCGGCCGAGTCGCCGGCACGTCTGCTGCCGGGAAAGCTCGCAGCATCGCGCACGAATGCCGGGGCCGCCTGGGGCCCGATGCCCTTTATGTGGCTGTGGCCCGAGAAGACGAAGGACCCGGCCGGCAATCCGGCCACAACCGTGCCCAGATTCAGGTGGCCGTGGGTAAGCAGCAGGGTTGTGCTCTCGTCTACCACCAGGGTGTAATCGCCCAGGCAGGGGAAATCCAGCATCATCTGGTCCACTTCCGCTTCGCAGTTGCCCCGCACGGCGGTGATGCGGTCGGCGTAGCGGTTCAGCAGGCGGGCCACCTCTGCTGGGGCATAGCCGGTAGGCAGGGGGTTGCGCGGGCCGTGGTACAGCAGGTCTCCCAGCAGCAGCAAGCGGTCGGCCCCCTCTTCGCGGAAGCGTTCCATAAGAGCCTCGGCCGCGGGCAGCGCCCCGTGGATATCGGACGCAATCAGATAGCGCATCGTTCCTCCTTCAAGAGAATGCATCCAGTATAGCAGTCCGACTTTCGCCATCACCAGCCACCGCCCCCCCCGTAGATCATCCTGAGGACCGCCGGGGAGCCGGTGCGTGGAATTTTGCGGCGGGCAATGCGCCTTCCTTTGTGAGACAGGTGACAGAAAAATCCCTGCGGAAACCAGTGTGATCAACCGCTGGGATAGAGCGCCTGCCCCCGTGACGCGCCATCCCCATTTGCAGGTCGGTGCTCGGGCTCTGTTCGTTTACAGACGAGTTGCCCCAGCTACAGGGTGTTTGACGGAATGCCGATAACGAACAGAGCCCCCGATGCTATGATCGGGGAAAGAGAAGGAAGGGACGCGAGCTGCCATGGGGCCGCCCGCGCTCCGCCGCGAGGTGGGGAGGCTGTCATGACAGTGTTTCATCGGGTTACGGAGGGCAAGCTCGGCTCTCGCGATGGATGCGTCATCGAAGACGAGGTGTCCCAAGAATTCCTCGACCGCATTCCCGGCGGCCTGTTTCGCTATCGTGCCGACGACGAGGGCGGCACCATCGATTACGTGAGCCGAGACGTGCTGGCCATGTTCGGGTGCGCCACCTACAATGAGTTCCGCGCCATCACGGGCAACACGTTTCTGGGCATGGTGCATCCCGATGACCGCGAGCGTGTGGCGGCTGAGATTGCCGAGCAGATCTCTGCGGGCGACACCGATGCGGTGGCCTATCGCCTGAACCGCCCCGACGGCGAGGTGCGCTGGGTGGACGACCGCGGCCGTTATGTGGTGGACGCCGACGGTGCGGCCTGGTTCTACGTCACCATCATCGACATCACCGAGAAGATGAGCTATCAGCAGCAACTGGAGCGGGCCAATGATCGCGTGGAAATTCTCACGGTGCTCTCCCGCGATGTCATTTTCGACATCGACTGCCAGAATCAGGTCGGCGAGGTCTTCGGCGATTTCGATGCCCGCTTCGGGCGCGCCCCTCAGTCCGCCGATCTCATTCTGCGCAAGCGCTGCGACAAGGAGTGCTCCATCGATTTGGAGGTGCACGACATCGAGCCCATTCGCGCGGTAGTAGAGCGGGGGGACTTCATTGATATGGAAACCTCGCTGCCCAATGTGGAGGGCGATCCCATCTGGTGTCGCTATCAGTCCTTCGTGCTGTTCAACGAGGCCGGCTGCCCCGTGCGCCACGTGGGGCGTTTACTGGACACCCATGAGATGGTCATGCGCGAGGCGAGCCTGCGGAAGAAGGCCGAGCTGGACGGTTTGACCGGGGTGTTCAACCGCGAGGCGGCTATGGCCCGTATCGAGCAGGCCCTTGCCACTGATGAATGCCGGGGCGGGTGCAGCCTGTTTTTGGTGGACGTGGACAACTTCAAGCAGGTGAATGACGGCTTCGGTCATCCCGAGGGGGACCGGGTGCTCCAGGAGATCGCCGCCTTCCTCAGCCGCCACATGCGCAAGGACGACGTGGTTGCCCGCCTCGGCGGCGACGAGTTCGCCATTTTCGCCGGCGGCCTCGGACCGGGGCCGGCCCTCGATCGCGTGCTCGCCCAGCTTTCCGGCGGTATCTACACCCAGGGAGGGCGCCCTGCCGATATGCCCGCCGATCTGCACCCCTCCATCACCATCGGCGCCGTGGCCTGCACGCGCTATCCCGTCACCTTCGACGATCTGTACCAGGTGGCCGACGAGGCCCTCTATGTGGCCAAACGCGCCGGCAAGAGCCAGGCCGCCCTTCGCCGCTTGGATTAGGGGATGCTGCCGCGCTCAGGGCCGATCTCGCCATTCTCCGCAACCAAGAAGCCCCGCCTCTCGGAAATCCAAGAGGCGGGGCTTTGCGGTATCGAGCGATGGAAACGGGAGGGCTTAGCTCACCGTGTAGAAGGCATACTCGGCCTCGCCCTGGGGGAAGGTGGCCTTCAGCTCGTAGAGGAAGCCCGGCTCCATGGAGAATGCTGCGGCCCCATCTTCGCCGAGGGTGCAGGCCACGTTTTCGTCTTGCCCGGTGGGATCGACCGCGGGCGCGTCGGTGGTCGCCAGGGGCCGCCGCTCGATTTCGATGGCCGTGGGATTCACCGAGAAGGCGGCGAAGGCATCGGCGGCCCCGGTAATGCGGGCATCGGCCACGGTTTCGGCCAGCGTGCCGTCGGCATTGAAGGCTTCGGCGCTCACCTCAGCCTCGTCGGTGGTGCCGTCTTGCTGCACCCATTCCCATTCGTAGGCCACCGGGTTCAGCATAACGGCTACCTGAGCGTCGGTGGTCTTGTACTCGAGGTTGCCAACGGGCACCTGGCTCTGATCGGGCGAAGCGAATACGGTGTCTACGATATCGGCGTACTGCTCGGCATCGGCTGGGTTGCCCTGCTCTACGACTTCCACCTTCGTGATGCCGGGGTACTGGCCCGGGTAGCTCTCCAGCATGATGCCGTTGCCCGTGACCTGCACAATGTTGCCGGCGATCAGGTCGTCTTCATCGATGTCTTGGCCATCGTAGATGATGGTGGCGGCGTCCAGGTTGGTGGGAATGTAGGGGGTCTGGGTCTCCTGGTCGACGAACATCACCTCGTTGCCATTGGCGTAAGCCACCATGGCCGTGCTCACTACCTGGCCATCCGGCGCGTTATTGTCGGGCTGGGCGGCGTTCTTGGCCGCGGGAGCCTGGTCGCTCGTGTCACCCTGCACCGCGCAGCCGGCCAGGGCCACGAGCCCCAGGGCCATCACGCTGGCCATCACCACGGCCAGCTTCTTCGATTGCTTCATAGGGTCCGCCTTTCTAAGGGGGTCGAAAACAGTGGGGCTATCATAGCGCGCCGCGGCGCCAGTCCCGAGAAGGGTAGCCAAACCGTAGGAGCCGCTGGGGTGCTGCCGGCTTACCGCCGGGTGCGGGTGCCCAGGAAGGGTGGCTAAACCGTAGGAGCCGTCGGGGGGGAGTGGGCCGGACAGGGGCGCTTGTGCCGCCTCGCCGGTTTTCACGCGCCGCGCGGTGCGCCCCCTGGCCGCCTACAGCGCCCTCGCCTTGGCGACGCAGGCCCCCACGGCCTCCATAGCGGCTGCGCGGAAGGCGCGCTGCTCTAGGGCCTTCACGCCTTCGACGGTGGTACCGCCTGGCGAGCACACCATATCCTTCAGATCGCCGGGATGCCGCCCCGTCTCCAGCACGAGCCGCGCCGATCCCGCTACGGCCGCCGCTGCGAACTCGTAGGCCTGAGCTCGGGGCATGCCGGCTTCCACGGCCCCATCGGCCAGGGCCTCGATGAACATGAACACGAAGGCCGGCGAGCTGCCCGCCACCGCGCTCGCAGCATCCATTAGGCGCTCGGGGATAACGATGGCACGCCCAAAGCTTTCCATGAGCGCGAGGCAGAGAGCCCCGTCGTCCTCGGTGGCGCCCGCTCCCAGGCACACGGCGGTGCAGCCAGCATTCACGAGGGCCGGAGTGTTCGGCATGCAGCGGATAAGCCTCATGGTGTTCTCGTCGCGCCCGAACAGCGCGGCGATGCGTTCAAGCGTGAGTCCCGCCGCAATGGAGATAACGAGCGTGTTCTCGTTCACCGCACCGCGGATCTCGGCGATCACCTCGGGAAAGAACTGCGGCTTCACGGCCAACACGAGCACATCGGCCGCCGCGGCCACCTCGCGGTTGTCGGCGGTCACGGCAATGCCGAACTGCGTTGCCTTCGCTTGTCGTGTGGCCTCGGTCTTGGCCGAGCCGATAAGATCGGCGGCCGTTACCGCTGCCCCGTCGGCGAGTACCGTGCTCTCGCGCAGCAGGCCGCCGATGATGGCTGTGGCCATATTCCCCAGCCCGATAAATCCAATCTTCACAGTGAGCCTCCCTTTTCGCGTCGGAAGACGCCAAACCTCGCGCAAACGCAATTTTTCGCATCACCGAAGTTAAGGCTATGAACAGGGAAAACAAAGCAAATAGCCTGGTCAAGCCAAGGAGAAGAAAAGTGCGTTTGCGCGACATGCGTCCGATGCACAGTATACAAGAAGAGCCCCCGACGCATGCCGGGGGCTCTGGGGCACTGGGGAAGGTGTGCGGTTGGGCGCTTACACGTCCAGGTTCTTAAAGGCGTCGGGTACTTCCTTGAAGCCCTTCGACTTCACTGCGCAAATGATGAAGCCAATGATGAACCAGGTCACGCCGAGAGCGTAGGTCATCACGTCGAAGCCGGTGAACACGTAGCCCAGAATGAGGATACCGAGCCAGGGGCAGATGAGGTACTTCACGATGTTGCCGAAGGAGTAGCGCTTCTTCTCCTTAATGAAGAAGTACCAGAACACGGCGAAGTTCAGCATGATGAAGGAGGCCAGGGCGCCGAAGTTCACCAGGGTGGCCAGGTCGGCCATGGTGAGGACAAGCGACAGCACGAGCGCCACAGCGCCGATGAAGATGGCACCCACCCAGGGGGTCTGGTACTTGGGGTGCACCTTGCCGAAGATGCGGGGGATGACAGCGTCGCGACCCATGGAGTACAGCAGGCGCGAGGCGGCTAGCTGGGCGTTCATGATGTTGGCGATGCCGATGGCCACGATGTTGATGATGAGCATGATGTTCATGAACAGGTCGCCGCCGATCATCTGGCAGCCGTAGAACCAGGCGTTCTCGGCGTGCTCGGGGCTCCAGCTCTGCCAATCGGGCTGCACCAGGGAGGCGATGTAGGTCTGGGCCACGAAGCACACGATGATGATGCCGAGCGCGATCAGAATGCCGCGGCCGATGTTCTTCTGGGGCTCGTTGGTTTCCTCGGCCAGGGTGGAGATGCCGTCGAAGCCGAGGAAGTTCAGGGCCGCGATGGAGATGCCGGCGGCCAAGAAGTGCGCGTCGACCTTGCCAGGCTGCCACAGCGGATCGGCGTTGAACTCGCCGGCACCGCCGCCGCCCATGATGAAGTTGCAGCCGAGGGCGATAAACGCGATAACGGCCAGAATCTCAACGGCGAAGATGACGAAGTCGATGCCGCGGGTCATGGAGATGCCGCGGATGTTCACGAAGGTGTTGAAGGCCACGAACACGATGACCCACAGGTACCAGGGGCTGCCCGGTACGAGCATGGTGCCCCAGTTGGCCACCAAGACGTACAGCAGCGCCGGGGTGATGCAGTAGTCCAGCAGGATGAGCCAGCCGGAAATGAAGCCCACGTGGGGGTTGATGCCGCGCTGCACATAGGAGTACACCGAACCGGCAATGGGGAACTTGTTGCTCATGCGCACGTAGCTCAGCGCCGTGAAGAAGATGGCGATGAAGCCCACGATGTACACGAGGGTGGACATGCCCAGGGCGTCCTGCTGGACGAGGCCCCAGATGGAATGCGGCGCGATGATGACCATGAACAGCACGCCGTACAGCACGACGTCCCACAGGCCCATGCCGCGGCGCAGCTCCTGCTTGTAGCCGAACTGCTCAAGGGACGAGTTGTCCGTCGAGCCCGGCGTTTGGATGGGTTTCGACATAGAGTCTCCTTCCTTCCCTTCCAGATCCTTCTCTTTCCTCAACCGGGCGGCCCCTACGTTCTCCCAAGCAGGGGTCGCCCGATTTCCCCAATGCGCCCGAAGCGCGGCGATAGCTTACCATTCCGCGCATCTTTTGAGCACAAGAACGAAACGAGAATCTGCCCCCTAGCCCACCAGCGGCGGGAACTGCGGCAGCTTCGGCGTACCGATGCGCAGGGACAGCTGCACCTCGCAGGGCTTGCAGCCCTGGCTGATCTCCACGTCGGATTGCACCGACATGTACATATAAGTGTCGATGGCGTCCCAGCCGGTAATGGCCATGAGCAGCCGCTGCATTTCCTTGGAGGCGCACACGAGGGCCTCGTTGTACTCCTGGGCGCTCGCGTTCACGTACCAGCGGCCAGCCGGCCCGAAAGTTTCCAGTACGGGCCAGTGGAGCTCGAAGTTCTTCAGCACGGACACGCGCACAGTGATTTCGGCGGCAATCTCGATGCCGGTGCCGCACAGCTCGGCGTCGCCCATGGTGGCGTGCACGTCGCCCATCTGCAGCAGGGCGCCCGGCACGCGCACGGGGAAGTACAGGCGGGTGCCCTTGGTGATGAGCTTGTTGTCCATGTTGCCGCCGTAGTTGCCCACGAAGCCGTCGGCTGGCGCCCCCTCGGCCGGAGCGGTGCCGATCACGCCGATCATGGGGTTGATGGGGAAGCGCACGCCGTTGAAATCGGCCATGCCGTCTTCGATCTTGATTTTCTTCGTGCGGTACTCGGTGCCCTCGAACAGCGGGCCGCAGTGGTCGTCGGTGGCAATGGTGCCCTCGTCGGCCACCTGGATGTCGTAAATGTCCACCACGAGCACGTCGCCCACCTCGGCACCCTCCACGTACACCGGGCCGGCGGCGGGGTTGGTGATGTTGTAGGAGAAGTCCATGTCGCGCATGGTGACGGTCTCGTCGGTGAGGCGCCCCGAGAAGCAGTCGAGGCTCTTGAACACCATGACCTCGCCGGGACGCGCGGTATAGCAGGGCGCGTTGTCCTTGGAGAAGGCGTATACCCTATCTTCGATAATCTGCATGGAAACCCCCTTCGGGCCAGGGCGCGGAACGAGCGGCCGCGTCCGCGAATACGTTGCTGCAACTATGATACTCTCTCTTAGCTTTCTATGGCACGACGGCAGTCCGCTTTTTTGCTCTAGTGCGCTAAAGTAGAGAAGGGGCGTGGCCGATAGACGAGAGCCGACGGCGCCTTGTCGGGCCCGGCTCTCGCGCCGCCATCGGTGCGATTTCTGCCGTAAAAGCAGCCAATTATCACGCCGTTGGCAAAATCTTAAGAATTTCATGGGGGAATCTTTACAACTTAAGGGGCGCGTTCGCCTAGAATGAAAAGACTAGCCCCTATGGAAGGAAGGCCCATGCCCCTGCGTCGGAGCGTGCTCTCATACTTGGAAGACGATGCCGCCCGCTTCCCCGATCGCCTCGCCGTCATCGACGAGCACGGCAGCTGCACCTACGAGGTGCTACGCCATCGGGCCCAGCGGGCCGGCAGCGCCCTGGCGGCCCACGAGGCCAATCATCGGGCCGTTGTCGTCTACATGGAGAAGGGCATCGACGCCCTCAGCACCATGTTCGGCGCTCTTTACGCCGGCGGGTTCTACGTGCCGGTAGATCCGCAGGTGCCGGCCGACCGCCTGGCCCGCATCGCCGGCGCCCTGGGCAACCCCCTCGTCGTGGCCGACGGCGATCGCGCCGCCGCTGCGGCCGCGGCCCTTCCCGCCGAGGGAGAGCTGCTGGTCGCTGCCGATGTGCTGGAGGCTCCTCTCGACGAGGCCGCCCTCGTGGCCAGCCGCCGCGGCCTCACCGATTCCGACCCGGCCTACGTGCTGTTCACCTCTGGCTCCACGGGCACGCCCAAGGGCGTGGCCGTGAGCCACCGAGCCATTACCGACTTCATCGGCGACTTCACCCGGCTGTTCGGCTTCCGCGGCGATGACCGCATCGCCAACCAGGCTCCCTTCGATTTCGATGTGTCCGTCAAGGACATCTATGGGGCCCTGGCCAGCGGTTGTACCCTCGTGGTGGTGCCCCGCCCCCTGTTCTCGCAACCCGCGGCCCTTGTGGATTACTTGGAAGAGCAGCGGGTCACGGTGATGACCTGGGCGGTAGCGGCTCTGTGCCTCATCACGAGCCTCCACGGGCTGGATGGCAAGACCCTCTCGGCCGTGCGCCGGGTCCTGTTCAGCGGCGAGGTCATGCCCGCCGAGCACCTGCGCACCTGGATGGAGCATCTGCCCGAGGCCAGTTTCGCCAATCTCTACGGGCCCACCGAGGTCACCTGCAACTGCCTCTATCACGTCATCGAGCGCGACCGCGACTACGGCGAGGGCATCCCGTTGGGGGTGGCCTTCCCCAATCGCGAGGTGCTGCTGGTTGATGGCGAGGGGCGCCCGGTCACCGAGCCAGGCACGGTGGGGGAGCTCATGGTGCGCGGCGTGTCCCTCGCCCTCGGTTATGTGGGCGATCCCGAACGCACGGCGCTCTCCTTCACCCAGAACCCGCTGCACAACCATTTTCCCGACCGGGTGTACCGCACCGGCGACCTGGCCGCTTTCAACGAGACGGGCGAGCTGTTCTACCGCGGCCGCAAGGACAATCAGATCAAGCACCAGGGTCATCGGGTTGAACTGGAGGAAGTGGATGCCGCTATCGAGGGCGTCCAGGGCGTCCAGCGCTGCCGTTGCGCCTACGACAAAGAGCGCAAGCGCCTCATCGCCTTTTACGAGGGCACGGCAGAGGCGGCCGCTGTGCGGGCCGAAGCCCACGAGAAGCTACCGCCCTTCATGATTCCCACTCAGATCGTCGCGGTGGAATCTATGCCCCTCACCAAAAACGGGAAGGTGGATCGGGCGGCCCTCCTGGAACAGAGCCGCGCCGCCGCCCGTGCCCGCCGCGCCCGCCGCAACCCCGGGCTCTCGAAGGCCCGCAACGAAGGAGAACGATGAACGACGAGAACCTCATAGCGGCCGCCGACGCCTTCGGCACGCCGCTGTATGTCTTCGACGAGGCGTCCCTGCGCGATCGGGTGGCGCTGCTGGAGGAAACTCTGCCCGCCCGCGCGGCGCTCTGCTTTGCCGTGAAGGCGAATCCCTTGGCTATTCCCCTTATCAGCCCCTACGTGCACCGCTTCGAGGTGTGCTCCCCCGGTGAGCTGCGCATCTGCCAGAACGTCGGCGTCGATCCGGCCGAGATCGTCCTGTCCGGTGTGGCCAAGGACGAGGACCTCATTCGCGGTCTGCTGGATGCCGGCGCCGCGGTGCACCGCTATACGGTGGAATCGCGGCGCCAGTTCGACCTGCTGCTGGCCCTGGCCCGCGAGTATGGCCGGCCCCTTCCCCTGCTGCTGCGCCTCACCTGCGGCAGCCAGTTCGGCATGGACGAGGCCGACATTCGCGCCATCATTGCCGAGCACGGCACCGACCCGGCGGTGGATATCTGGGGCATTCAGCAGTTCTCCGGCACCCAGAAGACCTCCCTGCGCCGGGTCCAGCGCGAACTGGCCAAGGCCGATGAGCTCATGGCCGCCCTGGCCGCCGACTACGGCTTTACCGTGCGCGAGTTCGAGTATGGCCCGGGCCTGCCGGCCGATTACTTCTCGGAGGAAGATCCCACTGCCACCCGCGAGCACCTGGAGGGTGTGGGCTCTCTGCTGGACGCCATGGCCTTCGACGGGCCTCTCACTCTGGAAATCGGCCGCGGCCTCACGGCCTGGTGCGGCACCTACCTCACCCGCGTGGTGGATGCGAAGACGAACCAGGGGGTGAACTACGCCATTGTGGATGGAGGCATCCACCATATCACCTACTACGGCGGTGGCCTCGGCTTGAAGGCTTGGCCCTG
This sequence comes from Adlercreutzia muris, assembly GCF_008831045.1. Lineage (GTDB taxonomy): Bacteria > Actinomycetota > Coriobacteriia > Coriobacteriales > Eggerthellaceae > Adlercreutzia > Adlercreutzia muris. Next base: position 10,192 of record NZ_WAJS01000042.1, read on the forward strand.
CCGTCAGCTGGCCGCTCCCGAGGGCGCCCCCGTGGAGGAGTGGACGCTCTGCGGCTCGCTGTGCACCACCAACGACATCCTCATGAAGGCCATGACCGTGGCCGGCTTGGAGGTTGGTACGCTGTTCGCCTTCGACAAGGCCGGCGCCTATTGCATGACCGAGGGCGTGTCGCTGCTGCTGTCCCGCGATCTGCCGGCTGTGGCCTTCGCCGATGGGGACGGAAACCTGACCCTGGTGCGCGGGCCTGTGCGCACCGACCCTCTGAACACGCCGTCGATGCCCTAACGGAAGCCCCGCGGCAGGGCATCGGCCAGCGTATTGCCTCTTTGCCCCACCGCCCGAGCATAGAAGCCCCCCAAAGAAAGGATAGGAACATGGAAGAGCGCGAGACTATTTTGGAGATTCTGGATGAGCTGGCTCCCGGTGCCGACTTCGAGGGCTGCACCACCCTCGTGGACGACCGTGTCCTGGACTCTCTCACCATCGTGGCCCTCGTGGCCGAGCTGGAGGACGCCTTCGACATCACCATCCCCGCCGTGGAAGTGGTGGTGGAGAACTTCAACTCCGTGGACGGCCTCACTGCCATGGTGAAGCGCCTGGTGGAGGACCAGCTCGACTAGCGCTCTCCCACCCCTCCGGCTGGAGGAGCCCGCGCCCTCCGGCCGGCGAGCACGGCGGGGAGCGAGTGCTCCTCGCCGTGCCGCCCTGTGGTTTCCGTGCCCGGCCCGACCCCGAAAGACCCATGACCTCATATTTCTCCTTCATATTTTTGGCGGCGTTCCTCCCGACCGCCGTGGCTGTGTACGCCATTGCGCCCCGCCGCGCACGCTGGGCCGTTCTGCTTGTGGCCAGCTACCTGTTCTTCTTCTGGCTCTCCCGCGAGCTCATCCTGGCGCTGTGGGTGTCCACTCTGGCCATCTACGGCACGGGCCTCGGTCTCGGCGCCCTCATCCGCCAGCGCGATAGCGCCGTGAAGGCGGCGAAATCGGGCAAGCGCGAGATACGCGCCCGCTTCGCTCGCAAGATGAAGATCGTCATGGCTGCGGGACTGCTGGTGAACTTCGGCCTTCTGGCGGCCTTCAAGTACCTGCACTTCTTCGCGTCGGTCATCGACGGGGCCCTCGGCTTGGTGGGCATCACCCTGAACACGGAGCTGCCGGTGTGGGCCGCCCCCATCGGCATCTCGTTCTACACCCTCATGGCCGGCTCCTACCTCATCGACGTGTACCGCGGCACCGTGGCGGCCGACCGCAACCTCGGTCGTGTGGCACTCTTCCTCGGGTTCTTTCCCCAAATCATGGAGGGTCCCATCAGCCGCTATGGCCAAACAGCCGATCAACTCATGGCGGGGCACCCCGTCACACGGGCGAACCTCTATGCTGGTACCCTGCGCATGCTGTGGGGTTTGGGGAAGAAGATGATCGTCGCCGATAGGCTGAACGCCTTCGTCAAGCCGGTCTTCGCCGACTATACCGCCTACGACGGCGGCATCATCGCCCTGGGCGCGGTGCTCTACACGGTACAGCTGTACTGCGATTTCTCCGGCACCATGGACGTCGCCCTCGGCATGGGCCGCATTTTCGGCGTCTCTTTGCCCGAGAATTTCCGCCAGCCCTTCTTCTCTCGCACAGCCGCTGGGTTCTGGCAACGCTGGCACATCACCCTGGGAACGTGGCTGCGCGACTACATTTACTATCCGGTGTCGCTGTCGAAGCCGCTCAAGAAGCTCACGAGCAAGGCGCGCAAGCGCTTCGGGAACCGCTACGGCCCGCTGCTGGCCTCGTCGGCGGCCCTGTTCTGCGTCTGGTTCGGCAACGGTCTGTGGCATGGAGCCGGCAGCCAGTATATCTTCTTCGGCCTGTACTACTTTGTACTCATTGTGGCCGGAAGCCTCATCGAGCCCACGGCGGTGAAGGTGGCCGAGCGCCTGCGCATCAGCCGGGAATCGGCGGGATATCGGGCATTCCAGATCGCCCGCACCCTCGTTATCATCGTTGTGGGCGAGCTGTTCTTCCGGGCCGAGGGCCTCGATGCGGGCCTGGCCATGTTCGGCGCCATGGTCTGCGACTTCAACGGCGCTTCTCTGGTGGACGGGTCCATTTTTGGAGTTGGTGCGGCGGGTATCGGTTTGGACGGCCACGACCTGGCCATTGTGCTAGCATGGGTCGCCCTCATGCTGGTGGTGGGGCTCATCCGCGAACGCGGGGTGTCCATCACCGAGCGTGTGGCCGCCTGGCCCCTGCCCGCCCGCTGGGCCCTCTGGTACACCCTGTTCCTGGCCGTCATCATCTTCGGTGCCTATGGCACCGCCTATGCGCCGGTCGATCCTATGTATGCCCAGTTCTAGTCCGATAACGCACCCCATACGCCCAAAGGAATCCCGTTGAACGAAGAGAAGCCCACAACGAAACCGGAAAACACCGCCGCAGCCCCGGGCGCCATCGCGCCGGACATGGCCGCCGCCTCCACCGATCCCGGCGAGCCCGTCACTCCCGAAGGGACTCCGCTCCACGGGGCGGCCCGCCTGCGGGCCCTTGGAAAGAGCCTGCTCGTGGCCATCGCGTTCGTGCTCGTGGGCCTGCTCGTTCTCTATGGCGCTTCCCGTATCTTCGAACCCAAGAGCAACGGCAACGTCGGTGGAGTGCACGCGGCCCATGTGGCGGCCAACGGCTTCCTCGGCGAACCGAAAAACAGCCTCGACGCCCTGTTCATCGGCGATTCTGAAACCTACAGCGCCGTGTCCCCCGTGGAAATCTGGAAGGCCGGCGGCGCTGCTACCTACACCTGCGCCATCGGCGGTCAGAACCTTACCTACAGCCGCACGCTCCTGGAGCGCGCCCTCAAGGTTCAAAAGCCCCGCGTCGTCATGATCGAGGGCAACTCCCTGTTCAAGCCCTTCGACGAGAACAAGCTGCTCAAGAGCACCATCAAGGATATGTTCCCCATCTTCGAGCGCCATGATCGCTGGAAGGCCCTCACGCTGCGCGATTTCTTCGGCTCCGCGGAGAACGACTACGTTGACGACATGAAGGGCTTCCGCATGAAATGGGGCGTTCGCCCCGCCGACGACTCGGCCTATATGGAGCCCACCGACAACGTGGCCGAAGTGCCCGAGCTCACCAAATCGGTGTTGGCCGAGATGCGCGACATGTGCCGCGCCGCCGGCAGCGAGCTCGTCATCGTCAGCACGCCGAGCACCAAGTGCTGGTACACCTCCCGCCACAACGGCGCCCAGGCCGCCGCCGACGAGCTGGGTATCGAATTTATCGACCTGAACACCGGCGACGATGCCGTGGCCATCGACTGGGATACCGATACGCGCGATTGGGGCGATCACCTGAATTACGCCGGCGCCGTGAAGACCTCCCAGGCCCTCGCCCATATCCTGAGCGAGCGCTACGGCGTTCCCGATCATCGCGACGATCCCGCCTATGCTGCGGAATGGAATCGAGCCGTGCGCCACCACGATCGGCTCGTGGAAAAGGGCTCCGCCATGGCCGTGGTGGGCAAGCCCGGCGATGCCATCACCATCATGGAGTTGCCGCCGCTTTATAACCCGGCCTAAGAGCTCTCGCTCATCGCGGCGCGGCTACTCACCCGCGCTTGCCCTGGCAGCCCTGCCCCCGCGCCTCTGTTGTCTCCGCGCAGCGGGGTCTCGCCATTGCGCCCGCAGACCCCGTGACCCTCGCTTTGCTGCGGGCCACCCGGCCACCGCAAGCGCCCGCAGGCCGTCCGACCGCCGCAACCGCCCGCAGAGCCCACGATCCTCGCTTTGCTGCGGGCCGCCCGGCCATCACAAGCGCCCGCCGCTCAAAGATGACCAATCAACTTTTGTTTATTTACCTGGTGAAACGAATGTGAAAGAGCCATGGGAAACCAGGGGTTTCGGCCTCCTGTTGACGGTGCCGGCTTGTCTCGATCCCACCCCTTTGGTACAACATGCATCCCCGAAATCTAGTAAGTTACTAGACTTATAGCTATCGAGAAGCGGGATGCTGTCCCAGGGGGTAAGGCGGCCTCCTGCGTGAAACGGAGTACCATTCGTGAACAAGAACAGCATCGGACTGCGCCGTCCGTGGAGCCGCGCCCTTCTCGCCGGCCTTCTCGCCGGCTCACTTGCCTTCTCTCCGCTGGCGGCTTTCGCCATCGATGAAGCTTCGGATTCTGTGGAACCGACCGTTGAGGCTTTCACGGAACCCGCTGATGATGTCTCAGCAGCAGAGGTAGTGGAAGATGCCGACAGCTCCTCTCCTGCCGAAGAGCTTCCGGTTCCTTCGGAGGAAGAGCTGGCGGCTCAGGAGCCTTCCGCTCCCACCGACGATGGGGCCGACGAAGCCTCCCCGACAAACGAGGCTGTTCCCGTCGAAGACCCCAGTCCCTCCCCGGCCCCCTCGATGGAGCCCTCTGCCAGTGGACTTTCCGTCGATCGGCCTTCTGCCGCCCTGGCCGCCGAGACCACAGTGACGGTGTACTACTGCGAGATGGTTTACTACGACGACCCCTCTTTCAACGATCCCACGGGCTTTCGCTTGCTGGGCTCTCACACCTACGATGGCGTAACCGTGGGTGAGGAGATCGATCCTTGGGATTACGTGCGGGACATCCCAGACTACGTTTTCTTCGATGGTTGGGCGACGGACCCCATCGCCAGCGCCGATCCCGAGCAGAATACGGTGCAGCTGAACTACTTCCGCGCCAAGAGCCCTTGCACCGTGAACTATTATTCCATCAGCGATGGCGATGCCTTCGCCGATGATCCGGGCATCGACACGGTGATAAGCGAGGTCAACGGTCAGACCGTCCGCTTCGATCGCATGGGCACCTACGAGATCGAAAGCCAGCCCCTCGGCACCGAAATCGACTCCGCTCTTCTGGCCGTTCCCGTGGACAATATGGCCTATGTGGATGCCGACAAGGAAAGCGTTATCGTGGCCGGTGCCGTTGCCAGCAATGAGCTCAACCTCTTCTACACGCCGGTGCCGGCTGCGGCGCCCGATGATGCTCCCGAAGCTGGAGCGCCCGAGCCTACGCCCCCGGCCCCGCCCGCTCCCTCCGAGCCCGAGGGCGACAATGTTGAGGGCGGTAATGGCAATGGGGGGTCCGACCTCCCGGAGGTCGATGGCAATCTCGGCAATGTCGGAGTGAGCGGTGCCACCGGCAACGAGGAAAGCGACGATTCCGCAGTCCAAGAGAGCGGCATCGCCGCGCGGCCCGGGTCCTCCGGACAGGGCGCTGACGGCAAGCCTGCCTCCAAGTCGACAGGTGCCACGGTCGTGGAGGACGGTGACAGCTCTCGCGATGCCTCGGGCTCTGCCGACCGGCTGCCCCAGACTGGCGATAGCCTCGTGCTCGCCGTGGGGATTCTCTCCGTTGCGGCCGCCGCTGCGGGCGTGGCCTTCATCGCCCGTCGTCGCTGCCAGCATTAGGAGCGTCTTGCTCATCCCTACTTATATATAGCTAGTCCCTTGCATAAGTAGTTGCAGAGATCGCTTCAGATCAGACGGTGCTCCGGGAGCCCTCCGCCAGGAGGGCTCCCTGCCTAGAGTGCCCAAGGGGGCCGGCGATCCAGTGCCTCCGGCCGCCCGCGGCGCCCCTCGGCCCCGCGCGTCCCGGGGGCGATTCCCAAAAAAAGCCGAAAATTCCCCCTTGCGCTTTCCCGGGGGGCGTGTATTATAGACAAGTTGCCTTTCCCGGAGGCGGGGAGGTAGCGCTGGGCCGGTCCCGGCTCCCGGCGGCGGGGGAGCGGAGTTGTAAAGATTTCGTGACCGCGTTGACAAGACCGGAGCCGACCTGTAAAGTACTTCCTTGCGCCGCTCGCGAGAGACGGCGGCGGGCGAGGCCCGCGGAACCTTGACAACCGGATACTGAGGATGGAGCCCGAGACGAGTTCTCGGGCGTCAGACGGACATTCGAAGCGAGAAGCTTTACCAATTTCCCCGTCGGGGCGGCAAGCCCCGCGGAGAGTTTTCAAACAGAATCGAAACTCACACGATCTGTCGCGGCCCTCGGGCCGCACTTTGAACGGAGAGTTTGATCCTGGCTCAGGATGAACGCTGGCGGCGTGCTTAACACATGCAAGTCGAACGATTAAACCGCCCTCGGGCGGACATAGAGTGGCGAACGGGTGAGTAACACGTGACCAACCT
>NZ_WAJS01000043.1 GCF_008831045.1 Adlercreutzia muris
CAAGAGGGATCACTACACACTTTTGTGCCTATAAGAGAGTTGGACGGAGACAACTCGGAGCCTCAAGAATCGAAGATTCAACTGGGGAAACCTAGGAAAATCTTACACACTTTTGTTCCTATATCCCAGCGCGGCGAAGGTCATCGGGTCGCGCAGGCACGCCATGATGCCCGGCGCTTCAAGCTTGGTGCTGTGGCGGTAGTAGGAATAGGTCTCGAAGGGACCGCCCACCGGTCCGAGGGCAAGGATGCAGTGCCCCTCGTCCCACGCCGCCTCGAGATTGAACAGCAGAAACACGTTGAACGACCCTGCCGGCACCGGCTCCCACGCCGCGCGGGGGCGTGCCTCGCATTGCTGCACCTCGTGACATTCACGAAGGTTCTTCTCGGTCTCCTCGGCCTTGATGCGCTCTTCCATGTAAATCGCCTTCCCTCGTTCCGCAGTCCGATACGGGGCGGCGGCGCCAACGGGTGCCGCCGCCCACGCGTCCCGAACGCTCCCGCGTCATCGGCCACTCCCGCGCCATCGGGCACCTTCGTTCCGTCAGGCACGATCTAGCTTGGCCAGCAGCGCCGCGGCCTGGTGCGCGAGATCGGCCTTCAGCCCCTCGGTGATGGCCAGGGTGCTCGTCGTGAACTGCTCCCGGTCGAAGGCGACGCTCGTGAAGGGAGATGCCGCCAGCTCCAGCTTCAAGAAGTCGAGGGTGGGGAGAAGGGCCGCCTGCGCGTAGCGGCCGCAGGAGCTTCCCGCCACCGAGCTGACTGTGGCCACCTTGCCCTCGATGACCGCCCCCTCGTCCGGCCCGACGGGACGAGAAAGCCAGTCGATCAGGTTCTTCAGCCCGCCCGGCACACCGTGGTTGTACTCGGGCGAGACAATCCAGAGCGCGTCGGCATCGGCCACGGCCTTCCGCACGCGGCGCACGGCCTCGGGCGCGGGGAACTCGATGTCCTGACTGAACACGGGCACATCGGCCCAGGCGAGCTCCGAGGTGGTCGCACGTTCCCCGAGCGCCGTGCGCGCCACCTGGGCGAGCTGCCCGTTGAGGGACTGTTTGCGCAGGGAGCCCACGATGAACAGGATGCTGGGCTTCGTCTCGGTTGATTCGGTTGCTTTCGTCGCCTTCTCGCTCACGCCGACTCCTTTCGCCTCACGGGCGCCGCTTTTGGTTTTACCTTGTCATAACTTCATTATGTCCCACGACAACCGAAGTGTCGCCCCTGATCCTGCGGGCTGTACCGAATCGTTGAGCGGTCACAGGCGAGAAGATGAGATTACCCTTTGGCATCGGGGCCGCTACGGGACAGCGAAGAGGCGTTGCAGCGGAGCGGCGGTGGGGTAGAGTGAGGAAAAATCCCCTGCGGCGCGGTGCGATTGCCGACGCCGCTTCTCGTGAAAGCTTTGTGCGCCGCTATGTCCCACACCACCTCTCCCGCTCCCGTCCATCCCTTCCGCAGCCGCCACCGCACCTCTGCGGGACGCACTGCCGCACCCGTAGCCGCTCCTGCGAACGGCGATGCCGTATCGCCCGCCATCCCCACGGGGCGCGCGATGTGGGCCATGATGGCACTTATGCTGGGCAGCAACCTTCTGGCGTCGTTCAACCAGTCGCTCATGAACATCGCGCTGGATGCCACGGCCACCCAGTTCCACATCAGCCTGTCGCAGGCCAACTGGCTTGTGCTCGGGTTCACCATCGTGGCGGCCACGGTCATCACCATGGCCGCGTCGCTTCTGAAGCGGTTCGGCATCCGCAAGGTCATGATGTTCGGCTACGCAACCTCCCTTGTCGGCTCGCTCCTCGGCATGGTGGCGTGGAACTTCCCCGCCATGCTGGCCGCGCGCCTCATCCAGGCGCTCACGGTAGGGCTGTTCTTCCCCGTGGTCACGAGCGTCATCCTCACCCTGGCGCCGCGGAGCAAAAGCGCCACCCTACTCGCCATCAACAGCGGAGCCATCGGAGTGGGGCTCGCCTTCGCGCCGCTGCTCTCGGGCCTCGTGCTCACCTACCTGGGGCTGCGGGCGCTGTTCGCCATCCCCCTTGCGATGTCGGCCATCTTGCTTGGGCTCGGGTTCTTCTTCCTGCACGACATCTACGCCCGCGAGGACCGGCCCATCGACATCGTGAGCGTGGTGTTGAGCTTCGCGGGATTGGCTGCCTTCATCTTCGGGTTGAACGAGGTGACCCGCACCGTGCTGCCGTCGGTACTCTGCATGGCAGCGGGCGCCGCAGGCCTTGGGCTGTTCGCGTGGCGGCAGTTCGCCATTGCCCACCCGCTGCTGAACCTGGCGCCGCTGCGCCACGGGCGGTTCGTGTTCGGCGAGGTGCTCATGATGCTCGGGTACATGGGATCCATCTACATGAGCCTGCTCGTGCCGCTGTACCTGGAGGGGACGGCGGGCTGCACCGCCTTCGCCGCCGGCGGCCTTCTGTGCGCGCCCATTTTGTGCTACGCCGGCGCGTGCTTTCTCGGCGGTCGCATCGAGGATAGGCATGGCGTGTGGCCGCTCGTGCCCCTCGGGTTCCTCGTGCTGCTCGGCGGCTACGTGGCCATGGAGTTCGCCTCGGCGCGGATGCTCGTCATCCCCATGATGGCATGCGCCGGGGCGGCCTACATCGGCGTGGGGCTCGTCTTCCCCACGTTGAAGGCGGCCGATCTGGCCTCGCTGCCGCCGGCCATCTACGCCCACGGATCGTCTATCCACTCCACCCTGGTGCAGATCGCCGGCTCGGTGGGGTCTGCCCTGTTCGTGGGCATCATGTCCGCCGACACCGACCGCCTCATGGCCCAAGGCATCGCGAAGGCCGACGCCTACGCCTCCGGGTTCTCCCACACCCTCCTCATCGCCATCGGCATCCTGGCCGTGACCTTCGTGGGCGCGGTGGTGTTCGGCCGCATTGCGCGGCAGCGGCACCAGAAGGGTATCAAATCGAAATCAAAGCCCGCAACGACGATGCATAAAGCCTAGAGCTTCGGTACCCTCGTCGGAAGCATTCGACGAGAAGGAGTTTCCCATGGATTCGACGCAGCTCAGCACCGTGACCGTGGAGGCCGGCCAGGAACTGGTCGTCGTTGAGGCGGAGCCCGCGCCCGAGCGGCCCCTGAAAGAGAAGGCCATCATCGCGGCCGTGCTCGCAGCGGTGGCCCTCGTCTCGCTGATCGTGTTCGCGAACATCGCCTCAAACCCCGAAACCTACACCGGCATCATCGGCACCCTGGACGAGAAGAAGGGCAACGTCATGGTGCTCGCTACCACCACGACCGCCGCCTCGGCCGCCATCTCGGCGCTGCCCAACGACATGGGCACGCCCATCGCCGACAAACTCGTGGACTTCAGCTCGTACTTCATGGTTATCCTCGCGGTGATCTACCTGGAGAAGTTCCTGCTGACCACGCTGGGGTTCCTCGGCTTCGGCATTCTGATACCGGTGGCCTGCGCGCTGTTCGCCGTGGCCGTGTTCCTGCGGCGGGGAACGCTCACGCGGGTGAACCTGCAGCGGCTCGGCACGAAGCTCGCGGCCTTCGGGCTCGCCCTGGCGCTCGTGGTGCCGGTGAGCGTGTGGCTGACCGACAACGTGGACGCCACCTTCGACGAGTCGCTCGCAGCCGCCAGCGCCGCCGCCCAGGAGGCCACCGAGCAGCTGGAGGAGAACACCCAGGCCGCTCCCCAGGAGGACCAGGGACTGCTCGGCGGCATCGCCAACGCGGTGCAGGACGGGTGGAACGGCCTGACCCAAGGCGCCCAGCAGGCGCTCGACAGCCTGGGCGATCAGCTGAACACCATGATCGACACGCTGGCGGTCATGATCGTGACAAGCTGCCTCATTCCCCTGCTCGTGCTCATCTTGTTCCTGCAGCTCGTGAAGATCATCACCGGACTCGACTTCGGAGGCGCCACCGCCGTCATGGGCGCCGCCCGCACCAAGGGCCGCGCCGTCGCCTCTTCCCTGCGCCGCCCCGTGCAGAAGGGCTAGGCCGTTATGGGCGGCTTGGGTGCGAGGCGCGCCACGTGCGCCATCTGCCCCCACGCATGCCAGCTGGCTGAGGGGCAGACAGGGCTCTGCCACGGACGCGTTGCCGTCGGCGGTGAGGTGGTGGACGCCAACTACGGGCGCGTCACAGCGCTTACCACCGTGCGCCAGCTGGCCGCCATAGCCCGCCGCCACCTCAAGCACGTCTACGTGGGAAACTGCTAGCAGCTAGGAGAGGCAGAGCTCGCGATCTTCCGTGCCTTCCACGCCTTCCGCACCCCGCGCGGCCAGCGCATCCGCCGTGCCGTGCGCCGGCTGCGCGGCCCTTTCGCCCGCAGGCTCCGCAACCGCTCCGGGAACGAAGTCGTAGGGCATCTTGCGGGCAACCAGGTAGAACACGGCAAGCGGCAGCACCGCGTACTGCGGGCACACGAGCACGAGCAGCAACGCGACCGCCCGCAGCGCGTAGAAGGCGACGCGCGCGGCACCGGCGCGCTGCCGCGTCTCGCACGACATACGGTAGAACAGACCCGCCGGCGTGCTGCCGTCGCACCTCCAGGGCACGACCACTTCCACCACCGCGAAGGCGACGATGTAGCAAGCCACCCAGACGACAGCGTTGATGCGGTTCAGCATCGCCTCGTCGAAGGCATCGCCCAAGAGCACTTTCAGGCCGATCACGACCATCAGGCGCGGCACCACCGAGCATACGTCGATGATCATAGCGTCGGTCCACAGCGCCACCGCGCGCCGGACGAAGCCAGGACGATGGGTAACGGGCGGCAGCACCTCGGCTTCGCGCTGAGTCAGCTTCACAGCCAAATGCCCCAGCCCCCAGCCGATCACACCGCCGAGCGTGTTGCACAGAATGTCGTCCACGTCGAAGGTGCGGTATGAGAAGGGATACACCCCGAACAGACCCGTGAGCTGGGCTGTCTCGATAAGGCAGGTGGCGGCGAAGGATAGTGCCAGGGCAAGCGGGAGCCTCAGCTTCAGAAGCGTCCGCGCAATGAAGCCGAGCGGCACGAAGAGTACGATGTTGAACAGAAGCTGAAGCACCGCGCGGACACCGCCCTCGGCGATGTCGCGAACGAAGTTGAGCGGATCGAGAATGGGCGGAATGCCGTACGTGATGCCCGGCCCCGAATCGCCCGTGGGCAGCGGATACAGGGTGAAGCACACAAGGCCGGCGGCGTAGAGAATACTCGCGTACACGGCGAACACGGTCGCAAGCGGCAGCCATCCGTCGCGTCGGTACAGCCCCACCAGCACAGGCACGCTGAGCAGCAGCGACAGCAACGGCCACACCAGCACGGCCACATCGAAGCTCCCGCTGAAAGTAGCTATATACGCATTGATGACTGATCCCATAATCGAAAAGGGTACCACAAGAACAGCACGCCGCATACAGGCACACGGCCTGCCTGCCCATGTTCATTACGGGGCCGCGAAAGGCACTGCGGGTATTGCGCCCTTTTCGCGCCCAAGGCGGCCGAGACGCTACTCCCGGCCCGCGATGTACTCCCTGAAACCGGGCAGCGCAAAATAAAAATCGCCGTTGAGGGTTTCACCAATAACGCCGCTCTGCACAAGCCGTTTCTTGTACGTGGAAATATGCCCCGAAGGTTTTCCCAGTCGCCCCATCAGATCAGCGCGACTGGTGACCTTCTCGTCTTGCACCATGGCCGCGAGAAACGCCCTATCCGCCTTGGAGAGCTCTGCGTAGGTAACGTCGAAGATGCGATCTTCCAGTTCACGCTGAGCCCTCTGCGCACCGGCGCGAATGTCTTCGACAGTCAGGAAAGCATCGTCGGGATGCATGCGCCATGCTCGATAGCCCAGAAGCTGAAGCATGAAGGGAAATCCGTTGATAGCCTCAACCGCTTCGGTCAATGCCCCTTCGTTGATAAGCCTGCCGCCCTCTTCAACCGTCAGGCGAAAGGCCTCTTCCACCTCGTAAGGCGCCAAGGAGCTCAGATCGAAGCGTTGGGCTCGGCGAAGAAACGGCGTGTTCTTGCCGCCGAGAAGCGAGCTTATATGGAACGGTAACCCCGCCATCACGAGGGCGACCTTGCGGTTCTCGCGCACAAAATGCTGGTATGTCGAAACCAGGTGGCTCATCTCGTCGAGAGACACATCCACCTCGTCAACGGTAATCAGCAAGCCGACGCCCGCTTCACCTAAACGGTCCAAAAGGCCATTCATGCGCGTGCGCCAATTCGCTTCCGATTCGCCTCTCGGGTTCCACGTCGCCCCTCCGAGGCCCGCGATGTTCACACCCGTAAGACGCTTTTCGGACGAGGTCGCAATGAGATGAGAGGCCGACTCCTCGGTACGCTGGACAATATCTTCAAGCATCCCCGACGTTGCCGAGACATTGGCTACCACCCACCCAAGCCGAGACGCTTCGTTGCCGAGATATGTGAGAAGAGCCGTTTTACCGCAGCCGCGCGGACCGACAAACAGAGCGCAGAGGTTTGTCGCTTGCTCTTCGAAGGCGCTCAGGACATCCGAGAGCACCTGCTCTCGGCCGGCGAAATAGGCAGGCACTTTTCCAAATTCAGGGGTAAACGGGTTGAACGTCCCCTGCTGGATGCCCTCGGTTTTATCTGCCACGACAATCTCCCGCCACTCGCCCGACGCAACAGGGAGATCGTAGCATCCTTGATTTCTTTTAGCAATCTTGATTTCTTTTAGCGTCCTTGATTTGTTTTAGCGATCTTGAGCGGATTGAGCAATAGAGCAGAGTTGCTAACCAGCACGCCCCTTCCTCAGACCTGGAGCGGGTTGCAGCGGGCCCCCTCCTACTTATCATCCTGCAAGGAAGCGAGGACCTCGGCCCTTTGCTCCTCAATGGCGTCAATGATCTCCTGCTTATAAGTTTCGCGATTCTGCGCCTCATCGAGCTTCAGCATGCCATAGTCGGCCCCAACGCCAATGGCTGTGCCTGCCGCAAGGCCGGCAATAGTTCCTATACCCGGAACCACCGATCCGGCTGCTGCCCCTGCAGCGCCTCCAGCGGCTCTCGTTGCCAGTGCGCTGGACATCCTTCCGACGATCTTGCCAAAGAACTCCTTCTTGAGCACCTTCTCTACCAGTTTTTTACTAAGTATGCCACCCGCCATACCAGCCGCAGCACTCACGCCAAAACGTTCTGGCGCTTCAAGCAGCTTTTCCGTCGGCCCAAGTGGTCCCGAGAAAAGATCTGTTGGGGACATTTCTTGAGCCGTCAAAAGCCACGTGGGTGCATCGCTCAGCTCACAGTCCGCCAATCTGGTCTCAAATTCGGTCTTGAGAGCTTCCGCTTGCCCAGAAAGCTCTTCGAGCTTGCCGCTAATTTGGGAATCATCGATCCCCTCTTCAATCTTGGCCTTAAACTGCTCTGATGCATAACTTTCGACGGAGCCGGTGATCAGGTTGCCTAGACGCTCGTAGTCTGCGGGAAGGCTATAGTACCAATCTAGATAGCTATCGACGTTTGTAAGACGGGCATCGAACGAGGCGTTAACAAGCGGAACAACTTCGCTTTCAAGCTTTCCGAAAAGCTCCTCGGATCTCCCCTTCATCTCCCCCACCAGCTCTTCGACCGCAAGCTGGTCGTAGTACTTACCATCGATAAGGTAAGCCGCTATACCAACCTGATCGCGCACGACTTTCTCAGCCATGGTGAATTCGCCCATCTGCGACACTTCCGCAGCCTTGAAATCGGCAGCAGCGAACAGAGCCGTCAGACAAAGAGGCAGCGCAGCGGCAAGCACAACATATCTTCTCACGATCGAACGATGGACGTCCTTCTCTCCCAGGTTTTCCAGCGGCAAGAAAACTCGCTTCAATTCCGACCCCTTAAGCGAGCAAAACCCGAGCAAGCCCGCAACGCCAAAAAGGGCCGATGCAGCAATAATCAAACGCGCGATCACATAGCCGGGGAAGGACACCTCCGCCGTTTTTGCCACACCATAAGTTGTTAGGCCATCGATCAGCGCCGTCAATTTCCCCGCTTCAGACAAAAGCACCGAAGGCGACTGGGAGAAGGGCTGCTCCGCCGCCAAGAAGGCTGCGTCTGCGCTCTCGAACGTTGCCGCAGGCTGCATGAAAACAAGCACCGCGAATAGAGCGCAGAGCAGCACGCCAACAGCGCCACAGCTCCACGCTATAAGCCGCGCAGTCAGAAAAGGCCGCTTCATTTCTCCCTTCAGCGCCTTTTTCGTAACAGCAAAGACTCCTGCGTACAGGGGAACCGAAAACAGAACCATGAGCCACTCTGCGCCATCCCACTTCGGAGCTTCGAAAATGATTCCCATCGCACATATGGCCGAGACAATGAACCCCGCGATTAACCAGAAAGCACGTCCATTGTTAAGCCTAAAAAGCCTGCCGCCCTCTTCGAGGGCACACTGCTTATACGTCTTCCTTACGACAACCTGGTACGCAAAACCGAGTGAAGCGGCAGCGCTCAGCAACGCCCAGAACAATCCCACCGCCAACGGCGGCAGAGAGGGTGCCATCTTGGCAAAAAGAAATAGCGCTCCCACAAGCAGAAGAGCCTTGGCCAGGTACGTCACCCAAAAGCAGCCCATCAACTTCCGGAAAATCGTCCCCGCGCTTTCAATATGAATCATGCTCAAGACCTCTCAATAGCCCCATCTCAAGTTATGACCATAATAAGCCATCAAGCAGAATCCAATGTAAAATAGAAGACTCGAAGATCCTGATCCGCAAGAGCTAACCGCGAACGCAGAGCGCTTGATCTTCACCAACCTTCCTACTAGCGAAGAAGGAGAAACCAGTGGCCTCCGCCTTTATAACCAATATCGCATTCCCCAAGAGCCTTGAAGAGGTCTTGCTCTTTGTAAATGAAGTCGGCCGTTACCATGTTGAGGAGATACTTACAGAAAGCAACACCGAATGGACAGTTCCCAAGGATGCCGTTAAAGGCGAGACTGTTTTCTTCATGCACTCCAAAACATCCATAGATACAATTCGACGCCTAAAGCGACAACTGCAATCGGAAGGGTTCGACAGTCGCCCAGACGCGTACGACACCATTGCCGATGCGCTTGACCACGGAGAAGAACTTTACCGAAGAATTGGTGGGTGCGTCTTTGCCAAGGGTGTGGTTAGCGGCGACGTTATTGTCGATGAAAATGCTCGAAACAGCGGGCTGCACTGGAGCAGCATTTACTACGCCCCCATATCCGACATTGAAGTTTTCGATAAGCCCGTAAGCATAAACCAATTCCGAGAATTCATTTTCATCTCGAGAACTGGGGCAATTACCAAGTTGACCGATGAGCAAACTGCAAAACTTCTAGAGCTTGCTCGGCAAGCATAGCTTCTGCGAAACGCGCAAAAGTCGTTCTGCCCTCGCGCTTCCCTACTGCGGGCGGGACGGACGAATCGAAACACAAGTGCTTGCCGATTTCATCAAGATAGATGATGCCTATGACCGTGCTTCGGCATCGCGGGCGGCCTCGCGGGGAGGCGCCCGAAGCTTTCGATCTGCGGCGGAATGGGTAGAAGCCAGGGCCTCCGGCAAGACGCCAACGCTAAAACCGCACGGCACTGCCGACAACGAACTACCCGACAACTCCAACGCGAAACCGCAACGTTCCAAAGTATCCTTTGCGGGGAAATGCCGCAGATCCGGAAAACAAGCGAGCCCTTACAGCTCGACCGAGAAGACCTCCGTCTGGTTGACCAGGTCCAGCTCAAGCTGCAGCGCGGCGATCTCGTCGGCGACGGCGCGGTAGTCTGCCTCCGCCTGGGAAACGTCGTAGTTCGCGTACCGATACTCGATGGGCCCGTTGCCGCTACCGAAGTACCGGTCACCCAGGCGCTCCCGAGGCTGCCGCGAAGCGAGCGAATTCAGTCGGTCCTTCCGCCCCGAAAGCTGTGCGAGCAGGATAAGCGCTTCGTCAATGCTAATGCCTCGCTCGGGCAGAACCGTCTGCATGTTGAACCGGTGCAGTGCATGGCGAATGGCCCGCGCCTCGGCATCGATCTGCGCCACCTTCTCGCGCACGGCCCCGTAGTCGTAGGCAGGAGGCTCGGCCGCCTCCCCCTCCGCGAGCACATAGGTGCTCACCTCCTGCTCGCTGCGCAGGAGCCGATCTTTCTCATCCTGCAACCGCCGCAGATACTTGTTAGCACTAGCCGATGTAAATTCCACGCGACCACCTCTTCCTCGCGCCGACCATTCGATGGCAACCACCATACCAGGCGCCAACAGTCACATTCAACAGTCCCACTAGTCCGATTTGAGATTGATACTTTTGGGCCACGAGAGCTGATAGAGACAACATACTCGCGCTCACTACACGCGTGAATCCAAAAAATTCAAAGCGCATAAATCACAATGACTTTTTCTTAAACTCCTTACTACCGCCAAAAACGCAGCAGCCATATAAAAGATACACGAAGGAAAGAGGGGCTACTGCTCGGATTTTCAAAATCTACTACCACTAACTCAAGACTTTTCAGTCGTCGCCAAAACGTGAGAATATCCAATCTTGTGGAATAAGTTTCGGTCCTTCCTTTCTCCATTCCTCAACTATGGAGCTAGCAAAATTGTCCTCGTCTAGTCGTGCATGATCGACCACAATTATCTGAAGCTTTCCCTCTTCCTTGAGAACACGCTCTTGCAAAAACTTGTATATCTTTGCCACCGCCAAGACGTCTTCGCCCTCCCGACTTCCAGAGAAAGCTTGCGACGGCTGATCAAGAAACAGGAAGTTCGGCACAGGACGTTTTCTTTCGATAAATAGTCTGTGCAGCGAAAGCAATGTGACCAGGTGAACCCCAACCCAATTTCCGCCACTTCCAATAGCGCTAAAATCTATTGTCTTTTCCGGGAGATCAATCACCGGAATGCCCTTACCAATATCCAATCGGTAATTGCTCTCGCTGTGTTCAACATCAAGCTCTTTAGCCCAAGCAGTCATATCCCTGCTCACTGCCGCCAGAGCATCACCAACTTTGCTTTGGATTATACCTTCATCTATTTTTTCATTGATTTCATCTATTCTTTTTTTCAGAACCTTTGAGTGATCCAACATCGTGCTGTCGACATGATCGATCGGATGAGACTTCAACCAACTTGTCGCCCTGCCCGCTATCAGAGCCTTCCTGAAATCTCGATCCCTTTTCCCACGAAGAGCCTCGACCGACTCGTACGCACCTTCAATTTGCTCCTTCACGCGCACAGCTCGCTGACGCAACTCCTCCTCAACGCTCACCGCCTGAGCAAGATCCCCAGAAAGGCGCGATCTGTTTTTTCTCACCGAGCTTAACTCCTTATCAAGCTCTCGCACGGAATTAGTCATTTTTTCGAAACTCGGAATTCTCTCTTGCAACTGTTCGTGGCAGAACGGACAGCGATCAGGATCATAGGGCAAAGCCTCGAGTAACCCTATCGACTCTAAACGAGCCGCTTTCTCTTCTGAACAGCTCTCGAATTTGGAGAGCAACTCGATGCTCGACTCCAGCTCACATCGCTGCGTAGTCGCCTCATAGAGTTCGAGCTCCAACTCCTCAAGCTGTTTCTGAAGTGTTATCAGATTTATATCGGACAGACCATTGGTGCTATCGGGCTCCCACCGCGCAATCGCCTGAATGAGTTCATGCAACTTGGCCCCATTCTTCCCCGATTCCCCCCTGGAAATCATCCCCTCAGAGCACGCTTCCTCAATGAGACCCCAGGCTCCCTCCGACCCAGCATCCCGTGTACTGTCTTCATTTTCCAGCTTTTCGAGAACAACTCCCAGATTTCTTTGCAAACTGCGTCTCTCATCAGCCAATAGGGCAACATCTTCCGGCACAGCTCCTAAAAAATAAGGAAGGGTCTCCCTTATGTCCCTTGTCGCATAATCTCGATCTTGATGGTGAAACAAAATACTTCTAGAGGCGATTTCGTTTTGCCCCTGCATACAATAGTACATTGCATGCCTCAACGAAATGGGAAACGATGTCCTAGACCCCAAGGCTCCCGAAATCCCTTGCATCTCCCCAATACCAGCTTTAGAACTCAGACTCTTTTTAAAGGAGTCCTTGCTGATATTCGACATGATTTCATCTGAATTGCGTGGAATGCGGTCATCGACAATGACATCATAACTATATATCTCGCTATTTTGCTGCAATGCCCCTGGAGACTTTCTTGCAACAAACACCTGCTCACCATCGAAGTCGATGATGAGAGCAAACCATGCAACTGTTTCGCGTATAACGCCATCCGGGATACTGCACTTTGAACTGCCCAGACAATAATCAATAATGTCACCGATTGCGGACTTGCCCGTCTTCGAGTCTCCCGTAATTATATTCATGCGGCCAAGTTCAAAATGCACAATCCGCATCTGCCCGTTGACTCCGTACAGTATTAATTTCGAAATCTGCATTAAGGTCTCACCCCTAGTGTTGCATACACCGCCGAGACCGACGAAGTCCGAGCGAACCAGTTCGCCACCTGCTCGGCTTTTTTCACGCACTCATGTAATTCGCCTTTATTCCGCTTCCTTGCTCGCCTCAAAACATTATCCGAAACTAGGCGAAACTCTCCATCTTCATCAGCAGCAATAACACCGCATGCCATTAGGAGCTCAATCGCCTCGCTCGCTGCAAACACTAGAGCTCTCGCTCGTTTCGCGAACAGATGAACTATTCTCTGATTCTCGCATGCCCAATTTGCAAATTTTTTTCTATCGGAAATCGACGATCGCGCCTCTGGAAATAAAACCAGCGGGAGCACAATATAAAGCAGCGCCACCGGCACAGAACCCTCTTTCTTTTGCTGGTACGTCTCGATAAATTGACACAGCACCACTCCGCAAAATGCAGGATTCAGCAGATAGGCGACCTCTTCAGCCCTATCCTCCCACTTATTGATCGAACTCACCCCCTTCTCCCTCTGAACAAAGAGTTTCGAAATCTATATGCCAGCCAATTCTTGGTATATTCGCAAGAATATGAAAGCTCCCACGCATTATAAAAGCGTGTGTGCACTTTTCTCTGATGGGACAATTGAGCTTCTCTAACTCTCTAAGAAGAGCCTGACCGGCCCTTCTCTTATCGTCTTCATCCGCTCCCTGCCCAAGATCGTCTTCCATGGCAGCAAAACGATGCTCCCACTCATCAACTAATCTGCTGTCATATCTGTCAAGCTCTTCCGGCAAGAGCAAGCTCCCATGTTGGAGCCATCTTGAACGGTGAACCGAGGCTTTATAGTAATCTTTTTTTGCCAAGTCAATTCGACGCGCTCCGGCCCCGATAGCATTCAGTTGACGCTGGAACAGCTTACTTCCGTCATCGCTCAGCACCAACCCCTCAACTTGCAAATCATCAAGATCAGTGGGGAGATTATCCTCCGCAAATCCTTCAGCAATTCTTCTTATTTCGGATAAAACACGTCCCCGGCTCGGCAAAGTGTACCCTTGGGTGCTTAACGCAGATATGCACTCCTCAAACCAATACCCTTCGAGCTGGCTAAATACATCATCTACAAATTGCGGAGCACAACAAAAATGAAGGAGCTGCTTTATCTCTCTCGCACAATCCTCTATGTCTGGCTGTTTATCAAATACTTGAGTACTCTTTATAATTGACTTAACTATAGAAGAATCAGCATCCATGAACTTCTTGTAAAAGCTCGCGTGCTCCTTGTTTCCCCCTTCTGAGGCTATCGCATGAAGGTTGTTATACACAGTGTCGGCCTTATCCCGCGTGACTGGCTGCCTCAACATCGCAGCAATACTTCCTTCACTAGCTTGAGCTGTTGTCACGATAGAGAAGACCGCATGAGCTAGCAAGTTCTGATTATCCGCGACAGAATCTATCCATGAAGCTATCGTGCGCCAGAGATCCGTGCTACGATCCGCTAATGAGCCCGATGCACCCCTATGGTGTTTGAGCTGAATAAACCGAGTTGGCTGATGGCCATCAAAAATAGCGATATCATCATATTTTTCTAAAACCAGGACCCGTTCAGGATCGTCGGAGCTAAGCAGCACCTTCAAGGCATAGCGCAGCTGATAAATGTAGCCAATCAGTGACGCGCTTGCATCGTGGCCCACCGCAGAATCCCTTCTAAAGCAAATATCTCCGATGCAATTATATGCCCGGCCGGAAACTCGGCAAGGCTTTTTGCTAGCTAGCTGAACGAAACCATCTGTTTATAAGTTCGCCACCATCCCTGGCGCCCACCTGAACATGTCTTCTGCATCGTCATGGCGAGACCGGGGTCCCTGTTTGACAATATCAGAGAAATGCAGTCAACAACCTTTCTCGAGAAGCTTTTCATCCGATCATCTTTTTACACTTACACGGCCCTCAATCGCATAAGGACAGCAAATAGACGTTCTCCCCATCCGCAGCAAGCTGGTGTGGGCGATTGTGCAGGTCGTTCACTGCCTCTAGGCTTCCTTTGAACGGAAGGATGTCGGGGGCTTTCGCATGCTGCAGCTTCTCCATGAGGGCACGCGTTTGACCCTCGTTGAAATCGCCGACCCCCTTGCCTGCTTCCTCTAGGGCCTCATCAACGGGGGCCAGATCGCCCAGGGGCGTCTGCTTGATAAGGGCGCCTAGTCCAGTGAATGCCGCGGACACGCCCCCGAGCACCACCGCATCGGCCGAGGCCTTCGAGCTCTCCTCGATGGCGTTGTAACACTCGGTGTACAGCTTGCGATACTCGTTTCCATGGTCACTAATTTTTGCCGCTATTGCATTCAGATTTGTTTCGTCGAAGTTCTCGCTCAACATAGGCTCCAGGAAAGCTGCGAACGAATACGTATAGGTTGCCAGCTGGTACTCTTTCAGTCGATCAAGCACCTCATCGAGCCGACCGCCTACAGCCAGGCGCAACTCCACAGGGCCCCTCTCGTTCACTTTGGCTCTTATCTGCGCGCGGAGGTGGATGATGGATTGCTCGGATTCCTGCTTGATATCAACGACTTTCATATGGGCATTCTTGCGCCAGATATCGTTGTTCCAGTTATAGCGATATGCCTCAAGCACGTCTTCGAGCGTCTTCACGTTACCCCGCAGCTCAGCCTTATCTTTCTGGCGCATGTACTCGAACATCTCGTTGACAGTATCCTGGATGGCATCAAGCTTCTGGTTGATCTGCGCGAGCGCGACCGCCATGAAGAGCATCGTCGGGTCATAGGGCATCGTGGCCACAGACTGGATCGTGCCGGGATCGATCGCCTGAAAACGAGCCTGCTGCAACCCCAAGCCTGGTTCGTTGTAAGAACCAATTAGCCCGCCGACACTTTTATTGAGACGCGATATGTCAAGAAGATTTCCAGCCTTATCTGTAGCCTGCAACAAAGTAGGCATATTGATCGTCGTCGTAACAGAGCGAAACATTGCCGGAAGTGAACCAAATCCAACACCCAAAGCCGCCACCTGATCGAGCGGAAGGCTGAAAGAGTTGCTAGTATCAACTTCGATGTCCGTCACGGCAAGATGGATTTCTGCACTTGCTAGCTGCTCGCGAATCTGATGCATGCTCGTATCGTCTGCACTCAACTGGTTCTCAGAAATACCCATTTATCGTCCTTCAAATCCAGCGAACATATCGTTTGCTTATTATAGATTAACAGAGCCCGAGTATCCGGCAGGCATAGCGCAAGCACGAGAGCCCCCAATTCGCACCTTGATCTTGAAGTATTATTCTTTTCTCGCTTGCCACAGCAATAGCAGAGGACCAAATGGACGAAAAGAAGCAAAGTGAACTCGCAATCCTTAAAGAGGAGTCAATTTGCGAGGTTAGCCGAACGGCCCCTTCCAGAGCGAGGATTCCTCCGCACTCAGCTGAACAGTTCAGCTGAGTATGAGAATGGCCCTTGCAGGACCGACACTGCGGCATGGGGATGCGGT
>NZ_WAJS01000044.1 GCF_008831045.1 Adlercreutzia muris
TGTATAAGAGGCGTGCCGGGGGAGATGCTCGCGGGGGGCCGCCGGTGGGGGCTGTCCACGTCTGTCGGAAAAGGGGTGTTTGGTGCTACGCCGAACGCTTGGAGGGAGGCTGCGGCTTCTTAGACGTTGCGAAGGCGCTCGACGGCGTCCCACTCGGCGAGGGCTTCGGCCCGGCGGGAGCCGAGAAAGCGGGTAGAGTAGAAATACACATCGCCATTGGAGGCGCAGGCGCGCTCGATGTCATCGGCACGGCCCTGGGCGCGAGCGTCGGCAAAGGCGGCCTCTACGGCTTCAGCGCCCATAGAGAAGGGCTCGTTGGCCAGACTCGTTCGAGCCATGGGGCGCGGATACACCGCCGACTCCTCGCGCACGCACTCGATGAACGTGGTTACCGGATCGTCCTCGGCAGCGAGGAAGGCCCAGCGGGCGTAAGCATCGGTCATGGCGGAGGCGTCGTAGAGGTAGTAGCTGGAAGCGCCCATGAGCAAGCGAATATGGGCGCAGTCGTAGGGAGACTGGGGGGTTTGCGCAGCTGCGTCCGGGGAGACCCCCTCGGTCGAGTTTTCCGATTGCGGCGCTTCCTCGGCCGATGGAGCCGGGGGCTCTGATTCGCTCGGGCAGCTCACCTCGGTCGGAGCTGCCGGACATTCCGATTCGCTCAGACAGTCCTCGCTTGGCGGAACAGTCCACTGGGCTGTTCCAGTCGCTGCGGAACTCGCTCGGTCGGAACGCCCGACATCTCCTCTACACTCTTCCGTTGTTGGGGAGTCGGCCAGCGACTCCGTTTCGGCCGGCATCTCCTCCTTCGCGGGATTGTCCTTGCGCTTGAAGGGGGAAGCACCGACGCAGCGGCCGTTGGAGGAGGAGAAGGCGGAGTGCACATGCCGGTTCACGGGCCGAACCGCCTGGGCCGACCCCTCCCCTGCCGCTCCGGCACCCTCGGGCACCGGCTCGCCGTGCTCCATGAGCGCCTCGTAGACGGCCATCTCCACGTCCTCGGCCGTCATGGCCGGGGGCACGAGGCCAGCCGCTGCCCACTCGCAGGGCCGGCTCAGACGGCTTTTCCGCGATGCCTCGCGCACAGCCTCCAGCACCAGGGCTATGGCCTCATCGCGCCGCTCGTCCTCGGAGACCCCTTCCTTGAAAGGCGATGCGCTCGCATCCTCGCCGAGCGGCACTTCGCCATGGGGCAATTCGGCGGACACGTCCTCGCCGGCGGCCTGGGCCTCGGCCAGAGCAATCACCGCCGCACGAATCTCGTCTTCCTCGCGCACAGCGCTCACCTCCCGCTGGGACGCCCTGCCGGGCAAGGCCATCCCGTTTCCGAAACGTGGGGCGACCTTACCCGGTAGGGTTGCCCCCCTTCGAGTCCCTAATCCTCCAGCAACTTCATCAGCATATCGTTGCGGGTATCGCGCAGGGAGCAATGCTCGCACATCAGGCAATCCACCCCGTAGAGGTCGCAGGGCACCATAGCGTCCAGCTCCTCAAGGCCGGCCCCCTCCCGCACGAGAAAGTCGCCCACCAAGGCCCGCACCGCTTCCACGGAAAATGCCAGCGTGTTCGCCCTGCCCGCGGGCACGCCGCCCACTGCGGCCCGTACCTCGTCGGTCGTCAGCGCCAGCGCCTCCTGGAGGGTGCGCCCCTCGACGAGCGTGCACGTCACGCTGGCGCAGCCGGTCATGGCCAGACAGCCTCGCGTCTTGAACCCCGCCGCCTCAATGACGCGCGTGACCGGATTCACGCGGGCGAACAGACGGAACGCCACCTCTCCGCGCTTCGATTTGCCCACCATGGCCTGGGCGTTGAACCCCTCGGGCCGACCGCCGTTGCGGTAATCGGCCACAATGGACAGCAGCTGCTCGGAGTAGCCGGCCACCTCGTCCATCGACTCGGTCTGATAGGCGTCGGCCGTGCGCAGCAGCACGCGGGTCGGCGGCTCATGGTAGACATCTCGCTCGCTCATAGGGCGACCTCCTTCTCGACAACGCAACGGAAGGCCCGCGGTCACTCATCTCGGCCCTCCCCGGGGTTTATTCCAGCCTACCATGACCTTTTCGCGCAGATTCCCCTCTTTCAGGCGATGTCATTTTGCAAATACGTAACAAGATGGAAGCAGCGACAGAAACCGCCGCGCAAGCACTATCATGGAGTCAACAGGTCATCATTTTCAGGAAGAGAAGGGGGAATCGTGGGCGCGATGCTCGCCGGCCTTATCAGCCGATTCAAGACGTTCTGGCCCATGCTCACCGGCATGGTGTGCGCCCGCACGGCGCTCATCGTGGCCTGCTACGGCAGCTATGCCTCCACCGACGACGGCATCTTCACCGACGGTGCCATGCTCGTCACCTGCCTTCTGTTCGGTCTCACCCTGCTCGTGGCCATCCGATCCCACCGAGTGCTCAACGACACCACGGTCCAGTGGGCCTTCATCGCCAGCACCGTGGGAGCTGCGGCGGCCTCCATGGCCCTTTCGGTCTTGGACGACACCGATGCCGCCCTTGCCTCCACCGCCTTCGTCCTCAGCGTGCTCAGCACCGTCGCGCTGTCCCTGTGCATGTTCTACTGGCTGCGCTGCCTGCGCGGCACCGACGAGGTCACTGCGGCGCTGTTCGTCTTCAGCGCCTTCATCATCAGCGAGGCGCTGGTCTATCCCTTGTCGTTTCTGCCGGTGCGCGGCCAGAACATCATCGGGGCGGCGCTCATCCTAGCCCAGCTCGCCCTATTGGGGCCGGCCGCCCTACGTGACGGACTGGCCGTCGAGCGGCTGCACCGCCGGGCCCGCACCTTCTTCACCTTCGCCCGCAGCCACATCCAGGACACGCGGTTTCTCGTGGCCTGCACCGCCGGCATGGGGCTCCTCAGCTTCGTGGACGGCTTTTTGCGCGGCTACCCCGACGGCTTGCCCATCCCCTTCACCCCGGCCACGCGCCTGGCCTACGCTGCCTGCGCCATCATCCTGTGCGCCCTGCTCGCTATCCTCGTCGTGCGCCGACGCGAGCGCGTCATGACCGTGGGCATCTTCCTCGTCATGGAAAGCCTCGCTGCCGGCTCCCTAATCCTGTTCGGCGCCTTTCCCTTCCAATGGGAAATAGGCGCGGTGCTGGTGAACACCTTGAACGTGATAATCTGCGCCTACTGCTGGTACGTCATCATCGCGTTCACCAGCTTCGGCGACCGCGATCCCTACTACTACGCCATGGGCGGATGGATCATCTGCTTCGGCTCGCGATCGGTCGCCCGCATGGCCCTGCACTTCACCTATCCCCTCACCGGCAACGATCTGCTCATCACCGCGCTCTTAGGCGCCCTCATCCTGTTGTCGGCACAGGTGGTGCTCGTGCAGTTCTTGTTGGCCGAGCATCGCGAGGCTGCCACCCAGGCCGAGGAGCGCGAGGCTCGGGCAGAGGCCGACCTGCAACGGGCGCAGCAGAACGTCGATCGCACCCAGGAAGCCCTTGCGGCGGCCGAAGAGGCCCTCGGTGCCGTCACGCGCAATGCAGCCGAGCACGAGGCGGCCCGGGTAGCCGAGGCCGTGGCCGCCGTGCAGAAGGCAGCCCTCGAAGCGGTAACGGCGGCCCAGGCCCAGCGCTGTATCCGCTGCACCGACGGATGCTCGCCCGAGCACCCCCGCGCCGCCAGCCCGGATGCCCCCGCGCCCGCGGCGGATCCGGGCACCGCCTCCTGCGCCTCGCTTCCTTCGGCAGCCGCCTCCGATGCCGACGGCATCATCAGCGCATCGCTGCGCAAGCGCGTCCGCGCCATGGGCGAGCAGTTCCTCCTGTCCGACCGGGAGGTGGATGTGCTCACCCTGTACGCCCTGGGGCACACCCAGAAGAAGGTGGCCGAAGCGCTCTACATCACCCCCGCCACCGCCCACAGCCACATCAAGCGCATCTACAGCAAGTGCGGCCTGCACTCGCGCCAGGAGATTCTGGAATATCTCACCACCTGGGGCTCTTAAGGGCATTGCCCGTTGCACCGAGCCCGCTTCAGCCCTATGATGCGAACGGCGCGTCGAACATGCCGCGCCCTGCCCGTCCATCGAAAGCGAAGGCCCATGAGCACTCAATCGAATAAGCAATCCAGCAACCCGACGGGCGCGGCCCTCTACCTGCGCTGGCTCGGCATCCTCTGCGCCGTCATGGCCGCCTTCTGCCTCGGCGTATTCATCATCGGATACAAAGATCCCAGCTTCGGCCGCATAGCCACCTTCATAGCGCTGGCCATCGCCAGCCCCGTCCTGCTCTGGCTCTCCCGACGGCTCCGCTAGCCCTCCAGAACCGCCGAGTGCGGCCCCCTCGCGAAAGCCGCGCTCGCCATCTTTCGGCGGCCGCCCCATTCCTTACGGCAGCCGCGCCCGTTGTTTTCGACGCCCCGCCTCCGGGGCGCAGCAACCCCTACCCCTCGTAGCTCGCCTTCAAGGCGGCGAACGCCGTCATCGAGCGCTCGATGACGTCGCGGGCGATGCAGTAGGACAGGCGCACCCAGCCGCCCACGCCGAAGCTGTCCGAGGGCACGATGAGCAGCTCGAACCGCTTCGCCCGCTCCGAGAAAGCGGCCGCATCCTCCTCCAGCGCCCGCACCCACAGGTAGAAGGCGCCGTCGGGCTCCACGTACTCGTAGCCCAGAGCGGCAAGCCCCTCGGTCAGCAGGCGCCGGTTCTCGGCGTAGGCTGCCACATCCGAGGGCTCGTTCACGCAGCGGGCGGCCACGCGCTGGAGCATGACCGGAGCACACACATAGCCCAGGGCCCGGCCGGCGCCGGCCACGGCCACGGTCACCTCATCGCCGTCGGGGGCGGAATCGGACACATACACCCACCCGATGCGCTCGCCCGGCAGCGACAGCGATTTGGAATAGGAGTAGCACACGATGGTGCGCTCGTACACCGACGGCACCCAGGGCACGCAGGCCCCGTAGGCAATCTCGCGGTAGGGCTCGTCGCTAATGAGGTACAGGGGCCGGTCCAGCTCCGCCTCTTTCTCCCGCAACAGATCAGCCAGGGCCTCCAGGCTCTCCCGCGTGTACACGGCGCCCACAGGATTGTTCGGCGTGTTGATGATGACGGCGCTCGTGCGCGGCCCGATGGCCGCGGCCAACGCCTCGATGTCCGGCTGGAAGCTCGGCTGGGCCGCCGGCACTTCCACAATGACGCAGCCCGCCGCCTCGATCCACGTGCGATACTCGGGGAAGTACGGCGCGATGACCACCACCTCATCACCCGGTTCGGTCACCGCCGCAATGGAGGCGGCCAAAGCCGCCGCCGCGCCGGCCGTCAGGTACACATGGGCCGCCGTGGCCGGCACGCCGTAGCGCTCGGCAATGGAGGCGGCCACCGCCGCGCGCACCTCGGGCAGGCCCGCAGCCGGCGAGTAGGCGTGCAGCGCCACCGGATCGCCCCCCAAAAGCTCCAGCAGCGTATCCCGCACCAGGGCAGGCGCCGGCACCGAGGGGTTGCCGATGGAGAAGTCGAACACGTTCTCCGCCCCGATCTCGGCCTTGCGGGCAAGCCCGTAGGCGAACAGCTCGCGAATGGCGCTCGGCTCGTCGCCGAGCCCGTACATCTTCTCGTTAATCATGGCGCTTCCTTTCCCTCTGCACGGTGCCCGCAACGGCTCTTCTGTGCTTTCCCCTCAGGATACTACAACGGCCCCACTCCCCAGCGTCGCCTCCGCCGAGTCGACCACCGCGGCCCCCAGCTGGACGATCTTGCCCTGCAGGTCGGGGTGTGCCCGGAAGACGAAGGCCCGGCCCTCCTGCTCGCGCACCAGATAGCCCTCCCGCTCCAGACCGAGGAAGTCGGCCCGGGCCGTGCCGTAGGCGATGCGGAAGGTGCGCTGGTGCGGCGCGATGCGCAAAATGGCTCCCGGCTCGCGGCACAGCGCCGCCAGAATGGACTTCTGCCGTGGGTTGATATGGGACTCGAAGATGCGCTCGATCTGCTCGTTGAGCTGCTCCAGATAGGTGATGGACACGGCCAGGCGCTCCAGCTCCCGCAGGTACAGACGCAGGTTCAGCTCGAAGTAGGGGGTGAAATCGAAACCGAAGCCGTAATCAGTGGACCAGTGCTCGAACACCGCCTGATGGCGACGGGCGTCCACCGGCGCATCGGGCAGGCTCGGGTCGAAGCCCTCGGGCAGCCAGCTGAGCACTGGCAGGCCCCACTTCAGGGCCAGGATGTTCCGCAGCAGCAGGCCCACGAGCACGTTCAGCTGCGGCAGCACGTTGAAGTAGCGGAAGAACCAGGTGATGTTGATGATGCGCAGCACGGGGCCGAAGCGCATGTCGTCGCCCACCTCCCGGGCCCGAGTGCAGACGAGATCCATGAGCACCTGGGACTGCGGCGGGGGCAGCTGCGGATCCAAGGGCGCCAGCACGCGCTCGGGCAGCTCGTCCACGTCGACCCCCTCGATCAGCCCGTAGTAGAGATTCTCAATGAGCCCGTGGGTCACCTCGCGCCGGGCCAGATTGTCGCATTCGTTGGAGAGCCAGAAGTAGTTGGCGATGAGCTGATCGACCGAGTTGGCCGGAGCGGCGCCGGTGAACAGTTCGTGCACGCGATCCTCGTCGGCCACGATGCCCTCGGCGAGCAGACCACCCACCAGAGTGCGCTCAATGAACCGGGTGACGAAGGGAGAGCCCTGCATCTCGCGCAGGGAGCGCTCAAGGGACGAGTCCACCTTCGAGCGCACCTCCAGCATCTCGGAATTGAACGAGAGAGAGCTCGTGGTGACCATCCACATGTCCACCTCGCGCTCGGGATCTTCGGGAATGTAGACCGCCGCCTGCTTGCGGATAGAGAAGAGGATGCGCCACATATCCTCTTTGGAGTATCCGGCGGGCAGCTCGAAGCGGTCCAGGTCGTCGAACAGCAGAATGCCCACATCCACCGCCGTGCGCAGCTCGTAGAACACCGGATGGCTCATGAACGCCACCACGTCATCGACGGCCAACTGCGGGCGCTCGGCGGCGTTCTCCGCAGCCGCCCCACCCCTCGCTTCTCTGTCTTTCGATCCTCGAACCATGGAAACCCCCTCGGGATAGCCGCAGCCCCTTGCTCGCGTCATGGCCCATATTATCAAAGCTCACTGATGCTATGAACAATTATTGACAAAGTAAATATTAGATTCTGCTTCTACTGCTATCAATTTCTGTCTTAGCTACTACTATTTTCTATCCAAATTATTATTAGAAATTTAGATATTGATAATAGAGCCGAGGAACCCTATAGTTAAGCCATCGAAAGCACCGAATCCAAGGAGGCCCACCATGAGCGACTGGCCCGTCATCATCCGCTAACATCCGGGCGTTAACCGCCCCCGCACATCCTGCGGTCGCCCTACCCGCAGGCCCTCTGAGGTAAGAACCCCGCTGCAGCCCTCATTTCGGCAGCGGGGTTTCTTGCACCTTGCAGGGGTTCTCCCGTAGCGCCCTTCGCGCCCTGGCGACCACGACGCCCTGTTGCGCCTCAGGACCCGAACATCTCTTATGCGGACGGTTCGAAATCCTCCACCAGATCGATGAGCTCCTGTTGGGAATGCACCCCCAACTTCGCATAGATATTCTTCGTGTGGAACCGGGCCGTGTTCAGCGAGATGACCAGCCTCTCTCGGATAACCCCCACCGTGCGTCCCTGGGCAAGCAGCGCAAACACCTCGCTCTCGCGCGGGGTGAGCCCGAAGATGGCCACGAACAGCAAGTGACCCGTCGGCAGAAACGACTGGGGGTGCGCCACGGCCATCTCGGCCTGAGGCTCGGAGCATGCGGTCTCGCGCAGCGGACGGGCAACAAGCGACCGCACGCAGAGGGAGAGCACCGCGAAGCAGATAGCGTTGGCGATCACGGCGGCCGTCGGCGCCAGAACGCTCGCCCACGGCTGCAGCAGATAGACACCCAGGCGCGCGCCCATGGCCACGATAGGGCGCCGCATGGGTCACCGGCAACTACGGCTTCCCCCTCGTCGAGCGCACGGCCAGCGAGCTCACCGAGGCATCGGGTCGCCAGGCCGACGAACTGTGCCTGAACGAGAGCTGCCACAACCTCACCCGCGACGACCTCTACGAGCTTACGGCCGACATGGGCACCTACAACTCCCACTGGGCCCACCACGAGGAGCTTGAATGCACCACCTGTCACAAGGCCCATCGCGCCTCGGTCATGTACTGCACCCAGTGCCACGCCCAGGCCGAAGTGCCCGAGGGCTGGCTGTCCATGGCCGAGTCCAACAACCTCCCCGGCGTGAAGGCCCCGGCAGAGGCCGCCCAGTAGTCCCGCACCCCGGCCGACCATCCCTCCTCCCAGCGAAGAGGCCCCCGCAAGTAAACTGCGGGGACCTCTTCGAAACTCGCCGAAGCCCATGAGCGCCAGAAGAGCACCCCCCCCCCGCTTTGCGCAAGGCGGAACCAGGCTAGAACGCGTCGGGGGTTACGGCAGCAGCAAGGGTTCCCACCGATTGGTTGCCGACCGCATCGCGAGCGTGCAGCTCGTAGGTGCCGGTGGGGAGCTCCAGATGCCAGAGGGTTTCGGCGGCAGAGGGAGCGCTCTCGGAGGCCGCCCGCTCCGGAGCAGCTTCGAAGCGCTGGCCGTCAGCGGCGAGGCAGTACACTTCGACCACGGCAGATTCGTCGGCAAGTCGCAAGACGGTCACGCCATCGCGAACGTCGCTCTCCACCAGCACGGGACCTTGGGTGTCGGCAACGGCGGGCTGGGCCAAGGGAGCAGGCTGCTCGAAGATCACTTCGGGACGCGGCGCCCCTGCGGCGAACAGCACGGCGCCCACAGCCAGCAGCACGGCCGCGACACCCACCAGCTTCGTCGCCCCATCCCGGCCCCGTCGCGACGGCACGCGCGCGCAGCGCAGCCATCCGTCGGGAGCCCGATCGACCTCCACCGCCTGCTCCAGCAGCGCCGAGAACGCCGGCGCCAGCGGCAGCAGACCCATCTTGCGCCGCAGCGTAGCCAGCGCCCGGTTCAAGATGCGCTTTACCGTGGCCCGCGACACTGCGAGCGAGGCCGCGATCTCGTCCAGCTTCATGTCCTGGTAGTAGCGCATCAGCACCGCATCGCGCTCCTGGTCGGTTAGCTCCTCGCGCAGGGCCCGCGCCAATCGCGCCGCCTCGTCGCGCTCGTCGGCCCGCTGGGCCGGGTCGGCCGCCGCCGGCGCCACCACCGCACGCTCGGCGCCAGCCGCTTCCAGCATCTCGTCTTCGGTGGGCAGCGGCATCTTACTGGTGCCCTGCCGTTTGAAATGGCGCTTGCACAAGTTCCGTGCCGTGGCATTCAGATAGCCCACGAAGGCGGCGGGCTCGATGGCATCCAGGTTGCTCCACGCCACCAGGTACAGCTCCTGCAGGATGTCCGGCGCCGCTTCCCGCCCCACCCGGCCCACGATGGCGAAATACTGCATCTGGGCCGTGCGCAGGTACAACTCGTGGAACGCGCGCCGATCGCCAGCCTGGGCCGCGCGCACCAGTGTCGCCACATCCCGTCGTCGCCCTGCCTCGCGCACTGCCGCCCCCTTCGCCACGCCATCTTCGCCACATCCATCACGGGCTCCCGCCGAAACGGAGTCGCCCCGCCCAACTCGCCGCGCATTATAGCGCATCGCCGAGCGTCCGATGCAATCCGAGAACCAAACCGCCCTTTTGCGACAGCGCAGCCGGCAAAAGGGGCTCAAATGGCGAGTTTGGTTCCCCTTCGGATACCAAAGGAGCGTTTTGAGCCAAACGCGACCTGGGCTTTTGCCGCCAACGATACCAAACCGACGTTTTCAGGGGAACCAAACCCCTTGTTTCTGACACCAGAAGCGAATACCCTGGCGCAAACGAGGGATTTGGTTCCCAAGTCTCTTGCGGGCCCTCTTGCTGGAAGCAGCACGACCCCGATACCGCAAGAAAGCATGCGTCACGGCAGAGCACTCCCTCGATCCCATGCCGCGAAGAAGTCGCCAGCGATGAAAAATACCGAACTTTTTGAGCCATTTTCCCCAACAGGTTGATTAACCCTCAGGATTTTTGTCTATTCACCCGTTCCGCCCCCTCGGGGGAAGCACGGAACCTGCACAAGGAGGCAATCATGACCTGGGGAAAGAGAAGGGAAGCAGCCGCTACGCGGAGCGGCGCACCACTAGCGCAGGGCCGCAGGCCCGCAACCGCCGCCGTCGCACGCCTCGGCCACCGCGCCCTGGCTGCCACCCTGGCCGCCCTGCTCGCGGTGGCCCTGCTGCCGGCCCTGCCCGCAACCGAGGGCGTCGCGCCGCGCACCGCCGAGGCCCTCACAGGCACCACAGACTACTCGAAGGTCCTGAAAGCCACCAACCTCTTCGGCGAGCCGGCGCTTATCCAAGGATCCACCATGCGCATGGCCTCGACCCTCGATGATAGCCACTACACCAACTACGGCGCCTGGGGAAGTGCCACGGGTTTCGTATCAACCGACAAGATTTCGCTTCTTCATAACTGGGAGATTCGCTTCAGCGGACGATTGCCCATCGGATTCTCTTATCAAAATATTGATAGAATCATGATGAAATTCGCCCCTGGATTCATCCGGGGACCCGAGCTAAGCTCCTCATCGGGCTACGCATGGAACTACAAGACCGAATGGCGCTCGTCCACCAGTTCAACCGCCACCACCATATACTTATGCGAAATAGTCAACGGCATGGAGAAAGATGCACCTAAAAATCCGCCAAGTGCGCCCCTGGGGAAACAGCAAATGTCGTTCGCCTACAATGCGCGCACCGATCGGGCCACATTGAAGGTGGGGAGCTCCACGCTCGATGTCCCCAGCGTGAGGACAAATCTCGGAACAAGCGCCTATCTTTATTTTGTTGGAATCATCGAGTGGACCACCAGCGCTGGCGCGCCCCAGCCATCGGCTCCCGCCAACTTACAGCTCGAGGCCACCTTCGACTCCATGACGCTGCCCAACCTCGATCCCGAGATCTCGGACATCACGCTATACCGCTACAACGACGCCACCGACGCCTACGACATCCTCGTCGGCGAGGACGACGTGCTCGAGCGCGACGAGGTGGTCCAGGCGCGCTGCACCATCCGCAATCGCAACACGGCGGCATCGGCTGGCGGTTACAGCGAGCAGTTCGGCATGCACCTGAAGCTGGCCGACACCGAAGCCAACCCCACCCGGGGCATCGAGCCCTTCGCCGACAGCACCCACCCCCTTCAGGTGAACGGCTCCACCGTGGCCACGGCGGCGGGCCCCAACACGCTTTCCGGTGCCAACGGCGTGCCCATCACCCTCACCGGCAACCAGGCGGTCAACGTCACCTACTACGCCCGCGTG
The DNA here is from genome assembly GCF_008831045.1 of Adlercreutzia muris. GTDB lineage: Bacteria > Actinomycetota > Coriobacteriia > Coriobacteriales > Eggerthellaceae > Adlercreutzia > Adlercreutzia muris. The sequence continues at coordinate 11,311 of NZ_WAJS01000044.1, forward strand.
AACCAAGCCGGCGGCCAAGCCGTCACCGTCAGCCACGAGCTGGTGGAGGACTCGTTCCAAGGCAGCCAGTTCAAGACCGTGGAGCTTTTGGCCGAGCAGCCCCTGAAGCCGGCGCCCGACGACGTGGACCCCGACGATCCCGCCTCCGGCGCAGGCAAGGACTTCCACTACACGCGCCTGCCCCGGGCAAACGAGAACGGGTGGAACAACAGCGCCACCTCGCCCGTGCGCGTGACGTTCTACGCCGGCGACTTCGACCGCTTCACCGTAGCGGCAGCCGACGGAACCGCCCTCGGCGAGCTGGGCGACCGCGAGGCGTGGGTACGCGCCGACGACACCGACGGGCTGCCGATCACCCTGCAAGCGTCCAGCGCGTCGGGCGCCGTGTCCAGCAAGGGCACCGATACCATCCGCATCGATACCCAGGCACCGACGCTTTCCTGGGACGCGGACGCGAACACGCTGACCGCCAGCGACGAGGCCGCGGCCGGCTCGGGCAAGGCCACCTCGGGCGTGTGGAAGGTACGCCAGGTGAAGGCCGACGGCCGGCCCCTGACTGCCGAGAACGTGACACCCGCAAGCGCCGGCGCTACTGCATTCGGAGCCGAGGGCGACAACACTGCGGCATCTCCGGCGACCGAGGGAACCGAATGGGCCTTCACGCTCGCCGACGGAAAGGGCAATGCCCGGGAGACTCTTCCCGCCGTGCAGCCCGGCTTCTACGTGGCAGAAGACGCCGCCGGCAACGTGAGCGCCCCCTTCGAAGTGAGAGACCCCAGTATCGACCCGGGCCCCGACGGCCCGGATGGCCCCGACAATCCCGACGGACCCGATGGCCCCGGCGACCCGGGCCCCGGCGACCCGGATGGCCCCGACAATCCTGGCAATCCTGGTACGGGAGATCCCGACAACCCCGTCAAGCCCGACCCCGATAAGCCCGACATGCCGGGCCCGGGCGATACCGATCCTAATCCCGGCCCGAACCCCGGCCCCACGGCGCCCACCTTCCCCACGATCACCCCGAAGCCCGACGGCTCTGGTGCCACGGCACCTGAGCCGCTCACGCCCACCGAGGTGGTCACCGACTCCTCATCGGGCCTCACCCATGCGGTGATCCACGATGAGCTGGCGCTGCCCACTTCGTCGAAACCCGTCACACCCGACATGATGGCCCAACTTATTGACGAGCGCTACGTGGTGGGCACGGGTCTCACCGACCGCACCATTAGCCGCAGCCCCGTACGCCTCTTCGACAGCGCGGGCAATCCCGCAGAGGCCATCGACCGCAGCCGGCCCGGCACCTGGATTGCCGAGCAGACCTTCACCGACGCCGCCGGCAACACCACCACCCTGCGCCTGACCATCACCGTGCGCGACGACACGGCCGACGGCACGCTGGGGGCCGGAACGGCCGACGGCGGGGGCGCGAGCGGCAAGGGCAGCGCTGCCAGCGGCCATCGCACCGCCCTGGCGAACCACATCAGCCAGCTGCCCCAGACCGGCGGCATCCTGGGGGCGTGCCCCCTGCATATCCTGTTCGCCCTCATGGTGCTGATGGCCTCGGCCTACAGTCTCGGCCGTCTGCGCCAGCGCCGTCAAGTCCCATGCGAGAGCGAATGCGAGCAGCGCGAGGGCGCAGCTGCGGACAGCGGTTGGCCCAATGCCCCCTGGCTGCAAGCCGGTGACGGCGGCAGCGATGCCGCAGCGCAAAACGACACCGAAGCGGCAGGGTTGCTTTGCGCAGCCGATGGCAGCGGCATACTGCAGAACCGTGTCGCCGCCCAGCTTTCCGACCCCATCCCCACTGTCACAGCGCAGGATGGCTCCGATGATGCGGGGCTTGCGTACGACGGCGGCATCACCAGCCCGCAGGGCGATGCTGGCAACCGTGCTGCTCGCTTTACCCTTTTCGATGGCACAGTGCTGGGAGCCATCATGTTGTGCGCCATCGCCCTGGGCACGCTCGGTTTCTGCCCCGTCGATCCGTTCTTCGCCGGAGCTACGGCGCTCGTCGCCCTCTTCTGGACCTGGCGCCTCACCCGCACCCCGCGCTACCCGAAGACCGTCACGGAGCCACCACAGCGCCGCCTCGAGCAGGACGGCGCCCTCAGGGGATAGGGCGCCACTTTCCCCATCGTTCCCGGGCGCCCTGCGAAAACTTGGCGATCCCCATCCAAGCCACCGGGGCTACCGGGACACATCCGGCCCATCCCCGACTCCCTGCCCCTCGGCTGGCAGGCTTCAGCCCGTCCCCGCAGGCCTCGCAGCCTTCCCCTGCGGCGCGCTAGCCATCCCCGCGGCCCGTCGGTCATCCCGTACACAAAGGGACCCCGCAATGCGGGGTCCCTTGCCAGCCAGCCAATCTCGCATAACCACGGTACCGCAGGCTTTCCCGCCAACGGCGCCGAAAAGCCTACTTCACGTCGTCGAGCTTCTTGCCGGAATGATCGTGGGTCATGAGCATGGCGACAAGCGCGATAACCGCGATGGCCACCATGTACCAGGCCGGAGCGATGGCATTGCCCGTCGCATCGATCAACCAGAACGAGATGAACGAGGCCGAGCCGCCGAAGATGGCGTTGGCCAGGTTGAAACTGAGCGCGAAACCGGAATAGCGCACGTCGGTCGGGAACGTCTCGGTCAGGTAGCTGGCCAGTGTGCCGTCGTTGATGGTCAGCACCAGGCACATCACCAGCTCCACTACAAGAATCACACCGAAATTCATCGTGCCAAGCAACATGAAGGCCGGCACTGTGAGCACGATGAAGCCCACGCAGGCGCCGACGAGCATCTTCTTGCGCCCGAACTTGTCGGAAATGCGCCCGGACAGGAAGATGAAGGCAATGTAGACGATCAGCACGATGGTGGTGATGATAGAAGCCTCGCTCGCCGGGTAGTTCAGCGTCGTCTCCAAATAGTTCGGCAGATAGGTGAGCACGGCGTAGAAGCCCACGGCGTTCAGTACGCAGGCGCCGAAGGAGATGATCAGCACCTTGAAGTGCTTCTTGAACAGGGTACGGATGGGGTGCTCCACCTTCTCGCCCATTTCCTTCATGCGATCCTGCATCTGGGCGTACACCGGGGAATCCTCCAGATGCGTACGGATGTAGTGAGTAATATAGCCCAGCGGCAGTGCCAGCCAGAACGGAATGCGCCAGCCCCAGTCCACCACGAAGGCAGAATCGGCGCCCCACACCGAGAACATGAACGTGGCCAGAAGCGACCCGACCAGCAGACCCGTGGCCGTGGAGGCCGGCACCATGGAGCAATAGAAGCCTCGATGATTGTGCGGGGCGTACTCCGCGATAAACGTGGCCGCACCAGCGTACTCGCCAGCCGCCGAGAACGACTGCACCATGCGCAGCAGCAACAGCAGCAAAGGCGCGCCCACGCCCAGCACGGCATAGCCCGGCAGGCAGCCGATGAGGAACGTAGCGCCGCTCATGAGCAGGATAGACACCGACAGTGCCCACTTGCGGCCCTTCTTGTCGCCCATGTTGCCCCAAAAGATTGCGCCGATCGGGCGCACGAGGAACGAGAGGGCGAACACACCGAAGGTCATCATCACGGCTACCGTATGATCGTCGTCGGGGAAGAACACCAACGCGATAACAGTGGCAAGGTAGGAGTAGCTCGCGTAATCGAACCACTCGATGAAGTTACCGAGGAAGGAAGACCCCGTTACCTTGCGCAGAACGGCGTGCTTCTCCGCCTCGGTAGCCTCGGCGTAGGTGGTGCTCTTCACGGGAGTTGTGCTACTCATGGGAATCACCCGCCCCTTCGGGTGTCACGTAGAAAGCGGTCATGGCTTCTCCTTTCAATAATGCCCTGACTTAGCTTTACACCTTACCACATCAGGCCTTTTGTGCAGACGAGAAAATCCAATTACGCAAGTGCACAATTTTTTGAAAAGACTCCTAACAAAAAGGAACCCGCCGAAGCGGGTTCCTTGCAAACGCTCTCGCGCAGAGGTAATGCGAAACTTACTTCCACATCTCGGGGCGCACGAGGGTGGGATCCTCGACGCGGTTCGGGAAGTAGTCGAGGCACTCGCCCTCGCGGTAGACGTCGGCGGTGGAGCAGTGCAGGCCGCCGCCGAACGGGTAGGCGTCGCGCAGGTCGCAGGGGATGACGTTCATGCCCAGCTTGTCCATCTGCTCCTGCTGGTGCACCTCGGAGGCCTCCACGATGACGGTCTTCGGGTCGAGGACCAGGCAGTTCATGGACAGCCACACGGAGGAGTAGCACAGCGCCGGCGGCTCGGTGTGGGCCGGGTCGGCGGCCTCGACGATCTGCCAGTCGTTGGCCTCGAAGATGGCGCGCTGCGGCTCGGGCAGCGGGCGGTGCGGGTTGTTGATGATCAGGCC
>NZ_WAJS01000045.1 GCF_008831045.1 Adlercreutzia muris
CACCGCCCCCGCTCCCGATCCGGCCAACCCCTCCGAGGGCGACCTCGACGGCAACGGCGTTCCCAAGCGCTCGTGGGCGAAGGTCTACGACGGCACTACCGACCTTGGTGTGACCTCAGCGAGCCTGGCTGACCTGGTGGGCGCGGGCGCCGACGTGCGCCTCGTGTGGGATACGGCTTCCTTCGACGGGGAGGATGTCTCCGAATCCCGCACGGTCGCCTTCTCGGGCCTTCGTCTCGAGGGCGCGGACGCGGCCGACTACGACATTTCCGCTATTGCTCCCGGCGGCGTGATGACGGCCCCGGGGCGCATCGTGCCCCGCGACCTTGTGGTGACGGCCTCCTCGTCGGTGAAGCGGGGATGGGAGGGCGAGCCTTTGCGGGACGGGGCGGGTGCGCCCGTCTCCTTCACCCACGACCTGGACGTGTGGCCTGGCACCGGCGCCTGGGCACCCAACATGCTGGCGCCTCGCGACGGTGAGCGCGCCTCCGACGGCACGGTGGACTCCATCCTGGGCGAGGCGGCGCTTACCTGCCTGCGCCGGGGCGACGGGCTGCCGCTCGACGGGGAGAGCCCCGCTGCCGGCGACTACGAGGTGGCCGTGACTTTCGCCAATGTGCCCGGTTCGGCCCGCGTCCTCGGGGCGGCGGGTTTGCCTGACGACGGCGGCGCCTCCGGGGATCGGGGCGTCGCAGCCCGGGCGGCCGGCGGGGTTCCCGCCGCGCAGGCGGGCGAGGCTGGGGCGCGATCGGGGGTGGACAACTACCGGATTACGCTCGTCTCTTCGGAGGTCGAGGTGGGCAAGCGCACCGCCGATCCCAGTCCCCAGCCGCCCACTGCGCCGGACGGCGACCACTCCGGTGGCAAGCGGCCCGACATCGTCATCGACGAGACTGTCAACCTGCCGTCGGATTCCTCCGATCGACCCCTGGGCAAGGACGATGTGCTCGCCGACATTATCGACCGCTTCGGGGATCGACCCGAGTATCCGAAAGGCGACGTGACGGTAACCATTGTGCGCGATGGGGAAGCAGCGGAGGCCGTGGATCCGTCGGTGCCCGGCACCTATGTGGTGACCGCCACCTATACCGATGCCGACGGCACCGTGCGCGTGGTGCGTGTGACCTATGTCGTGGGGGAGCCAGGCGCGTCCGTTGGGCCGGCCACCGCCCTGAGGCGCCTCGCCCAGACCGGCGACGGGCTTGCCCTCGCGCTGCCCTTGGGCGCCGCTGCCGCTGCCGGCGCGCTCGCCCTTGCTCTGCGCCGTCGGCGCACGGCCTGAGGCGAGGGAGCCTCTGCGAGCGGGGGTGTCCGGCTCTTCTGAGGCCCCGTCCCTTCACGGAAAACCTTACGCTTCCCTTACATATATGGAGGGGGTGTGGGGCAAATGCGGAGAGGCGGGGCCGCTTTGTGGGCAAATGGCATCAAATGGCCCTCTCGGACGCAAACGTCGTGCGCAGGGCGGTGTTGGCGGCTATAATTCAGGCGTTTGTGCATACGCGCCGGCCTCGGCGCACGTCCAAGGAGTAACCTGGTGTTCGATACCGTAGCATCGCAAGTGTCGGCGTTGTCCTTCGTTGACATCTTCAACTTCTGCGTGTTCCTGACCTTTACCCTGTGCTACACCTATCAGCTCTACTACGTGCTGGTCGTTCTCACCCGTCGCGCCCCGAAGAAGACGGCTGCGCGCAACCACCGCTACGCCGTCCTGGTGGCCGCCCGCAACGAGGAGACGGTCATTGCCGATCTCATCCACTCCATCAAGGTGCAGAACTACCCCGCCGAACTCATCGATGTGTTCGTCATCGCCGACAACTGCACCGATCGTACGGCCGAGGTGGCCCGCGAGGCCGGCGCCATCGTGTTCCCACGTCACAATGACAAGCAGGTGGGAAAGGGCTACGCCCTCGACTGGGGCCTGAAGGCCATCTGGGAGCAGTACGCCGACAAAGACTACGAGGCCTACTTCGTCTTCGACGCCGACAACGTGCTGGACGTGAACTACTTCCGCGAGATGAACGCCACCTTCGACGGGGGCGCCCAGGCCTCCACCTCCTATCGCAACTCCAAGAACTTCGGCAGCAACTGGATCTCGGCCGGCTACGGCGTGTGGTTCCTGCGCGAAGCCAAGTTCCTCAACCAGGCGCGGCTCACGCTGAACACCTCCTGCGCGGTGTCAGGCACCGGTTTCTTCATCGCGGCCGACATCCTGAAGAAGGCCGGCGGCTGGAAGTGGCACCTGCTCACCGAGGACATCGAGTTCTCCGCCTCCTCCATCATCGACGGGGTGCGCATCTCCTACTGCCCCACGGCGGTGCTCTACGATGAGCAGCCCATCACCTTCCGCGATTCCTGGAACCAGCGCTTCCGCTGGGCCAAGGGCTTCTACCAGGTGTTCGCCCATTATGCCGGCGGTCTGGTGAAGGGGGCGGTGGTCAACCCCCGCGGCTATCGCTTCGCCTGCTACGACATGCTCATGACCATTGCCCCGGGCATGCTGCTCTCCATCATCTCCATCCTGTTCAACTCCATCATCATCGTGCTGGCCGCTACGGGCGTCATGTCCGGCGGCGTGGCCATCGCCAGCTCGGTGACATCGGTCGTCTTCTGCCTGTGCAACTACCTCGTGTTCATGTTCGTGTTCGGCGTGCTGACCACCTTCGTCGAATGGGACTCCATTCGCACCACGACGGCGAAGAAGATCCGCTACATGTTCACGTTCCCCATCTTCATGCTCACCTATATTCCCATCGCGCTTATCGCCCTCGTGAAGAAGGCGGCCTGGAAGCCCATCAGGCACTCCATTTCCGTGGACGTGGCCGAGTTCTCCGAGGCCGAGGGCGCCCGCCTCTCTTCCAAGTAGGGTCCTTCCCAGCCCCCTTCGCCGTGCTGTAGCACAAGGCAGGCCCGAGGGCAGTCGCTTGGTCGGTGCAAGCTCCCCTGAACCGTTTTGCTTAGGCGCGTCTTCTCGGGCGCGCCTTTTCTTATGTCCGGGCGAAGGTGGCGCAGTAGACGGTGTGGGCACCTCCTTCCCGCAGGGCCTCGACGGCCGCCATGAGCGTGGAGCCGGTGGTGCACACGTCGTCCACGAGGATGATCGCCGGGGGTATGGTGGCTCCGGGGAGCGCCCGCATAGACGCCCGCATGTTCTGGATGCGGGCCGTGCGCGACAGGCGCCGCTGGTCGAGGCGGCGCGGGGCGGCCAGAAGCGGCGCCCACTCGGCTCCGATGATCCAGGACAGCTCCCGGGCCAGCAGCTCGGCGTGGTCGAACCCGCGGCGCCGTCGGGCGCCGGGCGTGGCGGGCACGAAGGCCACGGCCGGCTCGTCGGCGAGCCAGGCCGGCGGCAGATAGCGGCCCATGATGGCCGCCATGGGCCGGGCGAGGCCCCGTTCCCCCTGATCCTTGTACACGGTGACGACGCGCCGGGCCGCCTCGGTGAGGACGAGCGCGCTCACGGCGCCGTCCCAGGGAGGCTCCTTACAGCCGAAGGGGGCCATGAGCACGGGGTTGCACTCAGTGCACTGCACTCGCCCGTAGGGGGCGCCGCAACGGGGGCAGGCGAGGGTCGCATCGATGTAGGGGAGGCGACGCGCGCAGCGGTCGCACAGGACGGTGCCCGGTGCGTCGCAGAGGGCGCAGCGGGTGGGGAAGAGGGTCTCGGCGAACACCTCGAAGGCCCGCTGGCGCAGGTGGTGCCCGGCTGTGGCGGATGGCGGCTGTTCCCGCTGGCGCTGCGGTGCCGCGCGCCGTCGGCGCCGATGGCGCTGCGTCCCGCGTTCCTCGCCCGGGGACTGCAGCGCGCCTGCCCGCTCCTGCCGCCCGCGGGGTGCGGGGCGCCCAGCGCGGTACGGTATTGCCGGGGCTGCGGGCGGATCGGCGGCAAGGGTAAAGAGGGGGAGTTGTTCGGCCTTGGTTTCCATGGGAGCAGTGTAGCGGGCGCAAATCGCGAAAAGTTCGCCGCCGAGCCGCAGTTAGCTCCCGCCGCGCACCTAGGGCGCGTCGCTTTCGCGCCGTTTCGCCGACCCGCTCGCACCCCGGCATAGCCTCGCCCCTATCGCCGGCGCGCCGCCCCGGCGGCCCTTCGGCATCCTCGCGGCATGCCGCCCTGATCGCCCGCGTGCCGCCCTCGCGTCCCGCACCGCCCGCTGTCGGGCCGCTGCCGCGTCCGCCGGCCCGCGTTTGCCGTTTGTCACCCGTAGGTTCTCTGGGCTTTTCCCCATGGGGGTCGGCTTCTGCTACACTTATCGGTGCTTCTTTCGGGTCTGTAGTTGCGGGAGGGCCTGCGGGTGCTCCCAAGTCCATGGCAGATGCGGTCGAAAGGATCCACGTAAGCGGCTGGGCCCGCCCGGCGTGAGCATGGCGTATCCTAGAGGTAAGTCGCACCGTCCGCACCCGTTTCGCAGTCAAGATCCTGCGACGGACGAGAGGGTCAGTAGCGCAAGCGAACGCCCCAGTGCGCGAGTGTGGGGTCAAAGACTAGGTCAGTCGGAAGAGGCACTGTGATACGACGTACTAGACGGAGGACATTGTGAGAAGACGCCAGTTCGTTATGGTCGCCCTCGGGGCGGCGCTCGCCTGCATGACTTTCATGCTGGCCGGCTGCAACGGCTCGAACGACTATCGCCCCCAGCTGAAGGAGGCTGCGGTGCAGACGCCGGTCATCGGCGAGGAGGGCACCCTGCGCGTGGGCGTCAACACCGAGAACCCGCCCTTGGCCGGCATGGGCAACGGCAAGATCATCGGCATCGATGTGGATATCGCCGCCGCGCTCGCCGATGAGCTGGGCCTGAAGCTCTCCATCGTTGAGACTGGCTCCGATCCGGCAGCGGCCCTGGCCAACAACGAGGCCGACATCATCCTGGGTATCGATAACGCCAGCGCCGAGGGCGACTTCTGGATGTCCCCGTCCTACCTGCCCACGGGCATCGCCCTATTCGCCCTGAGCCCCGATGCCGGCGTTCCCCAGCCCGGCGGCGATGCCACCTTCGCCGCGCAGGTATCCTCGAAGAGCGCCTGGGCCGTGACCAACGAGTTCGGCGAGGGGGCCCTCACCTCCACTGACAGCCTGAGCGAGGCCTTCCAGGCCCTCAAGGCCGGTACGGTGCAGTACGTGGCCGCCGATGCCATCATCGGCCTGTACGCCGCCCACGGGGTGGACGACGGGCTCGATGTGTCCATCGTGGCCATGCTCATGAAACCGAGCGGCTACTGCATGGCGGTTGCCAGCGCCAACACCGATCTGCAGACCGCCGCCGGCGATGTGCTGGCGAACCTGGCCGGCAACGGCACCATCAGCGTCATCGAGCGCAAGTGGCTCGGCACCGCGGTGGCCCTCGATGACCTGACGGTCATCGACGAGACCACGCCCGTCTCCTCCTCCGACGACGGTTCCGGTGACGGAAGCGACGGCTCGGGCGAGGAGGGCGCCGACGATGGCAGCGACGGCGACGGTGCCGGTGACGATGGCGCGTCCGGCGAGGGCGTCGGCTCCGGCGACGGCGACGGGTCCGGCGAGGGCGGCGGCTCCGGCGACGGGTCCGGCGGCGACACCGGTGACGAGGATACCGAATAGCCGAAAGCTTCTCAGCCATAGGGAAGGCATGTATCGGGAAGGGCGACCGCATCGTGCGCGGCCGCCCTTCCCTTATTCCATCGTCAAGACATAGAAAAGCGGTCCTGATGGACCGCTTTTTGCTGGTTGGAGTGCGCCCTAGCTCAAGAAGTCGTCCAAGATCTCGGCCTCGGCCTCTTCCTCGGTCAGCCCCAACGTCATGAGCTTCACGATCTGGTCGCCGGCGATCTTGCCGATGGCGGCCTCGTGCACGAGCATGGCGTCCTCGCTGGCCGCCTCGATGCCGGGGATGGCCTTCACCTTGGCGTTGCCCATGATGATGGCATCGCACTGCACGTGCCCGCGGCAGGCGCACTCGCCGATGACGAGCGGGTTGAACACCTGCACGGAATCGTCCTGGGCCACCGAGCGGGAGATCACCTGCACGGAAGACCCCTCGCCCTTCAATTCCACCTTCATGTTGGAGATGGCGGTCTGGTTGCCGTGGGTGAGCAGCTTCTCGGTGAGCACCAGCTTCGCGCCCGCGCCCAGCTCGGCGTTGGTGTCGCGCTCGGTGCTGGTCACGCCGCGCAGCTGCACCATCTCCATCTCGCAGGACGAGCCCTCCTCCATGTACACGTTGGTGGTGGGGTTCAAAATGCGCTCGCCTGAGCCCTCGCCCTCGCCGTAGTGCTTCTCGACGTAGCGGATGCGGGCGTTCTTACCGATATAGAAGCTGTGGATGCCGTCGTGCTCGGAGGCATCATGGGAGTCGTTGTGGATGCCGCAGCCGGCGATGATGGTGACGTCGCAGTTCTCGCCGACATAGAACGTGTTGTACACCACGTCCTTCAGGCCCGACTTCGTCACGATGACGGGGATGTACACCGTCTCGCCCTTGGTGCCCGGCGCGATGTGGATGTCGATGCCGGGGTTGTTGGTCTTGGTCTCGATGTCGATGTAGGCGGAAGAATGGCGCTCCACAAGTTCGCCGTCCTTGCGCACGTTGAAGGCGCCCTTCGGCATGCCGTGCATGTTGGCGATCTCGGCGAGCAGGTTCTCGTCGATGGGGGAAAGGTCAACGGCCATGTTCGTTCTCCTTAGTGTTGCAGCGACTCCTCGGGGTCGGGATCGCCGGGTATTCCGATTCGCTCAGACAGTCCTCGCTTGGTTGAACAGGACGTTCAGTCCTGTTCAAGTCGCTGCGGAACTCGCTCGGTCGGAATACCCGGCGATCCCTCTACGCCGGTACTCGATCGCTGGTAGATTCCGGCGGGTTAGCAGGTGGTGGGGATCTCGGTGAGGTGCAGCTCGGTGGGCACCGACAGGGGGCAGCCGTGGTCGTCCAGGCTGCGGGCGGCGAATCCCAGCTGCGGCATGAGCTCGGCGGGAGTGCCCGTGGCGGCCACGGAGCCGGCCTGCAGAAGCACGATCTCGTCGGCGAGCGAGATGATGCGCTCCTGGTGCGAGATGATAACGATGGAACGGCCGTCGCGGGCCTCGTGGATGTCGCGGAAGGTCTCCGTGAGGCGATCGAAGCTCCACAGATCGATGCCGGCCTCGGGCTCGTCGTAGATGGCCAGCTTCGGGTCGCGGGCCAGAATGGTGGCGATCTCGATGCGCTTCACCTCGCCGCCCGACAGCGACTTGTCCACCTCGCGGGTGAGATAGCTCGCCGAGCACAGGCCCACCTTCGAGAGGTACTCGTTGCAGGCGAGCATGGGCAGCTTCTTGCCGGCGGCGATGTCCAAGAGCTTCTTCACCTTCATGCCGCGAAAGCGCGCCGGCTGCTGGAAGCCGTAGCCGATGCCCAGCTTGGCACGGTCGGTGATGGGCATCTTCGTGATATCGGCGCCGTCGAAGAGGATGGTGCCGCTCGTGGGCTCCTCGATGCCCATGATGAGCTTGGCCAGGGTGGACTTGCCGCCGCCGTTGGGGCCGGTGATGACCGTGAAGCGGCCGTCGGGGATGGTCAGCGACAGATCGTCGATGATGCGCTTGGTGCCGCCGCCGTCGGCCGGTACCTCGAACACCAGGTTCTTCAGTTCAAGCATGGATCGCTCCGTCTCTCGTCTCGGAATCGGGCTGTTTTTCTGTCGCCGATTATAGCGAATATTTTCTCCTCGCGGAGAAATAATAACGACGGCATGAAGGAAGGCGTCCCTTGCGGCCCCGTTGGGTACAATACGGGCGGAAAACGCAGAGAAAGGGCACGGCTATGACCGATACCAAGACCATCACGGCGCGCCATGGGTTCGCCTGGGAGCGCAGCGAGGACCTGCCGGAGATCGAGGGCACCGCGCACCTCATGACCCACGTGGCCTCGGGGGCGCGGCTCATGTACCTGGCCAACGACGATGCCAACAAGGCCTTCTCCATTAGCTTCAAGACCCCGGCCGCCGATGACACGGGCGTCTTCCACATCTTGGAGCACTCGGTGCTGTGCGGGTCGGAGAAGTTCCCCGTGAAGGAGCCCTTCGTCAACTTGCTGAAGACCTCCATGCAGACCTTTCTGAACGCCATGACCTTCCCGGACAAGACCATGTACCCGGTGGCCTCCACCAACGAGCGCGACCTGTTGAACCTCATGGACGTGTACCTGGACGCGGTCTTTCGCCCCAACATATATAAGCGCCCGGCCATCTTCGAGCAGGAGGGCTGGCACTGGGAGCTGGAAGGGGAGGGGGATGAGGAGCGCCTCGTCTACAACGGCGTGGTGTACAACGAGATGCGCGGGGCCCTCTCCGAGCCGGACGCGGTGCTGTTCAACGGCCTGTCGGCGGCCTTGTTCCCCGACACCACCTACCGCTTCGAATCGGGCGGCACGCCGGCGGCCATCCCCACGCTGACCTACGAGGCCTTCCTGGAGAACCATCGCCGCCACTACCGTCCCGATAACAGCTATATCATCCTGTACGGCAACCTTGACCTGGATCGCTTCCTCGCCTTCATCGACGAGGGCTACCTGGCGCCGCTTTCCGCCGAGGAGCGCGGGCCCTTGAAGGCGAACCCCCTTGGGTTGCAGGCGCCCGTGGTGGCCGAGCCCGTGGCCGTGGCCATGGACACGGCGCCGGAGAACGCCTGTGCCGCCGTGGGCTCGGTCATCGGCACCGCCGCCGAGCGGGAGCGCGTGCTGGCCGCTGACATTCTCATCGACGCTGTCATGGGCTCCAACGAGGCGCCCCTGAAGCGGGCCCTGCTGGATGCCGGCATCGCCGACGACGCCCTGGGCTATGTGGTGGACTCCGTGGCCCAGCCCTTCGCCGTGGTGTCCCTGCGCGGGGCGCGGCCCGGGGCCGCCGAGCGCTTGGAGGAGATCGTGCGCAGCGAGGCGGCGCGCCTGGCCGACGGCGGCCTCGACCGCGATCTGGTGCGGGCGGCCCTGGCTCACGGGCAGTTCGTCATGCGGGAGCGCAACTTCGGCTATGCCGACGGCGTGGTGCTGGCCATGGCGGCCCTGGGCGGCTGGCTGTACTCCGACGACGACCCCATGGCCTACCTGCGCTTCGACGATTTGTTCGCCGCCCTGACCGCCCGGGTGGAGGAAGGCTACTTCGAGCGGCTGCTGCGCGAGCTGTTCTGCGAGAGCGGCCACTGGGCTCGGGCCGAGGTGGTGCCCGCGGGCGCCTACGGGGAGGCGGCCGCCGAGGCCGACGCCCGGCGCCGCGCCGCGGCCCTCGACCCCCAGGAGGCCGAGGCCATCCGGTGGGCCTGCGCCGATCTGCGGGCGGCCCAGGAGGCCCCCGACGACCCGGCCGCGGTGGCGAAGCTGCCCCAGCTCACCCGCGGCGATATCGGCCCGGCGCCGGCCGAGGAGATGTGGGAGGAGGCCCGGCGCGACGGCGTGGACCTCGTGCGCCACCATGTTCCCACCCACGGACTCGCCTACGCCTACCGCTACTACGATCTGGCCTCCCTCGCCTTCGAGGAGCTGCCCTATGCCGCCGTGCTGGCCAGCGTGCTCGGCAAGCTGGACACTGCCCGCCACAGCGCCGCCGAGATCGACACCCTCTCCCAGGCCCACCTCGGCAACATGGGCTTCGCCTGCGAGGTCCACGAGGACGTGGACGACCGCGACCGCATCCGCCCGGTGCTCGTGGCCGGCGCCTCGGCTTTAGGGGAGAACGCCGCCTGGATGGCGACCCTCGTGGACGAGGTGCTCACCGAGACCGACTTCTCCGACACCGAGCGCATCCGCGACATCCTGGCCCAGTGGCGCATCGCCATGGAGCAGTCCTTCGCCGCCAACGGCCACACCGCGGCCATGGCCCGGGCCGCCTCCTACTACCTGCCGGCGGATGTGGTGCGCGAGGCGCTGGCCGGGGTGGACTACTACCGCTTTTTGAGGGACCTGCTGGACTCCTTCGACGAGCGGGCCGATGATCTGGCCGCGAAGCTGGGCGATCTGGCGAGGCGCCTTGTGGTGGACGGCAACTGCACGGTGTCGCTGGCCGGCAGCGACGCCGACCTGGATCGCTTCTGGGAGGCCCGCACTCCCGCGGACGGGCCCCGGCCGGAAGCGGCCCTCGCGGTGCCCGCCCCGGTCAACCGCCGCGAGGCCTTCGCCGTGCCCACCGACGTCACCTACACCGCCTGCGGCTGGGATCGCCGCTTGACGGGGCTGCCCTATACGGGTCCGTGGCTTCTGGCCTCGCGCATCCTCACCTACGACTACCTGTGGGGCGAGGTGCGCGTGAAGGGCGGCGCCTACGGCGTGGGCTTCCGCTGCAATCGCGCCGGCTCCTGCCGCTTCTACTCCTACCGCGACCCGCGCATCGACGAGACCCGGGCCCGTTTCGCCGAGGCCGGCTCGTGGCTCGCCGGCGCCTTCGATCCCACCGAGGCCGAGATGGACGGCTACGTGGTGTCGGTCGTGGCCTCCCTGGACGCTCCGGAGAAGGCCCGGGCGCTCCTGCGGCGCCAGGACGGCATGTACTTCGCCGGCTACGGCATCGCCGAGCGCGCCGCCGTGCGCCGCGAGGTGGCCCTGGCCACGGCCGAGGAGGTGCGGGCCTTGGGTCCGGCGGTGGACGCCATCGCCGGGGCCGATTGCGTCTGCGTCTTCGGCAACCGCGACATCATCGAGGCCGCTTCCGGTGAACTTACGGTGATCGACCTCCTCAACCGGTGAGGCGATCCGTTATAATTGAGCCTTCTCACAGAAAGGACGCGACCCATGGCCGAACCTGCGGGCTTCTCCCATATCACGGTGAATGCCGACGACGATGACGACGTGGTTATCCAGGCCGGCATCGTCGAGGACGCCACGGGGTTGGCGTGCGAGCCGACCGACGGGCCAAAGCCCCGGCCCGGGACGAGCGCCGGACCTGCGACAGGGCCTGCACCGACCGACGGAGCCTTGACGGATCCCGAGTCGGCCGACGAGCCCGATTCCGATCCGGCCGACGGGGCCCAGCCCGCTCCCGCGGCGCTGGAGCCGGTCCGGCCGGCGGCCGATGACGGCTATCGGGCCACCACCCTGGCCGACATCGAGGGCTCGTCCATGTCGAGGACCCAGAAGACGGTCATCGTCGTGGCGGTGCTCGCCATCGTCGCCTTCGTCCTCTGGTGCAATTTCGCGCGCTAGCGCAACCGCCCCCTTTGAACGCAGCCCCAACGAACGAAGAAGGAAGCGAACATGGTGAAGAACAGCAAGAGCAACCGCCGTCCGGCCCCGGCCGAGGAAGGGGCCATGGGCCTGACCGAGGCTTTCCATCCCGTGGGATCCGACGGCTTCACCACGGCCATGGCGCCGGTGGGGAAGGGCGCCGATCCGGCTTCCTCCGTCGCTTCCGAGGAGATAACGGTGGGCCCGGGCGCTACGATGGAGGAGATCGATCTGGCCGACGGCGAGCCGGCGGACGGGGAGGGGCTGTCTGTGGGCGAGGCCTTCGCCGACGAGGGCGCCTTCGAGGACTTCTACGCCGGGCGCCCCGTTCCCCCCGCCGAGGCCGGCCGCCCGGCCAACCTCGGCGTCATCTCCGGCGCTCCCACGCGCCCGGCCTCCAAGGGCGCCTCCCGCGGCCCGCAGTCCGGCCGCTCCCGGGGCGCTAAGGGCGTCGGGCGCCACGCCCGGCCCAGCGAGCAGCTGGATACGGCCGCCTCCAAGGACGATATCCCCGAGTACATGCGCAAGTCCCGCCGCATGCGCCGCATCCTCATCGTGGCCATCATCTTGCTGGCGCTGGTGGTGGCGGGGCTCATCTATTTCGGCGTGCAGCTGTTCAAGGAGGGGAACTCCCTCGGTATCCAGCAGGCCCTCAGCACCGAGCAGCAGACTGCCGAGATCAAGCCCGACGAGGCCCAGGACGCCTCCACCTCCACGGCGAAGGTCACCACAGTGCCCGATCTGGTGAGCCTGTTGGGGCTTACCCAGGAGGAGGCCGTGACCGTGCTCCAGCACGGCGCCCAGGTGTCCAGCACCCGGGCGGTGAACGAGGAGGGCAACCCCATCAAGACCGAGGCCCGCGTGGCGCTCACGGCCGAGCCCGCCGACAGCCGCACGGGCACGCCCACGGTGTATCTGGGGCTGGACGAGGCGGGCAAGATCATCCAGGCCGGCTACTCCGCCTCAACCACGGCCCTCGGCTACGGCTCGCTTTCCTTCGCCGATGCGGTGCGCAATGAGGACATCATCCAGAAGACCCTGGCCGAGGCCGGCGTGGCCGTGCCCGAGGGGGCCGTGGAGCTGCCCGAGGATTCCACCGCCTACACCACCGTGGACTCCGACGGCAAGACGGTCACCAAGGAGTACTGCTCCTTCAGCGGCGAGGCCGATGTGGAAGGGGCGTCCCACACCTGGTCGGCGGTGCTGTCCTACGACTATTCCATGGCCAACGCCTCGGGCAATCTCGCCGACACCGTGCGCACCATCTTCATTTACGTGAACGCCTAGGTTCCACTCGCCCTGACGGGACGAACGGGCCGGCCGACGCTGCGGCTCCGACAGGCGCCTGCCCTCGCTATTCAGCGTTTTCCCTCACGGCGCGAAGGCCGCTCGGCCGCGCTTCAAGGCAATGGCGGGCACCTGTCGGACCCTCGCTGGCTTCCTTGGACGAACTTCTGAAAAAAGTCCTTGCCCTGGCAAAAGATAAGAGTTATCATAGGCAAGCTGTTAATCAAGCGAGGGCGCAAGCTCTCCACCTGGTTCGGCGCCTTCGGGTTGCTGATGGGTCTTCCGCAGAACGTCTTTTGCGAATGGAACCCGCCGCGCTCGATGGAGCCGGCGGGTTTTTATGTGTGAGAACACGAAAGGGAGGTGAGCGCGATAGCTGCTCAAGAGCCGCGGCTCAACGACGAGATCACCACGCGCGAATGCCGTCTGATCGATTTCGATGGGAACCAGATGGGCGTGTACCCCACGGCCCAGGCCCAGCGCATCGCTGACGACATGAATCTCGATCTGGTGGAGATCGCCCCGAACGCCGATCCGCCCGTATGCCGCATCATGGACTACGGGAAGTTCAAGTACGACCAGGCCATCAAGGCCAAGCAGGCGCGTAAGAACCAGAACAAGATCGAGATCAAGGAGATGAAGTTCCGCCCGAAGATCGACGTGGGGGACTACACCACCAAGAAGAAGCACGTGCTGCGCTTCCTCGACGGCGGCAACAAGGTGAAGATCACCATCATGTTCCGCGGCCGCGAGATGGCCCATCCCGAGCAGGGCCTCTCCATTCTGGAGCGTCTGGCCGACGACCTGAAGGACGTGGCGGTCATCGAGAACCAGCCGAAGATGGAGGGCCGCAACATGCACATGCTCATCGCTCCTCTGCCTGCAACGGCCAAGAAGAAAAAGGAAGCTAAGAACGACGAAGGAAAGGACAACTAATGCCTAAGATGAAGACCCATCGCGGTATGGCCAAGCGCGTCCGCGTGACCGGTTCTGGCAAGCTCATGCGTGCCAAGGCCTACAAGAGCCACATTCTCACCAAGAAGAGCCAGAAGCGCAAGCGCAACTTCCGTCACGAGACGGAGATCGCCGAAGCCGATACCAAGGTCGTCAAGCGCCAGCTCGGCCTCCGCTAGTTCTTCCGATTCTTTAGGAGTGATTAAGATATGCCTCGTGTAAAGCGTTCTGTCCATGCCCGCAAGAAGCGTCGTACCGTCCTCGCCCGTGCGAAGGGCTATTATGGTGCGAAGTCCCGTTCCTACCGTGCCGCGAAGGAGCAGGTGCAGCATTCGCTGCAGTACATGTACCGCGACCGCCGCAACAAGAAGCGCGAGATCCGTCGCCTGTGGATCACTCGCATTAACGCCGCGGCCCGCATCAACGGCCTGTCCTACTCGGTGTTCATGAACGGCCTGAAGAAGGCCGGCGTGACCCTGGACCGCAAGGTGCTCGCCGACATGGCCGTCAACGACGCCACCGCCTTCGCCGCCCTGGCCGAGATTGCCAAGAAGGCCGTTGCCTAAGTTGTCTTCCATTGTGTGACGAGAAAGGGACCCGAGAGGGTCCCTTTTTTGCGGGCTGAATCGGTTGGGGCGGCGGCCCTGTCGGCTCAAGACGCCCTAGGCGCTTCGGGCCACGAGCTTGTACTCGATGCGGGCGAAGGCGTCGTCCAGCTCGTCGAGGGGCTCTGCGGAGGCGCAGGCGTCTTCCAAGCCGGTCTCGCCCATGAGGGTGGCGTGCAGGTAGGCATCCGCCGCCTCCTTCGGGGCAGCCAGGGCCGTGACGGCGGGCTCGATGCCGGCGGCGGCCAGGGCCGCGCGGATGTCCTCATCGAAGGAGCCGGCGATCAGCACGTCGGTATCGATCTGGCAGAGCGTCTCGACGCTCTCGAAGATGGTGATGCCCATGTTGGGCACATTGCAGCATCCCGAGATGATGCCGTGGTTCACCGCATAGCAGGTAAAGCTCGCACAGCCGCTCGCCTGGGCGGCCACATTCAGACCATCGCATGCAACAGCGATTCTCATCCAATATTCCCTTCCCCGTTTAACGTCTTTACGATACCTGAAGATCGCCCTGCATCCTGTGGAGTACGGCAAGCGGAGGGAATTGGCCAGACGAGGGAACGGCTATCGCTCGGGGCGCGGCGGGGAAGGGGCGCGAAAAAAGGCGGCCCGCAGGCCGCCCCGATGGTGCGCGGTGGTGCGGGAGCACCCTAGCCGCGGCGCGCCCGGCCGCCGGCCTTGCCGCCGCGCCGGGCGGCCGCTGCGGCTCGCTGGGCGCGGCCAGGGCGCAGGTCGGAGC
>NZ_WAJS01000046.1 GCF_008831045.1 Adlercreutzia muris
GGTATGATCGCGCATGGAGGGTCCTTCCTCTCCGTCTCCGGCCTAGACAACCCGAGAGGATACAGGAGGGGCCCTCTTCCTGTGGCACAGGGGAGCGACCCGGAATCCGGACAAAGTTAACTCACACTCGGGCCCGGGGCTGTTCTGGACGTGGCCCGTCATGGAGGCGAACACCCTGCGAGTGGACACGCGCACGCGGGTGACCACCTTCTACGCCGAGGAGACCCTCACGGCCGATCTGGTGCCCCTGGATGTGGACGCCGTGCTGTTCTGGCACGTGTGGGACGCGAAGGCGGCCTGTCTGGAAGTGGGCGACTTCATCCGGGCCGTGGAGATGGCGGCCCAAACGGCCCTGCGTGACGCCATCGGCCGGGCGGGGGCCGCCGAGGTGGCCATCCGCCGCGAGCAGCTGGACCGCGAGCTCAAACGGGTGCTGGAGGAGAAGACGGCGCCCTGGGGCGTGACCGTGCTGTCGGTGGAGGTGCGCGACATTTTGCTGCCTCGCGAGCTGCAAGAGGCCATGAGCCTGGAGGCCCAGGCCGAGCAGCGCAAGAAGGCCCGCATCATCCTCATGGAGGCGGAGCAGGACATCTTCGAGACCCTGGCCGAGATGGAGGACTTGGTGGGCGGCCCCGAGGCCGTGGGGCGTCTGCGCACCATGCACCTGCTGAACGAGTCGCTGCGCGAGGGCAAGGGCACCGTGGTTATCCCCAGCGCCTTCGCCGAGGGCTTCAACGAGGGTGTGGGCGACCTGATCAAGGGGTAGGGTTCGAGGCGTCGTTTGGCACGGAGCGCCTTTCTACAAGCAGGCCGCTTGGTTGAAGGGACGGATTCGCTTGAGTTCGGGCTCGAGCTTGCGCCGGGCGATTTCCAGATCGTAGGCCTCCTGGGCGCGAAGCCAGTAGCCATCGGTGAGACCGAAGAAGCGGCAGAGGCGCAAGTCGGTATCGGCAGTGATGGTCCGACGTCCGAGGACGATCTGGCCGATGCGCTGCGCCGGCACGCCGATCTCTTTAGCAAGTCGGTACTGCGACAGACCCAGGGGTTTGAGGAATTCCTCGGAGAGCAGCTCTCCAGGCGTTATGGGATCGAGAAGGTCGGGCATGATGGCCTCCTAGTGGTAGTCGGTTATCTGAACATCTGTGGGCCCCGCTGCCGTCCAACGAAAGCAGATGCGATATTGGTCGTTGATCCGAATGCTCCAAAACCCTTCGCGATCGCCCGATAACTTCTCAAGATGGTTGCCAGGCGGTATGCGAAGGTCCTGGAGGTCGCCTGCGATCTCCAGTTGCCGAAGTTTTCTTCGCGCCACACGTTCAAAGGCGACGAACCGTTGAACACGCTGTCCGCGAGCGAGTAGCTCTGTGCTCTTGTCCGCAAACGTTCTGATCATAATAACTCCTTGCGTTAATAACGTCAAGCATGATTAAATGATTTGGGATTGATATTATAATACGAATAAATGTTTGGTATTCAAGTCTTGACTTTCGCTTGAGTGCGATGTGGCCATCGGCTGCCACATCGCACGGTAATGCGGTTTTGCATATATCCTCAAGAAAGATAGTCTGCTGCAAAAATTGTCCTATGATAATCCTTGCATTGTCATAGGACAATTTGCTATGATGCGCCCGGAAGAATTTGGCCAATTCTTACGGATTACCAGTTAGAGAGGGGCAGAAGCGCTCGCATGAGGAGATGCGGGCCGCGAGCACCGAACGGATTATCGCGCGGACACGAAACGGAGTGTCCGCAAGGACGGATGCCAGCTCGGGCGCGTCGCCGACAAGGGCGACGGCCGGCGAAAGGAGCCCGCCTGCGATACCGCGCGGCGCAGCCCTCAGGGAATTCAAAGGAGGAGAGATGTCGGGAGCACGAAACTCCACGCTCACCCGCAGGAGCTTCCTCAAGACGACGGGCTCGGCGGCCGCCGGGCTCGCCTGCGTGGGCGCCGCTGGTGCTGCCTTGAGCGGTGAGGTGCTGGCCCCTGCCCGGGCCCATGCAGAGGGAGAGGAGCGCACGGCTCATCTGTGCCACCAGTTCCATTGCTTGACGGGATGCAATCTGAAATGCACCATTCGCGATGACCGCATCACGCTGATCGAGCCGAGCGACTTGATGGTCGACAAGAAACACTCGACCATCTGTCTGCGCGGCATCGGCGAGGTCGCGCACATTTACGCACAGGATCGTCTCAAGGTGCCGATGAAGCGCGTTGGCGAACGCGGCGAGGGTGAATTCGTCCAGATTAGCTGGGACGAGGCCATCCAGACTATCGCCGACAACCTGAAGGAGGCCCAGCAGAAATACGGCGAGGGATCGGTCTTCATCCGCAAGTCCACCGAGGCGGGTATAGAATTCGACTTCCTGGCCCAGCTGATCCATGCGGATTCTGGCGGCAACTGGGGACTCGACCGCGGCCAGGCCAACGGCCTGGGACCGGCTCTGGGCCCGTGGAGCTATCTTTCGAACCGCTCCCACTGGGAGTTCAAGGATGCGGCCACCATTATCGAGCTGAGCCACAATCCCTTGGAGAGCGCCATGGTATGGTCGCGCCCGCTGATGGATGCGAAGGAGGCGGGCACCTACATCGTGACCATCGACCCGCGCTTCACAGGCACGGCGGCGAAATCCAACGAGTGGCTTCCCGTGTGTCCCGGTACCGACGCGGCGATTATCCAGGGCATGCTGAAGGCCATCGTGGACAATGGCTGGTATGACGAGGAGTTCATGCTCAGCCGCACCTCTTGCCCCTATCTGGTCGATCGCGCCACGGGAAAGAGCTATCGCAGCGCCGAGGTCATGGCCCCCAACCCGACCGTGGTCGGCGCCGAGCCCGTGGGGGCTCCCTTCGTGTGGGACACCGTGACCAATGCCCCGGTCCTGTACGACAACGCGACCGCTGTGCCGGCCCTCGAGGGCGAGTGGACGGTGGACGGCATGCAGCTGGTCACCGAGTTCACGCTCATCAAGGAGTGGCTGGATACGATCACGCTTAGTTGGGCCGCGCAGACGTCGGGCATCGACGAGCAGGTTATCGTGAACTTGGCCGACCGCTATGCCAACAACGGCCCTGCCATTATCGACATCGGGCTGGGTGGTGCCGACAAGTACACCAACGCCGATGTGCTGGGCCACTCGACGGCTCTGCTGGTGGCCTTGACCGGCCAGTACGGCAAGAAGGGCGCGGGCCTCGGCTCCTATTGCGGCTTGGGCTCCAATGATCCTTCGGCAACGCTCAACTACTGGGTTCTTCCCGAGGAGTACCACTACGGGGAAAGCCCGGTTGCCATGTACGACATGCCCTACCAGGAGAACAACATTCATGCGGCCCTGACATTCGGCGATGCGTTCACCCTTGAGGCCGGAGCGGCGAACGACATGCTCGAGTGGGTGAAGTCCCTCGACTTCTTCGCCATCGTCGACCTGTACCACTCATCGGCGGTGGACTACGCCGACATCGTATTGCCGGCCTGCACGAAATTCGAGTGCGAGGAGAACGTGAAGCAGCTGCGCGACAGCATGGGCCACGTGATGCTGGCCAACGGCATGGTCGCCCCGCTGTTCGAATCGAAGAGCGACTTGCAGATCGAGCGCTTGCTCGCCGCCCAGTGGGGCCTTGAGGATCTGCTGCCCGAGACCTACGAGGAGCTTGCGCGGTTCATGCTCGACGGCGCAGCGGAGCTCGACCCGCGCATGGAGGGCATCACCTACGACGCTCTGCTGGCCAACGGGGGCGTCATGGCCCTGCCGGAAACCGGCGAAGACTACCTGCCCGACGGATTGGCCGAGGGCTTCCTGACGCCTTCTACGCGCATCGAGCTGTACTACGAGTATTTGGCCGATCAGGGTCATGGGCTGCCGGTTTACGAGGATGCGAACGAGGCCTACGAGAGCAATCCCAAGAAAGAGCAGTTCCCGCTGTACTTCACCCAGGGCAAGAGCCGTTATCGCATCCATGCCTACTACTCTGCGAACGAGTGGTTCCAGGAGGACTTCGGCCCCAGCCTGAACATGGCACCCGAGGATGCCGAGGCTCGCGGCATCGTCACCGGCGACGACGTGCGCGTCTTTAACGATCGCGGCTCCTTCGTGGCGACGGCGCTGGTAAACCGCTCGCTGCAGCCGGGCGTGCTCTTCATGGCCGAGACGACCTACACGCGCTACTACAAGGAAGGGTTCTTGCAGAACGTGACCAACTCGGCGCGGCTCGAGCGCGGCTATTCGATGTTCTTCGGCCCCCAGATTCCCTACAACGATGTGTTGGTGGAAGTAGAGAAGGCGTAGGTGAAATCATGACGAGATACGGAATGGCCATTAACCAAACGCGCTGCATTGGCTGTCAGACGTGCGCTTTTGCCTGCAAGATGCAGAATGGCGTGGCGAAGGATATGCGCTGGAACCGCGTGCTTACCGAAGGGGGCGGGGTGGCAGACGACGCCCAAGGGCAGTACCCGAACCTTACGCGCACGTACCTGCCGCTGGCGTGCCAGCATTGCGAGAACCCCGCCTGCTTGAAGGCGTGCCCCACCGGCGCCACCTACAAAGACGAGGTGGGTCGCGTGGAAATCGACTATGACAAGTGCATCGGCTGCCGCATGTGCATGGCCGCCTGCCCCTACAACGCCCGCTCCTTCAACTGGGCAGAGCCGGCATTCGTGCCCGATTTCGCCTATGGCGACGGGCAGGTCGAGCGCCGGGAACGGGGCGTGGCCGAGAAGTGCACCCTGTGCAAGGAGCGCACCGACCGCGGCGAGGAGCCCCGCTGCGTGCAGTGCTGCCCGCTGGATGCCCGCATCTTCGGTGATCTGGACGACCCGAACTCCGAGGTGTCGAAGGTCATCGTCGAGCGCAAGGCCCGCGTGCTCTTGGAGGAGCAGGGCACCCGCCCGCAGGTCTACTACTTCGAATAGGGAGCGAGAAAATGGAACTGTTCAAGCGAAACAAAGCAGCTACGGCGGTACTGATCGTGCTCGCCTGCGTCGGCGTGGGCGCCTGGATCTACCAGCTCATGGGCGGCCTGGCCGTGACCGGCATGTCCAACGGCGTGTCTTGGGGAGCCTACATCACCATGTTCATGTTCTTCGTGGGCCTGTCGGCCGGAGGCCTCATCGTGGCCTCCTCGGCCAGCGTCTTCCACATCAAGGCGTTCAAGCAGGTGGCCATGCCGGCGGTTATTCTGTCCACGGTATGCATCTGCCTGGCCGGCATGTTCGTGCTCATCGACCTGGGCGGCATTCAACGCGTGTGGCGCGTCGTGACCGGTCCGAACCCGGCGTCGCCTTTGGTGTGGGACATCTGCGTCATCACCTGCTACCTGGTCATTAACATCCTGTATCTGCACTTCATGCGCAAGGGGGCCGAGCGCGCCGTGGCCATGGTGTCTCGCTTCGCCCTGCCCTGCGCCATTCTCGTGCACTCGGTGACCGCCTGGATCTTCGGCCTGCAAATTGCCAAGGAGGGCTGGTTCTCGGCCATCATGGCTCCTATCTTCATGGCGAGCGCCATGGACTCGGGCCTGGCCCTGCTGCTCATCGTGCTGTCGGCGCTGAACGCCTCGGGCCGCTTTAAGACCCCCAAGGAGCTCATCGCGAGCCTGGCCGGCCTTTTGGCCACCTGCATCGCGGTGGATGCCTACTTCATCTTCTGCGAAGTGCTGACCATGGGCTATCCCGGCGCCGCCGGTGCCGAGACGCTGGCCCTCATGGTGACGGGTCCCACCGCCCCGTTCTTCTGGTTCGAAGTTATCGGCGGCCTGCTCGTTCCCTTCTGCGTGCTGGTCTTCGCGAAGAACCGCGCGAAGACGGGGCTTGTGGTGGGCGCGAGCGTGCTGGTGGTGGCGGGCGTGCTGTGCAAGCGCGTGTGGCTGCTGTTCACCTCGTTCATCGGCCAGAATGTGGCCGGCGCCCCGGGTGTGATGACCGCCGACGGCTGGGCGATGGCCGGCTCCTATGCGCCCACGCTCGTAGAGGTGACCATCATTGTGGGCGTAGTGTCGGTGGGCGCCCTCGGCTTCATGGCCCTGGCCTCGAAGCTGCTTCAGCCCGCGGCTGAGGAGGAGACGGTTCCGGCTGCGACCTCCCGCACCAGCGCCCCCGAGCTGGAGTTCGACCCGCAGGTGGCGTAAACGAGGAAGAGATGGGAAGGGGGTTTGGAACTTCGCGGTTGGGTGGAGGCTCTGAACCCCTGCGGCTCGGTCGCCGCTCTTCCGAGTTACAACCTAGAACGTTTCCAACCGGGCCTCCGTGCTGCAACGGAGGCCCGGTTTTCATGTCTTGATGGCCCGGGGTACCGAAGTTGTCAGATCGTCAACGGAATGATGTCCGCCGAGCGGCGTTGGTTACGTAACAGTGACGGGGCTAGCCCCTGTTCAACCGGTTGCTTTCAAGGCCCATGCGGTGAGCCTGATTTTGTGCGCGCGCCTTAACATGGTGTCCATAGGAGATGGTTCCGATTGGCTCGCACCGTAGGGAGGGCGGTGGCACAACGGCAGGAACCAGGATGCGGGCGTTACGGGCGCCGAGCGATAGGAGTTGCCTTATGGAGAAGATTTTGGATCTGGTGCGGTCGAACAACCTGGTGCAGGCGGTGCTGTGCATAGCCTTCGGCTTGTTCCTCATGATTTATCCCTCCATAACTATTCAGGGCATCATCATGCTGTTCGGCGTGGCCCTGGCGCTCATGGGTGCGGCCGGTCTGGTGTCCTACTTCCGCCAGAAGAGCGTGCGCTATCGCAATACGGGTACCCTCATGGGAGCGGTCTTCTACCTCATCATCGCCCTTATCGCCTTCGTGTTTCCCAAGGTGATTGCCGGGTTCTTCTCGGTGGTGCTCGGTGTGGTGCTCATCCTGTTCGCCATCGTGAACGTGGTGCGGGCCCTGGGGTTGCGCGCCTTCGGGGGCAGTATCTGGATCGCCGTGCTCGTGGCCGCCGTCATCGTGGGCGTCGGCGGTGTGCTCATTGTGGTGAATCCCTGGGGCGCTTCCATGACCTTCGTGCTGGTGCTGGGTGCGGCCTTCATCGCCAACGGTGCCGTGGACCTGTTCATCGAATGGTACGCCCGCGACTCCGCCAAGCAGGCCGACTTGATGGCGCGGCCCCGCTAAGGAGCGAGGCGGCCGGCGCGAGGGAGGTGCCGGACTGCGTGCCGGCTCCGTCGCCTTAGAGCGCGCTGCTCGGGCGGTCACCCCGCTGATCGAGCCGTGTCTCGGGCTCGGACGGCACCGCCGCGCTGGCGTTCCCCGCCCCCTTGCGCATCCCGCTGGCTCGCATTCGATTTTGCCGATGGCGGCCCGTCGCGGGCTTCTATAACTTAATTGCTCCATGACCCCTGCTCGCGCGGGGGTCTTTGCTATCATGGACGCCACGCGAGGGCCGACGTTGCCGTGACGGCGCGCCGGCCATGCTCGTTCAAGTTTTTGGTACACGAAAGGAAAAGCGATGTCTGAAGAGAACAGCAATCT
This sequence comes from Adlercreutzia muris, assembly GCF_008831045.1. GTDB lineage: Bacteria > Actinomycetota > Coriobacteriia > Coriobacteriales > Eggerthellaceae > Adlercreutzia > Adlercreutzia muris. The sequence continues at coordinate 7,462 of NZ_WAJS01000046.1, forward strand.
TGCCGAGATTCAGAAGCATCGTGAGCAGATCGACGCCATTGACCGCGAGATCGTCGCGCTTTTGAACAAGCGTGCCGGCCACTCGCTGGTCATTCGCGGTCTGAAACCCGGTGCGCATATGGGTCTGTACGACGCGCGCCGCGAGGAGGAGATCTTCGCGCGGGTGGACAGCTACAACGAGGGGCCGCTGTACAACGAGAACCTCCGCGAGATTTATGCCACCATCCTCAAGATCATGAAGGAGACGCCGTCCGTATGAGCGAAGTGAAGATTGCCCCCATCCCCGATCTCGGCCAGCGCACTGACGAGATCACCATTTACGCCGGGCCCTGCTCGGTGGAATCGGCCGAGCAGTTCAACGAGGTGGCGGAGTGCGTCGCCGATCTCGGTCTTTCCTGGATCCGCGGTGGCGCCTTCAAGCCCCGCACCAACCCCCATTCCTTCCAGGGCTTGGGCGAAGAGGCGCTCAAGATCATGAAGGCCGCCGGCGACACCTACGGCCTGAAGACGCTCACCGAGGTCATGGACTCGGCCCACTGCCAGCTGGTGGCCGATTACGTGGACGGCCTGCAGGTGGGCGCCCGCAACTTCCAGAACTTCAGCCTGCTGAAGAAGATCGGCCAGGTGACCGCCGAGAGCCAGCAGATGGTGCTGTACAAGCGCGGCTTCGCCGGCACCATCGCCGAATGGCTGGCCGCCACCGACTACATCACCGACTGCGGCAACAACAACGTGGTGCTGTGCGAGCGCGGCATCCGCACCTTCGAGACGGCCACCCGCTTCACGCTGGACATCGCTGCGGTGCCGGTCATCCACAAGCAGTCGCTGTATCCGGTGTGCATCGACGTGTCGCACCCGGCCGGCCAGCGCGACCTGGTGCCGGCCCTGGCGAAGGCGGCCGTGGCGGCTGGGGCCGACTCGCTCATGATCGAGGTGCATCCGAACCCGCCGGTGGCCCTGTCCGACGGCCCCCAGCAGCTGACCCCGGCCCAGTTCCGCGAGCTCGTCGCTGAGCTGCGCGAGTTGGCCGCCTGCCTGGGCAAGAAGATCGTGTAGGCAGTTTCCCCTTTCGGGAGATCGCAAGGCCCTCGACGCCGATGGCGCGAGGGCCTTTTTCGTGCGCGGGGGGGGGTGGATGCGGTGCGCGCCCGTGCATGCCCGTGCGCTCGCGAGAGGGGGATGGAGCCCGCGCCGTTCACAGGCTCTCGCACATTTCGGCATGATGCCGCTGGTTTTGCGGCGCGCGGCGGGCTATCCCAGGACAGCCAGGGCGATGGCGGCGGTCAGGATGAGGGCGCAGGCGGCCAGGGCCAGGTAGTCCTCGGTATGCAGGGGGTAGTCCTTGTAGCCGCTTTGGCGGGTGCGCAGGTTGAAGCCGCGCACCTCGGCGGCGATGGCGGCGGAGTTCGTCTTGCGCACGGAGCTGACGAGCAGGGGCACGCACAGGGGCATCATAAGCCGCATCTTCTTTGCGAGCGAGCCGTCGAAGGCCACGCCGCGGGCCGTCTGCGCCTCCATGATGCCGGCCATGTCGTTCATGAACACGGGGATGAAGTGCACCGTGGACGTGAAAGTGAAGGCGTACTTGTAGGGCACGTGCAGCTGCTTCACGGCTGAGTTCGTGATGTCGCTCATACGGGTGACATAGAACACGAGGAACAGCGGGATGGCCGCCGCCTCCAGGCGCACGATGGCCGTAAGCGCTGCCAGCAAGCTACCGGTACCGAGGTAGCCCCAGGGCAGGGCGACGAGGGGCGCTCCCGTCGGGGTGGTGAGCAGCAGCACCACGGCCAGGATGAGCGAGAACGCGAAGACGGCCTTCATGAGCCCTGCGGTCTCGCGCCCCAATCCGCAGCCGGCGGCCAGGGCCACGGCTCCGGCGAGCAGCACGCCCAGGAAGATCAGGTTACTCGTGGTGAAACAGGCGATGGCGAACAGGATGGCGCAGACGAGCTTCACCGATGGGTTCATGCGATGGAGAAAGCTCGTGCCGGGCACATACTCCAGGAACTTGGCCATTATCGGGCTCCTTCTGCATTGGGGTTGTCGGGGACCGCGGCCGGGGCGGGGCGCCCGGGAGCCGCTGTTTGGTCGGGGCGGTCGGGCTCCAGCTCATCCAGCATGCCAGCGCCATCGCGCCCGGGGGCCGCCGGTTCGGGGCGGTCGGGGGTCGCTGTCGGATCGGGACGTTCGGCAGCGGGCGCGCCGGCGTCGGCCGTCGTTGCGACGGCGAGGGCGTCTGCCATGGCGTCCACGGTGTTGGCTGCGGCCACGGGCGCGGGGCAGGCGGGCAGCTCGCGCTCAAGGGCGAGGGCGATCGCGGTGATCTGCGGCGGCAGGATGTGGGTCTCGGCCAGGACGGCGGGGTCGCGCAGTACCTCGAAGGTGGGGCCGTCGGCCACCACGCGACCGGCGGTCATGGCGATGACGCGATCGGCGAAGTCGCCCACCACTTCCATGTCGTGGCAGACCATGATGACGGTGGTGCCCTGCTCGTTCAGCTCGCGCACTACGGCCATGACCTTCTCGCACTCGCGGAAATCGAGGCCGGTGGTGGGCTCGTCCAACACGATGACGGGCGGCGCCAGCACGATGATAGAGGCCAGGGCCAGAAGCTGGCGGGTGCCGCGGTTCAGCAGGAAGGGCTCGGCATCGGGCGAAAAGCCGAAGCGCTCGATGACGGCATCGACGCGGGCCTCGGCCTCAGGTCCCTCCTCGCCCAGGGCGCGAAAGCCGAAGAGCAGCTCCTCGCGCACCGTGGCGCAGCAGATCTGCCGGTCGGGGTTCTGGAAGAGGAAGCCGATGCGTCGGGCCAGCTCGCTCGTCTTCAGGGCGCCGGTGGGCACCCCGTCGATGAGCACCTCGCCGGCCGTGGGCTTCAGCAGGCCGTTGACCAGGCGCATGGTGGTGGACTTGCCGGCGCCATTGGTGCCGACGAAGGCCACGAAGTCGCCGTCGCTCACGGTGAAGCTGACATCGCGCAGCACGGCCAGCTCGCCGTCGTAGCTGGCGCTGACGTTCTTGAACTCGATCATGCGAGCACCTCCTTCGCGGCGGCCACGGCGCCGGCCACGGTGCGCACCGCAGGCCCGTCGTACAGGCCGCGGTCGGCCAATGCGTTGACGAGGGTGGTGGCCCGGGGCACGTTCACGCCCAGGGCCAGCAGCGTATCGGCGTGGGCGAGCACGGCCTCGGGCGCGTCGGCGAAGCGGATGCGGCCCCCGTCCACGATGACGAGCATATCGGCGTAATCGGACAGCAGCGCGATCTTCTGCTCCACCACGATGACCGTGGTGCCGTGCTCGCGGGCGTAGCGGGCCAGCAGGTCGAACACGGCCACCGACGAGGCGGGGTCCAGCTCGGCGGTGGGCTCGTCCAGCACGAGCACCCGCGGGCGCAGGGCCAGCACTGATGCCACGGCCACCTTCTGCTTCTGGCCGCCGGACAGGCTGTCGATGGTGCGGTCGCGCACATCGGCGATGCCCATGGCCGCGAGGGCCTCGGTGACCCGGCCGGGAATCTCCTCGCGGGGCACGGCGAAGTTCTCCAGGCCGTAGAGCAGCTCGTCCTCCACCACGGTGGCCACCATCTGGGAATCGATGTCCTGGCACACGCTGCCCACAAGCTGGGACAGATCGGTGAGGGAGGCCTCCATGGTGTCGAGCCCCTCCACGGACACCTCACCGTAGAAGTCGCCGGGGTAGCAGTGGGGGATGATGCCGTTCACCGCGTAGGTGAGGGTGGACTTGCCGCTGCCCGCCGCGCCGGTGATGCCGACGAAGCAGCCGTCGGGAATGGTCAGGTTGATGTCCCGCACCACCAGATCGGCGCCCTCTCGGTAGCGGAAGCTGAAATCTCGGAACTGGATCATGGCGTTCTCCTAGCGCTTCAGGACCTTGGCCAGGGGAGTGGCGAGAATCTGGACGAAGATGGCGTTGAAGGTGGCGGTGCCGAGCACGATGGCCACATAGGCGGCCATGGCCACGGCGAAGCTGCCGCCGACGGAGACGACGTTGATGTAGACGGACAGGGCGGCGAAGGTGAAGCCGGACACACAGGTGGAGATGAAGGTGTTCACGAGGGGGTTGGCGTCGAATTTGCCACCGATCTTCATGGGCACGCGGATGAGAAGGCCGCAGGCCACAGCACCGAGCAGCTCGGAGGGGATGTTCAAGAGCGGCGTGGCGTTCAGCATGGGGATTTGGCAGACGAGGCCGGCGATGAGGCCGATGACGGCTGACTGGGCCAGGGTGGGGCGGATGAGGATGATGGCGAGGCAGTAGGCGGCGATGACGAAGTTCGGCTTCATGCCGAAGGAGGCGAGCAGGCTGCCCACGGTGAGCTTCAGCACGGCACCAGCGGCCAGGAGCACGGCCACGAGAATGAGGTCCTGGATGGACAGGCCTCCCCGCGCCGTTCCAGTGGCCTTCTCGCCGGCTGCCGAAGTGCCGGCGGCGGTGCGGGCCCGGCCGGCCGGGGCGGCGGAGTCGCTGGTGCGCAGGGCGCCAGCGGGAGCCTGGGGGGTTGCGGTCTCGGTGTCGGGGGTGAGGGTGCGCTCGGTCATGACGATCAGTCCTTTCTCGGCGGCGCGTACGGGGCCGCCTGTCGCGCTCGCTTGCTCGCGAGCCTGCCAGTGGATAGCAATTGCCCCGTATCCGACGCCTTCGAGAGGTTCCGGCCGCACCCCAAACAAAAAGAGTTAAGGCTCAAAAAGTGTGCTCCCCACGATGAGTAACCGCGAGGTCGTGCTCGATAAATCGACGCCGCAAGTTGCTCCGCGCCAACTTCTCACTGGCTCAAAAAGCGTGCTCCCGTAGCTGTTG
>NZ_WAJS01000047.1 GCF_008831045.1 Adlercreutzia muris
CTCAAGTACGTGGCCGACAGCGAGTGGGGATCGAGGAGGTACCTGGACGTGTCGCTGCTGGGCGAGTGATCATGCCGACGGCTGACCGCCGGCTGCTGGAATTTGCGCAAGAGTCTGGACAGTACCAGCCGCTTCTCTCCTTCATGGTTCCTCCTTCTCTCCCCGAACCCGCCTCTCGGGTTCGCCAGATACCTTAGGCCCGTCCTTTCCTTCATTGCCACACGGGCCTTACACTGTAAAGTTAGCAGTGCAATGCGCATCATAACGACTTTACTTTACATTGTAAAGAGGTTAGGGGAAACAAAAGACCCCGATAAGCCGGGGCCTTGGCCGATGTCATGGGAAAGCCGGCGGAAGGGCCGGGCGAAAAAGCCGCGGGGCCTTCCGGGCACCCGGGGACGATGGACGCGAGCCTAGCAGGGCACCGGGCCGTAGCGCCACATGTGGTTCAGAGGACCGCTGCCACGCCCCAGATCGAGCCCGTCCGCCAGGGCACCGGCCACGTAGGCCTTGGCCTCGCGCACGGCCACATCGACGGCGAAGCCCTGGGCCAGGTTGCAGGCGATGGCCGAGGAAAGGGAGCAGCCCGTGCCGTGGGTGTTGCAGGTCTCGATGCGCGGCCCGCGCAGCCAAACGTGCTCGCCATGGGCCAGACGCAGATAATCGTCGGCCGCATCGGGCTCGCCCACCCCGTGACCTCCCTTGATCATGATGGCGGGGACGGGCGCGTCGCTGTCGACGAAGTCGGGTGCCGTTTGCTGGGCCGCCACGATGCGGTCGGCGATAAGGCGGGCGGCCCGTTCCACGTCGGCGGCGCAGGAGATGGCCATGCCGGCGAGCACTTCGGCCTCGGGAATATTCGGCGTAACGATCGCGGCCACGGGGAACAGCTCGGCCACCAGCGCGTCCACCGCCGCATCAGCGATGAGCGCCGAGCCCGAGGTGGCCACCATGACCGGGTCCACCACGATGTTGGCGGCACCGTGCCGGCGCAGCCCATCGGCAATGGCGCGGACAATGGCCGGCGACGAGACCATGCCGATCTTCACCGCATCGGGGCGGATATCCTCGAACACGGCGTCGATCTGCGCGCCTACGAAGGCGGGATCCACATCGAGCACGCCGGCCACACCCGTGGTATTTTGGGCCGTGAGCGCCGTGATGACGCTCTCGCCGAAGAGCCGGTGAGCGACGATGGTCTTCAGATCGGCTTGGATGCCCGCGCCTCCGCTGGAATCGGAGCCGGCGATGGTGAGAACTGCCTTCATAGGGGCCTACCCTTCGATGAACTTTACGGCCTCATCGGTATCGATGATCTTCGCAGCGTAGCACACCTTCATATATTCGATGCCCTCTTCCTGGTTTCCCACGAGGAAGGTTGCCGTCGCGTCATCCACCACGATGATATTGAAATTGTTGAAGTAGGCATCGGCCACGGTGTGCTTCACGCAGATGTTCGTGTCCATGCCGCAGCAGATGAGCGTGTCCACGCCCAGCTCGTTCAGCAGCAGAAGTAGCCCCGTTTGGAAGAACCCGCTGTAGCGGCGCTTCTCCACCACGTAGTCGGTCGGCTGCGGGTCCAAAAGCGGAGACGTTTGGGCCTGGGGCGTGCCGGCGATGCCGTGGTTGCCCCACAGCGCCAGCTCACGGTCGATACCGGGCAGGTGCGCGTCGTTGGAGAAGATGACGGGCATGCCGACAGCGCGGGCAGCGGTCGTAAGCTTCGCCGTCTGGCGTATCGGGGGCAGCAGCAGCGCCTCCAAAGGCGTGCCCGTGGGGTCGCCCAACTCGTCGATGACGAGCAGGGCGCACTTCGCGCGGTCGATGGCGTCCAGGTTCACCAGATCGTTGTTGTTCTCGTCTCCCAGCATGTTGGTCTTCCTCTCTCGATGGCGGCCGCAACGCGGCCCGGCCAGAGTTTGCAGGCGGCCCCACCCTTAACGGGGCAGCACTTCATCCATGATACGGGAAAGCTCGCGGGTCGCCGCCGCTATATCGTCGGCGGCGAAGATGGCGCTCACCACGGCGGCGCCGTCCACGTTCAGGTCGGCCAGAAGTGGCAGCGTGTCGCCGCTGATGCCGCCGATGGCCACGATGGGGATATCCACCGCCGCGGCAATGGCGCGGAACTCCTCGGGTGCGAGCACGCCAGCCTCGGGCTTGGTGGCCGTACCGCGCACGCCGCCCACTCCCAGATAGTCGGCGCCGGCGGCCTCGGCAGCGCGGGCCTGCTCTACCGTCTGGGTGCTCACGCCCACGATGGCATCGGGACCGAGCAGCGCCCGGGCCCGCTCGCAGGCCATGTCGTCTTGGCCCACGTGCACCCCGTCGGCGCCGACCGCGAGTGCACACTCTACATCGTCGTTCACCACGAAGGGAACCCCGGCCGCCCGGCACAGGGCCAAAAGCTCGGCGGCCTCGGCAGCAAGCGCGTCGGGCGCGGCATGCTTGTCGCGCAGCTGCACGAAGGTGGCTCCTCCCGCGAGGGCCTCTTCCACGCACGAGGCCAGGGTACGCTCCCCCAGCCACGCATTGTCGGTCACCGCGTATAGGCGCAACGCGGCCTTCAGGTTTTTCTTGTCGAACATGTTCTTACCTCCCGGGTTGAACCCATGTCAGCGAGGGTCCGATAGGTGCCTGGAATTGCCCCGCCTTCGCACCAAGTTGGCTTCGGCCAACGCCGCGTGCGAAACAAGGGGCAAGGCCAGGTGCCTATCGGAGCCACAGCGTCGGCTTAATTCGTTGTCCGTCAGGACAACGAAACAGTGAGTCCGTCCATGATGTCGTTGACCGTTTTCATGGCGCACATCTTTCCGCACATGGTGCAGGTACCTTCGGTAGAGGGCGGGGCGCTCTCGAAGACGGCGCGGGCGCGGGCCGGATCCAGAGCCAGATCGAACATCTCATCCCAGGCCACGCGGCGGCGGGCATCGCTCATGCGGTTGTCACGGTCGCGCGCGCCGGGCACGCCCTTGGCGATGTCGGCGGCGTGGGCGGCGATCTTCGTGGCCACCAATCCCTCGCGCACATCGGCCACATCGGGCAGGCGCAGGTGCTCGGCCGGAGTCACATAGCACAAAAAGTCGGCGCCCGCGGTAGCCGCAACGGCTCCGCCGATGGCGGCCGTAATGTGGTCGTAGCCGGGGGCGATGTCGCACACGAGCGGCCCCAGCACGTAGAAGGGGGCGTCGTGGCACAGGCGCTTCTGCAGCTTCATATTGGCGGCGATCTCGTCGAGGGCCATATGTCCCGGGCCCTCCACCATCACCTGCACGCCGGCATCCCAAGCGCGACGCGTGAGCTTGCCCAGCTCGATGAGCTCGGCGATCTGCGCCGCATCGGTGGCGTCGTAGCCGCTGCCGGGACGCATGGCATCGCCCAGCGAGATGGTCACGTCGTGCTCGTGCAGGATGGCCAGTACCTCGTCGTAGTACTCGTAGAAGGGGTTCTCGCGCCCCGTGGTCTCCATCCAGGCGAAGATGAGGGAGCCACCGCGGGAAACGATGTTGGTCAAGCGGCCCGTCTCCTTGAACGACTCGATAACCCGGCGATTCATGCCCGCGTGGATGGTGACGAAATCCACGCCGTCTTCCGCATGGGCCCGCACCACTTCCAAAAAGTCCTCGGGCGTGATGGCGATGAGGGCCTTTTCCAGATAGCCGATGGCATCGTACATGGGCACCGTGCCGATCATGGCCGACGACTGCTCGATAAGCTTCGTGCGGAAGGCGCGCGTCTTGCCGGAGTTTGATAGATCCATGATGGCATCGGCCCCCAGTTCCAGGGCCACGGCCACCTTCTCCCATTCCGTCGCCTCGTCGGCCAAGTCGCCAGAGATACCGAGGTTCACGTTCACCTTGGTAGTCAGCGGCACGCCGTCCAAGGTGGAGCCCACGCCGCCCGGTATCAGGCTCGCATGGTGGATGTTGGCGGGAATGGCGATGCGGCCGGCGGCCACGGCAGCGCGGATGGCCTCGGGCTCGCGCCCCTCGGCGGCGGCCACGGCGGCCATCTGGGGCGTGACGATGCCGGCACGGGCATAATCGATCTGGGTGACGGGTGCGGCAGCGGCCGGGGCTGAGACGGCGGCAGATACGGACGTTGTGCGATCTTCGATCATAAAACTCCCTTCGTTGGCATTACCCACAGCAGGTTCGGCGGGTCGAGGCGTATGCGGCGCCTCCTCTCAGCCTGCCCGGCCGCCCATGCGGCTGCAAGCTCCCCAGGTATGCGGTTGTCAGATCAGTATAGGGAACCCTGCGGCGATGAGGAGCCTACAGGGGCAGGAACACGGCCAAGGTGCCGCTTTCGACGGAGATACGGGCGGCCGTGCCCACGAGTTCGTTGGATAGGCCCCAGCTCGTGCGATTGGTGAGCGTAGCGCCGTCGAGTCCGTATTTCAGTCCCTCCTCCACGACGCCCGTGGACGCATCGGTGAGCGAGAAGACCGACACGATGCCCCCATCGGCCGCCTCGATCAGCAGCTCACCCGGCCCTACCAGCAGTGCGATGCGCTCGCGCTCCCCCACGGCCACCACGTCCAGTCCGCGCTCGGCGAACGAGGCCAGAAGCGACAGATTCGCGAGCGTGTGATCGAGCCGGCCGCCGAGGGCCCCGTAGACCACCGCGGCCGCAGCCCCGCGGGCCACGGCTTCTTCCAGGGCCAGCTCCATGTCCGAAGCGTCCTTTTCGGGAGGAAACCTGCGCACGGGCACGCCTTCGGGCACATAGCTCAGCGAGTCGAAGTCGCCCAGAGCCAAATCGGGCACGCGCCCGAGGGCCTCCAGGGATGCGAAGCCGCCATCCACGGCGATCACACAGTCGAACGCGCCCTCCCTGTCCCAGGCGACAAAATGGGCGCCGTTGAAATCCGAGGCGCCGACAAGAGCGTAGGTGGTCACGAAAGTCCCTTCTGGCAAGTTCCGTCCTTTCTGCTACAATACCACAGGCGAGCGGGCCAGACGGCCGCGTGCCCTTCGGGGTGCGAGGAAAGTCCGGGCTCCGCAGGGCAAGATGCCAGCTAACAGCTGGGCGGGGCGACCCGACGGAAAGTGCCACAGAAAAGAAGACTCCCCCGCATGAAACGTGTCGCCTGCGCGGCACGCACGAAACGGGAGAAAAGCTGAAACGGTGCGGTAAGAGCGCACCAGCGCGCTGGCAACAGCGCGGCTTGGTAAACCCCATCTGGAGCAAGCGCAAATAGGAGCGCCATACGGTGGCCCGCCGTGCGCTCGGGTTGCGTGCTAGAGGCGCGAGGCGACTCACGTTCGAGATAAATGGCCGTCCCCGACAGAACCCGGCTTATAGGCCCGCTCGTTTTCCTCCCATTATCCCCAGTCCCGCAGTCGCTCTATGCGCAGAACGCAGGCGAATGGGGCAAGTTTTCGCCGTTTTCCAACACCTGTGGCGAAGAGGAGCGGGCTTCACCGCACAAATTGCCCGTCCGACCATGCGTCCAGGCATCTCCATGGCCTCGATGGCGTCATCGCGGGCAGTGCGATGTTGGAAAACGGCGAAAACTTGCCACAGAGGGAGAATCTCGACGCACCAAAAAGGAAAAGGCCCCGAAGGGCCTTTTCTCTTTCTCTGACAAGGGATTGCGGCAGGTTAGTCGATTTCCTCGAACTCGAAGTCGTCGGCGTCGCCGAAGCCGGAGAGATCCTTCTCATAGGCCGAGGCAACCGGCGTGGCGGCGGCCACGGCCATGCCGGCAGCAGCCGGAGCCGCGGGGGCAGCCGGAGTCACGTAGGACGAAGGGGCCACGTACTCGTCGATCTCGAAGGTTCCCGTCATGCCGGAGGCCACATCGTAATCGCCGTCGCCGGCCGCGGCAGCAGCCGCGGGCACGTTGGCACCGATGTCGGCCAGCTTACGGGAGGCATCGGAGATGATGTCCTTCAGCAGGTCGGCGTACTCCTCGCGGGCATCCTCGCGATCGTCCTGGAGCTTGCGAATAGCGTCGATGACGTCCTGGCGATCGGTGTTGGCACGATCGATGATGCGCTGAGCCTCATCGCGGGCGTCCTGGATGGTCTCGGTGGCGTTCGCGTTGGCCTTGGCAAGGATCTCGTCAGCGGAGCGCTGGGCGATGATGAGGGCCTGGGCGATAGCGTTGTCGTCGGCGCGCTTGTCGTTGAGCTGACGCTCCAAGTCGGCAATGATGGCGTCCTTCTGGGCGAGCTGGGCATCGAACTCGGCGGTGTCAACCGAGGAGACGGTCTCGGCAATGGCCACCGTGGCGGAGGCCGGAGCGTCGAAGCCGCTGAAGCGATCCTCCTCCAACTGCGCCTGCAGGTGGGCGATGGTGTCGTTCAGCACGTCGATCTCGTCGGCCACGTGCTCGAGGAAGACATCGACCTCGTCAACGTCGTAGCCCTTGCGATCGATGGAGAAGCTCTGATTGTGGATGTCAGAAGCGGTGATAGCCATGAATGTTACCCTAGCCCTTCTCGTTCCCGTTGTTGTCTGTATGCCGGTCGTCTGACTTTAGAAGAGCACTACCAGCAAGCGTACCCCGAATTGTAATACAAGCAAGGCGATGATGGGAGTTACGTCCACCATACCTCCAAGGGGCGGAATCAATTTCCTGAACAAATTCAGGTACGGGTCGCACAGTTTCCCGAGGGCCCGGTAGATGTCGCCGATAATGCCCGTCTGCGTATTCGGAAGCCACGACATCATCACATAGACGAAGATGATCATGGAGTACGCATCCGCCAGACGGACGAGGAGAGAGGTTAGCATGGGGAAAGCTCCTTAGAACGCTTCGCGGCCCCGGCGTTGCCGGGCCGTTTCGGAAGGGACGGCCTAGACGAGACCTTGGCTGCGCAGGTACGAGCGCTCGGCCTCGGACAGCTCGTTCACGCGGGTGAGGGCGAACACCTTGTTGCCCACGCACTCGACGTTGGCATCGAGGGCGCTGGCCACGCCGAAGGAGAAGTCGAGAATGCGCTTGGAGAGAGCGTCGGGCGTGCCCACCAGGCAGAGTACCACGGCGTCGCCGAGCTTAAGGGCCGTGGAGACCGCCTCGGCATCGTTGTAGGCCGCGGGCTTGATGACCTTGAGGGTGCGGGAAGGCACCGTGCGGGAACCAGAGAAGGCGCTGGCCCCCGTGAAGCTGTTGCGGGCGGCCGGACGCTCCTCGCTCGGCGCTGGAGCCGTGGGCTCAAACAGCGAGTTGAGCCCTTCGGAGCGGGCCTGATGGGCCGCCGAGGCCGCAGCGGAGGCGGCAGCGGTGCCCTCGGGGGTCATCTGGGGCGGCAGCGAGGAATCCACCATGGTGCGGAAGGAACTGGAGCCGACAGAGCGGCGCGAGCTGACGGCGTTATCGTCGGGCAGGGACGGCACCTGGGTACGGGCCCGCACATCGTCGATGGACACGAGGCGCGGCATGGTGGAACGGCCTGCGGAGCGCGTCCCGGGCTCGCGGGTGGTCACCGAGTCGTAGCGGTCGAAGGAGCTGCGGGACGAGGTGCGGGTATAGCTCTCGTCGTAGCCGTACTCGCCGTAGTCCTCCCCCGCGTCGTCGTATTCCTCGTAATCGTCGTAGTACTCCTCATAGTCGTCCTTGCGACCGAAACCCAGTTTCGACTTGATATCGCCGAACATGCGCTTGCCGTCGTTCAGGTCCATGGGGCCTCCTGCTTCGTTTCCGCGGCGACCCGCAGTCGCCCTTGCTCGTATAAGGTCTCAGGGACGCAAGGGAGCGCCCTGCTGTAAGCCATCCACCATCATAGCAGGTTCGCTACTACTCCTCGAAAGAATCGCTAAAGATAGCACGGCCAACGCGCACCATGGTGGCGCCGCAGGCGATGGCGCAGGGCCAATCCTCGCTCATGCCCATGGATAGCTCGGTGAAGGCCCCCGCTTCCGCGTCGTCCAGGGAGGAGCGAATCTCCCCTGCCAGGACCGCAAGCCCCCGGAAGGCGGCCTCGGCAGCGGCGGGGTCGCCCTGGGGCGCCATGGTCATCAGGCCGCGCACCCGCAGATGGGGCAGCGCCGCCAGCGCCCGCACAAGCATGAGCGCCTCCTGGGGGGCGACGCCGCTCTTGGAGGCCTCCCCCGAGACATTCACCTCCACCAGCACGTCCTGCACCGTGCCGAGGCGTGCGGCCGCCTCGTTGATCTTCTGCCCATGGCGCAGGGTGTGAAGCGAGTGGATGAGAGCGGCCGCCCCCACGATATCGGGAATGCGCCGCGACTGGATGTTGCCGATGAAATGCCAGCGCACCTCGGGGAACTGGGCGGCCCGGGCCACCAGCTGATCGGGGCGGTTCTCCCCGAAGTCCCGGGCGCCGGCCTCCATGGCGGCAGCCACGCCCTCGGGGCCAACGGTCTTCGACACGGCGATGAGGCGCACATCGGACGGCTCGCGCCCGCACTGCTCGCATACCGCGGCCACCTCGGCGGCGACGCGGCGGTACTGGTCTTCCACGCTCACGGGAATCACCTTTCCAATCGACAGGCCAGGGCTCCATGGCGGCCGCAGCGGCCGCCCGAGGCCCGGTAGGAGAAGTACTGCTCGGAATGGCACTGGGTGCACATGCCGGCCTCGGCCACGCGGGCCCCATCGATACCGATGGCGGCGAGATCGGCCCGGATGGCAGCGGCCATGGACACATGGCGGCCGTCAGGTCCCATGCAGACGGGACCGAAGGCGTCGCGGAACCGGGCGGCCACGTCATCGCCCACCTCGAAGCAGCAGGGGCCGATATGGGGCCCGATGTACACGTTGACCTCGGAGGCATCCGCCGAGGCGGTCGCGGCGAGATCGACAACGGCCGCGCTGGCAATGCGGCCGACGCACCCGCGCCAGCCCCCATGGGCCACGGCGAAGGAGCCGTCGGGAGCCACGGCGATGATCGGCGTGCAGTCGGCAAAGCAGAGCAGGGCCAGGGTGTCGGGCACGGTGACAAGGAAGCCGTCGGCCCCCTCGGCCGCTGCGGCCCGGGCGGCCTCGCGGGCAGCGGCGCCCGCTTCGCGCACGGAGACGATGCGGGTGCCGTGAACCTGGTTGGCGGTCACGACCGCATCGGGGCCGACGCTGAGGGCCCGGGCGGCGCGGGCCACGTTTTCAGCCACGGCCGCGGGGTCGTCGCCCACATGGCCGCCGAGGTTCAAGGAGCCGTAGCACCCCTCGCTCACCCCGCCTGCACGGCCCGTAAAAGCAATGCGCACGCCCGTGAGGCGGGCGAGCGCATTGTCGGTGAGCACCGGGATGGCACCCAGATTCATGTTTTCGAGCCGCGGCAGCGGCAGGCTCGTCTGCGCCATGGCGAAGACGGCGGCCTAGCGCTGGCGCTTCAGGAAGTCGGGGATGTAGTCCTCGTCAGCGAAGCGGTTCGCCGGAGCCGGGGCGCTGAAGGTGACCGGGGCCTGCTGAGCCGGCTGGGGAGCCGGGGGCTCGGTGGGGGCAAACAGGTCCTTGCGAGAGAAGTCCATGGACGACTGGGCCGCACCCACCTTGAAGCCGGTGGCGATGACCGTGATGCGCACAGCATCACGGAGCTCCTCGTCGATAATCTGGCCGTAGATGATGTTGGCGTTGTCGTCGGCGCAGGCCTCCACCGTGCGAGCCGCCTCGGACACCTCGGTCAGGGTGAGGTCGGGGCCGCCAGCGATGGAGAACAGCACGCGGGAGGCGCCGGCGATGGAGGACTCGAGCAGGCTGGAAGAGGTAGCCTGCTGGGCAGCATCCAGAGCGCGATTCTCGCCCGTGGAGATGCCGATGCCCATCATGGCCGTACCCGCATCCTTCATAACCGTGCGAATGTCGGCGAAGTCGAGGTTGATGAGGCCGGGGATGGTGATGAGATCGGTGACGCCCTGGATGCCCTGGCGCAAGGTGTCGTCGCAGATGCGGAAGGCATCGATCATGGACGTCTTCTTATCGACGATCTCAAGCAGGCGATCGTTGGGAATCACGATGAGGGTGTCGACCTTCTGGGAGAGCAGGTCGATGCCCTGGTCGGCCTGGTTGCGACGGAGGCGGCCCTCGAAGGAGAAGGGCTTGGTGACGACGCCCACGGTAAGGGCACCGATCTCCTCGCGGGCGATCTCGGCCACGATGGGGGCCGCGCCCGTACCGGTGCCGCCGCCCTCGCCGGCGGTGACGAAGACCATATCGGCCTCGGCCAGAGCCTCGCGGATCTCCGCCCGGCTCTCCTCGGCGGCCTGGCAGCCCACCTGGGGGTTCGCGCCGGCCCCGAGGCCGCGCGTCAGCTCTTCGCCGATGTGGATGGTCTTGTCGGCATCGGACATGAGCAGGGCCTGACGGTCGGTATTGACCGCGATGAACTCGACGCCGCGCACACCGGCCTCCACCATGCGGTTCACCGCATTGGTGCCGCCGCCGCCAACGCCGACGACCTTGATGACCGCCAGATGCTCTCCGCCAGGGATATTCGCCATTGTTGTTTCCTCCACACTAGCTGCGTTTCAATGCTGCGTTTCAATCGTTCTTCGCGCACCGCGGACGGCACGCCCGTAAGGCCGTTCTTCCGAACGGCTTTTATGTGGGGATATTGTACACGATGAGATGCCCTTTGCAACGATGGGCGCGGCTAAAGGATTGCCCACGTCCATGAATACGACAGAACAGCCCGCGAAGGACGCCCCTACACGGCTCGCCAGGTGGGGCGGTCGACAACGCGGACGTTGATGTAGGCCACCGTGCCCGGGTGCTCGGCCATGATGGTCAGGCAGATGCGCTCCTTGTCGCGGATGTCCTCGGCGGTGCCGAAGGCAATCTCGATGCCGTTGTCGAGGGTGAGCAGGGTAGAGGCCGCATCGGTGGCCGACACGGTCTTGACCTGCTCGGCCAGCTCAGTGGACAGGCCGTCGAGGATGGCCAGGGCGTTGCTCACATTCCCGTCGGTGCAGTAGGTGCCCACCTCGGGCGTGAGGCCGAAGGGCACGTCCTTGATGTGCAGCACGGCATCGGCGTCCTCGAAGATCTGGGGGCTGATGGATTGGCCCAGCTCCGAATCGCGGGCGGGGATCTCCATGAGCCACATGCCGTCGGAGGCAATGGCCCACATCTGGGTGGTCTTGGCGTTGTCGGCCGCCACGTCCACCACGGCGGCGATCTTGCGCTCGGTAACGGCAATTTCCAGGGTATTCGGGAAGAGGCGGCTCACGCGCACGCTCTCCACCCAGGCATCGCGCACCACGCTGTCCTCGATGGCGCCGGTGTCCACGTTGAGCAGGGTGGTGCCCTGGGGCACGGCGGCCAAGATGGCCATCTCCTCGTTGGTGAGGTGGTCGGCGCCGGTCACCTTCACAGATTCGATGGTAAAGGTCGGCGAGAAGTACAGGCAGCCGTAGGTGCCCCCAAGGAGCACGGCGGCCACTATGAGGGCCACGACGATGCGGAAGCCGCGGGAGCGTTTCGGTCGGGCGATGGTGCGAGGCGTGCCGCCTCGCCGGGCACTCCCCCGGCCCTGGTCCAGGTCGCCTAGACGCACGGAGCTCACCGAGGCGCGGCCCGAGTGTGACGGGCGGGAGCCGCCGCGGGGCGCCGGCGACGAGGCGGCGCGGCCGGCCCGGGCAGGGCGTGCCGGGCGGGACGCGGCCCGCG
>NZ_WAJS01000048.1 GCF_008831045.1 Adlercreutzia muris
GCTCTTCCCCGGGGCACCCCCCTTCCCCGAGGCGCCGCCCTTGGCCTTGGCGCTCTTGGGGGCGCTCCCGCTGCGGGGGCGGTTGGCGCTGTTGCCGCGGTTGGCGGCCGGCTTGCGGTCGCGGCGGCTGCGAGGCGCCTCCTCCGTCGCGGTCGCGGCCTCCTCCTCGGCGCGGGCCCGGGCACGGGCCTTGCGCTTGTCCTTCTTGGCCTGCTCCCGTGCGGCGGCGGCCAGCTCCGGGTCGTGCTTGGCGTTGGCGCGGGTGGCCCGGGCCGCCGCGGCCTCGGCGGCTTCTTCCAGGTTGAAGCCCGGAACCTCGATCTCGGGGATGGGGCGCTTGATGAGCTTCTCGATGGCTGCTAGCTCCGGCTTGTTCTCGGGGGCCACGAAGGTGACGGCGAAGCCCTCGGCTCCGGCGCGGCCCGTGCGCCCGATGCGGTGCACGTAGTCCTCGGCCTGGACCGGCACGTCGTAGTTCACCACGTAGGCCACCTCGTCCACGTCGATGCCGCGGGCCAGCACGTCGGTGGCCACGAGGATGTCGGTGGCGCCGGAGGCGAAGTTGTCCAGGGCCCGCTTGCGCTGGTTCTGGGAGCGGTCCGAGTGGATGGCCTCGGCGCGGTAGCCGGCCCGCTTCAGCTTGCGGCAGGCCGCATCGGCCCGATGGCGCGTGCGGGCGAATACGATGACGCGCTCGGCGCCGCGCTCTTGCAAGAGGGCCGCCAGCAGATCGGGTTTCAGGGTATGGGGCACGCGGGCGATGTACTGCTCCACGGTATCGGCGGTCTCGCCCTTGGCGGCGATCTGCACGATGGCCGGGTCGTTCAGCATGGCATCGACCTGGGAGAGGACCCCCTTGTCGATGGTGGCCGAGAACAGCAGCGTCTGGCGGCTGGACGGCGTGGCCTCCACGATGCGGCGCACCGAGGGCAGAAAGCCCATGTCCAGCATGCGGTCGGCCTCGTCCAGCACGAGGATCTGCACCTGGGAGAGGTCCACGGCCTTCTGGTTCATGAGATCGATGAGGCGCCCCGGCGTGGCGATGAGCACGTCAACCCCGCGGGCGAGGCGGTTGATCTGGGGCTCGATCTTCACGCCGCCCACGACGTTGGCCACCCGCAGGCCGCGGGCCTTCGCGATGGTGCTGCAGACCTCCTGGATCTGCATGGCCAGCTCGCGGGTGGGGGTGATGACGAGCATAGTGGGCGCCTTCTTGCGGTCGGAGCGCTCGAGGCGGTCCAGGGAGGGCAGGGAGAAGGCGGCGGTCTTGCCGGTGCCAGTCTTGGCGGCGGCGATCATATCGCGGCCCTCCAGGGCGAGCGGGATGGATTGGGCCTGCACGGGGGTGGGCTCGGTGTAGCCGAGCGCCTCCACGGCGGCCAGGACGGAATCGGACAGGCCGAGATCGGCAAAGGTGGTCATGGGGTTCCTTTCAAGGGCTTGGTATCGGCAGCGCGGCTCTTCTGCGCAGACGCTCAGAGGGTCGGGACGGCGGGGCTAGCGGGTGTGGGCCGGCTTGCGTCCCCAGTAGAAGTGGGCGAAGTGGCGGCTCCGCAGCTTTCCGTCCCGGGGCGGCTCCTTCGCGATGAGGTCGAAGGTGGCCGCCGCGATGGCATCGGCGGCGTGGGGCCGGCGCAAAAGCGACGCGTTGATGAGCATGGCGTCGGCCGAGGCCGGGTGCTCGCTGATGTGGCGCAGGGTGTCCAAAAGCTCGCGGGGCGTGGTGGCGGCCATGGCGGCGCCGGCGGCGGTGAGCATGCGCACGTTCGCCTTCTCCTGGCCGTAGGCCCGCCCGAGCAGGATCATGGGGGCCCGGGCGCACAGGCACTCGGTCACCGTGAGGCCGCCGGGCTTGCAGATGACCACGTCGGCGGCTTCCATGAGCTCGGCCATGCGGGTGACGTAGCCGAGCACCCGGGCGTTGTCCAGGCCGAAGTCGGCCACCTCCCGGCGCACCCGCCGCTCGTACTCCTCGTCGGCGCCGGCCACGATGACCAGCTCCATATTGGGGAGCCGGTGCATGAAGGGGAGCAGCTCGTCGAGGGCCTCGCGGAAGTGCACGTAGGGCCGCGGCAGCTTCGCTCCGGCCAGGGCCAGCACCACGATTTTATCCGCGGGCAGGCCGAAGCTCTCCCGGGCGGCGGTTTTGTCGTAGTCGCGGGAGAAGGCGGGGCTGGCGGGGATGCCGGTGATGAGGATGCGGTCCTCGGGCACTCGGCGCGGCCGCAGGGTCTCGGCCATGGCCTCGTTGGCCACGCAGAACAGGTCGGTGTGCAGGTGGGGCCACAGCCCCTCGGCCTCGTAGTCGGTGGGCACGCACAGAATGGGGAAGGACTGCCCCGTGAGCATGCGGGCGCTCACGGCCACGTTGGCCGCCGTGATGTGGGTGGCCACGATGGCCGCCGGGCGTACCTGGCGCGCGAATTCCACGAAGCGGGGGTACATGAGGTGGGCCCAGATGGTGCCGCCGCCCCACAGAAGGCGCCCCGTGAGCACGTAGCGCCAGGTAATGTCGTAGAAGGGGCGCGTCCATCCCGTGAACATGGAGGCCGTGGCATCGCCGTCGAAGACGATGCGGCCGAAGTCCAGTATGTCGAGCACCTCCACCCGGGCTCGGGCCGCCAGAGCGGGGTCGAGGCCTGCGGGCAGGGCGGGGTCAGCCGCGCCGGCGCGGGCGCGCTCGCCGGCGTTCTGAATGGCTTCGGCGATGGCGTAGGCGGCGCTGCGGTGGCCGCTGCCCACCGAGGCGTGGACAACGAGGATGACCGGGTCCCCCTCGTCGGTGGCGCGGGCGAGCGTGGTCTGGGTGGCGGTGATGGCGTCGGGGGAGGCAAACTCGCCGCAGGCCGCCTCGGGCGATTCGATGGCGGAGGGGGCGGCCTGCCCCGTCGGCGACGAGGGGGCGAGGGCGCCGGGCTCCATTGATGCGGGCAGCTCGATCGCGCCCGCTGGTTTCGTATCAGATATGTTCATAGGAGCATCATAGCGCATTTGCCCGAGCACGCCCCGGACTCGACGCATTACCCGCAAATGGCGGAGGGGCGGGGAAGGGGAGGGGCCGCGAACCGGCATGTTCGGCTCGCGGCCCCTTTGGGCTAGCGAGCTCGGCGCGCGCGGCGGCGGGAGGCCAGCAGCGCCGCGCCGGCCGCCAGGGCGCAGACCGCGGGCATGAGGGCCGCGGCGAGCAGGGCGTCGCCGGTCTGCGCGAGGCGGCGGCGGATGGTGGCCGCCTCATCGGGCCGCGCGCCGTCGTCGATGACGCCACCCTGGGCCGTCACCCCCTCGGGGTACACCGGATCGGTGCGCACGCGCTGCACGTCCTGGCGCGCCTCGTAGGCATCCCACCCCTCGGCGGGCGAGAAGGGCGCGCCGGGGACGAGCTCGGAAGCGTCGGGGTCACGCTGAGAGGGCGGGGTGCCGTAGCCGACGGCCACGTTGCCGATGTCGGCCCCCACGGCGTCGGCGGTCACAAGGGCCTCGAAGGCGAGCCGCGCCTCCTGGCCGCCGTAGAGGCGTCCGACGGCCACGGCCAGGATGCGCGTTGCCGGGTCGTAGGCGGCATCGTCCACCTCGATTGAGGTGCCGTCGGCCAGCGTGAGGACCACGGTGCCGCTCACGGGCTCCACGCCGACGGGCACGTCGTCGCGGATGACGGCGTCCACCCAGCCGGTGCCCGGGGCGCTGTTGGCGAGCGCTATCTCGTAACGAAGCGTGTCGCCCACATGGGTGGTGCCGTCGTCGTGGGTGAGGTTCGCGACGGTCTTGGCGATGGACACGTCGCCCTCGGCCGGGTCGGCGGGAAGCACCTCGGGCGGTGAGACAGGGTCGGATGCCGCCTCGGGCTCGTCGTCGGCTGCGGGCGGTCGTGCGGCCTCGCCGGGCTCCGTCCCGGGCTTTTGCGGGTCGCGGCCGGGATTCTCGGAGGGCGGCGTGCCGTGGGCGAAGGCGATGTTCGCGATATCGGCGCCCACGGCCTCGGCGGTCACCTCGCACTCGAAGGTGAGCGTCCACTTCTGGCCGCCGTACAGGTCGCCCACGGCCACCGCCAGGGTGCGGCTTGCTGCGTCGTAGGCGGTATCGGGCACCGGTTTTCCCTCCGCTCCGGGCGTGGGCCCCGTAAGTCTGATGGTTCCCGGCACCGGCTCGATGCCCGCGGGCAGAGGATCGCTGATCGCGGCATCGTACAGGGCGGTATCGGCGCCGCCCCGGTTCTCGAGTTCCACGGTGTAGCGCAGGCGGTCTCCCACCTCGGTGGCGTCCCCGTCCGGATGCTTCAGGTTCTCCACGGACTTTGCGATGGCCACGTCGCCCTCGGCCGGGTCGGCGGGGGCCACGGTGGCCGGCCCGGGCGGGGTGGCCTCGGGCGAGGGATCCGGGTCCACCGGCCCCACGTCCTCGCCGTCCGGATCGTCGGGGTTCGGGCGAGAGCCCGTGGCCTTGGCGATGTTGCCGAGGGCAAGGTCGTCCGCGCTCTCGGTCGCGAGGTCCAGGCCCTTCTTTACGACGCACTCGAACTCCACCACGGCCGGCGAGAGCGGCGACACGGCGCCGGCGGGCACCATGAGCACCGCGCGGCCGTCGGCGCCCGCCGTGCCGATTGAGAAGCGCCCCACGTCGAAGGCCGTCACTGCGGCCGCCTCGGCGAGCGCCTTCGCATCGAGCGCCTCCCAGGCGTTGGTGAGCCTCACGGAGCCGGGGTCGAGGTCCAGGCACACGGGCAGCGGGTCGGTCACGACCGCCTGGGTCCACAGCGATCCTGCAGCCGTGTTCGCGGCCTCGATGCGGTAGCGCAGGCGGTCGCCTGGCTGGGTGGGACCGTTCGGATGCGTCAGGTTCTTCACCGACTTCGAGAGCTTGGGTGTCGGCGCGATGGTCGGATCGGGCTTCACGGCCACCTGGCTCTCGGGGGTCTCCTCCTCCTCGGGGTTGGCGCTCGGCAGGTAGTTCTTCGAGGGCAGGTAGCGCGCCGTCAGCGTGTGGCGGGCGCCGGGGGCCATGAGGTCGCCGGCCGGGAACGACCAGGAGACCACGGTGTGCTCGCGCCCGTCGGTGTCGGTCGTGACGCGCGCGTTGGCCGCGGGCGTCACGACATCCCCGTCTGCTGCCGCGGCCACGTCGGTCGCAGCCGTGCGAGAGCTCGCATCCCCGAAGACGATGGCCACCGGCTCGCCGGCCTCCTTCCCGTCCACGTACAGCTGCACGCGGCCCTTGGGGGCTTTGCACGTGGTAGCCGTGGGGGTGCCGTCGGCGAAGGTGCCGCTCGTCACATCTACCTCCACGTCAAGGACCTTGGCCGGGTCCTGCGGGTCGGCCACCTCCGACCCGTCGCTCCACGCCGCCTTCACCGACGTCACCGCCGAGGGCACGGGAGTGATCTCGCCCCACATGAAGGCCCGGTGCCCCCAGTAGCTTTTGGCGAAGTCCCGAATCTGCTCGTCGCTGCTTTCCTCGTCAGCGTATTGCTTCGAAATCATAGTCAATTTCACGGCGCCGGCGTCGGCGGGCAACACGGCTACCTCGTTTCCCTCGGTATCTTTCGTCGTCTCGCTTGTTTCGGGACCTGTCGGAGTAGGCTCATCGTCGGGCCCCGACGGCTTCCTGTTAAAAGGTTGGTAGGTGTATCGTACCAGCGTCCGGCCGCTGTCGTCGGTGACCCTATCAAGCACCTTGTTGTCGGGCGCAGGGGTGGTGATGGCGCACCCCGGTGCCGAAAGGTCGTAGGCCGGTAGCGGTAGTCCGTCGTAGGGCTTGGTGAGCGATACCAGATACGAGGCGTCCGTCACCTCGAAATCGCGGTATCGTTTGAGAAGCGAGTCGTCTTGTCCAGGCTCCCGGTAGAGGGGGAGAACTTTCCGGAGATCGCCGTTCTTGTCGCGATAAGCAAGCTCAACGGCGATCTGCTGTTTGGCGGCCTCCTTCGGCAGCCACAGGTAGAGTTTTCCGTCATCGAACTGGGCTGGGGCGCCGTAGTCGTATTCCTGCCCAGCGATGTGGAGGCTCCACTCCTCGATGAGATTGTCGAGGGCAGTATCGTCGGGAAGTCCCGCCTGCTGATTGTTGGCCTTCAGCTCTGCTCCCAAGTCGATGGTGACCATGGTCACCTTGTTGGGGTCGTCGGGGTCGGTAGGGTCGTACCCCTCGGCCTCGTAGGCGGTGTTTCCCCAAGCTGTTCCTCCGATGCCTTGAAAATATCTATTAGGATCGGTGCAGCGAATGGAGCCTCCCGTGATGAGCACATAGCCTCCAACTCCTCCGATTTCGGGGAAGGGCTTGCCGGCTTCCCCCGTTTCGGCGCCATGGCTGCCGGATCCCGATACGGGGAGTAGTGTGCCGCCCGTGACGGAAATAGTGTGATCGGTATTTTTGCTCCAGCACGCGCTTCCAAAAGCTCCGCCATGCCAGCCTCCAGAGGACTTCACAAAGCCACCATTGATGAAAATATCTCCAGCTACGCATGTGAAGGACGTTGTATGTCTAGTTTTGATAACATCACTTTTCATCGCCGATCCGCTGTAGCCATCGCTTACTCCGGCGCCAATGCCGGCTCCATGGCATCCTCCTTGGGCTTCAATGTTGCCGCCGTTAATGGTGATGGCCGTCGCGGTTCCGTCTCCCTGACTTCCTGCACCGATGCCGGCACTGAAGCTAGTTCCTGCATTGAACTGCTGGTCTGAGCCCTGCACGTCAACTCTGATGTTGCCGCCGTTAATGGTGATCGTCCCTCCGTTCTCATAGGCGGTGCTGCCGATGCCGGCGCCTCCTCCTCCGCCCCCGAGGACTTCAAGGGTTCCCGGATTGGGGCTGTCAAGCTCCACAGAGGAACTGCCAGCACGAATAGTCTTTCCGTTCTTGAGCGTAATGGATTGGACGACTTTTGCTCCTTTGACAACTGCCATTTCCCCAGTTGGCGCTCGGTTGTCGCAGGCATCGTCGATGACGAGTTCCGATCCTTCTCCACAGTAGATGCCCGCATTCTCAACTGCCAGCGATTTGAGCGAATTGCTCGTACCGTCAGCGATCTTAAGGTATAGGCTTGTCTGATGGACGATCTGGCTTCCCTCGGTGGCGCGGGATCCGTCCTGTGTGTCATAAAGATTTGTGACGAGGTGTAGGGGGCTTAGCGCAGAGCTGCTAATCTTGACGCCGGCCAGGATCAGCTCGCCCTTAACGCCGGCATCGATTTGTATCGAACTGCTCGTTTCGGAGGGGGTGCTGATGGTGAGTTCGACAGAAGACTGGATATGCAGGATGCCCGTTGCGCTGTCGTAGAAGTAGTCTCCCTGCCCAGCAGATGAGCCTGCGATACCTCCGCTTACGGCGAAAGGCCCCGCGTTTGCTTCGGTCTGTGCGGTTGGCGAATCGGGTAGGCTCGCACGGAGATTGGCGCTCAGGGCTTGAAAGAGGGAGAGGGGCGGCTCGATGTCTTCGTTAGCGATAGAATCGGTAGAAGAGCCAATGTAAAAAGCGGTCTCCGCAGAAATGGGGATGTCACTTTTGGGGGAAGTGCCCTCATCGGGGGCGGAAAAATCGTCGTTGGCGGAAACGTCGCCTACGACTTCAGAAAACTCGATGGGGGGGGGTCTCTGTGCTTTGGCCCTCCGGGCTGGCGAGGGCCGCCGCGGGCGTCATCCCGCAGGCCAGCACGGCCGCCAAACTGAGGCGCAGAAGCGAACCCCTTCGCTTCGTTGACATGGCTTCTCCTTCTCTCGTTAATGATAAGCCAGCGCCGAATATACCCCTTCTTCCGCGATTCCGCAACCGTGATCCCGTCGCTCGGCAATGTGGATCAGGCCCGAGTTCGTGCGGGCGATTCGCACCAGGGAAACGCGGGGAGAGTCAGGTAGCTTGAGAATGCAAAATATACGTAATACATACTATTATAAAATAAAATCGTATAAATGCAATCTCAGCATTTCCCAGAATAAGTCATGGTATATATTGAATATGATAGAAAGGAATCGCAATACGTATATTTGCCAGTTCGATTGACAATATATGATAAAACAAATATCATGCAAGGAGGCGATCGGGCGATGGAGCCCTTCAGCGTGGAATTCTACGAGTTGCCCGACGGCACGTTCCCTGCGGAGGAGTTTATTTTGTCGCAGAGTCCCAAGATGCAGGCCAAGCTGTACCGCATTATGGAGTTGCTCGAGCTGAAGGGAGGCGATTTGCGGGAGCCGTACTCGAAAACGCTCGGTGACGGTATCTTCGAGCTGCGGGCGCAGTGCGGAGGCGATATTTCGCGGGTGCTTTATTTCTTCGTCGTCGGACGTCGGGTTATTCTCACGAACGGTTTCGTTAAGAAGTCGCGGAAGACGCCGGTGGGTGAAATTGAGCTTGCCAAGAGGCGGCGGAAGGACTTCAATCATCGGGAAGGGATGGGCTATGACGAAGAATTTTCGCGATAGCTTGAACGAGCGGCTCCGCGATCCGGAGTTTCGGGCGGAGTGGGATGCGCTGGAGCCTGAATTCCAGATCGCAAAGGCAATGCTCGACGGGCGGTCCGCCCGGAACCTCACTCAAAAGGAGTTGGCGGAGATCACCGGCATTACCCAGTCTGATATCAGCAAGCTGGAGAACGGGAATGCCAACCCGTCCCTGCGCACCCTCGAGAGGCTGGCGGCTGGACTCGGCATGCGGATCAGGCTCGAGTTCGTGCCTGCGTGATGGGGCGGGTGGCAGTGCTCGGTTCGCGTTCAGGGTAACGGGGTATCCGCAAAGATTTTGAACTCGTGGCCCTGCGCGCTGTTTTACGGTACGATAATCGCTCCCGTCAGAGAACCGCCGATCTTGGGCCCGCCTCGGCAGTGCCGGGGCCGCGCCGGCCCGATGAGGAGCCAGAGTTTATGACCGACATCGCTACGACATCGAATCCCGCGGCCACGGCCGAGGCCGTTGCCGCCATCCGCCGCGGCGAGGGGGTGGCCGTGCTCATTCCCTGCTACAACGAGGCCGTCACCATCGCCAAGGTGGTGGACGATTTCCGGGCCGTCCTGCCCCGGGCCACGGTGTACGTCTACGACAACAACTCCACCGACGGCACGGCCGCCATCGCCGCGGCCCACGGCGCGGTGGTGCGCCGCGAGAGCCGCCAGGGCAAGGGCAACGTAGTGCGCTCCATGTTCCGCGACATCGATGCCGACTACTACCTCATGGTGGACGGCGACGACACCTACCCGGCCGAGGCGGCCGGCGACCTTCTGGCCCCCATCGCCGCCGACGAGGCGGATATGACCGTGGGCGATCGCATCTCCAACGGCTCTTACGGCGCCGAGAACGAGCGGCCCTTCCACGGCTTCGGCAACAACCTCGTGCGCCGGCTCATCCGCCTCATCTACGGCTACGCCTTCGAGGACGTCATGACCGGCTACCGCGCCTTCTCCCGAGCCTTCGTGAAGACCATGCCCGTCATGAGCGAGGGCTTCCAGATCGAGACCGAGGTGTCCATCTGGGCCGTGGACCGCCGCTGGCGTGTGGCCGACGTGCCCATCGTCTACCGCGACCGTCCCGAGGGCTCCGAGAGCAAGCTGTCCACCTTCACCGACGGCATGCTCGTCATCGCCGCCATCGCGAGCCTGTTCCGCGACTACCGGCCCATGGCCTTTTTCGGCTGGCTGGCCGTGGTGCTCGGCCTGTGCGGCCTGGCCGCCGGCGTGCCGGTGATCGGGGAGTACCTGGACTCCGGCTACGTGTCGCGCCTGCCCTCGGCGGTGCTGGCCGTGGCCTTCATGCTCACGGCGGCCCTCTCGCTCACGGCCGGTCTCATCCTGGACACGGTGGCGAAGTCCCATCGCCGCCAGTGGGAGATGAGCGTCTACCGGGTCATGGAGGCCGATCGGTGGCGCTAGGGCCCGCTGCGGGAAATTCTCGGCGAGGGCCTTGCAATGGGCGGCCTTCTCTGCCATACTGTTCAAGCTATTTTGCACGTCCCCATAGTCTAGAGGTCAGGACGCGGCCCTTTCAAGGCTGAGACACGGGTTCGATTCCCGTTGGGGGCACCATGAATGAGCAGGGAGAACTTCGGTTCTCCCTTTTTTGTCGGATTGCCGGCACCTCAAGCGGGGCCGTCGGCACCGGGGCCCGGGCGATCGGGCACGGCTCTGCGCAGCGGAAGGGATCATGGGAAAGCTCGTCCAGCAGTTCATGAAGTTCGGCGTCGTGGGCGCGGCGGCCTTCGTCATCGACTACGGCCTCATGGTGGCCCTCACCGAGCTTGCCGGCGTGGAGTACCTGCTGTCGGCCACCATCTCGTTCACCGCGTCAGTGGTGTTCAACTACCTGGCCTCCATGCGCTACGTGTTCACCCACAAAGAGGGGCTCTCCCGTCGTCGGGAGTTCGTCATCTTCGTCGTGCTGTCGGTCATCGGCCTTGCCATCAACGACGCCCTCATGTTCCTCGGCACGTCGTTTTTGGGCATCAGCTATCTCATCACCAAGATCGCGGCCACGGCTGTGGTGATGGTCTACAACTTCGTCACGCGCAAGAAATTCCTCGACGCCGGCGACACGGCGGCCACTGAGCCGCTGGAGCTTCTGTGAGCCCGGCGCGGAACCGAGGGGAGTGAGGCCGATGGCTATCGGACAGATCGCGCTCATTGCCAACCCGGCGGCCCAGAACGGCCGCGGCTCCTGGGCCGCCGTGGAGGCAGCCAGCCACCTGCGGGCCCGGGTGGGCGCCGACGGCTTCCGCCTTCTGCTCACCGAGCGGCCCGGCCACGCCACGGCCCTGGCGGCGGGGCTGGGG
>NZ_WAJS01000049.1 GCF_008831045.1 Adlercreutzia muris
GCCCCCGCCTCCCCCCAGGTGCCGACCCAGCCGGCCGCCCCTCAGCAGCCGGCCGTCGCACAGGCCCCCGCGGCCCCCGCGGCCGCGCCCGTTGCCACCGAGACCCTCGTGTCCGACCCCGCACCTGTGACCCCCGCCACCGAAGTGGCCACCGAGGCCGTCACCGCTGAGGTAGCCGCCGCCGAGCCGGCCGTCGTCGTGCCCGACAACTACATCGAGGACGCCCAGGCCAGCGTCACCATCGTGGAGGAGACTCCCGCTAACGACAAGCCCCAGGCGTAACCGCCAACAAGGCAAATAGACACCGAGAGAGGGAGCCCAAAAGGCTCCCTCTCTTTATGCCCAACCATCCAGCCGACATCAAGCAGGCCTCCACGCGGGAGGGGTGCGTTCGCGGCCGTCTGAGCGCCCCGCGGAGAACGCGGCCCAAGAGAAGCAGATTCCACGCCAGCACCAACGATACGGGGACAGTACCGACTGATGTGCGTCATCCCCTCTGCTTCCCTAGCCGCGTTCGCGGCGGGAACCAGCGCGAAGTCGGCCGCGAACGCACCCCTCCCGCGCGGGAACCGGACAGCACCCTATTCCTCGTAGTCCGTATCGATCACCACATCGAAGGAGTAATCCGGGTACCGCGCCGCCAGCGCCCTCACCACCGCGTCGCGCACCGCTTCCCCATCGGCCGAGAAGTCCACCACCATGTCGAAGTACACCGTGGCGTCTGCCGTATCCACGTAAAACCCGTGCACCTGCTCGATGGCCGGCTCCTCTGCCACGATCTTCTGCAGATCGGCGCGCATATCGGCGAACTGCCCCTGGCTGTTGGCCGCGTAAATGCCCACGATGGCCCGGATATGGAACTTCTCCGCAAGCCCCTCGGTGATCTTGCGCGTCAACTCGTGGATCTGGCGGGCGTCGGTGGCATCGTCCACCTCGATGTGTAGGCCGCCGAGCACCTCGTTGGGCCCGAAATTGTCCAGCACGATATCGTAGGTGCCCCGCACCCCGGGAAATCCGTTCACATACGTGGCGATGGCGTTCACCAGCTTCTTGTCCTCGGGCAGTCCGATGATGGGGCCCAGGGCGTCCCGCAGCACCTCGATGCCGGCCTTGCATACCACCAGCGAGATGATAAGGCCCACGATGCCGTCGATGTTGAGCCCCCACAGGTTCTGGGCCGCGGCCACCACCAGCGTGCCCGCCGACAGCACCGCGTCGTAGTTGGAGTCCACCCCCGAGGCGATGAGCGCCTCGCACTGCGTCTTGTCGCCGAAGCGCTTGAACATGATACCGATGGCGATCTTCGCCAGAATGGCCACCACGATGACCGCGATGGTGACGACCGAGTAGCTCGGCGTGCCCGGATGGATGATCTTCACCACCGATTCCCGCAGCGAAACCACGCCGGCCACTAAAATAATAACGGCGATGACCACGCTCGTCAGGTATTCCACACGCCCGTAGCCGAAGGGGTGGCGGCGGTCGGGGCGGCGCCCGGCCAGCTTCGTGCCCACGATGGTCACGATGGAGGACAGGGCGTCGGTGGCGTTGTTCACGCCGTCCAGAATGATGGCGATGGAATGGGACACGAATCCCACGGCCAGCTTGAATGCCACGAGCAGCAGATTGCCCGCAATGCCGTATACGCTCGCCCTAACGATCTCCCGCTCGCGATCCATGACCATCACCTTCGCTATATTATGTGCGCCCTTTCGGCTCAGCTTCGATTATAGCCCTCGCCCCCGCCGCCCTATATGCTTACCACGTAGCCTTTCCAATGCAGTTCGGCAACCTCCCGCCAACAGCGGCCTCCAGCAGCCGAAACAGGCCGCGAGTGCGGACTATATTCCGTAGAGAAGCACCGCTTCTCCCTGTCCACGCTCACTTTCAGGAGGCATCCATGGTTACCACTTCCACGGCCGCGCCGGCCGCGAGTACCAACCTCACCGACGGGTTCCACATGCTGGTTCAATCGCTGTTGAAGAACGACCTGAACCGTATGTACGGCGTCATCGGCATTCCCGTGACCGATGTGGCCCGCATCGCCCAGGCCAAGGGCATCCGCTACATCGGCATGCGCCACGAGACCGACGCGGGCAACGCCGCTGCAGCCGAGGGCTTCATCACCGGCAAGCCCGGCCTGTATCTCACCGTGTCGGCCCCCGGGTTCCTGAACGGCATCGTGCCCTTGAAGGAGGCCACCGAGAACGGCTGGCCCGTCATCATGATGGCCGGTTCGTCGTCCCGCGAGCTCATCGACTTGGGCGAGGGCGACTACGAGGGGCTCGACCAGCTGAACTACGCGAAGCCCTTCGCCAAGGCCGCCTACCGGGTCGATAAGGTGGAGGACATTCCGCTCGTGGTGGCCCGGGCCATCCGCGCCGCCTGCTCGGGGCGGCCCGGCGGCGTGTACATCGACCTGCCCGGCGACACCCTGGGCCAGACCATCGACGCCACCGTGGCCGAGGGCCTGCTGTACAAGGTGAACGACCCGGCCCCGGCCCAAATTCCCGCCCAGCACGTCGTCGATGAGGCCATGGCCGTGCTGGCCAGCGCTCAGAAGCCCCTCATCTACCTGGGCAAGGGCGCAGCCTACGCCCAGTGCGACGACGAGGTGCGCCAGTTCGTGGAAGCCACCGGGGCACCGTATTTGGCCATGTCCATGGCCAAGGGCCTTTTGCCCGACAACCACCCGCAGAACGCCGCCAGCGCCCGCGGCATGACCATGCGCGAGGCCGACGTGGTGGTGCTGCTCGGCGCGCGCCTGAACTGGATGCTGAACTTCGGCAAGGGCAAGCACTGGAACGAGAACGTGAAGTTCATCCAGGTGGACATCGACCCCACCGAGATCGACAACTCCCGCTACATCGCAGCCCCCGTGGTGGGCGATCTGAAATCCACCGTGGGACTGTTCAACGACTACCTGGCCGCCCATCCCTTCAAGGCCGACCCCGCCTGGCTTGAGGCCATCCAGGCCGATTCCGCGAAGAACAACGCCCGCTTCGGCGGGGCCGAGACGGTCGGCACCGTGCCCATGAACCACTATAACGCCCTGGGGGCCATCAAGAAGGTGACCGACGCCAACCACGACGTGTACATCGCCAACGAGGGCGCCAACGCCCTGGACGACTGCCGCGACATCATCGACATGTACCTGCCCCGCCACCGCCTGGACTGCGGCACCTGGGGTGTGATGGGCGTGGGGCTGCCCTACGCCATCGGCGCGGCCGTGACCACCGGCAAGCCCGTCATCTCCATCCACGGCGATTCCGCCTTCGGCTTCGACGGCATGGAAGTGGAGGCCATCTGCCGCTACAACCTGCCCGTGACCGTGGTGGTGCTGAACAACGGCGGCATCTACCGCGGCGACTTCAAGAACCTCGGCACCGACGGCGACCCCTCGCCGCTGACGCTTGCGGCCTGCGCCCATTACGAGAAGCTGATGGAAGCCTTCGGCGGCACCGGCTACTACGCCACCACCCCCGCCGAGGTGCAGCAGTACGTGGCCGAGGGTGTGGCCAGCGGCAAGCCCACCCTGGTGTGCTGCGAGCTGTCCATCCACGCGGGCAAGGAATCGGGCCACATCACCTACCTGAACCCGCAGCCCGTCACCGGCCCCCTCGTCGGCAACGAGCAGGAAGACCTCGCCGAGCACCGCGAAGGCGGCAAACTCGTCGATTAAGGAAGGCATCAACTGCGGCCGACATGTCTCCCCTTCCCCACGAGCCATGTCGAATGCGCCCTCGACAATGACCGAGTGTAGAGGGGCCGTGGGGCGCCTCGACCGAGCGAGTTCCGCAGCGACGAGAACAGGACTAAACGTCCTGTTCTCCAAAGCGAGGACTGCAGAGCGAATCGAGGTGCCCCACGGCCCCGACCGGCGCAGAGTCCCAAGCTAACATCAACCGAGAAAGAAGGCCCAAAATGGGAGACATCGGTACCATCATCATCGCCGACATCCTGCCGATCTTCGCCATCATGATCCTCGGCTACCTCGGCGGTAAATTGCACAAGTTCGATAACGACCAGATGCAGGGCCTGAACAAGGTCGTGCTGGACATCGCCCTGCCGGCCGCGCTGTTTCTCTCCATCACCAAGGCAACCCGCGAGATGCTGTTCAGCGACCTTCCCCTCACCCTCGTGAGCCTGGTCGTGGTCATCGGCATGTTCATGCTCAGCTTCTTTTTGTGCTGGAAGATGTTCAAGCACAACATCGCCGAGGCCGGCGTCTGCGCTCTTATCGCAGGATCGCCCACCATCGGCTTTCTGGGCTTCGCCGTGCTGGACCCGGTGTTCGGCACCGGCACCCAAACGGGCCTCGTGGTGGCCATCGTGGCCATCATCGTGAACGCCATCACCATCCCCATCGGCTTCTACCTGGTAAACAAGGGCTTGAATGCCGAGGCCGAAAAGGGTACCGGCAAGACGAAGCTCGCCGCCACGGGCACGGCCGCCATCGCGGGCAAGGGCGCTCCTGCCGCGCCCGCGCCGGCAAAGAAGGCCCACAACTCCAACCTGGATGCTGTCATCAAGTCGCTGAAGCAGCCGGTGGTGTGGGTGCCTATCCTGGCCGTGGTCATGGTGCTCGTCGGCATTCGGTTCCCCGCCGAGCTGGACCCCTGCTTCAGCCTCATCGCCAAGGCCAACTCCGGCTTGGCCGTGTTCGCCGCCGGCATCGCGCTGTCCACCGTGAAGTTCAGCCTGGGCAAGGAGACCATCTGGAACGTGTTCTACCGCAACCTGCTCACCCCGGCCGTCGGCCTGGCGCTGGGCCTGGTATGCGGCATCCACGGCGTGATGCTGCAGATGCTCGTGCTGGCCATCGCCCTGCCCCCGGCGTTCTCCGGCATCATCATCTCCAGTCGCTACAACATCTACGTCCGCGAAGGCGCCTCCACCGTGGCCGTGTCCACCTTGGCCTTCGCCGCCACCATGCCCCTCTGGATCGTCGTCACCCCCATGATCGAGCATATGTTCGGCGCATAGGAGGCATCCAACCCCGGAACTGCTCCCCAAGCCCGCCTGCCCTCCCAACAAGGGTGCAGGCGGGCTTTCTTGCAGAAGAATGGGCTCAGTCTACAAATTCACAGTTCTCAATCTGCATCGACCCCGCCTCCACTGGATCGGCGAAGAGCTGCTGCCCTGTCTAGCTCCTCGCTAAAGGGAAGCGTGAGCTGATAGGCTATGTAACGGTCGAAATCGCTCTCGAATAGGCTGTCTTGAACTATGCGGTATTTCTCGAACTCGCTCAAGGCAAAGGATTCCGCGACCTCCGCAGCCACCTTCCCGGGATTGTCCAAAACATCCTCTTCATTAAATTTGAGGAACGCATCCAACCGAGCAGCCCAATCCTCCATGGTCATAGGGATACGTTTCATGGCTTGGCGCTCGGCATAATCTAGATACATAGTTACAATGAGCTCCAGCGATTTTGCCTCGTCCTTATTGAGATAGTTCTTCGCGATCACCGCATCGGATCGAAGAATTTTCCCCGCAGGCGCATTGCGCCAAGTTCTCAACCCCATATGTGGCTGTTCCGCATCGGCGCGATTCATGATGAGCTCTGCCGCAGTGTTTCCGTGAACGACATAATGCATTTTGTTTTGAACAGTAGCGAAGAACCTTCGTGTGGTCGGAGCGTCGAGGTTATAGTCAATCGATGTGGCGTAAATATCAGTGATCTTTTGATAAAGCCGCCTCTCGCTCAAACGGATTTCCCTGATTTCTTCGAGAAGATGCTCGTAATAATCCTCGCCGAGAAAAGCGCCGTCCTTCATTCGCTCATCATCCATCACATAACCCTTGATGGTGTATTCCGCAAGAATGGCAGTGGCCCATTGCCGAAACTGGACAGCCCGCACAGAGTTGACCCGATATCCGACGGCGATGACAGCATCGAGGCGATAGAACAGCCTTTCGCGCTCCACCTCGCGATCACCTTCGGTTTGAACTGTTAAAAATTTCTTAACGGTTGCCTCTTTGCCAAGCTCACCATCTACATACAGCTGCTTAAGATGCCGTGAGACATTCGGAACGCTACAATCGAAAAGCTCGGCAATCATCTTCTGGGTCGCCCAAATCATCTCATTCGTGAAGAGAACCTCAACCGCCGATTCTCCCGTTGACGCAGTAAAGGCAAGAAACTCCGCCGAGCTGCTTCGCAGGTCAACGCCAAGGATCTCGCCCTCTTCGACTTTTCTTTTTCGCGCCATAACCCGCTCCTCTATACTGAAGTACTCTTGCGTAAGGCTATCGTACAACGTTTACGGCTCATTGCAACAAATACCCCGAGGGAATCGGAGACCTCACGGTTGCCCTACGAATGGCCCCTTGGTTCCACAAGGCAATCGGACTCCTTCTAAACTGAACTTTGTTTCATCAGCTGAATACGTGAGAGGAGCTCCCATGAGCACGCAGCGCAGAGCGGTCACGGGTATGGAGGCGGCGGCGAGTGCGGCCTATGCGCTGTCGGACGTGGCGGCCATCTTCCCCATCACGCCGGCCTCGCACATGGCCGAGAAGGTGGAGTCGTGGGCGGCTGCGGGCCGCGAGAACTTCTTCGGGCACCCGGTAGTGGTGAAGGAGATGCAGTCGGAAAAGGGCGTGGCCGGCACGCTGCACGGCTGTTTGGCCGGCGGGGCGCTCGCCACTACCATGACGGCGAGCCAGGGCCTCATGCTCATGATCCCCAACATGTACAAGATATCCGGCGAGATGCTGCCCGGCGTGTTCCATGTCACCACGCGCTCGTTGGCGGCCCACGCGCTGTCTATCTTCGGCGATCACCAGGACCTCATGGCCGTGCGCGCCACGGGCGTGGCCATGCTGGGCTCGGCCTCGGTGCAGGAATGCCAGGATCTCTCCTGGGTGGCGCACCTGTCGGCCATCGAGGGGAGCCTGCCCTTCGTGCACTTCTTCGACGGCTTCCGCACCTCCGACGAGGTGCAGACCATCGACGTGATCGACCCCGAAACCATGCGGCCGCTCGTGAACTGGCAGGCCGTGAGCGCCTTCCGCCACCGCGCCATGGACCCGGAGCATCCCGCCATCCGCGGCACCGCCCAGAACCCCGACATCTACTTCCAGAACCGCGAGGCCCCCAACGCCGCCTATGACGCGCTGCCTGCCATCGTGCAGAAGACCATGGACGCGCTGGCAGGCGTGTGCGGACGGCAGTATCACCTGTTCGACTACGTGGGCGCCGCCGATGCCGAGCGCGTCATCGTCACCATGGCCTCCAGCTGCGAGACCGTGGAGGCCACCGTGCGTGCCCTCGTGGACGCCGGCGAGAAGGTGGGCCTCGTGAAGGTACGCCTGTACCGCCCCTTCTCAGCCGAGTACCTGCTGGCGGCCCTGCCGGCCACCGCGCGCGTCGTGTGCGCGCTGGACCGCACGAAGGAGCCGGGCAGCTTGGGCGAGCCGCTCTTCCTGGACGTGCAGGCCGCCGTGGCCGCCGTGCGCCCGAACGTGCGCGTCATCGGGGGTCGCTACGGACTCTCCTCCAAGGAGTTCACGCCGGCTCAAGCCAAAGCGGTCTTCGACACCATGGCCGCACCCGAGCCGAAGACGCGCTTCACCGTGGGCATCAACGACGACGTGACCCACCTGTCGCTGCCCGTGCCCGCCTGGGAGCCCACGCCCTCCCAGCCACTCACCCAGGCCGTCTTCTACGGCTTCGGCTCCGACGGCACCGTGAGCGCCAACAAAGTGGCGGCCCGCATCGTGAGCGATGCCGCGGGCAAGTTCGTGCAGGAGTACTCCTGGTTCGACTCGAAGAAATCGGGCGGCCTCACCATCTCCTACATGCGCTTCGGCGACGCGCCCGTGCACGAACCCTGGCTTATCACGAGCGCCGACTACCTGGCCTGCCACAAGGACATTTACGTGAAGCGCGGCTACCCTATGCTCGATCGCCTGCGCGACGGGGGCACTTTCGTGCTGAACGCGCCCTGGACCACCGTTCATGAACTGGATACGGCGCTCCCCGCGAAGCTGCGGCGCGCCATTGCCGCCAAGCACGCCGACTTCTATGTCATCGATGCCGCCAAGCTGGCCGCCGATGAGGAGCTGGGCCCGCGCATCAACATGATCATGCAGACGGTGTTCTTCCGCCTGACCCGCGTGATGGACTTCGATGAGGCGGTGCAGCTGCTAAAGGAGAACGTGGCTACCGTGTACGCCTCGAAGGGAGCCGATGTGGTGGCCCGCGACCAGCAGGCCATCGATAAGGCTGCAGATGCCCTCGTGAGAATCGGCTACCCGAAAAGCTGGGAGCATGCCCGCGACGATGGTGCCGCGCCGAGCGACTACGCCGCCGGTACCGGGACCGCCCCGGCCGTGCGCCTAGGGTCGGTGCCCGGGGAGGATGCCTTCATCGAGAACGTCTTCCGCCCCTTGGACGAACTGCGCGGCGACGAGCTGCCCGTGAGCGCCCTGGCCCCCGACGGCATCGTGCCGCCCGGGTCGGCTGCCTGCGAGAAGCGATGCGTGGCCTACGAGATTCCCGCCTGGGACGCCACCAAATGCGTGGAGTGCTACGAGTGCTCGCTCGTATGCCCCCACGCCGCCATCCGCCCCTACGTGGCCACAGCCGACGAGCTCGCCGGCGCGCCGACCGCCTTCGCCACCAAGCCCGCGCGGCTTCCGCAACTGGCCGGCATGGCCTTCCGCATTCAGGTGTACCCGGAAGACTGCGTGGGCTGCGGCAGCTGCGCCGACAACTGCCCGGCCCCGGGCAAGGCCCTTGTCATGCAACCGCTGGCCAGCCAACTTGCCACCCAAAAGGAGAACCTCGCCTTCGCCCAGGCCAACATCGCGCTGAAGGACGACCGCGTGCCCACCGATTCCGTTCCCGGCACCCAGCTGCAGAAACCGCTGCTGGAGTTCTCCGGCTGCTGCGGCGGCTGCGGCGAGACGCCTTACGTGAAGCTGCTCACCCAGCTGTTCGGCGACCGCCTCATCATCGCGAACGCCACGGGCTGCTCGTCCATCTGGGGCGCCTACATGCCCTCGATGCCCTACACGGTGAAGCCGAACGGTCACGGTCCGGCCTGGGGAAACTCCCTGTTCGAGGACAACGGGGAATTCGGCTACGGCATCGCCAAGGCCGTGAAGGTGCGCCGGCGCCATCTTACCGACCTCGTGAAGCGAGCCGTGGGAGCAACAGGCGAGAACGCGGGCACCGCGCGGGCCGTCTCCGTAGGGGGCAACCTCAGTCGTCCCTCGGCCGGAAGTGGTACCGAGCAATGCGCCAGCGCCGTACCGGTTGCGACCCTGGACGGGCTGAAACGCGCCCCTGCGGAGGACGGGGCAGAGCGCTCAGAAGAGTCAACTGGCCCCGTCTTCTCCCCCGCCACCACCGCGCTCTTGAGCGGTTGGCTCGCCGTGGCCGACGACAGCGCCCTGGCCTATGGGGCGGGCCAGGCCGCCCAGACGGCCCTGCGCGCGGAACGGCACTCCCTGGCCCCCGAAAGCCCCGCGGCCGACCTGGCCGATGAGATCCTCGACTACGGGGAGATGTTCGGCGCCAAGAGCGTCTGGGTCGTGGGCGGCGACGGCTGGGCCTACGACATCGGCTTCGGCGGCCTCGACGAGGTACTGGCCTCGGGCGAGAACATCAACGTGCTCGTGCTGGACACCGAGGGCTACTCCAACACCGGCGGCGAGATGTCGAAGGCCACGGAGCTCTCCAGCGTGTCCGGCTTCACCCTGGACGGCAAGCCCACGCCTCGCAAGGATCTGGGGCGCATGATGATGCAGTACGGGTACGTGTACGTGGCCCAGGTGTGCCTCGGTGCCAACATGGGGCAGACCATCGCCGCCCTGCGCGAGGCCGAGGCCTACGACGGCCCCTCCATCGTGATCGCCCTGTGCCCGTGCATCAGCTGGGGCATCAAGGGCGGCATGAGCACGAATCTGCGCGTGGCCCGGGAAGGCGTGGAAGCCGGCTACTGGCCGCTGTTCCGCTTCAACCCTCAGCAGGCTGCCGCAGGACACGACCCCCTGACCGTGGACTACCGGGCCCCCGACGGCCACCTGGACGACTTCCTCAACCGTCAGGACCGCTTCACCTCGCTGCTCGCCCGCGACCCGGCCCGCGCACGCACGCTGCACAGCGAGCTTTCCAAAGACCTCGCCCGCGAGTACACCGAGCTGGAGCGCACCGTGAAGGTGTACGAGCCCGAGGCTTAAAAACTATGGCATGATAAAAGAGCCCCTTCGGTCCTTTGAGGGGCTCGATCAGGCTCATCGGGAAGGGCCTACTCCTCCCCGTCGCCTTGCTCGGCGTTGGGGTCAACGCCGTCGGGATCGAACTCGAAGAGATCGCCGGGCTGGCAGTGAAGTTCCTTGCAGATCTTCATCATGGTGGAGAAGCGAATGGCCTTGATACGGCCCGTGCGAATGCGGGAGATGTTCACCGGGGAAATCTCGATACGACGAGACAGCTCGTTCACGGACATCTTGCGGTCCGCCATCACCCGATCAAGCCTGGAAATAATACGCATGGGACAGCCTTCATACGGTATCGTCGCTTAACTGCTGTAGCAATGCCGCATAGCGAAAAATTGCCGACAACGAGTACATGATACCAGAGAACACCAGCATGCCAACATTGAGGTGTGAGTTAACTTTGTCCGGATTCCGGGTCGCTCCCCTGTGCCACAGGAAGAGGGCCCCTCCTGTATCCTCTCGGGTTGTCTAGGCCGGAGACGGAGAGGAAGGACCCTCCATGCGCGATCATAC
>NZ_WAJS01000050.1 GCF_008831045.1 Adlercreutzia muris
GATCCCATTCCGAACTCGGCAGTTAAGCCCCACCTCGCCGAAAGTACTGCGGCGCGAGGCCGCGGGAGGACAGGTCGTTCCGCTCGCAGGGGGCGCTTTCCCATCGCCCCCCGGGCCCGGCCCTGCGGGAGGCGTTCCCCGAAATGTATTAGAATAGAGACACCGTACAAGGTGTCTTTTTTATTTTGAGGAGAAGAACATGGTTGAGCTGAGTGATGAGAAGGTACTCTACGCTTTTGACAAGACGTTGGAGCCGGCCCTGACGGTGCCGTCGGGCGAGACGGTGCGCATTCGCACGAAGGACTGCTTCGGCAATCAGGTGCAGCGTCCCGAAGATGAGCTCGATCAGATTGACTGGGATCATATCAATCCAGCGACGGGACCTATTTTCGTGGAGGGGGCGAAGGCCGGCGGCGCGCTGAAAGTGACCATTGACGCTATTGAGTTCGATGGGCAGAGCGCATCTTGCACAGGCAAGGACGAAGGCGTGTGTGGTGATCGCTTCGAGGCGTGGAGCACGCATCTGTGCGCCATCGATGGCGACGAGGTCGTCTGGGACGAGCGACTGCACATTCCCCTGCGGCCCATGATCGGCGTGATCGGAGTGGCTCCGGTCGCGGGGGCGGTTAACTGCGGTACACCCGGCAGTCACGGCGGCAACATGGATAACACGGCCATCACAACGGGTGCGACCCTGTATTTCCCAGTGGCCGTGGACGGGGCGCTGTTCGGCTGTGGAGACATGCACGCGGCTATGGGCGATGGCGAGATCAGCGTGTCGGGCGCCGAGGCGGCTGGCTATGCCACGGTGACGCTAACGGCGCTTCCGGAGCTTTCGGTGCCCGATCCGCTCATTGAGAACGAGACGCATTTCGGCGTGATCGCCTCGGCGGAAACATTGGATGCTGCGGCGAATCGCGCAGTGCACGAGATGGTCGATCTGATCTGCGACCGCACCGGGGAGAAGCCCGATGAGATGGTCATGCTGCTTTCTCTTGTGGCCGACGTGCAAGTGTGCCAGATGGTGGATCCCGAGAAGACCGTGCGCTTTATGGTGCCCAAGTACGTTCTTGACGCTCTGGGCTTCGCGCTGTAGCTCCGCGATATTTTCCGATAGGGCCCGCGCTCGCTTGGGGCGCGGGCCCTATAGCATAAAAATTATTCTCATTGGCGAATAATGATGCTTGCAGTCAGCAATGGGAGGGGGTATCATGGCGCCATGCATTATTCGTGCATGAGGATAATATGACCAAGGGAGGCCCCATGAGAAACATGACCCGCCGACTGTTCGCCATTTTCACGGCAACGATGATGGTGACGGCCCTCGGGCTGGCCGGCTGCGCCGGGGAGGCGGCGCCGGAACCGGCAAAGGACGTCGAACCGACCCAGGAGCAGCCGAACGCCACGGCCACGGGCGAGGGAGAGCAGGGCTCTGCCGAGCCGGTGAAGCTTCAAATCTTCGCCGCCAACTCGCTCACTAAGGCCATGGCTGAGGCTCAGGAGCTCTATACGTCACAGCATCCGAATGTCACCTTTGCCGATACCCAGTACGAGGGGTCGGGAACCCTCGTCGAGATGATTGGGGCCGGGCAGTACGCCGATGTGCTCATCACTGCCTCGAAGGGCACTATGGACACCGCCGTCGAGGAGGGCTATGTGCAAGAGGATACAAGCCAGACGATGTTCAACAACGATCTCGTCATCGTGACCAAGAAGGGCGGCGAGCTTGCGGGCAAGGACATCACCCTGGCCGATATCGCGGCGGGTGCCTACACCCTGGCCGTGGGCGATGAGAACGTGCCGGCTGGCAACTATGCTTGCCAGGCGCTGTCCACCGTGGGCGCCTACAGGGAGCCCGACAGCGCGACCGGCGCTGAGGCTACGGGCAAGGGCGGCAGCTTTTCCGATGCTCTCAGGGACAAAGTGACCCTCGGTGGCAAGGTGGGTGATGTGTGCAAGTACGCCGAGTCCGGCGAGGTGGATATCGCCATGGTGTACACCTCTGATGTGTACCGCATGGGAGGCGTGGATATCTGCTCGGTGGTGCCGGGCGATACCCACAAGCCCATCACATACCCCGGGGCCGTCTGCGCTGGCAGCAAGAACGCCGAAGCAGCCCAGGCCTTCCTCACCTGGTGCATGACCGATGAGGAGTGCGCCCAGATTTGGGAGCAATGGGGCTTCGAGCTGGCCGAGAACTAGGGAGCGTCCCTGGGCGCGGGCGCGAAAAAACGATACACTGGACGCCAGTGGAAAACGGCACACCGATGGGCGGAGACTTTCCGCCCATCTTTTCTGAGAGAGGTTCTATGGTGCAACGGTTCGCGGCGATGCTGCTTGCGCTTCTTCTCCTGGCACCTACGGGAGGGGCATGGGCGGCCGAGAGCGATACGGCCCGAGGCGCGGACGCGGCGGTCGCCTCGGCGGCTGATGGGGCGCGTGGCGAGGCGGCTGGCGGAACGATTGACTCGGCGGCCGCCGCGGCGACTGCCACGACAGGTGAAGGGGAGCCTCTTGGGGCGGCAGGCCCGATCGGGGGCTTGTCGACATTCGCGGAAGTGGACGTGGCGGCTGACGGGGACGTGGCCCGCATGGAGGGGTGCTCTTTCGCTGCGGAGGGCTTCGAATGTTCCCGCACGGGATCGGCTCGGGATATCGAGGGGAAGAGCTACGGCTACACCTATCGCCTCAGCGGCCCCGATCGCGTGGCCGTGGTGAACACAAGGGAGTATGCGGTGCTGTTCGTCCCGCGCGAGACGGCCGAGGCCTTCTCCCTTGCCAGTGACGGGGACGGGATCGAGGATCTCAAGGCGCTGCTCGCTGCGTTGGATTCCAATTTCTCCGCGGGAGTGGCCCCTCTCGCCGAACAGGACGTGTGGTACGTGTTTGCGGGAACGCCGGGGGACGGGCACGATGCGTCGCTGAGCGTCGGAGGTGTCACCTACACCTTCGGGCGCGAATTGACGGAAGGCCATTTCTATGTGACGGTGGAGGGCCCCGATGAGGCCTTCGACGTGAAGGCCGCCGTGCAGCCGGCCCAGATGGCCAGTGCGCGCCTGGTGGCCGCCGAAGAGGCGACAGTGGCCAAGGCGGCCGGGCCTCTGGAATCTCTGGGGGCGTTTCTGGCGACAATGGACTACTCGCCTCTGTGGGTGACGTTGAGGACCTGCGGCGTGGCCATCGTGCTTGTGTTCTTCCTGGGGCTGGCGGCGGCCTATTTCACCCTGCGCATCTCCCGGCGGGCCCAGAGCATCTTCGACACCATCTTCACCATTCCCATGGTGCTGCCGCCGACGGTGTGCGGCTTCCTGCTGCTCATGGCTCTGGGGCGCAATACGGCCCTCGGCCAGTTCTTCCAGGACGTGGGCTTTCCGCTTGTGTTCAGCTGGCAGGCGACGGTTATCGCGGCTGTGGTGGTGGCCTTCCCGCTCATGTACCGGAGTGCCCGGGGGGCCTTCGAGAGCCTGGACCCGAACATGCTGGACGCAGCCCGCACGCTGGGATGGTCCAACGGGCGCATCTTCATGAAGCTGATGCTGCCGCTGGCCTGGTCCTCCATCGCCTCGGGCACAGTGCTCGCCTTCGCCCGGGCTTTGGGCGAGTTCGGCTGCACGCTGTTTTTGGCCGGCAACCAGCTGGGCACGACGCGCACCATTCCCATCGCCATCTATTTCGAATGGATGAACGGAAACACCGAGGCCACGTGGTTCTGGACCATCGTGCTTTTGGTGTTCAGCTTCGCGGTCATTCTGTTCATCAATCTGTGGAGCCGGCATACGACCCGCTACCGCCAGCAGCCGCGCCCTGATGGACGCTCGCCCAAGCCGCGGCGCCAGGGCCGGCGCGGGGGCGGCCGACGGAGTGCAGAAGGAGGGGAGCGATGAGCCTATCGGTGGCTATTCGGAAGAGCTACGGCTCGTTCACGCTGGACGTGGCCTTCGAGGCGGGGGACGAGACCCTGGGCTTTCTGGGGGCGTCGGGCTGCGGCAAGAGCCTGACGCTGCGTTGCATCGCGGGCATCGAGACACCGGACGAGGGGCGCATCGTCGTGAACGATCGCGTGTTCTTCGATTCGGAGGCCCGAATCAACCTGACGCCCCAGCAGCGCAAGACGGCGCTTCTGTTCCAGAACTATATGCTGTTCCCGAACTTGACCGTGGCTGAGAACATCGGCGCGGGCATCGGGCGCGAGGTGGGGCGTGACGAGCGGGCCCGCATCATCTCCGAGGAACTTGCGCGCTTCGGCCTACGGGGCTTCGGTCAGCGCTACCCCTCCCAGCTCTCCGGTGGGCAGCAGCAGCGCGTGGCCCTGGCTCGGATGCTCGCGGCCCGGCCCGGCATTCTCATGCTGGACGAGCCCTTCAGCGCCTTGGATGCTCATTTGAAAGGCGTGCTCGAGCAGAGCCTCGTGAGCCTGTTCGAGGCCTATGGGGGCACCATCCTGTACGTGAGCCACGATATCGACGAGGCGCTGCGCTTCTGCGACCGCATTGCCGTGGTAGAGGCGGGGCGCATCATGGAGATGGGTCCCGCCGACGGTCTCGTGAACCGTCCCCAGTCGGTGGCGGGGCTGAAGCTGTCCGGCTGCAAGAACGCCACGCCGGCCGTGCTCGCAGGCGAGCACGCGGTGTTCTTGCCGCGCTGGGGCATTACGGTGGGAACTGCGGCCCCGGTGCCGGAGGGGGCCATCTGCTTGGGCGTGCGGGCCTTTGCCGTAGAGCGGGCGGAAGGTCCAGGCGAGAACTGCTATCGGGTGCGGGTGGACCGCACAAGCGATTCCCGCTTCGAGCGCACGGTGCTGCTGGGCTTTCTGGATCGGGAGGCAGGGAACGCCGAGCGGCCCGCGGCCTTCGACGACAACGAGATGAGCTACTTGCATCAGCACCTGTTCTGGCGCGTGAGCAAGCGCGAGGGGACGGTGCCGCTGCCAGAGGTGGGCGAAGAGCTGTGGGTGCGCATCCCGCCGGACAAAGTGTATCTCGTGACGCGCTAGGGCTTCGCTCTTTTCCCAGGTAGATTTCATCACTCACTCATACTGCGTGAGAAATTTCCTCCTAATTAGCCTCAATTTCAGACAGTATGCGGGTGGTCGAGCGGCTGCCCGCATCGTTATATTGGGGCACGGTAAGCGTTGCGGCCCGGAGCGATGAAGCGCCCCTGCGGGGGACGGCATGCGACGCGGAGGAGCATGATCTACGGGGGAGGAGGATCGCATCCGAGCGGATGCGAAGTACGCCATGACTGATTATTCCGATGCGAACCCCGCGGTGCGGGAACCTGATTTCAACGGCGTGGGCGAGCAGGCCGCTGCCCGGGTGTGCGACGCCTCCCTGGCAGCCGAGGATCTTCCCCCGGCAGACGAACTCACCTTCGAGGAGAAGCTCGCGGCGCTGAACCGCACGGTGATGCGGCATCCCCTGAACCGCGAGATTCTCTACAAGACGCTCGCCTTCTGCGAGACGGAGCGCCCGCTGCGCGAGGCTGAGGACTTCATCGCGGCCCTGCCCCAGTTTAATCTGGCCACGCAAAACCAATACTACCTGCTCACCTCGCTCGCGAAGGCCCACGGTTTGGAGCTGATTGAGCGCGACGAGACCGGCGAACCCGTGACCGCGGCGCAGAAAGAGGGCCTCACCGAAGACGAGGTGGACGACCTGGTGGCCGCCATCTCCTTCAAGACCACCGAGGTGGGCGCCTACTTCGTGGAGTACAACCGACCCCAGGCGCGCCTGGTGGATCTGCTGAGCCTGGATCCCGGCCGGGCGGACACTTACCGCGAGCTTTTGGAATACGTGGCCGCCGAGGCGCGGCCCTACCGCGACATAGAGGCATTTCTGGACGGGCGTCCCGCGCTGCAGACCGTCATCGACGGGCGGCCGGAGACGATGCAGCCCTCAGTTTTCGTGGACAAGCTCGAGCGCGCAGGCGCTCTGGTTTGGAAAGAC
Organism: Adlercreutzia muris; assembly: GCF_008831045.1. Classification (GTDB taxonomy): domain Bacteria; phylum Actinomycetota; class Coriobacteriia; order Coriobacteriales; family Eggerthellaceae; genus Adlercreutzia; species Adlercreutzia muris. Next base: position 5,946 of record NZ_WAJS01000050.1, read on the forward strand.
GGTTGGACGTTGACCGAGGAGGGAAGGGAGTTTCTAGAGGATCTGAAGGTACACGGACAAGCATAGCAAGCAACGTAAGAGGAGAGGAAATTCTATGTCAAAGACCAGCTTGACACGGCGCAGCTTCGTCAAGGTGTCCGCGCTGGCGGGCGCGGCGGCGGCTGTAGGCGCCTCCATGGCCGGCTGCATGCAGGATGCGGCCCCCGAGGAGGGGCTCGCCGGCACCGGCGATGCGGTATCGAGCACCGAGGGGCTCACGCGCGTTCGCACGAGCTGCCACGGCTGCATTCAGATGTGCCCGGCCATCGCTTACATGAAGGACGGCGTGGTGGTGAAGCTCGAAGGCGATCCCGAGGCTCCGGTCTCGCGCGGCTCGCTCTGCATCAAGGGACTGAACCAGCTGCATACCATGTACAGCCCCCGCCGCATCCTGCACCCGCTGCGTCGGGCCGGCGAGCGCGGCGAGAACAAGTGGGAGGTCATCTCCTGGGACGAGGCCATCACCGAGGCGGCCACCCATATCAAGGAGGCCATCGACCAGTACGGCAACTACGCCTTCTTCGCCAGCGTGGGCGGCGGCGGGTCCTACTCGTTCATGGAGGCCATGACGCTGCCCATGGCCTTCGGCAGCCCCACGGTGTTCGAGCCGGGCTGCGCCCAGTGCTACCTGCCCCGCTGGTCCATGTCGAAGCTCTTCTACGGCGGCGACGACCAGTCCATTGCCGACAACGCCGTGCAGGAGATCTTCAAGGTAACTGACAACAAGACCGAGGTCGTCGTCATCTGGGGCGCCCAGCCCTCGGTGTCCGAGACGGCCGAGTCGGGCCGCGGCATGGCCGAGCTGCGCGCCGCCGGCGTGAAGACCGTAGTGGTGGACCCGAACTTCTCGCCCGACGCCGTGAAGGCCGACGTGTGGCTGCCCGTGCGTCCCGGCACCGATACGAAGCTTCTGCTCTCGTGGTTCCGCTACATCTTCGAGAACAAGCTCTACGACGAGGAGTTCACGAAGTACTGGACGAACCTGCCCTTCCTCATCGATCCCGATACCAAGCTGCCGGTGAAGGCCCAGGAGCTGTTCCCCGACTTCCAGCAGACCACGCCCGAGAACACCCCGGCCTATGTGTGCTTCGATCTGAGGACGGGCGCCGTGGCCCCCTTCGAGTACTCCGCTCCGGCCGACGCGACGGTGGATCCGGAGGTCTTCTGGGCCGGCGAGTTCAACGGCAAGCAGTACAAGACGGCCGGCCAGATCTACAAGGAGGAGGCCGAGCCCTGGACGCTCGAGAAGACCGCCGAGGAGTGCTGGCTCCAGGCCGACAAGATCGAGGCGGCCATCAAGCTGTACGTGGAGAACAACGGCGGCATCGCCAACGGCGTGGCCTCCGACATGACCGAGTCGGCCTCCCAGGTGCCGCTGGGCTGCATGGGCCTGGACTCCATCATGGGCCGCATCAACAAGCCTGGCGTCACCATGACCAAGAAGGCCTCCGGTGTGTTCGGTCCCACCGGCGAGGTTGCCGCGCCGACGCGCCCGCTCACCTATAACAACGGCTTCGACGGCATGTTCTCCGATATGTACGGCGTGGGCGCGGTCATCGGCATGTCCGATGCCGAGAACGAGGCGCGCATCAAGGAGCTGGGCGAGGCCATGCCCGATTCCCAGAAGACCCTGAACAAGCTGCTGCAGGACCGCCTGGGCATGAAGGATCACAAGGGCCTCTACGCCTGGTGCCACTCCCACATCCCCACGGTGCGCAACGCCATCGCCACCGGCGAGCCCTACAAGCCCCGCGTGTGGTTCGACATGTCCGGCAACAAGCTGGCCATGCTCGGCAACGCGAAGTCCTGGTATGAGGTGTTCCCCGAGGTGGACTACATCATCGGCCAGTACCCGCACCTCACCTCCTTCCACATCGAGGCGTGCGACTTGGTCTTCCCGCTGCGCGAGTGGCTGGAGGAGCCCATGGTGAACATGAGCCAGCTGGATACCCAGTGGCTGCAGAACGAGTGCGTGCACATCGGCGAGACCGTGTCCCACTCCATCCCGGCCGCCCAGGTGGTGGAGAAGTGCCGCGAGCTGTGGGGCGGCCACATTCCCGGCGGCCTGGAGCTCGGCGAGGGCACGGCCTACCTGGGCAGCCCCACCGAGGCCGCTGTCAAGCAGGGCGTGGCCGACACGCTCGGCGCCCCCGACTGGGAGACGCTGCAGGCCAACGTGGACGAGTATGTGCCGCACGTCACCCCCGACTACTGGAAGTACAACCAGCATGAGGAGATCGCCGACGACGGGTTGCCCGCGGGCTTCGGCACCGAGTCGCGCAAGGTGGAGACCTACTGTCAGATCCTGCTGAAGCTGGCGCGCAACGGGTACCCATTCTGCTATCCCGAGCCCCAGGAGGCCTGCGAGGACTACAGCCCCATCTGCGTGCCCATCGAGCCGGTGGAGAGCCCGTACGAGGGCATGCCGGGCTACGATGCCGAGTACCCCTTCGTGCTGACGAGCGGACGCGTGCCCTACTTCCACCACGGCACCATGCGCCATGCGCCGTTCAGTCGCGAGCTGTTCCCCTGCGCCGAGATCCGCATCAACCCGGCCAGCGCCGCCGAGCTCGGCATCGAGCACATGGACTGGGTGAAGGTGACGAGCCGCCGCGGCGAGGTGCACGCCCGTGCCTACCTGACCGAGGGCGTCCACCCCAAGACCGTGTGGATGGAGCGCTTCTGGAACCCCGAGTGCTACGACGCCTCCCAGGCCAACCCCACCGGCGGCTGGCGCGAGTGCAACGTGAACGTGCTCACCAAGAACGACGCCCCCTTCAACGAGGTCTACGGCTCCTATACCAACCGCGGCTTCACGGTGAAGATCGAGAAGTCCACCCGCCCGGAGAACATCTGGGTGGAGGCCGAGGAGTTCGAGCCCTTCATGCCGACCGCCGAAATGCTCGCTGAAGCCCAGACGAAGGATGTGTTCTAATGAAAAATACGCTTGTCATCGACTTGGACCGCTGCTCGGGCTGCGACTCCTGCGTGGCCGCCTGCAAGCACGAGAACCAGATGGGCCTGGGCGTGGTGCGCAACCACGTGTCCGCCGTGGGGCCTGTGGGCACCTTCCCGGACATCGAGATGTACTGGCTGCCCATGCAGTGCCAGCAGTGCGAGAACCCCGGCTGCATCGAGGTGTGCCCCACCGGCGCCTCCTACCGCGACGAGGAGACCGGCGTGGTGCTCGTGAACACCGAGGACTGCATCGGCTGCGAGAGCTGCCTGACCGGCTGCCCCTACGGCGTGCGCCACATGGACCCGAAGACCAACGTCATCGAGAAGTGCACGCTGTGCTATCAGCGTCGCAACGACGAGAACTGGGAGCCGGCCTGCGTGCACAACTGCTGCTGCGGCGCCCGCGTCTTCGGCGATTTGGACGACCCGGAGAGCGCGGCCTCCAAGGCCGTTGCCGCCGCCGGCGAGAACGCGCACTACCTGTGGGATCCCGCGAGCCTTTCCCCCACGACGGTCTACATCCTCTCGGAGAAGACCGCCAAGTGGCAGGACGAGCCCGTGGAGGTTACCCGCTACGAGAAGTAGCAACGCGCTTTTCCCGAGGGGGCGCCTATGAGGCACCCCCTCACACCCGCCCGCTTTCCGGTCGCCCAGGGTGGGAGGG
>NZ_WAJS01000051.1 GCF_008831045.1 Adlercreutzia muris
TATGATCGCGCATGGAGGGTCCTTCCTCTCCGTCTCCGGCCTAGACAACCCGAGAGGATACAGGAGGGGCCCTCTTCCTGTGGCACAGGGGAGCGACCCGGAATCCGGACAAAGTTAACTCACACCGCTCTACTGTGTCGTTCGACATATTCTTTCAGCGTGCCCAAATTGATAACGAGCCTATCAGCTCTTCTGAAGATTTTTCTAAAATCCTCTTCAGTCTGTGGCGTTGTTTCACCATAAAGACACCGCGAAACCCCTGAGTAATGATGCCTAAATCCTTCCTCGGCATATAGTATGCAAAATGCATCTGTATAACGAAACACGGCTTTCTCGGACTGTTCTACATTCACATCGTCACGCGAAAGATCTAGGAGAAGCTCCTCCAATTTTCGCTGGCAGTCCACAAACACCTCCTAAGAAGCGCTACTGATGAGATCTTTGGAAATGATGGCGCTATCGCCCCTTAAATCCATGGTACGTTTCCACGGAGATCCTTCAGCATGGGCTTGCTCCACAAGAGCCCAAGGGGCTTTTGCGCGACACACTTTAATGATCGGATCAATGACACAGCTATCCTCGCTGCTGATTTGCTTATGCGGAGCCGTTGGCTTTCTGGTAATTTTACCGCCTCCCCAAATGGAGAAAAGACGATAAATGCCAGGGACAACAGGGCCATATTGCCATGCTTCAAAATCATCCTCGAAGAGCCATTTTGACTTCTCGCTAAAATAGCCCACCTGGACAAAATACAGGATCTTCTGAAGCTGAAGGTTGCTCACCGGGTCGTTCGCGTCAATACTCGTATTCACAATATGGCAGGAAACATCAAAAGCAGTGTAGTTGAACATAATGCCCTCCCATCAATAATCAAACAGTACTATACATAAGAACAGACACCTTACTGCGAGCAATCTGCCTAGCAGTATAAATAGTCCTTGATTGCCTCTGCTCTATTATCGTACATTTGTTTGTTTTTGTCAAAGAAACTGATTTGCACAGCCGAAATTCCGGCCCTGACGACGGTTCGCAACCAAGGTCTTCTCCCAAATCCGCAGTTACCCTACAGCTCCACGCGCTCGAACATGTCGGGGCCGGCGCCGCAGATGGGACAGCGGTAGTCGGCGGGCAGGCCGTCGGGATAGCCCTCCTCCACGTAGCCGCAAAGCATGCAGCGCCAGGCGACACGCTTGCCAGCCTCGGCGCCAACAGCACCCTCCCCCGTCGCGGGCGTGGCCGGAACCTCGTCGCCGCCGTTGTAGGTGGCGGCCTTCGGCGGCGTCTTGCCGCCCTTCACCGCATGGTAGTGGGCGTAGGTCAGCGCCGAACCCTCGGCCAGCACATCGGCCTCTTCCACCACGCCCACGAACAGGTAGTGGCCGCCCACGTCGATGGTCTCAGTAAGGCGCACCGAGAAGCGGGCCAGGGCGTGATCGAGCACGTAGGGAATCTCGGCGCCGTCCTCGCGATAGCTGCAGAACGAGAACTTGTCGGTATCGAGCGAGCTGTGGAACCCGAAGGCGCCGATGAGCTCCATGGGGGCCTCCTCGGCCAGCACCGTGGCGGCGAAGCGGCCGGAGGCGATCACGCTGGCCGTGGTGGCGTTCTCCTTGTTGAGGGACACTGCCAGCGTCGGTGGCTCACTGGCCACCTGCACGAGCGTGTTTACCACGCAGCCGCAGCGCCGCTCCCCCTCCCGAGCCGTAATGAGGTACAACCCCGAGGACAACGAGCGAAATGCTTTGCGATCAATCATGGAAGTTCCTTTCTGGCAGGCCGACGGCCCCGTTATTCCCTGTCATTATACGCCTTCAGGCCCCAACAGACCGGCCGCTCCTCACAGCGCCAAAGAAAGACTGCCCCCAGTCTCCTGGGCCCACTCCTCGCATGTCGCCTGAGCCTGATCCGTCAGGGGATTGCCCGTGAGCACCAGCACCTCGAGACTGGGCAGCGCGAAGGGGTCGAAGGTGGTCAGATGCTGGAAGGGCAGCTCCACCGTTGTGAGGGACGTGCATCCCGCAAGGCTATAGCCTTGGTTGGTCAACGGACCGAGGGTCGTCACATTTGCGCCGCGCCGCGCAATGGAGAAGGTCTCCAGGTTCGCCGCAGAGGCGAGGTCGAGGTAGGGCATGACGCCATCGGTGGCCTGATACTGGGCCGAGAACACCCTGAGCGATCCCTTGGAGAGGGCAAACACACGAGGCAGTGCCCCGAAGTCAAGTACTTCGAGATGCGACAGCGCCGAACCATCGAAGGAGGCCAAGAGCCCGCTCTCCCGAACGCTCAGATAGCGGAGCTGGCCGGCTCCCTGGCAGCGAAGCTCCCTCGGCGCCCCGCCCACAGACAACCAGCGCAGATGCCCAGCTTGAGAGGCATCCACGCGATCGAGAATCCAGCGCGGATCGGCGCTCGCTGCCCCAGGCTCACTGAGATTCGCATACACCACCGGTACCCCGTCGATAGCATCGGGAATGACCACGTCCTCGCCCGAAGCACCCTTATAGCCGGTTATATACACCCCGCGACCGCAGGCGTAGCCCCGGGGATAGGCGTAGCCGCCGGCGGTAAGCACCTCGAAGCCGTCACCGGGAAGCGTCACATAGGCTTCCCCCGATGCGTCAACCGACCCCGTCCTCACCTGGGCGGGATCGTTGCCATCATCGACAACATAGTCGCCCACGGCATAGACGAAGCGGTCGGACGGGGTGGGCGCGGGTGCTGGGTCGGAGGGCTTGGCCGGCTCCACATAGCCGGGAATCCACGCCCCATCGGCGCCCACGTAGTAGCGCCCCACCCAACGGCTCCTCGCCATGGCCCCCGAGGATCCGACATAGTAGTCGCCGATCCAGCGATTCGCCACCATGGCGCCCGAGGGCTCCATGTAATAGTACTCGCCGCCAATCCACTGCCAGTCGGTCTTCATGGCCCCCGAGCCATCGAAGTAGTACCACAGCCCCTGAACCTTTTTCCAGCCCGTGGCCATGGCGCCGGAACCAGGGCTCAGGTAGTACCATGTGCCCCCGACCTTCTGCCACCCTTCGGCCATGGCGCCGGAGCCCTTGAGGTAGTACCAGGTACCACCCACCTTCTGCCAACCGGTGGCCATGGCGCCCGAGCCCTTCAGGTAATACCATGCGCCCCCGGTCTTCAGCCAACCGGTTTGCATCCACCCCGAGCCCGTGAAGTGATACCAATTCCCTCCGATATGCTCCCAGCCCCGAGCGTAATCACCGTCGGCATACTCGTACCACCAGGCGCCATCGTGGCCCCGCCACGACGAACCGGCGGCGAATGCCGCAGGCGCAGCTCCCCCCACCATGAGAGCGGACAGAACCAGGACCAGAACCCCGCGACCGACACGATAGCCCATAGGTGCCTCCCTTCAGCGCAATGACCTCTCTATTGTCCCCCATTCCCCACCTCGCCTCCGACGAGACCGCACCGTTGTTTTTCAGCTGTGACGATTTCGCCTACCCCATAGCCTCCCTTATGTTCATTTTTATACCATTCAAAATGATTTTGAACATTTTTTCTTGATCGTGGCGTACAATGCAACTATCGAACAGAACGAGGAATCGAGGAATCGTTGACTATAAGCAAGAATGAATTCCTGGTGCTGAGGGAGGTCGTCCTGCATCCCGGTTGCGCCCAGCGCAAAATCGCGGAGGCAACCGGCCTCTCCCTCGGCAGCGTGAACGCCGCCGCCAAGACGCTGACTGCAGCGGGGCTCATTGACGAAGGTGAGGCCACTGAGGCCGGCGGGAAGGCCCTGGAGCCCTACCGCGTGGAAAATGCCATTATCCTGGCCGCAGGTCTGTCCTCCCGCTTCGCCCCCATCTCCTACGAAAAGCCCAAAGGTCTTCTGAAGGTGCGGGGCGAAGTGCTCATCGAACGCCAGATCGAGCAGCTGATCGCGGCCGGTATCACCGACATCACCGTGGTCGTCGGCTACAAGAAGGAGTACTTCTTCTACCTCGAGGACAAATTCGGCGTATCCATCGTGGTGAACCCCGACTACGCCTCGCGCAATAACAGCTCATCGATCAAGTGCGTGGAGGACCGCCTCGGCAACACCTACATCTGCTCCTCGGACGACTACTTCATCGAGAATCCCTTCGAGCCCTACGTCTGGAAGGCTTACTATGCCGTAGAGTACGCTGAGGGGGAAACGACTGAATGGTGCATCCAGACCGGCGCCCACGACCGCATCACCGCTGTCACCATCGGCGGGGCGAATGCCTGGTACATGATCGGCCATGTATACTTCGACCATGCCTTCTCCCGCGCCTACGTGCCCCTGCTCGACGCCGTCTACGACAACCCCGCCACCATCGACAAGCTCTGGGAGCACATCTATCTGGACCACATCAAGGACCTCGACATGGTGGCCCGACGCTACCCCACAGGTATGATCTTCGAGTTCGACAGCCTCGACGAGGTACGCGAGTTCGATCCGATGTTCCTGGAGAACCTCGACTCGGAAGTATTCGACAACATCGTGGCCGTGCTCGGCTGCTCCAAGGGCGAGATTCACGACGTGTACCCCCTCAAACAAGGGCTCACCAATCTGTCGTGTCACTTTGCCACCAACGAAGGCGAGTACGTGTACCGTCACCCCGGCATTGGCACCGAGGCCATGATCGATCGCACGAGCGAGAAGGAGGCGCAGAAGATCGCCCATGACCTGGGCATCGACGACACCTTTATCCACGAGGACGAGCGCGGATGGAAGATATCGCGCTTCATCCCGGACGCCCGCAATCTCGATCCCCGCAACGATGGGGAGGTGGCCCGGGCCATGCGCGTGGGCCGGATGATCCACGAGTCCGGTGCCACCGTGGACAACACCTTCGATTTCTACACCGAGAGCAAGCATTACGAGGCGCTGCTCGCCGAGCACGGCCCCATCGATGTACCCGGCTACCGCGAGATGGCCGAGATGGCCCAGCGGGTCAAGGAATTCGCCGACGCCGACGGTGCTCCCACCTGCCTCACCCACAACGACTTCTTCTACCTCAACTTCCTCATCGACGAGGATAACCACCTCTACCTCATCGATTGGGAGTACTCCGGCCTCGCCGACTACGCGAGCGACTTCGGCACCTACGTGGTGTGCTGCGAGTGCTCGGAACAGGAGGCACTGCGGGCCCTGGAGCACTACTTCGGCCGCAAGCCCACCTTCGAGGAGGTGCGCCACAACTTCGCCTACGTGGCCCTCGCCGGCTGGTGCTGGTACGTATGGAGCCTCGTCAAGGAGGCCGAGGGCGATTTTGTGGGCGAGTGGCTCTACATCTACTACAACTACGCGAAGAAGTACCTCGGAAAAGTGCTGCGCTGGTACGACGAGTCGTTCTACACGGAGGGATAGACTATGAAATACGGACTTGCGAGCGGTTGCCTGTGGGGCTTGGACACGGTCATCCTGGGTATTGCGCTCACCATGGTGCCCTTCATCGGGACGGTCGAGGCCATCGCACTGGGAGCCATCGTCAGCTCGGCGCTCCACGATGTGTTCTGCGCTCTTTGGCTCCTTCTGTACATGGGTGTGCGCGGCCGCCTGGGCGACACGTTGGCGGCCCTCAAGACCCGCAGCGGAAAGGTGGTCATGCTCGGCGCCCTGCTCGGCGGCCCCATCGGCATGACCGGCTATGTCATCGCCATCAACAACATCGGCGCCGGCTACACGGCCATCATCTCCTCCTTCTATCCGGCCTTCGGCACCCTCATGGCCGTGCTGCTGCTGAAGGAGAAGATCACGGCCGGTCGTGCCGTGGCCCTGGCCGTAGCCCTCGGCGGCATCATCGCCATGGGATACCTCTCTTCCGACACCACCGTTCCCGGCGATGCCACCATGGGCCTTATCGCCGCCATCGTCACCGTGGTCGGCTGGGGCTCCGAGGCGGTGCTCTGCGCCTGGGGCATGCGCGACGATGCCGTGGACAACGAGACGGCCCTTCAAATTCGCGAGACCACGTCGGCCATCGTCTACCTCCTCGTAGTGCTTCCCCTCTTCGGCGCCTGGGCCTTCACCTGGAGCGCCCTGCCCACCTTCGGCGTGGGCGTCGTGGCCCTCGCGGCCCTGGCCGGCACTGCCTCCTATCTCTTCTACTACAAGGGCATTGCCACCATCGGCGCCGCCAAGGGCATGGCCCTGAACATCTCCTACTCCGCTTGGGCCGTGCTGTTCGGCCTCATCCTGCTGGGCACCGTGCCCGGCCCCGTCGAGATCGTCTGCTGCATCGCCATCCTGTGCGGCACCGTGCTCGCCGCCTGCGACTGGAAGGAGCTGTTCAGCCACAAGAAGCTGGAGAACTAGCAGCCTCCATTAGACAGCCCCACACAAGAGAGCCTCCCGGCCATCGGCCGGGAGGCTCTCTTCATGAAGCAAGACTCGGGAGGGAGCGGACCTAGCGCGTCCTATCCCACAAACCCGAGGCATTTACGTGGTAGCGGCCGATCCAGGTGTTGGTGGCCATGGCGCCCGATCCGGTAACATAGTAGTTTCCGATCCAGCGATTCGACTGCATGACACCGGAGCCGTTGGAGTAGTACCAGGAGCTTCCCACCTTGTACCACCCCGTGGCCATGGCGCCCGAGCTCTTGAGGTAGTACCAGGCACCGCCGAGCTTCTGCCAGCCGATGGCCATGGCACCCGACGACTTCAGGTAGTACCAGGTCGATCCTACTTTGGCCCAACCCGTAACCATAGCACCAGAGGACTTGAGGTAGTACCAGCTGCCACCCACCTTCTGCCAGCCGGTGGCCATGGCGCCCGATGACTTCAGGTAGTACCACGTGCCCCCCACCCTCTGCCAGCCGGTCAGCATGACTCCGCTGCTGTTCAGATAGTACCAGCTGCCGCCCACTTTCTGCCAGCCCGTGAGGTTCTGCCCCGACGACCCCTTCAGATACCATTTGCCGCCCGAGCTCACCCAGCCCGTCTTCACGGGAGTCGAGGAGTTCACCGAAGACGACCCGGTGCTCACCAGTGCGCCCGAGCTATCGAACGTGTAGGTCTTCCCATCGATGGTGCGCGTGCCCGTAACCATGGCACCGGAGGAAGGCAGCAGGTAGTACTGCTTGCCGCCGATAGTCTGCCATCCCGTCTGCATGACCCCATAACCATCGAGGTAGTACCAGGTTCCCCCCGTTTGCACCCAGCCGGTGCGCTTCGCGCCGTCGCCGCCGAGGTAGTACCACTTGCCACCGAGAAGCTCCCAGCCCGTCTGCATGACACCAGCGCTGTCCATGTAGTACTGCTTGCCCGCAACGGTCTGCCAACCGGTGAGGTTGTTACCGCTGGCATCGCGAAGGTACCACTTGCCGCCGACGCTCACCCATTCCGTGCGCTGAACCGTCGTCGCGCCGCCCTTAAAGTCCACGAAGGCGAAGTTCACATCGCAGTACTTGCGCGGGGTGCCGCTCACCAGCCCGATGCTTGTGAATTGCCACACATCGGTGTTCTCCACACCACTGGACTGAGCGCCCCAGGAATAGCGGGCGACCCAGCGGGACCAGCCGTTTTTCGCCATGTTCTGGGCGCTGAAGATCGGGTCGGTAAGCACGTTTTTGAACCAATCCTGGTTCGCATAAATGCCCACGCGATAGCCCTTTGCCTGGAGGGCATCGCAATAGGCTGTCGCAATCTTACCCAGCATGGCGCTGGGGAGCGCCCGCTGGCTGGTGTCCTCCATGTCCAGATATACCGGCAACGCCATATCCCCGGGCTTCAAACCGGCCGCCTCCAGCTGCTGAAGCGTGTTCGTTACCTCATTGGTCACCGAGAAGCGATCGCCTTCGAGGTAGAGAGCGCGCGAGTACACATATACGCCGATTTTGATGCCCTGGGCTCGGGCCCCCTGCACGTTCCGCACGAACCACGGATCAACGAAGAACCGACCGCCGGTACCGCCGTCTCCGATGCGGATGATAGCGAACGTCACGCCATCGGCGCGCATCTGGGCCCAGTCGATGGGCTTGTAGACGCCGCCCTTCTCGTTGTTGTAGTACGAGATGTCCACACCCAGCTCCCGCACGCCGGGCACCTTGATGATGGTACCCGCCTCATTAGGGTTGCGGCGATCCGTATAGGTGTTGATGCCGTTGCTGCGGCTCCAGGTAGCGCGATAGCTATCCGGCACATCGACGAAGGCGCCGTAGGGGGTAATGCCCGCCTCCTCCGCCTCTTCAAGCCAAACATTCTCGGGAATGCCGTCGATGTAGCGCCAACTCTGAGCCAACTCACCCTCTTCTGTCTGCTCCACCTCCGGCAGATCGGCTCCGCTCTCCGCAACCTCGCTGGACAGATCCGCCAAGGCCTCCCCGCCGCCATCGGCAGCAAGGGCAGTAGCCGGAACGAGACTTCCCGCCAACACACCGGAAAGGGCAAGCGATAGAAACCGTCGAGAATATGTCGTAGCCAAAGGGCACCTCCTACTAAAGTAAGGGCACGCGACCATAGTCAACGACAGAAAGCGCAGGCCGCGTGCTCGATTACGGTTCGTTGACAGCCTTTTGAGCGACCCATACTAGCATCCATCGGCCCGCTCTTGAAGCCCCTCCATTGACGAAATGCCAAAAAACGACTATAACCGTGTAATTCAAACAGAACACCGAAGGAGAGAATCCATGGTCACAGCCCTATACTCAAAGAAGCTGACCGCTCTCGGGCTGGCAGCGCTCCTTGCCCTCGGCAGTATTCCGGCATCGGCCCTGAGCGGCCTCCAACAGGCCTGGGCCGATAGCGTCGACGGCATTGAAGTCCCCGCCGCCGGGCCGGATGCCACGCAAGCGGACAGCGGAAAATCCAATAGCGGCGACGTTGTTGACCCGAGTTCCCAGCCTGATCCTACCCCCGACCCGGCCCCGGAGCCCGAGCCTGATCCGGCACCCGAGCCCACCCCGGAACCGAAGCCCGAACCCAAACCGGAGCCCAAACCAGATCCGAAGCCGGAGAAACCCTCTCTCCCCGCTCTCAAGGCTGGATGGAACAAGCTCTCGGGAAAATGGTACTGGGGCAACGGGAACGGCAAGCCCCGCACCGGCTGGCTGAAGACCGGCGGTGCCTGGTACTGGCTCGACCCCTCCCGCGACGGCCGTATGGCCACGGGCTGGGCCCAGGTGGATGGGCGCTGGTACTACTTCAACGGCTCGGGCGCCATGCAGACCGGCTGGCTGAAGCGCGGGTCGTGGTACTACCTGAACGCGAGCGGCGCCATGGCCACGGGCTGGAAGAAGGTCTCCGGCACCTGGTACTACCTGAACCCCACCTCGGG
>NZ_WAJS01000052.1 GCF_008831045.1 Adlercreutzia muris
GCCCCGAAAGCCCCGAGCGGGCGGCGAGATCGCCCACGAAGGGTCGCGAAGCGCCCCGCGGCCGCCCGACGCGGGGCGGCGCCTAGGAGCGGTTCAGGCCGTAGAGCTCCACAAGGCCGCGCAGGCCCAGGCTCTGGTCCACGACCGCCTCGTGGGCCATGAGGGCGGCGATGGCCTCGGCACCGCGGCCCGTGAGCACCACCGGCGTGGTGTAGCCGGCCTCGGCCCAGATCATGTCGATGAGGCCGTCGATGCGGGCCACCTCCCCCATGACGATGCCCGACCGCATGGCCGCCTCGGTGGTGCGGCCCAGCAGGGTGCGGGGCGCGCGCAGTCCCACGGCGGGCAGCTGGGCCGCCCCCTGAGCCAGGGCCGCGGCCCCCAGGCCCATGCCCGGCGCGATGATGCCGCCCTTGAAGGACCCTTCGCGATCGAGCAGCTCGAAGGTGGTGGCGGTGCCCAGATCCACCACGAGCACCGGGGCGCCCCAGGCGGACTTCGCGGCCACCATCTCGGCCACGCGGTCGGCTCCCACGGAGGCCGGATCGGCGAAATCCATCTTCAGGCCGCTCTTCAGCCCGGGCCCTACGGTGAGGGGCCGCGTGCCCGTCAAGCGCCGAGCCGCCTCCACCCACACCTCGGTGAGGGCCGGGAACACCGAGGCGACGATGGCCCCGTCGGCCAGGGGCGCCCGCAACGGCAGGGCCGCTCCGTCGAGAACGGCTCCCGGCTCCATGGTCGCCAGGCCGCGGGTCACGGCATCGAAGAAGGCCGCCACGGAGGCCACGGCCTCGTCGGGGGTGTAGCCCGCATCGGTGCCGACCGACCACTGGGCCGCCAAATCCCCATCCACGGCCAACCCCAACCGCGTGCGGGTGTTGCGAATGTCGATGGCGAGCACGAGCGACGACATGGCCCGGAACCCTTAATTGAATTTGAAGATCTTCTGGGCGATCTGGTAGCCCTTGAGCCCGATCTTCTCGCCGGCCTCGGTGGGCAGGTTAGTGGCCAGGTTCAGCGCGTTGGAACGCACGCGACGGTACAGCGAGGGGTTCTGCTCCTTCAGGTAGGCCCAGATGCCCTTCAAGTCCTCCTCGTCCTGCTCGCCGCCGCGCATGCGCAGAAACACCGAGCAGATGCACATCATCATGGACAGGTAGTTGCGCAGGTAATGGCGCAGGTGGCGCTCGCGCACCGCCTGGGGATCCACGTTGTCGATCATCTGGCGGGTGACGCGCAGCTGCTGGTCCATGCGGCCCATCATCACCTTCTCGTTGACCGACTGGTCCTCCCGCCCGATGAAATAGCGGTAGGCGTCCACGTTGAAGTAGCGGATGGTGCGCACGTGCACGAGGGGCTCGTAGACGAAGATGTTGTCCACGTAGAACGTGTGCTCCGGCAGGACGAGGCCCATCTTGCGCAGCATGTCGGTGCGGTAGTACACCGAGTGCATGAGCAGATACTGGGACGGCAGAAAGGTGCCCACCTCGTGCCAGCCGAACTCATAGCCCTCGGGCAGAACGTTGGCGTAGCCCATGACCTTCTGCACGCCCTCGTCCACCTTCTCGTAGACGTAGTTGGCCACCACCATGTCGCAGGGCACCGGCGCCTCCACCTGACTGCGCATGTACTCCATGAGCGGGAACATGGCGGCCGTATCGAGCCAGTCGTCGGAATCCACCACCTTGAAGTAGAAGCCCGTGGCATTGGCGAGCCCCGTGTTCACCGCGCCGCCATGGCCCTTGTTGGGCTGATGGATGGCCCGCACGATGCCCGGGTGCTCCGCCTCCCAGCGATCGGCGATCTGGGCGGTGTCGTCCTTCGTGGAGCCGTCGTCCACCAGCAGAATCTCGATATCGTCGCCGCAGGTCAGAAGCGTCTCCACGCAATGATCCATATAGGCGGCGGAATTGTAGCAGGGAACGGCGAAGGTGATGGTCTTCACGGCGAAACCTCCTAGAGGGCGGGCGTGGCGGACGAGACGGCGTCGGGGACGGCCGCATCGGGATGGTCGAGGGACCACAGGATGCGGTCGGCGGCGGCCAGGGCGTCCACGACCACCTTGTCCATGTTGAAGTAGCGGTACTCGGCCAGGCGACCCAGCGGATAGAAGTTTGGCAGGGCATCGGTCAGGCGGCGGTAGCGCCCGTAGAGGTCGGCGTTGTCGCCGTTGATGATGGCGTAGTAGGGAATCTGGGTCGCGGGATCCTCGTAGGCCCGGGAGTACTCCTTCATGATGGTGGTCTTCGAGCCCTTCTGCCCAGTGAGCCACTTGAACTCCGTGACCCGGGTGTAGTCCTCGGTCACCGTGTAGTTCACGGTGCCGGCGGGCAGATGGTAGTCCTCCTCGAAGGTCTCGTAGACGAAGTCCAGGGAGCGGTAGGGCAGCCGTCCGAAGCGGGCCAGGAACAGCTCGTCGAGGGGACCGGTGTACACGATGGGACCCTCGAAGGCCTCGCCCTTGATGCGGATGGCGGTCAGGGGCGCGTCCTCGTCGCCGCTGGCGAACACGAGCTCGAAGACGGACTCGGCCTCGGTGCCCAGGCACACGGTGATGAGGTCGTGGCCGAGCATCGCCTCGAACAGGCGCGTGTAGCCGTCCACGGGCATGCCCTGGTAGGTATCCTGGAAGTAGCGGTCGTCCCGGGAGATGAACACGGGCACCCGCGCCGTCACCGACGGGTCCACTTCCTCGGGGGTGAGGCCCCACTGCTTCTGGGTGTAGTAGAGGAACACGTTCTCGTACACGAAGTCGGCCACTTCCGCCAGCTCCGGATCCTCCTGGGCCCGCAGCTCGTTGATGGTCACCTTCCGCTCGTCGCCGAAGGTGGCGATGAGCTTCTCGATGAGGCGGGCAGCCTTCTCGGCGCCGAAGGCGATCTCCATGGAGTTCTTGTTGAAGGGCACGGGCATGTAGGTGCCGAACCAATCGGCGAGCACCTTGTGCTGGTAACCCGACCATTCCGTGAAGCGGGCCAGGTAATCGTAGGCCTCCTGGCTGTTGGTGTGGAAGATGTGCGGCCCATAGCGGTGCACGAGGATGCCGGCCTGGTCATACTCGTCGTAGGCGTTGCCGGCGATGTGAGCGCGCTTCTCGATGACGAGCACGCGCAGCCCCCCTTGCTCGGCCAGCTGGCGAGCCGTCACGGCTCCGGCGAACCCGGAACCGACGACCACCGCGTCGAAGTCGGCGATGTCGATGGCGCGAAAATCGGCGTAGGTCACTGCCATGGGGGTAACTCCTCGCTCTGGATCGGTGGATGATGGCGCACCCGGCGCCCCATAGATTAGTTCGCCCGTTATTGTACTCAACCCCCCGCCATCGGCGGAAAGGTTCACATACAAACCGAATATATGAACCTCACGCCGGCCGGGCCGGCCCGCGGGCCGGCATGGACACCCGACGGTGCCCTATGATGGGAGCCGTCACATTCCCCGGGGAGAAAGGACCCGCCGTGAGCGCATTCCTCGATACCATGATCGCCCAGGCCAAATCCGACAAGAAGACCATCGTGCTGCCCGAGGGCAACGATATCCGCACCCTGAAGGCCGCCGAGGCCATCCTCGCCGACGATATCGCCGACGTGATCATCCTCGGCAACCCGGTCGAGATCGCCGCCGCCGGCTGCAACCTGAATGGCGCCCGCATCGTGGACTTCCGCACCTCCGAGCTGCGGGCCCCCTACGCCGAGAAGCTCGCCGAGCTGCGGGCCAAGAAGGGCATGACCGTGGAGGCCGCCCTCGAGCTCATGGACAACGAGCTGTACTTCGGCATGATGATGGTGAAGATGGGCGAGGCCGACGGCCTGGTGTCCGGGGCCTGCCACTCCACCGGCGACGTGCTGCGCCCGGCTCTCCAGATCCTGAAGACCGCCCCTGGCGCGCAGATGGTGAGCTCCTTCTTCGTCATGAACGTGCCCGACTGCGATTTGGGGCACGCCGGCACCTTCCTGTTCTCCGACTGCGGCCTGGAAGTGCAGCCCGATGCCGAGCGCCTCGCCCAGATCGCCATCAACGCCGAGGCTGCCTGGCGTTCGCTCATCGACGGTGCCGAGCCGGTGGTGGCCATGCTCTCCCACTCCTCCTACGGGTCGGCCAGAAACGATGATGCCGACAAGGTGGTGCGGGCCACGGCGCTGGTGAAGGAACTGGCGCCGGAGCTGGCCGTGGACGGCGAGCTGCAGCTGGATGCCGCCATCGTCCCCGAGATCGGTGCAGCGAAGGCCCCCGCCTCGCCCGTGGCCGGCCGCGCCAACGTACTCGTGTTCCCCGACATCGATGCCGGCAACATCGGCTACAAGCTCGTGCAGCGCCTGGCCAAGGCCGAGGCCTACGGTCCCATCCTCCAGGGCATCGCCGCGCCGGTGAACGATCTCTCGCGCGGATGTACGGCCGAGGACATCGTGGGCGTGGTGGCCATCACCGCCGTCCAGGCCCAGGGCCGCTAGCCGCCGGGACCCCCCGCACCCCGCCGTCGCTCCAACATCGGAAGGCACCCGGTTCTCTTACGCCCCTTTTCTGCGCTGCGCACGGTCGAAGCGTGGAAAGGGGGCGCTCTGTCTTTTATTGTGCACCCTTTCTGGGTACAAGGAGCCCCGAATCGCCGATGCGCACGGCCGTATCGCGAAAAAGGAGCAGCGTTCTTCCCCCACACAGCCTTTTGAGGTGGCTCCGCGTCCCGAATCGCCGATGCGCACGGTCGCATCGTGAAAACGGGGCGCTCTGTCTTTTATTGTGCACCCTTTCTGGGTACAAGGAGCCCCGAATCGCCGTTGCGCACGGCCGCATCGCGAAAAAGGGGCGCTTCACCTCTAGCGGCCCTCGTCCGCGTCGATGCCGAACAGGGCGAACAGCTCGGCGCGGCTGTGGACGTCGAGCTTCTTGTAGACGTGGCGGATATGGGACTTCGCCGTGCCGTTGGCAATGACGAGCTCGGCGGCCACGGCGCTGGCCGACTTGCGCTGGAGCAGCAGGACGAGCACCTCCTTCTCCCGCTCTCCCAAGTTCCGCGCAGCTGCCATGGCATCCACGGCATCACGGCAGGAGGCCCCGAGATCCCCGTCAGAACACCCGTCGTCACCGGCTCCGAACAGCTCCTCGGAGCGGCGGGGCGTGGCGCCCCGGCGCATGAGGATGACCGCGGCACCATTGGCCACGAGAACGGCGGCCAGCACGAGGGCGTCGGACGTGAAGCCGTCGATGAGAGAGCAGACCGCCATGACGCACCGGCCCACAATGCAACCGGCGGCGAAGGCGACCATGAGTCGCAGGAAGGCCAGGGCCCCGGCCCGATCGTCCCCGCGGGCGGCGGCGCACAGCAGCACTACCGCGTAGGCCAGGAACAGAAACATGCCCAGGGCCGCCAGATCGAAGGACAGCGCCGGGTCCACCTGCAGCGACGATGCTGTAATGGTGGCCATGACGATGGCAGGCACTGCGATATTGGTGAGCGGGAAGGCCGCAGCGTTCACGAGGAGCACGATGGCGCATACGAGCAACAGCGGCGCCAGAAAGGCACCGGCGGCAAAAGAGGCATCCGCCCCGCCCTTCCCGGCAAAAGAGATGGCAATGATGAAGGCGAGGCTGAACAGGAACACCGCCGACACCGGATAGCGAAAAGGCACCGTCGGGGGCGATGGGGCGCCTCCTTCGGGGTCCGCGACCGGGCTGTTGCCAAGGTCTCGCAGGCGCCGGTTCAGCACAAGCGTGGCGATAAGGAGCAGCACCCCCATGCAGACGCAGATCTTGACGCCGGCCAGCCCCGTGAACACCCAGATGACAAACGACGCAAAGGCCGCCGCCAGCATAATGTTCCACACCACGGTCGAGGGAGAGAGGCCCGCATGCGCTCGCAGCCAAGAGACCATGGACAGCGGCAGGTAGACACCGAAGATGGCCCCGCAGACCCAGTCCATCACCGCCGGAGACTGAAATCCCAGACCGAATATGATGCAGTAGAGCACCAGGGTGGCCTGCACGAGGAGGGCCATCGCCCACAGGGTTCGGGGACCGGGAAGCGTGCCTTTCCGATGCAGGCGGAGAATGAGAAGGGCGGCTGTGAGCAGCTCGGCACCGTAGGCGGCATCGGTATAAGAGACCATGAGAGCGGAAGTGTGCCACATCGCCGGCCAGAAGTACACCTGGCCCACGAAGGCCAGATTGCAGGCCAGCCCCACGAACAGGCCCACGGCGCCCACCGTCTGAAATTGCTGCGCGAACCCTTGGCGCAGCACCCGGGCCACCTTCGATAATGATCCCATCGATTCCCTCCTCACTCAGCATTCCCATGAAACCACAGACGGCCCCCGCGCACCAGCGGCAATTCGCTAACCCACCGGTGGGTTAGCGGGATGGGTTAGCGCATCGGGTCAGCAAGTTCCACCCCCACTGACCCTCTCTTTACCCATCACGGTAACCCCGATAAAGCCGCTATGGTAGCACCGCGGCTCGGGGAACGGCTCCCCCGGCCATCGGAATCCCCAAGAGTTCTAAGCCGAAAAGTAAGGGAGTGGAAATATGGGAAAGTTCACCCGTAGGCAATTCATCACCGGTGCCGGTGCCGGCATGGCCGCCATCGCCGGCCTCGGTCTGGCCGGCTGCGCGCCCCAAGGCAAGGGCGGCTCGGCTATGGCCACTACCGGCGAGGGCACCACCTTCGCCGACACCATCGCTTGGGATGGCGAGTACGACGTCGTGGTTATCGGCTTCGGCGGCGCTGGGGCCGTATCCGCCTGCTACGCCGCCGATGCCGGCGCGAAGGTGTTGCTCGTGGAGAAGGCCCCGATCGGCATGGAGGGCGGTAACACGCGTTTCTGCGGGCAGATCATTTTGAGCTCCGACAACAAGGAGGCCATGGTATCTTACAATAAGGCCATGGCCGGCGACTTCGCCGTGGACGAGGGGCTTCTCGACGTCTACGCCGAGGGTCTCACCCGCACCCACGACATGCTGCGCGATTTCTTCGGCGTGCCCGAGGAGAACTTCCTCGATTGGAAGTACGACTCCTCCGCTCAGCCCCTCATCGGCATGTTCGCCCCCGAGTACCCTGAGTTCGAGGGCGGCGAGGACCTGCACGTGCTGACCGTGAGCGACAACGTGTGCAACTCCGCTTTGTGGAAGACCTACCGCAACAAGGTCATGTCCATGGGAGATAGCATCGACGTGTGGTACGCCTCGCCGGCCGTGAGCCTGTTCCAGGATCCGGTCAGCAAGGCCGTCATCGGTGTGGAGATCGACAAGAACGGCGAGACTGTGAACGTGCGCGCCAAGAACGGCGTCGTCATGACCATGGGCGGCTTCGAGAACAACCCGCAGATGGTGGAGGACTTCCTGGGCCTTACCAAGAGCGCCCCGGCCGGCACCTTGTTCAATACTGGCGACGGCGTGAAGATGGCCATGGGCGTCGGCGCCGATCTGTGGCACATGGAGGCCTTCGAGGGCAACTGCTTCGCTTTGGGCGGCATCTCCTTCGCCGTGGAGTCCGGCCATCACGCCAAGACCTTCAACGACTTGCGCAACCTCTCGGGCAGCATCATCGTCGTGGGCAACGGCGGCGAGCGCTATCTGCGCGAGGACGTGTACAACCGCCATGGCCACGTGCCGAGCAACGGTGACTGGGTGAGCGTGAAGCGTCCCCGCAACACCTGGATGGTATGGGACGAGGCCCAGAACAAGGCCATCACCGAAGAGTACCACGGCATTCCCGCTGAGTTCGCCGACCAGGTCGTGAGCGCAGGCACCCTGACCGAGCTGGCCGAGACTCTGGGCATTACCCCGGGCAAGCTCGAGCAGACCGTGGCCGACTTCAACAAGATGGCTGCCGACGGCTACGATCCGGCCTTCTACCGCGCCGCCGAGACCATGCGCGCCTTCTCCGAATCGGGCCCCTACTACGCCATCGAGATGATCCAGGCCTTCCTGAACACCCAGGGCGGCGCTCGCCGCAACGCCGCGGCCGAGGTCGTCGGCACTAACGGCGAGCCCATTCCGCACCTGTACTCAGCCGGCGAGTTCGGCGGCATGACCCCCTACCAGTACAACGGCGGCGGCAATATGGCCGAGTGCCTCATCTTCGGCCAGTTGGCCGGCGTGAACGCCGCGGCCGAGAAGGATCCGCTGCCCGCCCTGCCCATGGGCGTGGCCTCCGAGATCGTCTACACCGCCGGCTCCGGCAGCCACGAGGTGGATCCCGACCTGGCCCAGACCGTGGCCCTCGGCGAGGGTGAGTACCTGGGCACCTCCACGCTGTGCATGGGCAACGAGCTGGGCGTCAAGGTGAAGATGGACGGCGGCAAAATCGCGGCCGTCGAAGTGGTGCACCAGCAGGAGACCGCCGGCGTCGGCAGCAAGGCCATCGAGGCCCTGCCGGCCCAGATCATCGAGGCCCAGTCCACCGAGGTGGACGCCGTGGCCGGCGCCACGGTGACGAGCACGGCCATCAAGGACGCCGTGCAAAAGGCTATCGACCAGGCGAAGTAGCCTGAGACGATAGGGGTGGCGCGGCGTGCGCCGACGGCACCTGCGCCGCGCCACCCCTCAATCCCTCCCCGTGGAAAGGACCCTGCGATATGAACTGCGTCCCAAAACTTGGACGAATTAGTAAGGACTAAGCTGCTAAGGACTGATTTCGGAATTCCTCCGGAGTCAGTCCTTTCAGTTTAACCTGTCGTCTCCTCGTATTCCAATGAACGATGTA
>NZ_WAJS01000053.1 GCF_008831045.1 Adlercreutzia muris
AGGAGGAAGCGCTAGGACGGTCGCGGCCGCGTGATACCCATAGCCCTCCTCGAAGAGCTCCGCTGCGGCCCTGCGGACATCGACGTCGTATCTGATCCTAAGGTCTGATGGCATAAAGAAGCCTCCCGTTTCTCGTGTCCAAGAAATGGGAGGCAGTACAAACGTGCGGGCCATTTGCGGCCGCCTGTACTATACTTACATCTTCGAGCAAAAGGCTCACGACGAAAGGACGCAGCATGCCCAGCACAGTGCTCGTCGGCGCCCAGTGGGGCGACGAAGGCAAGGGTAAGATCACCGACCTCATCGCCAGCGACTACGACTACGTGGTGCGCTTCCAGGGGGGCAACAACGCCGGCCACACCGTCATCCACGGTGACAAGAAGCTGGCGCTGCACCTCATGCCCTCCGGTGTCATGTACGAGAACGCCGTGCCCGTCATCGGCAACGGCGTGGTGGTGGACCCGGGCGTCCTGGTGAAGGAGATGGCCATGCTGGAGGCCGAGGGCATCTCCTGCAAGAACCTGCGCATCTCCAACGACGCGCACCTCATCATGCCCTACCACAAGGATCTTGACGGAGCCGACGAGAAGAGCCTCGGCGACAAGAAGATCGGCACCACCAAGCGCGGCATCGGTCCCTGCTATCAGGATAAAATGGGCCGCAAGGGCATCCGTATGCAGGACCTGCTGGACGAGAAGATCTTCCGTCTGAAGCTCGCAGCGGTGCTGGCCCAGAAAAATCCCATTTTGGAGAAGATCTACGGGCTGCACACCTACACCGTCGAGGAAATCTGCGACGAGTACCTGCCCTATGCCCGCATTCTCGCCCCCTTCGTGTGCGAGTCGGCCCACATGCTGAACACGGCCCTGGCCGAGGGCAAGTCCATCCTCTTCGAGGGGGCCCAGGGTACCCTGCTCGACATTGACCATGGCACCTATCCCTTCGTCACCTCGTCTTCCTGCTGCGCTGGTGGCGCGGCCACGGGCACCGGCGTGGGACCTGCGGCCATCGACCGGGTACTCGGCATCCAGAAGGCCTATGTCACCCGCGTGGGCGAGGGCCCCTTCCCCACGGAGCTGAAGTTTCCCGAGAACGGCGGGGTGGGCCAGGATGCTGAAGACGGCGAGTTGCTGTGCGCCGTCGGCCACGAGTTCGGCGTGACCACGGGCCGCAAGCGCCGCTGCGGCTGGTTCGACGCCGTCATCGGCCGCTATGCCGCCGAGGTGAACGGGCTTACGGACGTGGCCCTCACTAAGCTGGACGTGCTGTCGGCCTTCGACACTATCAAGGTGTGCGTGGCCTACGAGTGCGACGGCGAGCGCTACGACTACTTCCCCATGCAGCAGTCGGTGCTGCATCACGCGAAACCCATCTACGTGGAGCTGCCCGGTTGGAAGGATGTCGATATTACGGGCTGCAAGACCTACGAGGAGCTGCCCGAGAACACGCGCAAGTACATCGAGTATCTGGAAGAGGTCACCGGCGTGCCCATGAGCATCATCTCCGTGGGCCCCGATCGCGATCAGACCATCATGCGGAATTGGTAGGAGAGGACCAACATGAACATCCTGGTTTTGGGTTCGGGTGGCCGCGAGCACGCCATCGCCTGGGCGCTGCAGAAGTCGCCGAAGACCGATGTGCTGTACGTGGCCCCGGGCAACGGAGGCACCGCTGACATTGCCGAGAACGTCGAGATCGACATTGCCGATAGCGAGGCCCTGCTCAGCTTCGTGGCCGAGCGCAAGATTGGCCTGGTGGTCATCGGCCCCGAGGCGCCCCTGGTCGATGGCGTGGCCGATGTGCTGCGCGCGGCCGGCGTGCCGGTGTTCGGTCCCAACGCCGATGGCGCCCAGCTGGAGGGTTCCAAGGCCTATTCCAAAGAGTTCATGATGGCCAATGCCATCCCCACCGCCGCCTACGGTCGCTTCGATAACGCGGATGCGGCCCTGGCCTATGTGCGCGAGCAGGGCGCCCCCATCGTCATCAAGGCCGACGGTCTGGCCGCCGGCAAGGGCGTCGTGGTGGCGGAAACCCTGGAAGACGCCGAGAACGCCGTGCGCGCCTGCTTCGACGGCGCCTTCGGCGATGCCGGCTCCACGGTGGTCATCGAGGAGTGCATGACCGGCCCCGAGTGCTCGCTGCTCTGCTTCGTCACAGCCGGCAAGTCCTTCCCCATGGCCCCGGCCCAGGATCACAAGCGCGCCTACGACGGCGACCTGGGCCCCAATACTGGTGGCATGGGCGTGTACTCGCCAGTGCCCATCGTGACCGATGAGGAAATGGCCGCCATGGTGGCCATCATGGAAGACGCCGCCGCTGCGACAGCACGCGAGCCCTTCGCCGCCGACTACCGCGGTACGCTGTACGGCGGCTTCATGCTCACCCCCGCCGGCCCCAAGATCGTGGAGTTCAACGTGCGCTTCGGCGATCCGGAGACCCAGGTGGTCCTGCCGCGCCTGGAAAGCGACCTGGTGGACGTGATGCTGGCCGTGGCCGAGGGCCGTCCCGAGGACATTGCCCTGGAGTGGTCCGACGATTGGGCCGTCTCGGTGGTGCTCGCGAGCGAGGGCTACCCCGGCTCCTACGAGAAGGGGAAGGTTATCCTCGGCATTGAGGAGGCCGAGGCCCTGGATGGCGTTACCGTGTTCCATGCTGGCACCCGGCGCAATTTCGACGGCGAGCTGCTCACCAACGGCGGACGCGTGCTGAACGTGGTGGCCACGGGCGCCACGTTCGAGGAGGCTCGCGAGCGGGCCTATGAGGCTTGCGACCTCATCAACTTCGAAGGCAAGCAGTTCCGCCATGATATCGGCAAGAAGGCCCTCCAGGGTCGTTCCGCTTGGGAGTAGCCTATGCTCTCAGAACGACTGTTGTCGAAGGTGGTAGCGGCCTGCACGGCCAACTACCTGAAGCTGACCCCCTGCACCGAGGAGCCCGTGCCCGAGCCCGTGCCCGGGCAGGCCTATATGCTGTACATGCATGTGCCGTTCTGCGAGCGGCTCTGCCCGTATTGCTCTTTCAACCGCTTCCCCTTCCGGGAGGATCGGGCGAAGCCCTACTTCGAGAACATGCGCAAGGAGATGCGCATGCTGAAGGAGCTGGGCTACGACTTCGATTCGGTCTACATCGGCGGCGGCACGCCCACCATCATGATCGACGAGCTGTGCGAGACCATCGACCAGGCCCGCGATCTGTTCTCCATTCGGGAAGTGTCGAGCGAGACGAACCCGAACCACCTCATCCCCTCCTACTTGGAGAAGTTGAAGGGGCGCGTGCAGCGGCTGTCGGTAGGGGTGCAGTCCTTCGACGACGACCTGCTGCGCCAGATGGACCGCTACGAGAAATACGGCTGCGGTCAGGAGATTCTCGAGCGCATCGGCGAGGCGTCGCCCTATTTCACCTCCATGAACGCCGACATGATCTTCAACTTCCCGGCCCAGACCGAGGACACGCTCATCCGTGATATCGAGATGGTGGTGGCCTCGGGAGCGAGCCAGACCACGTTCTACCCGCTCATGGCCTCGCCGTCGGTGCAGAGGTCTCTCGCAGCCACCGTGGGCCCGGTGGATTACAACCGTGAGCAGCGGTTCTACGAGATCATCTGCGATCTGCTGCTGGGAGACTTGCCCAACGGCGATCCCGGTCTGTTCGAGTTGGGCAGCGCCTGGACGTTCAATCGCCGCGGTACCGGTGCGGCCGGCGAGGACGCCATGATCGACGAGTACGTGGTGGACTACGAGGAGTACCCGGCCATCGGCAGCGGCGGCATCACCTATCTGGGGAAGAACCTGTATGTGAACACGTTCTCGGTGCGCGAGTACAATGCCGCCATCGAGAGCGGCCGTATGTCCATGATGGGCAAGACCACGTTCAGCCTGCGCGATCGCATGCGCTACCGGTTCATGATGCAGCTGTTCGGCCTACATCTGGACAAGCGCCAGTTCTACCGCGACTTCGGTACGACCGTGGAGCGGGGTCTGCCGGCCGAGATGGCCTTCATGCGGGCCTGCGGCGCCTTTGCCACCGACAATTCCGACGAGCTGACGCTGACGCCCAAGGGCCGCTACCTCGTGGTAGTCATGATGCGCCAGTTCTTCATCGGCGTGAACAACCTGCGCGACCAGGCCCGCGCGGCCCTCACGGGCGAGGAGCGCGAGCTGGTGTTCGGCGATGGCACGGCCCGTGTGTGTGCGGCCACCGGGGGCGCGGCCTCGGCCGCTGCCGCCGCCGGGGTGCGCGAGCTGTCCGCCACGGCGGTTCTCGACGGAGCCCGGGCCCAGGCGGCCGAGGAGTAGGCGCCCCCGCCCATGACCTATGTTTCCGTTGTGACTCTGGCGGCCTATGGCCTCGTGCTGCTGGTGCTCGGGGCCATAGCCGTAGTTGATCTGCGGGAGAGGCGCGTGCCCAACCTGCTGTCCGGGGCCTTGGCTGCCCTCTGGCTGCTGTGGCGCGTCGTGCTTGGCTTCGCCGGCCAGCACATGGGGCTGGGCTTCCGCGCCGAGTTCGCGGCTCCCGCGCCGACAATCGTGGTGCCCCCGGGGCTCAGCATCGAAGGTGCTTCCCTGGCCGAGGGCATTATCGGCGCCGTCATCCTCGGTGGCGGTTTGCTGGTGCTCACGGCCGTCTATGAGGCCGTGACCCATCGGGAGTCCTTCGGCGGCGGAGACATCAAGCTCATGGCCGCCCTCGGTCTGTTCCTCGGCGCCGATCGGGGTCTCATCTGCTTGCTGGCCGCATGCGTGCTCAGCCTGCTCTACGCTCTTATTGCCCGTATCGCCCGCTCGGTGATTGCCCGCCGCCGAGGGGGAACCTCCGAAGAAGAAGGGGAGGGCCTGCTGCGCACGACCCTCCCCTTTGCTCCCTTTATTGCCCTGGGTGCTTTGATTGCCTTTGTGGTTTAGCTGTTTCGCCGATCCTTTCGGCGCCGGGCCGCCGATACAGCCAGAGTGACGGCAGCTCCCAGGGCCATCGCTCCGGCGACGGTCATCGGCGCGGCATCGCCCGTTTGAGCCAGCAGGTGCTTGAGGCGAATGGTCGTGCCATCCCGCTCTTCTACGGTATAGGTGAAGCGCACGATCCTATCGGGCCCGCCGTTCGGGTCGGGGTACACCGCCGTCACGTAGTAGGTGCCCGGACGGGTGGGATCGATGGAGTCAACCGTCTTGCCATCAAGAGTGATGGTGATCTCGGGTTTTACGTCGGCGGGCACGCGATCGGGCCAGCGCTCGTGGATATCGGCGGCAATATCATCCTTCGTCAGAGGCTTGCCGTTGGGATCCACGGTCACGGTGACGTTCTCGTCAACGATGACGTTTCCCTGATCCGGCTGCGAGGCTCCCGGGGCGGTGGGCTTGTCGGGCGTGCCCGGCTTCTCGGGCTTCTGCGGCTTGTCGGGGGTCGGCTCGGCCACGGTGTATTCGAAACGCACTACCTTGTCCGGGCCGCCATCGGGATCGGGGTACGTGGCGATGACCACATAGTGACCGGGCTTGGTCGGGTCGATAGTCTCCACCTCTTCGCCGTCCTTGATGATGGTGATGACCGGATCGGTGTTGGGAAGATTGCCTTCTATCTGGTCTTTGATGACATCCTCAAGCTCGTCCTTCGACACCGGCGGCTTGCCCGGGGTCACGTCCTCTTCCACGGTGCCTCCCTCGATGAGGTCGCCGATCTGGCCCAAATCGGGGTCGGTGGCCGGATTGGCGGTGACCACCACCTTGGCCGGCTTCAGGGTGAGGAGGTAATTGCCGATGTCATAGCGGCCGCCACCTAGATCTTTCACCTCGGTAATGGGGGAGGGGAAGCCGGTCGCGCGGGATCCGTCCATCGCGAAGGCCGCGGCCGCCCCGTTGGCACAAGGGTTCACATTGGCGAAGTGGGGAGTCGCCGTATAGGTGCCCACAGTGGGGTTGGAGGCGTCCAGCGGCTCGCCGTCGCTGTCGCGGGTGCAGGTCAGCTCCACGGCACCGAGAATGCTTTCAACGGCCCCGCCATCGACCCGCGCGGCATCGCGAGGCGCGAGCATATTCGCTGCCCACGGGGCGCTCCCATCGTCGTGCACGTCTTCGTTGCTCGTCAGGGTCAGGGGAACGCCGGATTCGTCGGCTAGGGGCTTGCCCGCTAGGCCCCACTTTACGGTGGAAGAGGCGGTTACAACCAGTTCCCGAGGCACGATACGGGCTACCAGTTCAAGGGTTCCGTCATCTTTCAGGCCAGCCAGAGTGTAATTGGTGGTCACGGTGCCGTCGGCCGATTCCAGCCGCGCCCCTTCGAGCACGATCTTCCCGTCCCCCGCGTCGGCGGTGCCGTAGCTTGCGCTATCTGCGGCAAGGCGCACATCGCCGCTATGGGTGGGAAGAATGCCGGGCAACGCGATGGCATCCAGGCTGAAGTCGGCGGTGCCGTCGTACACCTTCTCATACACCTTTGGCTGCATGGCACCAGAAGCATCCTTCTCGCGTGTCAGGTCAACGGTGGCGGGGCGCACGGTGAAGATGGCGCTGCCCTCCTTGTACACGCCGCCGTCTTTCCGATTAGGTTTCGTGGAGGTGACCTTGTAACGGCCGGCGGTGTAGGGCACCTCGGCCTCGGGTACTACGATGGGCTTGCCGTCGTCGCCGATGATTTCCTTGCCGTTGGCGTCCACGAGCACGTAGGTACGCTCCACCTGGTCGGCCACGGGGTCCAGCACGCCGCCGTTGATGTTCTCGCTCACCTTGAGGGCTTGGCCGAGGGTGATGCTGTCTGCCTCGGTGGTAATGGTGAGCTCTTCGGGGTCGACGTTGATGTCCACTTTCACATGCACATCCACATCGACGTTCACATCGGCATCGCCCCCGGAGCCATCGCCGTCTCCGTCCGGCGCATTGTCATCTTCCAGACCGCCGTATTCGATAACGTAGCAGCATTTCTGATGCTCACCACTGGCAGGGAAGTTGGGATAATCGTTCCATTTGCCAATGTTAGCCGCTGCGGTGGCCACGCCGGCGGAGTTTTTCTGGCTGTACATATGCAAGCAGTACTCGCCCGATCTTTGAGTGCCGGCGTTGTCGTAATACCCGATGTTAGCTGCATTGTTCGGCTCGCTGCTGGCAAAATTGTAGTAGGCGTTGCCTTCGGTTACCGGATCTTTCACGGGTTTTGCCGACCCGGCCGAGTCCATGCGACATATCTCCATGGGGCCGCCGTCGGGGCCCATGGTTGCCTCGGGTCCGGTTACCCAATAGAAGCTGTAGGGCCATCCTGCTGAGGGCTTCTGCCATGTAAACCGCCCCGTGTTGCCGACGGCGCCGAACGTGGGCTCGGCCGTACCGCCCATCCACATGTTCGTGTCAATGAGCGTGGTGATGAAGTTCGATTCCTCGGGGCTGGTAACCGTGACCAA
The DNA here is from genome assembly GCF_008831045.1 of Adlercreutzia muris. GTDB lineage: Bacteria > Actinomycetota > Coriobacteriia > Coriobacteriales > Eggerthellaceae > Adlercreutzia > Adlercreutzia muris. Next base: position 7,385 of record NZ_WAJS01000053.1, read on the forward strand.
ATAGCCCTGAAGGCCCATGTAGGTGTCGGCTGCCGCCGCATCGCGGGCTTCCAGCCAGGTAGACGGCTGGGGAATGTAGCGATAGTAGTGGCCATTCTCGGAATTGAAGTCGTAGGTGTCCGTTACGGGCTTCAGGCTGGCGATCATGCGCAGGCCCTTGGTGCCCGACCCGCCGGCAAGGGTGACCTTCATATGCTTTTGGAGGTACTCCTCCCATTTTGCCGCCGGCCAGCCGCCGTCCTTCTCGTCGGCATTCGTGGCGTTCACAGATCGGTTGGCCGTCTTGCCCCGCACCTCGAAGCCCTCTACCGCATCGAAGGTCACGTCGTCTCCCGCCGCAATGGCCGTCGTGAACTGCACGGTGATGCTGCGGATGTTCTTATCGGTGTTGGAGGTTACCTTCAACTTGGGAAACCGGTACTCGTTTCCATTGCGCTCGGCGGGCCCGGCCACAATGGTCAGTTCCGCAGCTTCGTCGTCAGCATCGGCGGAAGGTGCGGCGCTCTCGTCCGCCGCCCAGGCTGGCTCGCAGAGAGGCGCGGTGCCGACAACAGCAATCGTCGAGGCCGTTGCGGCTAGCGCGATGGCGAGGGATCCCTTGACGAGGTTCATTCCCAATACATGCAGAGGTTTCATAGCAGGTCTTCTCTCGGTCGTTCTAAAATGATAGAAGTACTCATAGTATAGCGCCGCCACCAGGTCGCGCCAACCGCGATAAGCCCTTGAGGCGATGAGAGTTTCGGCCGATGACAGCAACGGATATGCGATGGGGGGAGCACGACGCCACGGATCGTTCCGAAAAAGTCCTTGCATTGCGCGGTTCTACCCGTTAATATATATGCTCGCGTCGAAAGGGAATACTTTCCGCACCTTGGTCGGGTAGCTCAGTTGGTAGAGCAACGGACTGAAAATCCGTGTGTCGAGGGTTCAAGTCCCCCTCCGACCACCACCATTTAGAAGACCCCCAGTCATGGGGGTCTTTTTTTTGTGTTCGGACAACTTCCCGGGTGGGCCGCGGAAGCAGCGGTGAACAGCGCCGGGATATAGGAACAAAAGTGTGTAAGGAAGCCTAATCGACCCCGTAGGGATAAGGGGTCTCATGATGGAACTCGGACCATACCAGTCCTTCTCCCCATCTTGCAGGTTCGCCGGTTTCATCGCCTT
>NZ_WAJS01000054.1 GCF_008831045.1 Adlercreutzia muris
GCCCACACCCCCCGCCCCGACCGCGCGCGGGCCCCGGCTCCTTCGCGGTACTTTCCCGGGCGCGGTTACGCGAGGGTTCCCTCGCCGGGCGGGTGACTGCGCTCGTAGTAGCGCAAAATCTCTTGGGCGGTCTCCTCCACGGCGCGGCCCTCGGTGTGGATGACGATGCAGCCGAGGCGCCGCATGAGAGCCCGGGAGGCATCCAGGTCGCGGTAGACGTACTCCGGGTCGGCATAGTCCTTGGTGATGAGCTGCATCTTCCCCGCCGCCTTCTTGATGCGCTTCTGGCGGATACCGATGAGCACGTCGGGGCTGATCATGAGTCCGAACAGTCGCGTGCGGTCCACATCGAAGATCTGGGAAGGCGGCTCGGTAGAGGGATCCAGGGGCACGTTGGCCACCTTGTAGCCCTGCTGTGACAGATAGATGGACAGAGGCGTCTTCGAGGAGCGCGACACGCCCAGAAGCACGATGTCGGCCTTGGTGAGATCCTCGGGGTTCTGGCCGTCGTCGTGGGCGATGGTGAACTCGATGGCGGCGATGCGCCGGAAGTAGTTGTGATCCACCACGCGCAGGGCCCCGGGCGCCCCCACGGGCTCCATGCCGCTCATCTCGGCGATGGCGTCCACGGCGCTCGTCATGACGTCCACGGCCAAAATGTTGGGGTGGCGCCCCACGAAGGCGGCCAGCTCGCGGCGAATCTCGGCATCCACGAGGGTGTAGAAGACAAGGATGCGGTCGTCGCCGAGCTCCTGCCGATGGTAGCGCACGTGCTCGGTCAGGTAGTCGTGCACCTCCTGGTAGCTCTTCACCTTCGAAAAAACTTCCAGGCGCGGGTTCGTGACGCCGAACTGGGCTGCGGCGGCCCGAGCCACCACCTGGGCGGTCTCGCCGATGGAATCGGAGACCACATGGATGGTGGGCACGCGGGCCGCCCGCTCGTCAGGAGTACAGTTGTGCATGGCAACCGCCTTTTCTCTTGCAAAACGCCAAGACTTGGCCGAAAACAGGTCGGGAGGACCGCCCATGCTCGGTCAGTCCTCGCCTTCGTGAAAAGAGGTGGGGAAATTGTACACCTCTTTTCACGAGTCTGCGGAATCTGCGCGCGGGCGATCCCCCCGACCCCTTCCCTCCTTTACCAAGAAAGCAGGGCTACGGTTGTCGAAGGCTACTTCTTGGCCATGGCGCCGAAGTCGGCGACGTGGGCGAAGGCGTTGGCGAAGCGGTTCAGCAGCTTCAGGCGGTTGGCCCGCACCTCCGGGTCGTCGTCCATGACCATGGTGGTCTCGAAGAAGCGATCCACCGGGGCTCGCAGGGCGGCCAGGGCCACGAGCGCGTCGGCGAAGCGGTCCTCGCGCAGGGCGGCGGCCACGGCCTCCTCGGCGGCGACGACCGCCTCGGACAGGGCGCACTCAACCTCGGACAGCTCGGCCTTCTTGTAGCCGGTGCCCAGCTTGACATCGCGCAGATTGTTGGCGCGGGCGAAGGCCGTAGCCAAATCGGCGAACACCTCGGGCTGCTCGGTGCGGGCGGCCTCCACGGCGCGGGCCCGGGCGGCCAGCACCATGGGCTCCTCGATGCCGCAGGCCAGCACCGCGTCGATGGTGTCGGCCTTCACGCCCGCGTCGCGCAGGGCCACCTTCTCGCGGGTGATGAAGAAGTCAATGATCTCCCGACGCACCGCGGCGTTGTCGAACTGAAGCCCCGCCTCGCGGTAGATGATGAGAGCGGCGTCGATGGCCTCCACCAGATCGATGGGCAGGCCCGTCTCCAAAATGGCCAGCACGCCCAGGGCGGCGCGGCGCAGGGCGAAGGGGTCCGACGAGCCCGTGGGCGAGGCGCCCACGGCGAACAGGCCGCAGATGGTGTCCAGCTTGTCGGCCAGGGCCACCACCTGGCCCACCACGTCGGTGGGGATGGCGTCGCCGGAGAAGCGGGGGCGGTAGTGCTCGGCGATGGCGCGGGCCACGCGCTCAGGCTCGCCGGCGGCCGTGGCGTAATAGCTGCCCATGACGCCCTGGACGCTCGTGAACTCGATGACAGCGGCCGTGACCAGGTCGGCCTTGGCCAGGTAGGCGGCCCGGGCGATGTCGTGCATCTCCTCGCGGGCGATGCCAGCCGCCGCCGTCAGGCGCGCCGACAGCTTCACCACGCGCTCGGTCTTGTCGCGCATGGTGCCCAGGGCCTCCTGGAACACCACTTCGTCCAGGCGCTCCACGTAGGCGTCCAGGGGCTGCTTCAGGTCCTCCTCGTAGAAGAACTTCGCGTCGTAGAGGCGGGCCGCCACCACGCGCTCGTTGCCGTCCACGATGGTGGCCTCGCGCTCCGGATCGCCGTTGGAGACGATGATGAACTTGTTCGTCAGCTTGCCGCCGTCGTACAGCGGGAAGTAGCGCTGGTGCATGAGCATGGCGTCCACGATGATCTCCTCGGGCACCTTGAGGAACTCCTCGTCGAAGGTGCCCACCATCACCGTGGGGTACTCGGACAGGTTGATGACCTCGGTCAGGGTCTTGGCCGGCAGCTCGGCGGCATATCCGGTGGCCGCCTCGGCCGCCGCCACGCCGGCGCGGATGCGGGCCTCGCGGGCCGCCTGGGTGGGCACCACGTAGGCACCCTCCACCACGGACACCAGCTCGTCGGCGCAGGGCACCGTATGGGGGCCGGGGGCCAGGAAGCGGTGGCCGCGGGTGGTGTTGCCCGCCACAAGTCCGGCGTACTGGACGGGGATCACCTCGTCGCCGAGGAGGGCCACCAGCCAGCGCACCGGCCGTGAGAACATCTCGCGGGTGGTGCCCCAGCGGCAGGACTTCGGCCAGCTGATGCCGTCGATGATGCCGCGCAGCACCTCGGGCAAAAGCGCCGCCACGGGCTGGGCGGCCACGCTGCGCACGGCGTACACGTACTCGGTGCCGTTCTCGTCGCGGCGCTCCAGGGCGTCCACGTCGAGCCCCTTGCCGCGGGCGAAGCCGATGGCGGCCTTGGTGGGGGCGCCGGCCTCGTCGAAGGCGATCTTGGCGGCCGGGCCGCGGAATACCTCTTCCAGGGCCTCGGTCTGGTCGGCCACGGCATCCACGATGGCGATAAGCCGGCGCGGGCTCGTGTAGATGGCCACGTCCCCGTGGGGAATGCGCACGGCATCCAGAGAGGCCGGCACCAGCTCGGCCAGCTGCTCGGTGGCGCGCTTCAAGTCGAAGGCGGGAATCTCCTCGGTGCCGATCTCGAAGGCGAGGGTCGCGGTACTCGTCATCTTAGGCCTCCTTCTCGGCCGAAGCATCGTCGGCGATGGTCACAAACTCGAAGGCGCGCTCGGTATGCTCGGCCGCAGTCGCGGCGCCAGGACAGCCGGAGGCCTCTTCCGGGTGCATCGGCACCAGGTTCGCCCCCGTTTCCGCGACAGGCTTCGCGAGCGGGTCGGGCACCTCGGCCAGCAGGGCATCCAAATCGGCGGTGTCCACGTCCATGCCCACCACGTTCTTCATGTAGGAGGCGCAGCAGGCCTTGGCCAAGGTGCGCACGCGCAGGATGTAGGCCATGCGCTCGGTGGCCGAGATGACGCCGCGGGCGTCCAGCAGGTTGAAGGCGTGGCAGCACTTCAGCACCGAGTCGTAGGCCGGCAGCGGAAGGTCGGCCTTCAGGGTGCGCAGGCACTCCACCTCGCGGTCGGCGAACTCCTGGAACAGAAAATCGGTGTCGGCCACCTCGAAGTTGTACTTCGAGTACTCGCGCTCGTTTTCCAGGTACACGTCGCCGTAGGTGAACACCACGCCGTCGTCGCCGCGGGCCCACACGATGTCGAACATGTTGTCCACGCCCTGGACGAACATGGTGAGCCGTTCCAGGCCGTAGGCGATCTCCACGGGCACCGGGTCGCACTCGAAGCCGCCCACCTGCTGGAAGTAGGTGAACTGGGTCACCTCCATGCCGTCGATCCAGATCTCCCAGCCCAGGCCCCAGGCGCCCAGTGTGGGGCTCTCCCAGTCGTCTTCCACGAAGCGCACGTCGTGGGCCGCGACATCGATGCCGATGGCCTTGAGGCTTCCCAGGTACAGATCCTGGATATTCTCCGGCGAGGGCTTGATGAGCACCTGGAACTGGTAGTAGAACTGCCCGCGGTTGGGGTTCTCGCCGTAGCGGCCGTCGGTGGGACGGCGGCAGCCCTGCACGTAGCAGGTGCGCCAGGTATCGGGGCCGAGCGAGCGCAAGGTGGTGGCCGGGGCGTTGGTGCCGGCGCCCACCTCGTTGTCGTAGGGCTGCAGGACCACGCAGCCGGTGCCGGCCCAGTAGCGCTGCAGGTTCATGATGACGTCCTGGAAGGTGGGGGGCAACGTCTCCTCCACGATGCTTGCGGCATCCATTTCCATGGCTCTCCTTCTTCGGTCGGTTCCTACAATATCTCCCGCGCGACGCCAGAGGGCGGCGCCTCCACCGCGCCGAGCGCGGCGGCTCTCGCTCAGCCCTCGGGCCCTAGAGCACGCCCACGTCGGTCAGCGGCCAGTAGATGAATATCGCCTTGCCGGTGACCGATCGCTCGGCGATGGCCCCGAAATAGCGGGAATCCTGGGAATTGGTGCGGTTGTCCCCCATCACCCAGAGGGAGCCCGCCGGCACGGTATAGGGGTAGTCCACCGTGGTGCCGGGCAGGGACGTGAGGGGGAAGGACGGCTCGCCGCGGGTGTAGGGCTCGTCTTGGAGCACGTCGTCCACGTAGACCCGGCCGTCGCGCAAATCGACCACCTGGCCGCCCACGGCGATGACCCGCTTGATGAGGATGCGGCCCGCGTGATCGGGGTCGGGATCCTCGAAGGTGACGATGTCGCCGGGGGCCGGATCGCTGCTGTAGTAGGTGATCTTCTCGGAGAACACCATGTCGCCGGGCTTGATGGTCTCCTCCATGGACCCCGAGGGAATCTCGTAGGCCTGGAAGACGAAGGTGCGCAGGCCCCAGGACAGCACGAGCACCATGGCCACCAGGCCGATGACGCTGAGCAGGGTGCGCAGGATGCCGGCCGACTGGCGCGGGCGCTGCTGATAGGCGGCGTGATCGCTTTCGTACATCGGTGGGCAGCCCCTTCTCTGCGGTGTGAACATACCATGAAAAGCCATGATACCCCTTCGGCCGCCCTTCGCCCTCCGGGTTCGCGAGACAACAGAAATTTCTGGTCAGCGGAAGGGCGCGGCCCCGCTAGGCCAGGGAATCGAGGAAGGCGCGGTCGGCCTCGGTGAGGGCGCCGGCCGCCGCGAAGCGCTCCAGCAGGTCGGGACGGGCGGCGGCCGTGCGGGCGAGGCTCTGCTCGCGGCGCCAGCGGGCCACGGCAGCGTGGTTGCCCGACAGCAGCACGGAGGGCACCTCCATGCCGCGGAAACTCGCGGGGCGCGTGTACTGGGGGTACTCCAGAAGCCCGCTCGTGAAGGACTCGTCGATGGGGCCCTCCTGCGCCCCCAGCACCCCCGGGATCTTGCGCACCACGGCGTCGATGACCACCATGGATGCCAGCTCGCCGGAGGTGAGCACGTAATCGCCCAGGGAGATCACATGGTCGGCCAGGGTGTAGACGCGCTCGTCGATGCCCTCGTAGTGGCCGCAGATGAACAGCAGGTGCCCCTCGGCGGCCAGCTCGGAGGCATAGGCGTCGTCGAAGGTGCGCCCCTGGGGCGCGAGGAAGACGATCTTGGGCGCGCGGCTCCCCTCGGTCGGGTTCGCCGAGGGCGAAGCTACGGAGTACCCTGATTCGCTCAGACAGTCCTCGCTCGGAAGACTGCCGGCGTCGGGCTTCCGGGCAGCGCTCAGTCGCTCAGACAGTCCTCGCTCGGCGCGACAGCCCACTGGGCTGATCGCGTTCGCTGCGGAACTCGCTTGGTGAGCACCGCCCGAAATCCCTCTGCACTCTTCCACCGTTGAAGCCAGTTTCACTTCGACGATTTCTTTCCCGAGGATCTCTTCCACCGCTTCGAAGATGGGCTCGCACTTCATGACGAGGCCGGCGCCGCCGCCGTAGGGGTCATCATCGGTGGTACGGTGGCGATCGTGGGTCCAATGACGCAGGTCGTGGGCGCGAAATTCCAACAGGCCCTTCTCCTGGGCGCGCTTCATCATGGACTCCCCCATGACCGAGTCGTACATATGGGGGAAGGTGGAGAGGGTCTCAATGAGCATGGGCGGTCCTTTGCCGTTGGAAGTGAGCGACCGGGCGCCCTAGAGGTCGAGCAGGCCGTCGGGGCAGGTGAGGCGAATGAGGCGGCGCTCTTCGTCCACCGCGGCGATGAAGGCGTCCACGAGGGGCACCAGGGTCTCGCGGCCGTCGGGACGGGCCACGGCGAGCAGGGGCTGGGTAGCGCGCTCGTCGACGGAGGCCACCTCCCCCACATAGCCGGCCCGGGCGTCCTCCACAGACCAGCCGAACCAGTCGGGCAGGGCCTCGGCCTCTTCCAGCACTGCCAGATCCACCGCTTCCTCGCGCACGAGGACGCGCCGCCCGGCGAGCATCTCCGCCACGGTGAGGTCCTCCACGCCCTCGAAGAACACGAGGGCCTCGGCCTCCGACAGCGCCTGCACATCGCGCACCCGGGCGCGGCGGGGCGCGTCGATGACCGGCGGCACGAAGGCCGCCTCCAGGCCCTCGTGCAGCAAAGCGGGAAGGCCCGACGCACCCCGTGCGACGAGCCCTCCGTTCAAATTCTTTGGTTTCGCCAGATAGGCGACATCGATCCAACCGCGCATTTAATCGATGAGCTCCACCTCGACGAGCTTGCCCGTGCGCGAGGCAGCGGCGCGGGCCAGCGTGCGGATGGCCTTGATGACGCGGCCCTGACGGCCGATGACCTTGCCGGCATCGCCCTCGGCGACGCGAATCTCCACGACGATGCCGCCGTCATCGGCCTCGGTGGCGACGACCTCCAGCGCATCGGCCTCCTCCACGAGGGGGCGCACGATAGCGTCGACGAGACCGGCGAGATCCTCAGTCAGATCAGCCATGGCTTAGGCGTTCTCGCGGGCGACCTTGATGAGACGCTCCACGGTGTCGGTGGGCTGGGCGCCGTTGGCCAGCCACTGGTCCAGCTTCTCCATGTCGAACTTGATGAGGTGCGGATGGCAGCAGGGGTTGTAGCGGCCCACCTCCTCGATGAAGCGGCCGTCGCGCGGAGCGCGGGAATCGGCGACGACGATACGGTAGTACGGGCGCTTCTTGGCGCCGTGGCGAGCGAGGCGAATCTTGACTGCCATGAAATGGAACTCCTTCTACAACTGATATTTCTCTATACGCAAGCACTGCTCGCACAGTGCGGCGAAAACAGCAATTGCTTATATTACGGCTTCGCGCTCCGTTTGACAAGCGCCCGTCCATGAACTATCCACGGACGGCAAACCCCCGGGGCGCGAAACGGCTTGGGGCCAGCACGGGCCCGCCCCTCCCTCAGGCCAGGGGCACCACCCGGGTGGCGATGCGGGCGGCCAGGGCCGGGGAATGGGACACGAACACGAGCCCCAGGTCGCGGGCTCGGGCCTCGGCCAGCAGCACCGACCAGATCTGGGCCTGGGTCACGGCGTCGAGCATGGTGGACACCTCGTCGGCGATGAGGTAGCGCGGGGACGCGGCCAGGGCCCGGGCGATGCAGAAGCGCTGCAGCTCACCGCCGGAGAGCTCCCGGGGATAGCGGGTCAGCCACCGGTCCCGGATGCCCAGCAGGGCGCGCAAGCGCTCCACTTCCTCGGGCGCGGCCCCGGCCTCGGCCAGGACGGCGGCCATGGTCTGGCGCGGGTCCACGGTCAGCTCGGGATGCTGGCCCACGAGCTGCACCGGGCAGCGTCCGCGCCGCGGCAGGGGCGCCCCGTCCACGAGCACCGTGCCCGCGCGGGGCCGCTCGTAGCCGGCCAAGATGCGGGCCAGGGTGGTCTTGCCCGCCCCGGAGGGGGCCGCCAGCTGCACCCGCTCGCCCGGGGCCACGGCCAGGGAGAACCCCTCGTAGAGCAGCGGGCCGCCCCCGTAGCCGAAGGCGATGGCGCGGGCCTCTAGCATGGGGCGCCCCCTTCCGCGGCCACTTCCTCTTCCCCGCGGTCGTCACCGGGAACCGGAACGGAGGGGGGCGGGGCGAAGTCGTGCTCGGGCAGGGCGTGCCAGAGCTGGCGGCTGAAGGGGTGCGCCAGGGTGTCGGGCCCGGCGAAGCTCTCCACGGCGGTCTCCTCCACCACGGTGCCGTCGCGGAACACCGCCACGCGGTCGGCCACGGTGAGGGCCAGCTCGATGTCGTGGGTGATGAGCAGCACGCCCCCGCCCCCGTCGGCGAAGGCCCGCAGGTCGTCCAGGGCGCGCACGGCCAGATCGAGATCGAGGCCCGGGGTGGGCTCGTCGGCCACGATGAGCCTCGGGTCCTCCATGAGGGCGCAGCACAGCAGCACGCGGCGGGCCATGCCCCCCGACAGCTCGTGGGGGAACAGGCGCGCCGCGTGCTGCTGTGCTGCGCCCTCATGGAG
>NZ_WAJS01000055.1 GCF_008831045.1 Adlercreutzia muris
GATCGCGCATGGAGGGTCCTTCCTCTCCGTCTCCGGCCTAGACAACCCGAGAGGATACAGGAGGGGCCCTCTTCCTGTGGCACAGGGGAGCGACCCGGAATCCGGACAAAGTTAACTCACACAGACGATGGGGCGGCTTTATGAAGTCTCCCCATTTTTTGTAGCAACAATTACGCTTTTTGGCTGAACGGCTGCTGTTTCGGAGAGGGGCTGCAAATTCACCTCTGCCGACAAGCTCCGCAAGTTCTAAGCCGCGGGAACTCGGCAGCGCTCGTTCAACGAGTTTCGGAAAGACGCCTCTTCGGGGGCGTCTTTTTCTATGATGAAAGCTCTGCTATACGCTGCGGAAAGGAAGTACCATGCGCTTGCACGATAAGGTCATCGTCGTCACTGCCGCCACGCGCGGCATTGGGGCCGCCATTGTGAAGGCCTGCGCCGAAGAGGGGGCGCAGGTCTACATCGGTGCCCGCAATATGGAGCGCGCCCAGAACGAGGCCGACGAGATGACGGCGGCTGGCTTTGCGGTGAAATGCGTGTACAACGACGCGTCCAAACCCGACAGCTACCAGTCGATGATCGATACCGTAGTGGCCGCCGAGGGGCGCATCGACGGGCTTGTGAACAACTTCGGCGGCACGAACCCCGCCGAGGACAAGGACCTGCTGAGCACCACCTACGAGTCCTTCCTCGCTGGAGTGGACGCGAACGTGGGCAGCGTATTTCTCGGCTGCCAGGCGGCCGCGCGCGAGATGACGAAGACCGGCGGCGGCTCCATCGTGAACATCAGTTCCATTGCCGGCAGCGTGCCCGACATCAGCCAGATCGCCTATGGCACCTCCAAGGCGGCCATCAACCACATGACGAAGTCCATGGCGGTGCAGCTGGCCAAGTCGAACATCCGCGTGAACGCCGTGGCGCCGGGCATGACCGCCACCGATGCCGTGGCCGACAACCTCTCCGAGGAGTTCAAGCGGTTCTTCCTGCGCCATATCCCGCTCGGGCGCATGGCCGACCCGGCCCACATCGCCGCGGCCGTGGTGTACTTCCTCGGCGACGAGAGTGCCGCTACCACCGGCCAGATCATCGAAGTGGCCGGCGGCTTCGGCCTGGCCACGCCCATCTACGCCGATGCCATGGACGCCGCCGTGGCGCGATAGGGGACAGAATCCTTTGGCGTCATTATCGAATGCATCGTGTCACGTTACATGTCATGTTATCGCAAAGGAGGTGGGAGATGATAAGGGCGTTCGCCGATGCCGACACGAGAGAGCTGTTCGAGACGGGGCGGAGCAAGAGCCTTCTCGCCGATATTGTTCGTAGAGCGCTTCGGAAGCTGGAATATGTGGACAATGCGGCTCTCGTGACCGATCTTCGCCTTCCGCCGGGAAACCGATTGCATACTCTGAAAGGCGCCTTCGCATAGGACGTCTGTTCGGCACCACACTACAGTTCCGGATGAACATGCAGCAGAAAGAGGCATCTGGGATTCCACGGCATTGCACGATGATGAGGTAATGGCCATCGAGTCTATTGAGATAGCCGTTATCGCATGGTGCGGTGGGGACTCACAAGGAACGTTCCCCGGTGTCCGCCAGCGACATAATGTGACGGCCGTTGGGGGAGCAAAGGGCTGGCGATGATTGCTGAGGCCTGGTTGGGTTTGTGAAAGAAAGCAAAGCATCCGGATGAGGCGCGAGGGCCTCATCCGGATGCAAGGGGAGGACGTTTGGCTTAGCGTAGACTAGGAGAGATCGCCGGCCAGATAGCGGGCGACGTGGCGGCCGAAAGTCAATGTGCGACCGCAGGCGTTAGCGGCAAGGAGCTCAGGATACGTGTTGGCGTACATGGAGCCCGAACAGTCGCCCACGGCGAACAATCCATCAATCGGACGGCTCTGCTCGTCGAGAACGCGCATATGCTCATCAATACGCAGCCCCTGCAAGGTGGCAAGGAGGGATCCGCCGAACCACGCGCCATAGAAAGGCCCGGTTCGCAGCTCGGAGAGGCGATAGGCCTCTTTGCCAAACTCGTCATCGCGCTGATTATCATAAGCGGTGTTGTAGGTGTCGACTTGCGCGAGGAACGTCTCCTTGTCAGCCCCTTCGAAGCCCAGCAAGTCGGCCAGTTCGTCAAGGGTGTCAGCTTTTTTAATTGGGGTAGTGTCAGCATGCATCATTTGTTCGATGGCTTCCAGCCATTCGTCAACCGTCTCGAAGTTCACCATCCACATGCCGCCTGTAGAGCAGCCGATGGTGGCAAAGCGCTTAACATCCTTGGGCGCGTTGGCGTCCCATACCATGCACCAGACTCCGCCTTCGTGACCTGCAGCCGAAAATACAACGTTGTCGTACGGCGTCGACTCGTTGATGAAGCGTCGGCCGCGTCGATCAACTTTCATGAAGGGCTGAGAGCCAATGCCATTTTGCCCGATTTGGCCGGAGAACATTGCAGTATCGGAGTCGTCGGTATAGCCTGCATCTACGCCTGGCTCCACCATCCCGCGATTGAAGATTGCCGGTGCGGGCTCGGAATCAAACTGTGCGCCAACTTGCATGGCGATGCGAATTCCTTCTCCAGTTGTACTGGGCGAGAAGGCATTGCCGGTAATGCATTTTCCAAGAATCGGGTTGAGCTCACGTGTCATTGCGGCATTGGCTGCATAGCCTCCCGTCGCCAATACCACACCGAGAGAAGCGTTTACGCGAACGTATCCTTCAGGCGTCTCGAAGATGGCGCCCGTGACGGGTCCGTCCTCGACGCGGTCGAGCTTAACGAGCTTGTGCTCAAACGTCACTTGATGTCCCGCCTCATTGAGATGTTCTTCAAGCCATACGTTGCGAGACCAGTCCACGGGCAGATCGATGCTCCCTGCTTTTTCAAGAGAAATGCCCGGCTCGATGGATTCATCGGCCACATACACATGAGAAATGGGGGGAATGTAGTAATCGGTGCCGCCATCGCCGTGGTTTTCGTGAAGGCACAAGGTCGCCTTAAGTCCTTTTTTGGCCGCGATGCCGTCGAGCCACTGTTTCATTTCAGCTGACTCGTCGATCCATACCTTAGTGACACGGGGATCGTTTTTGAAGTCTGCGTAACGGCTCATCTCGTTAAGGAGTTTCAGGGGGTCGATATCGACCCCAGCTGCCTTTGTGCAATCAGAGTTGACAACGCCAAAGAAGCCACGGGCGGCTTCAACAGCTGCATTCTTCTCGCAAAGGATAAAGTCAAGACCGAGGTCGACGCAAGATGCCGCGCAGGCCATGCCGCCATTGCCTGCGCCAACGATAAGCACATCCGTTTCCAGGGTGTTGACGATGTCGGCGTCGTCGATTTGAGGCGCCTCGCCAACCCAATTAGTGTTCTTTGGTTCTTCCGCGATGCTCGTTTCCGCGAGAGTTGTGCTCGGCTGCGGCGCGCAACCGACCAATGCGGCTCCGGACGCAAAGGCCGTCAGGGCGCCTAAGCCAAGAAAGCTTCGGCGGGAAAGAGCGGTGGCGCTTGTGGTTGTCATGGGATCCTCCTCGGTTTTTATTCGCCTTCATTCGAGGCTTTTGGGTTTGCCAGCCGTCGTGGCGTGTTTGAGTATCGTTGGTCGAAAGGGGCTTGAAAAGACATATATCCAGGTGAATAACGGGTGATTCTGCTTCTACGAGCCATCACCCGTTTTGTCACCAACTGCTGAAACGCCTGATGTGAATCGCGATTGCAGATGCCTGCTATAATCGAGCGATTCAACGAGAGGGGTAGATGATGAAATCTGAGAGACGGGAATGGCACTGCGGCCTTTTCTTTGCTGGTCTCATCTTGACGATACCAGCGCTTTTCAGCCTTCTTCCGGCCTCTGCGTCCTCTGGTTGGGGAATTTCTCACATTCACGCTGCATTGCTGGGCGGAACAACGGCTCTTTTGACGGCAGCTTTAGCGTCGGCGTACGGGCGAGAAATATGCTTGCAAAAAAGATTTGCCTGGCTCGCTTATGGTCTTCTATCAGGCGGCATGGTTATTCTTGCGTTAGAGCCGATTGGCATCGGGGTTGATCCGTGGGTCTCTATTGCGGCAGGGTTTGTCCTAGGGGCGGGAAAGGCTTGGGCCTTTTTGCTCTGGGCCCGCCTGTTCTCTTGGTTGCCTTTGGCAAGCATGCTCGCTCACTCCTCCGCCGCATGTCTTTTTGCGGGCGTTTTGGCGTGGTTGGTAATGGGTCTGCGTGCAGAATGGGTTATTGCTGTTGCCGTTGCTGTTCCCTTTATTTTGGCAACCGCCTATGCGTATAGCTGTTCCGCTCTCTCGTTCGATTCTTCTCGGAAGGAATATGACGTAAAGTTTCAAAAGGTCGGCCGTTTGCCTTGGAGGCCGATTATCATTATGGCTCTTGTGGGTTTCGTTGCGGCCTTGGGCCCTATTGCGACTTTTGGAATAACCGTGACACTGGAGGAGGTGGCGCTATTGCCAATGGGGGCTCTTACGTTGGGCTTCCTAATTTGGGTAAAAGCGTTCCGCTCAGAATATCTGCTCAAAGCCGCTTTTGCTGTATATGGCGTTGGCTTTCTTTTGCCGCTCGTGCACAGCGAATGGTCTATCTTGGCTGGCTTTATCGTGTCTATGTCCTATTGGGGAATGGCATTATTCGTCTTCTGGTTTCTCTGCAATGATGTTCGAGAAAAGAAGTCGCCGACCGGTTGGACCTTTGGCGTTAGTTTTGCTCTGCTCGATATTATGCAGCTTGTTGGTTATGTATTACCCCAGATGGGGCTGGTGGTGCCGTCTGCGAACGAGGGCGGGGCGCTCGGCGTGTTCACGATTGCCGCGATTGCCTTGGCTGTTGCAGGCGCCGCTTTGTGGGCAACAGAGCACGTCGGGCAAGGTCATTGGTCCCGACAGTTCGTTGGCTCCAATGTTACCGAAGCTTCGCATTCTGCAAGGCCTGGCGAGAGTGAGCTTGCTTTTAGGTGTAGGATGTCTGGACAAGCCCGCGGGCTCACTTTTCGCGAAGAGGAAATACTTGTTCTGTTGCTGGAGCGCAATACGATAAATCAAATAGCGCACCAGCTGTTTCTGAGCGGCAACACCGTGAAGACTCACGTGAAGCATATTTACGGAAAGATGGGCGTTCACAACCGCGACGAATTGCGAACCGCCGTCCTCGGCTCTTAAGGAAACAGCATCACCTTACTAGTTCGTCGTCTGGCTTCCCCAAGACTTTCTCAGCCATCTTCGACCGCTGCCGAAAATATGGTGCACTCTGGGCATGCTCTGGCATGGGCTGCGCTCTCGGCCTATAATGAACCAATTACCGTCCAGGGCATCGAGCGGCAAAGGAGCGCACAACCATGGCCTACTACTTCGAGGAACCGTCCCGTACATTCAACGAGTACCTGCTGGTGCCGGGCCACACGCCCGCCGATTGCGTGCCCGCGGCGGTCAGCCTGAAGACGCCGCTGGTGAAGTACCGCAAGGGCGAGGAGGAGTGCCCCCTCGAGCTTTCCGTGCCCATGGTATCGGCCATTATGGCCGCCGTGTCCGACGACAAGATGGCCGTGGCCCTGGCCACCGAGGGCGGCCTGTCGTTCATCTACGGCAACCAGTCCATCGAGGACGAGGCCGCCATGGTGGCCCGCGTGAAGGACTACAAGGCGGGCTTCGTCACCTCCGACGCGAACCTGTCGCCGGATATGACTCTCGAACAGGTGGTGGACCTGAAGGAGCAGCACGGCCACTCCACCATGCCCGTTACCGAGGACGGCAGCGCCCACGGCAAGCTGCTGGGCATCGTCACCGAGCGCGACTACCGCCTCTCCCGCATGGAGCTGACTGAGAAGGTGGCCGATTTCATGACCCCGCGCGAGAAGCTCGTGGTGGCTCCGGCCGACACCTCCCTTAAGGAGGCCAACGACATCATCTGGGAGCACAAGCTGAACTCCCTGCCCATCGTGGACGCCGACGATCACCTGGTGGCGCTCGTGTTCCGCAAGGACTATGACTCCCACAAATCCAATCCCGACGAGTTGCTCGACTCCCACAAGCGCTACATGGTGGGCGCGGGCATCAACTCCCGCGACTATGCCGAGCGCATTCCGGCGCTCGTGGAGGCCGGTGCCGACGTGCTGTGCATCGACAGCTCCGAGGGCTATTCCGATTGGCAGAAGATGACCATCGAATGGGTGCGCGAGCACTACGGCGATGCCGTGAAGATCGGCGCGGGCAACGTGGTGGACGCCGAGGGCTTCCGCTTTCTGGCCGACGCGGGCGCCGACTTCATCAAGATCGGCATCGGCGGCGGCTCCATCTGCATCACCCGCGAGACCAAGGGCATCGGCCGCGGCCAGGCCACGGCTACCATCGAGGTGGCCCGCGCCCGTGACGAGTACTTCCGCGAGACCGGCGTGTACATCCCCATCTGCTCCGACGGCGGCATCGTGTACGATCACCACATCTCGCTTGCCCTGGCCATGGGCGCCGACTTCGTCATGCTGGGCCGCTATTTCGCCCGCTTCGACGAGAGCCCCTCGGCCAAGGTCATGGTGAACGGCACCTACATGAAGGAGTACTGGGGCGAGGGTTCGGCCCGCGCCCGCAACTGGCAGCGCTACGACTTGGGCGGCAAGAAGAAGAACCTCTCCTTCGAGGAGGGCGTCGACTCCTATGTGCCCTACGCCGGCAGCCTGAAGGACAACATGGCCATCACCCTGCTGAAGCTGAAGAGCACCATGTGCAACTGCGGCGCGCTCACCATCCCCGAGTTCCAGGACAAGGCGAAGCTCACCTTGGTGAGTGCCACCTCCATCGTGGAGGGCGGCGCCCACGACGTCCTGCTGAAGGACAAGGCCCCCTACGCGAGCAACACGCGCTAAGGCGGCGGCTCAAAAGACGTGGAAGGGAAGGCGGCTCTGCGGGGCCGCCTTCTTCGTTTCAAGCGGAACGACCGAAAATCCGCTGGTTGTGTCTATAATTCTGAGAAATCAACGTTCTCGTGCCGTCATTCTTGACGGATGCTATACTGCCCCTTTAATGGATAAGACCGCCATTTTGCAAGAGGGAAGGACGTGACGTGGGCAATATGTCGATCGGCATCGCGCTCTTTGTGCTGATCATTATCGTTGGCCTCATCATCGGGCTGCGTCTCAGCTCGACGTCTCTCCAGCGCCGTGCCGTGGCGGTTTCCTTCGTCCTCATGGCTCTGGTAGCCGCCGCGTTCTGGGCCGTGGCCATGGGCGCGTCCCAGGTGTGGACGGCTCCCTTCTTCGCTATCGCCTGCATCGTCGTTCCCGTGGCCGCCTATAGCGCCATCATGAAGGCCTCGAAGTCTTCCCGTCCTGAGCCGAAGCGCCGCGAGGACAGTCGCCCGCGCCAGGCCAAGACCGGCTCGGCCCTGGAGGCCGCCGTCATGCCTGTGGCCCCCAACCATCCGGTAAACGAATTCCGCGACCTCCACAGTGGGTCGGAAACAACCGACGGGGAAGAGCGGCGCGATGAGATCGCCAGCGCAGCGGAGCCGGTCGAGGAGGAGGCGCCGGCGGCTGCTCCGGTTGCCGAAGATGCCGAGGCGGTGTCGGCCGAATCGGCCGGTGCTGCGGAAGAGAGCGGCACGGCCCCCAAGGCCGACGAGCCCCAGGAGCGCGCCGAGCGCGCCGAGGCGTTCATCGATGAGTATCTGATTGAGCAGAATGAGGGTGAGGACGGCATGTTCGAGCCCGAGATGGCCCCCTCCCTCCAGCCTCGCACCGAGGCGCCCCATACGACCTCTACCATGATGATGACGGTGCCCTTCCCTGAGGGAGACGAGCAGTACCTCGTGGTGTCCGACACCACGTCGGTGCCCAATCCCATTCTCGCCTACAAGCGCACCACCTCGTCCCATTTGGTGCCCCTGGGTGCCTCCCGTCGCGGCATTCACGCCAAGCCGTCGGCGGAGGCCGAGGAAGCGTCCGTGCAGGATCGCCAGACCGCCGCGCCGGCCGTCGAGCCGCGTGCCGCCGTTCCGCTGCCTCAGGTGGAGGAGCCGGTGGAGCTGGAAGAGCCCGCCCTCGGCGAGCCCCCCGCCAACGTGGACTTCGCCGCCATCTTCCGCGAGGCCCCCAAGGACGACGGCGGCCCCGTGGCCCCGCAGCTGGAACTCGATTTCACGCCGCGACCGGAAAGCCCCTTCAAGCCGGCGTTCCGCCCCGTGGCCAAGCACGCTCCCGCGGCATCGGCCCCGGCTGCCCGCACGTCCGCCCCGGTTCCCCCGACCGAGGGGCGCTCTGCCGC
>NZ_WAJS01000056.1 GCF_008831045.1 Adlercreutzia muris
GGGCGGGCCTGCCCTTCACGCTGCACACCGACACGCCGGTGCTGCGCCCGAACCTGCTGGAGGCCGCCTGGTGCGCCGTGAACCGCGTCACCAAGGCCGGCGCGCAGCTTGACGAGGACCAGAAGGTCACCCCCTACGAGGCGATGCGCGCCATCACCTTCAACGGCGCCTACCAGTACGGCGAGGAGGACCTGAAGGGCACCCTGGAGGCGGGCAAGCTGGCCGACCTCGTGGTGCTCGACCGCAACCCGCTCGCCGTGGACCCGCGCGAGATCCGCGACATCAAGGTGCTCGCCACCATCAAGGAGGGCGAGACCCTCTACGAGCGCGACGGCCAGTAGGCCCGCACGCTTCCGCCCGCCGGCCGGGTACGACTCAGGGGAGGCCTTCGCGGCCTCCCCTTTTTGATGCGCCGAACGCAGTGCGGGAACAGGCTGCGAACCGACCGAGCAATCGCGACGAATGCGCGGCGGTTCGGCCGGGCGGATGCCGGGAATGCGAAGCGGTGCGGCCGTAGGGGG
The DNA here is from genome assembly GCF_008831045.1 of Adlercreutzia muris. GTDB lineage: Bacteria > Actinomycetota > Coriobacteriia > Coriobacteriales > Eggerthellaceae > Adlercreutzia > Adlercreutzia muris. The sequence goes on from NZ_WAJS01000056.1 coordinate 522, forward strand.
CAGCGGGAAGGGGCGCATGCTCGGTCGCTCGGCCACCGAGCATGCGCGACGGTTCTCCTATTCGGGGAAACCGACGAAGAAACCGTCGTCGCTCACAAGATCGGAGGTATCGGCATAGTCCTCCACGAGGCGCTTGAACCGCTGCGTGAGGGGCATGAGGTCGCCCCGATCGGCCTCGGCCACGACGAGCACCGCCGCCATGGTGCAGCCGACAGCCTCGTTGCGTGCTTCCTCTTCCAACTGGTAGATGCGAATGGCCGTGGAGGCGACGCCCGAGCCGCACCAGGCGAACACGAGGGTGCGATCCCGCACGAGGGAGAGCGTCCAGAAAAGCCACGAGAAGCGATCGAAGTCCATGGCGATGAGCCCATCGTCCGAAAGCGCGCGGTACAGGCCGCGAAGGAGGCTGTCGGGCGCGGACTGGCAGCGCAGGACCTGGCGCTCCCACGGGGCGCGCACCTCGCGGCCCCGATGCCACAGGGGCACCGAGGCGATGATGTGATCGATGTCGCTGCGGCTCACGGCAGGCGAGATGGTCACGCTGGGGAAGTCCACATCCAAAGGCTCGAAGGCCACGAGGAAGTCGAAGCGCTCGTGCAGGCGGCAGGTAGGCGCCGCGGTTGCGGCGAGCACCTCGTTTTCCGTCAACACATCTGCCACCGACAGGCGCGAGGAGAGCTTCTCCATGCGGTGCGCGCCCCACAGGGCCAGATCGATGCCGCAGTTCACCACCAGCCCCACCCGATAGCAGCGCATGGCCCCGGTGGCCTCCAGGTAATCCAACAGCACGAGAACGAGCCGGGCGTAATCGGGGCTGAACAGGGCCGCCTCCACGAGCGAGGGCACCTCGCACAGCACCGAGGACAAAAGCAGCGCGCCGTCCATGGCCTCGTACTTCACGGCGCTCTCGTTGGGGTTCGGGGCCAGAAGCTCGCAGGAGCGCCGGGCCAGGCCGCTCTCCAGCAGAATGGCCAGGGGCTTGCCCATATCCTCGGGCAAGGGCGCGCCAAAGGCCCCCTCCAGCGCGGCCGCGATGTCATCCACGATGGCCCGGGCCCGCTCGCTCGGCTCGTAGGCCTCCATGGCCGCCAGGCTCCACTGCCAGGTGCAGCAGTTCGCCATGTCGCGCAGAAGCCCCATCTCCGCCTCGCTCACGGCGATGGAGAAGTGGCGCTCCAGGCGGCGGCGCAGATAGGCGAAGAACTGGGTCGGTTCCCCGTCGTCGCGCCAATGGCGCAGGCCGCAGCCGAGCTTGATGCGCGTGACCATGATGCAGAGGTAGACGCTGAACTGCCACTGGGCGTTGCTGGAGAACTCGAAGCCCAGATCGCGCTCCATCTCGTCGATGCAGCGCTCGAGGAACTGCCGGTCGTAGGGGTCCATGGTGCCGAGCAGCGAGGGAATGATGCGGCGACGCACGGCCTGGGCCGGGAAGGAGAACAGCATGGACATGACGAAGCCGCGGATGGTCCACTCCGGTCCCTCCACGGCGACGGTCCGCCCCGCCGACAGCCTCAGGCCGCTCACGGCAAGCACCCCTTCCCACCAGTGCAGGTCGGCCTGGATCTGCTGCTTGTTGCGGAACAGGCGTCGGGCGAGGCTGTCGGCGCTATGGGGGCCGGGACAGCAGGTAAGGGCGATCATCTCCTGGCACAGGCGCTCGTAGCGCGGGTGCATCTCGGCCTCGCTCTCGCCGAGGAGACGCACCAGCCGGTTCTCCTCGCCGACCGCGAGCCCAAGGCGCAACCCGGCGCCCCGCTGACGGCCGACCCGCGTGGCGAAGCCCTCGTGCTCGAGAAACGCGTTGAGCGCCTTCACATCGCTGCGCACCGTGCGGTCCGAGCAGCCGAGCTCGCGACCGAAGTCGGCGGACGTCTTGTAGTCGCCGGCATCGAGCAGCGCCCGCAGAAGCGCCCCCTGCCTGCTGTTCATGGCCCCTCCTCTGCTCGGTGGTACCTGAGCGAATCGCTCACAGAACCAGTGTAGCCCCGCCGGCGGCGCCGAGGGCGACGATACCGTGGCAAGATGGCAACAGTTGGAAGAGATTCCCCGGGACACGGCCGCCCGCACCGTCCCTTGGGGGAAAATCTCTGAGTGAAACGGGCAAGATATTGGGTTTCGCAACTCGCGAGTCCGCAACCGGTTGAGAGGTTCACTATGGCGACTATGGCTCTCGCCGCTGATCGCAGCGACCAGCGGCCCGCAACGATCCCGCAGGCAAGCTACGGGCCCCTGGCCGTGCTGGCCCTGGCCCAGATCGGCACCTCCAGCGACAGCGCGGCCATGAACCTGGCCACGGCGAGCCTCGTGGGGTCGCTCGGGGCCACCCTCGACGACATCCAGGTGGCCACGGCCCTGTTCTCGCTCATTGCCGGCGCCTTCATGATCGCCGGCGGCCTGGTGGGCGTCACCATCGGGCTGCGCCGGGGGCTGGCCGCAGGGCTTTCCATGGCGCTCGTCGGCGAGCTCATCGCCACGCTGTCTCCCAACATCGCCGTGTTCACCTGGGGCGGCCGCGTCGTCATGGCGCTCGGCGCATGCCTGGTGACCCCGGCCGTGCTGGGTCTGGTGGCCGCGCTGTACCAGGGACGCCAACGGGCCATCGCCTTCGGCACCATTGCCGGAGCGGCGGCGCTTTCCACCCTGTCTCCTTTGGCCTTGGGCGCGGTCATGGACCAAGCCGGCTTCCGCCTCACCTTCGCCATCATGGCCGCCTGCTTCGCCATCGTGCTGTGCTGCACGCGTCTCGTGCCGGCCACCCCGCCGGCCGGCAGGCACGCCCGCTTCGACGTGGCCGGCACTGCCGTGGCCGCGCTCGGCCTGGGGCTCGCGCTGCTCGGCGTGTCGCACCTGTCGGACTGGGGCATCCTCGCCCCGCAGAAGATGTGCCCCTTCACCGTGTTCGGCATGGCCCCCACCCTGCCGGCCATCGTGGCGGGGCTTCTGCTGCTCGGCCTGCTCGTGCCCACCGAGCGCCGGGCCGAGCGCCGGGGCAACCCGCTCATTCCCACGGTCTTCGTCACCTCGAAGGGGGTGCGCGCCGGCCTGGCCGCGGTGTTCGTACCGTTCTTCTACATGGGCGCCGTGGGCATCTTGGCCACGCCCTACCTGCAGCTCGTCACCGGATTCACGGCCCTGCAGACGGGCCTCCTGTCACTGCTCTCGGGCATTCCGATGTTCCTTCTGGCCACCTTCCTACCCAAGCTGGCACCGCATCTGTCCTCGCGGTTCATCATCCGCGCCGGGTTCGTCGCTCTCGCCTGCGCCTGCGGCCTCATGGCCCTCGGCGTGCAGCAGCACGGGGTGGCGCTGCCGCTGTTCTTGGGCATGGCGCTCGGCGGCTTCGGCGTAGGCGCCGTGAACTCCCAGGCTAACAACGCCGTGGCCTGCTCGGTGAGCCGCGAGGAGGCCGAGCAGTCCGGCGGCATCCAGGGGGCGGCCCGCTCCATCGGCCTGGCCCTCGGCACCGCGCTCGCGGGCACGTGCCTTCTGCTCACCATGGCCGGCGGCTTCACCACCCTCGCCGCCGAGGGCGGCGTGCAGCACGACCTCATGGCCGCAGCCACCGACCGGGCCTCCACCCTCATGGCCGACGATGCCTTCGACGAGCTCACCGCCCAGTGGGGCGCGAGCGAGGACCAGGCCGCCAAGCTTGTGGAGGCGAAGTCGGCCGCGCAATCCAATGCCATGCGCCTCACCTTCGGCGCCCTCGGCTGCGTGGTGCTCCTCAGTTTGCTGACCACGCGCAACCTCGTGGAGACCGCCGTTCCCGAGAGCCCCGGAAAGACCCTGGGAACCGAGCGGGCCGAGAGCACCACCCGCTCCTAGCCCCGCGGAAGAGAGGGGCCGCACGCTCCGCCAAAGCCGTGAGCGCCGGGCGGGCGCCCCCATGCCTCGACACACAAAAAGGGAACCTGCCTCAGCAGATTCCCTTGGGCTTGGACCATATGTCGTCGGCGGAACTAGGCGAGCTCGTCGGCGGAATAGGCGTCCTGGCCGAGGCGCACTTCCTTGCCCTCCTTGATGAGCTGGCGGTACTCGGCAGTAGCCGTGAACACCACGTCGGAAGAGGAGTTCAGACCGGTCTCGCAGGAATCCTGGATGACGCCGATGATGAAGCCGATGCCCACCACCTGCATGGCGATGTCGTTGGTGATGCCGAACAGGGCGCAGCACATGGGGATGAGCAGCAGCGAGCCGCCGGCCACACCGGAGGCGCCGCAGGCGGACACGGCGGCCAGCACGCAGAGGATGAGCGCGGTCACCGGATCGACGGTCAGGTTGATGGTCTGGCAGGCGGCCATGGTCATCACCGTGATGGTGACGGCGGCGCCGGCCATGTTGATGGTGGCCCCCAGCGGGATGGACACCGAGTAGTTGTCCTTGTTCAGGCCGAGCTTGCGGCACAGCTCCATGTTCACGGGGATGTTCGCCGCCGAGCTGCGGGTGAAAAACGCGGTGAGGCCCGAGTCCTTCAGGCAGCGCAGCACGAGCGGATAAGGGTTCTTGCGGGTGCACGCCCACACGATGAGCGGGTTGGTGATGAGCGCGATAACGAGCATGCAGGCCACAAGCACCAGGATGAGGTGGCCGTACTCGAAGAAGATGTCGGTGCCGGAGGTGCTGACCGAGGCGTACACAAGGCCGAGGATACCGAAGGGGGCCAGGTTGATGACCCAGCGCACGGCCTTGGACACGGCGTCGGAGATGGCGGTGAACACTTCCTTGGTGCGCTCGCCGGCGGCGCGCAGGGCGATGCCGAGGACCACGGCCCAGGCGAGGATGCCCACGTAGTTGGCGTTCATGAGCGCGTCGACCGGATTCGCCACGATGTTCATGAGCAGAGTGGTGAGCACTTCCCCGATGCCCTCGGGAGCGGCCTGCTCCACCATGGAAGAGGTGTCCAGGGTGAGGACGGAGGGGAACAGCTCGCTGCCGATGAGGGCCACGATGGCGGCCACGAGGGTGCTTATCACGTAGAGAACGACGACGGTCTTCATGGTACCGGCGCCCTCAGCGTTGCACAGGGCGCTGATGACCAAGAAGAACACGAGGACGGGCGCCACGGCTTTCAGAGCGCCCACGAACAGCGAGCCCAAAAGCGTGATGACATCGGTCCAGGGCTGCACGTTGGGAATGAGCAGCGCCAGAACAATGCCGATAACGAGGCCAACGAGAATACGCTTGATGAGGCTAATCTCGTTGTACTTCCTGAATACTGCGGGGACTGCCAAGGTGATTCTCCTTTTTCTTCGCGCACGCCGCCTCCGGCGCGCGTCCCGGCTGCCCGGCCGAGGGCCGGAAAGCAAAAATGGTGCGGGCGAAAGGACTTGAACCTTCACGGGGGTTGCCCACCAGAACCTAAATCTGGCGCGTCTGCCAATTCCGCCACGCCCGCATTGCCGAACTCGCGACGAAGCATCTTCGCCGCGCCGTTCCATGATAGCAAAAGACCCGCCCCGACAAGGGGACAACGGCCAATTACCGTATTTGGGATACGCCTGTTCGGGGACGGGAATCCACGCGGATCGCACGAAGCAGGGCGGCAGGGGAAAAGAAAGAACCCTCCAGGAGGAGGGTTCTGAACAATCATGGCTCCCCGGGTAGGATTCGAACCTACAACCCTTCGGTTAACAGCCGAATGCTCTGCCGTTGAGCTACCGAGGAATATCGGCGGGGCTTCTCGCCCTCAGCGCAAGATAGAATTATACCGAAGCGCCTCGGGTTTGCAAGAACTTTTTTGGTCGATGGCGAAAATAGTTCTCATCGGCAACCAGACGGCCCCAAGCGCCGGCCCTCACCACTTCCGTCATCGGTCAGGTCCGACCCCGGGCATCGCCCCCCCCCGCTTCCGTCGAGACGGCCCGGCCTCAGGCATCGGCCTCCGCTTCCGCCGAGACGGCCCTTCGCACCAGATAGCAGTGGTGGATGCGGGGATTGCGCTCGAAATCGTGGGGTATGGTGCTCGCCGTGATGTCCTCAATGGCCACGCCGCACTTGGCCAGGGCCTCGCGGTCGGGCTTGAAGCTGCGCAGGTTGCAGGAGAACACCGCCAAGCCGTCTTTCGCCAGCAGCCGCGAGACGCCGATAAGCAGCTCGGCGTGATCGCGCTGCACATCCCAGGTGCGCCGCCCCATGGCCTTGGAGTTGGAGAACGTGGGCGGATCCACGAAGATGAGATCCCAGGTGCGCCGCCCGCGGCGGGCCTCCTGGACCCAGCGCACCACGTCAGCGCGCACGAGCTCGTGGGAGCCCTGGCCGCGGGAGGCCGCTTTCCGACCGCCTCTCCCCTTGCCGGCCCGGCCTCCTTCCACGCGGGCGTCTCCCTCGGCCGCAAAGCCGTTGGCCTCCAGGTTGCGGGCAGCCCAATCCAGATAGGTCTGGGAGAGGTCCACCGTGGTGGTAGACGCGGCCCCGGCCGCCGCCGCGTGCAGCGTGGCCACGCCGGTATAGGCGAACAGGTTCAGGAAACGCTTGCCCGCAGCCATCTTCCCCACCATCTCGCGGGTCGTGCGATGGTCGAGGAAGATGCCGGTATCCAGGTAGCCGCCCAGATCGATCTCGCAGACAAGGCCGTCCTCGCTCGTATGGGTCACGTAACTGCGGCCGCCGGCGTCACGGTACTGGCCGCCGCCGCGGGCCCGCAGGCGCGCCTTGGAGAACACGTGGTCGGGACGGATGCCGAGCACCGCCGGCACAATGGCGAGCACGTCCTCGAAACGGGCCCGGGCCACATCCGGGTTCACCGATTTGGGCGGGGCGTACTCGGCCACGTGGGCGTAGAGAATGCCCTCGGCATCGCCGGCGCCCTCGTACAGGTCGATGGCGCAGGCGTACTCGGGCAGATCACCGTCGTAGAGGCGGTAGCAGGCAACGCCCTCGCGCGCGGCCCACTTGCGCCGTTCCCGAGCCACCTTGCGCAGCCGGCTCGCGAACTGGGCCGAGGCGGCGTCGTTCACCTCCACGGAAAGCTCGGTGCCTCCGGCCGGGTTGGCCACGGCGATGACCGCCGGCTCGCAAGGGGGCGCGTCGAAGCGCTCGAGGACCGCCTCGGCCCGACCCCGGCCGAGCTCGATGCGCTCGGCGGCCGGAGTGCGAAAGCGGGCCGAAAAGCCGCCAACACCGACAAAGCCGAAACGGGACCCGGCCGGCGCGCGACGGGAGGCGGCCACACAGGCCGCCTGCTCGGCCACGGCCCGAGCATCGTCCTCGGCCCGGCCGGCCGGGCCGAGGACGATGCTCGGGCCGTGGCCGAGCAGGCGGCCTGTGTGGCCGCCTCCCGT
>NZ_WAJS01000057.1 GCF_008831045.1 Adlercreutzia muris
GGGCGGGCCTGCCCTTCACGCTGCACACCGACACGCCGGTGCTGCGCCCGAACCTGCTGGAGGCCGCCTGGTGCGCCGTGAACCGCGTCACCAAGGCCGGCGCGCAGCTTGACGAGGACCAGAAGGTGACGCCGTATCAGGCCATGCGCGCCATCACCTTCAACGGCGCCTACCAGTACGGCGAGGAGGACCTGAAGGGCACCCTGGAGGCGGGCAAGCTGGCCGACCTCGTGGTGCTCGACCGCAACCCGCTGGCCGTGGACCCGCGCGAGATCCGCGAGATCAAGGTGCTCGTCACCATCAAGGAAGGCGCGGTGATCTACCGGCGCGACGAGGCATAAGAACCCCTCCGCCCCATTCCTGCGGCCGGCTGCTCCCCTGAAGGGGCGGCCGGCCGTTTCCTTCCCTAGAACGCGCCCCGCAGCTCGGGAAAGCCGGGGAAGAAATCGTCCTCGGCCGCTTCCGCCCCATCGGCGCCCTGGGACTCCAAGAGACGCTTGAAGCGCTCCGTCAGCGGCGTCAGATCCCCTCGATCGTCGGGATGCACGAGCAGCAGCGCCACCTGGGCGCAGCGCTTCCCCGCCAGCTGCGGCCCCCCGTCCAAGTCGTAGAGGTGCACCGCGGTGCGCTCGACCCCCTCGCCGCACCAGGCGAGCACGAGGCTGCGCTCGCGAATGAAGCCCAACGTGCGCACGAGCCACCGGAAGCGCTCGAGGCCGAGGGACACCGCGCCGCTCGCGACCAGATCGCGATGGACCGTCGGCAGCAGAGCGCTCGGGGTCGCGGGCACCGTAAGGCGCACCCGCTCGCAGGGCACCTGCGCCTCGCGGCCGCGGCGCCACAGGGGAATGGCCTCCACGATGCGCTCCAAATCACGCTCGTCCACGAGGCTCGATATGGTCACGCTGGGAAAATCCACGGGCAGAGGCTCGAAGGACACGAGGAAGTCGAAGCGATCGAGCAAGGGCGAGGAGGGTCTCGCGCAGGCCGAGAGCACCTCGTTCTCGGCGATGACGTCCACCACCTGCACGCGGCTCGACAGCTTCTCAATGCGGTAGCGGCCCCACAGGGCCAAGTCGATGCCGCTGTTCACCACCAGTCCCACGCGGTAGTGCCGCAGGCTCCCCACCCGCTCCAAGTACTCGACCAGCACCAGCACCAAGCGCGTGTAGTCCGACGTGTGCAGCCGTGCCTCCACGAGCGCGGGCACCTCGCACAGCACCGAGGACAGCAGGCACATGCCGTCCATGGAATCGTATTTCACGGCCAGCTCGTTGGGGTTCTGCACCACCAGCCCGCAAGCGCGCCGGGTCAACCCGCTCTCCACGAGAATGCCCAGCGGACGAATGAGGGAGGCGGGCACCGGCTCCCCGAAGGCGGCCTCGCAGGCGGCGGCGATGTCGGCAGCCATGGCCCGGGCCCGGTCGTTGGGCTCGTAGCGCTCCATAAGCTCGGCGCTCCACTGCCACGTGCAGCAGTTCGCCATATCTTGGAGCAGGCCCATCTCGGCCTCGTTCACCGCGATACCGAAGTGGCGCGAGAGGCGATTCCCCAGGCTCGCGAAGAACCCGGACAGCTCGCCGGTAAGGGGCCGGTCGGCGATGACGTGGCCCATTTGGATGCGCGCCACCATGATGCGCAGGTAGACGCCGAGCTGCCAGCGGGCGTTGCTGGAGAGGGTGAAGCCGAGGTTGTCCTGGACCTCCTCGATGCAGCGATCGAAGAACCGCTGGTCGCAGCCGGAGGCCGCGTCCAAGAGCAGCGGCTCGATGCGGCGGCGCACGGCCTGGGGCGGGAAGGAGAACAGCACCGACATGAGAAAGCCCCGCTGAGTCCACTCGGCCCCGACGAACTCGATGCGCCGGCCGGTGCGCACCGCCAGCCCCCGGCCCACGAGCACCCGCTGCCACCAGTGCAGATCGCTCTGCATCTGCTGCTTGTTCGTGAAGACCGCCCGCGTGAGGGATTCCACGGTATGGGGTCCCGGCGTACAGGTGAGCACCACCAACTCCCGGCAGAGGCGCTCGAAGCGCGGATGCATGGCAGCCTCGCTCTCGTCGAGCAGACGCGAGAGGCGGTTCGCCTCATGGGCGGCCAGCACGAGGCGCAGCCCCGACCCTCGCCGCCGTGAGACACAGGACGCGAAGCCCTCGTGGCGGAGGAACCCGTCGATGGCCTTCACGTCCGTGCGCACCGTCTTCTCGGAGCAGCCGAGCAGATGGGCGTACCAGGCGCAGGTCTTGTACTCGGCCTCGTTGAGCAGCGCGCGGAGCAACGATCCCTGTCTGGCGTTCATGGACTCCCCCTCGTGGTCCCGGGAATAAGCTGAGCGATTCACTCGGCAATAGTGTACTGAATTCCCCTTGGCCGCACGGGCCGCAGAGGCCAGACAAATTGCCGCAGTTACGGCAAACCCCCTGCGTACCACTGTTTTTACCGCATCTGCGGCAAGAGATGTGCCCCGCCGCCGACCGGGACAGACCTACAATCCCCTCAGTTTCCCGTGTTCGCGCCATCAGTTTGGAGGGCCCTATGACGTCCACGAACCCCGCCGCAGAAACGTCTCGCGCAACCGCGCGCCGCCGCAGCGAGGGGGCCGGCGGGCGCGAGCCGGGCACGGGGAGCTGGGCGCCCCTGGCCGTGCTCGTCTTGGCTCAGATCGGCACCTCCAGCGACAACGCCGCCATGAACATCGCCGTGGGCAGCCTCACCGCCGAGCTCGGCGCCACCCTGGGCGACATCCAGATGGCCACCACGGTGTTCTCCCTCATCGCCGGGGCCTTCATGATCGCCGGCGGCCTCATCGGCGTTACCATCGGGCTGCGGCGCACCATGCGCATCGGGCTGGCCCTAGCCGTCCTGGGCGAGGTCGTGGCAGCCTGCGCTTTTCACATCGCAGTGCTCACCTGGGGCGGCCGGGCGCTCATGGGGGTCGGGGCGTGTCTGGTGACCCCCTCGGTGCTCGGACTGGTGGCGGCCCTCTACGAGGGGAGGCGGCGCGCGGTGGCCTTCGGGGCCATTGCCGGCGCGGCGGCCCTGTCCACCCTCTCCCCCATCGTCTTAGGCGCCATCATGGACGCCGCGGGCTTCCGCGTCACCTTCGCCGTGCTGGCCGCCTATTTCGCCCTCGTTCTGGGAACAACCGCGCTGCTGCCCGCAAGTGCCCCGCAGGCGGGGCGCAAGCGCTTCGACGTCGCCGGCATGGCCGTTGCCGCCGCGGGCCTCACCCTCTTCCTGCTCGGCACCTCGCGGCTGTCCACCTGGGGCGTGGTCTTCCCCATGGCCGGCTGCCCCTTCACCGTGGCGGGCCTCTCGCCGGCGCTGCCCCTCATGGCAGCAGGGCTGTTGCTGCTCGCCCTTCTCGTTCCCATCGAGCGGGCGGCCGAAGCAGCCGGCGGGGCCCTCATCCCGCGATCCTACCTCGCCTCGCCGGCGGTGCGCTCGGGACTTCTCGCCGTGGCGATGCCGTTCTTCTTCATGGGTGCCCAGGGAATCCTCATCACTCCCTACCTGATGCTCGTGGCCGGCTTCTCCGCCATGCAAAGCGGCATGCTGTCGCTGCTGTCGGGCATCCCCATGTTCTGCCTGGCGACGTTTCTGCCGAAGCTGGCACCGCGCCTCTCGTCGCGCCTCATCATCCGCATCGGCCTTGCCGCCATTGTCGCCGCCTGCCTCCTCATGGCCCTCGGCGTGGAGCAGGAGGCGGTCGGTGCTGCCCTGTTCGCCGGCACGATGCTGGGCGGCATCGGCGTGGGGGCCGTCAACTCCCAGGCCAACAACGCCGTGGCCTCGGCCGTACGCGGCCGCGATGCCGAGCAGTCCGGGGGCATCCAGGGGGCCGCCCGCAACATCGGCCTGGCCCTCGGCACCGCCGTGGGCGGCACCTGCCTGCTGCTCGCCATGGCAACGCTGTTCGCAAGCGGTGCCGCCGAGGCGTCGATAGCCGGCGATCTGGTGCGCACCGCTGCCGAGCAGGGCAGCACCCTCATGGGCCCCGAGGCCTTCGCCGAGCTGGCGGCGACGTGGGGAGCCGCCCCCGCCGACGGCGCCGCACTCGCCGCTATCCACAGCCAAGCCCAGGCCGACGCCCTGCGCCTTACCTTCGGCCTGCTCGGCGCCGTCATGGCCCTCAGCCTCATCGGCACGCGCCACCTCGTGGAGACGGCCGCCGGGAGGTGATCTCGCCCGCGCCCCATGAGACGGGAAAAGAGAGAACCCGCGGGGACTGCCCGCGGGTTCTCTCTTTCCGAAGACTCTTTTGAGCGGTGCGACCGCCGGAAAGCCGCCCGACCGCGCCGCCGGCGGCAACAGGCGCAATGCAGCCGGTGCCTTAGGCGCTGATCTCGGCGGTCTTGGCGGCCATGGCCTCGGCCACGGCATCGGCCCTCTGCTGGCCGCGCACCACGAAGCTGATGGTGAAGTAGCCGGCCACCGCGCCGCCGCAGGCACACACGAGGCCCTTCAGGATCATCATGCCGGTGACCGTGGCACCGCCGGCGGGCAGCGCCAGGGAGAGCAGGGCGCCGATGCCGGTCATGAACACGCAGGCCAGAGCGCCTACCACGAGGATAGACACGGCGTAGGAGCCGGACGCGAGCGGGAAGGCGCCCGCACCGCCAGCCGGCAGCTTGAAGACGTTCTTGCGCAGGTCCATGCGGGTGAGCGGCACCACGCAGGCGAACAGCAGCATGCCCAGCAGAAGACCGGTGAAGGACAGATCGGACACGACGGCGCCCATGTCGAAGGTGGCGCCCTCGGCGGCGGCGTGCAGGCCGGCGAAGATGGCGGCGTTGATGATGCCGTTCACCACGCCATAGCCGATGAGGCACTTGTTCAGCGCGTAGGACGTGAAGGACAGGGGGGCCTTGGGGGACTTTGCCATAGGTGAGCGTTCCTTTCTTCTTGCGATGCTCTCGGCGCGGAGCGGGGCTTTACGACGAGCCCGCGGCTTCCTCCGCGCAGCCGGTCCCGCAGGGACGCGGCGATGTGACGGGGAGCATTATAGGAACCGGTGTTCCCTTTCTGCGCATAAACCATTTCCGTTGCTGCGGAAAACGTTTCCCATTCGGAAAGGGAGCAATCTCCCTACAATGATCGCCGCCGAGTTACGGAGGGCCCTTGCGAGACTACCCTCTTCGGTGTAGGCATCCCATCCAAGTTTTAAGGAGGAACAATGGCGAAGACAAAAGCGGCACATCCCGAGGGAGGTGTCGAGAAGTTCCTGGTACTGCCCATTATCGTGCTGATTCTGGCGCAGATGGGAACCTCGGGCGACAACGGCGCGCTCGGCCTCGCCAACCAGCAGCTGGTCGACGTGCTGGGCGCCACCACCCCCGACATCCAGCTGGCGAACATGGTGTACTCGCTCATGGCCGGCGCCTTCATGGTGGCGGGCGGTCTGGTGGGCACCATCATCGGCTGGCGCACTAACTTCCGCCTGGGCGCCATTCTGTGCGCCGCGGGCGAGCTGGTCATGGCGCTGTCGCCGAACATGACCGTGTTCATCTGGGGGGGCCGCATTCTCGTCGGCTTCGGCGCCAGCTTCATGATCCCCTCGGTGCTGGGCCTTATCCCCTTCATCTACCACGGCAAGAACCGCGTGCTGGCCTTCGGCTGCATCGGCGCCGCCTCGGGCCTGTCGGCCTTCCTGCCGCTGATCCTGGGCATCGTGATGCAGTTCGGCGGCTTCCGCGTCACCTTCGGCGTGCTGGCCGTGTACTTCGCCCTGGTGCTGCTCTTGTCCTTCAAGCTGCCGGCCATCGAGAAGCCCGCTGAGAAGCTGAAGTTCGACGGGCTCGGCACCGGCATCGCCGCCGTGGGCCTGTTCCTGTTCCTCGTGGGCCTGTCCCGCATCTCCGCCTGGGGCCTCATCGAGCCCTTCGCTGAGTGCCCCTTCACCATCTTCGGCATCTCGCCGGCCCTGCCCATGGCCGCCCTCGGCCTGATCCTGCTGGTCATCCTGGTGCCGGTGGAAAAGCGCGTGGAGGAGAAGAACGGGATCGCGCTTTTGCCCCAGTCCTTCCTGAAGACCCCCCAGGTGCGCGCCGGCCTCGTGGCGAGCGCCATCACCTTCTTCTTCATGGGCGTCCAGGCCATCCTGCTCTCGCCCTACCTGCAGCTGGTGGCCGGCTGGTCGCCGGTGCTCATGGGCGTCATGGCGCTGGCCGTGGGCATCCCCACGTTCATCTTCTCGCTCGGCATCCCGAAGTTCATGCCGAACGCCAACCCGCGCCGCGTCATCCAGCTCGGCTACATCGTGATGGCCGCCGCCTTCATCCCCATGGCCCTCTCGCTGCACGGCTCTGAAGTCAACGGCCTCATGTGGGTCGGCCTGGCCGTGGCCGGCGCCGGCGCCGGTATCGTGTCCGCCCAGGCCAACAACATCGTGGCCCTGGCCGTGAACGAGCGCGACGCCTCCCAGTCCGGCGGCATCCAGACCACCATGCGCAACGTGGGCCAGGCCATCGGCGTGGCCGCCATCGGCGCGGTGCTCCTGTTCGGCATCACCGCCAACATCGACAACGCCATGGCCGAGAGCCCCGTCATCACCCCCGAGGTGCAGCAGGCCGTGGCCGAGCGCAACATCTCGCTCATGGGCGACGCCCAGTTCGAGGCCACCATCGCCGACATCCCCATGGACGATGCCCAGCGTGCCGAGCTCGTGCAGTTGAACTCCGACGCCCGCATCCAGTCCACCATCACCTCCTACGTGGTGGCCGCCGTGCTGATCTTGCTGGGCCTGCTGTCCACCCGCTGGATCACCATCTTCAAGAAGGATGAGGACGGCAAAGAGGAGACCATCGTCGAGGAGACCGCCGGCGAGCAACCCTTCGAGCCCGTGGTCGACCGCGAGATGTAGGCCGGCCGCCCTCTGACTGACCGGACGATACCCCGGCCTTGACCGAAGCGGGTGGGACGCGCACCCACCCGCTTCTTCTATCGGGGGAAGCCCTCTCGCACACCCCCTGCGCACCCCGTCATCCGACAACTGAAAGGAAGACCATGAAACGGCTTTTCACCAACGCCACCTTCGTCACCATGGTCGACGAGTTCGATACCGCCGACGCCCTGCTCGTCGACGACGAGGGCCGCATCGCCTTCGTCGGCCCCCTGGAGGAGGCCCGCAAGCGCGCCGAGGGCGCCGAGGAGGTGGACCTGGGCGGCGCGGCGGTACTGCCCGGGCTCATCGACCCGCACAGCCACTTCACCGGCGCGCTGCAGTACCTCCTGTACGCCGACCTGTCCGAGTGCACCTCCTTCGCCGAGATCACCGAGACGCTGAGGGAGTTCGCCGCCAAGCGCCGCATCGGGCCCGACGGGGTCATCATGGGCAACGGCTACGACCAGAACAACCTGGTCGAGCAGCGCCACCCCGACAAGTCCGTCCTGAACGCCGTGTCCACCGACGTCCCCGTGCTCATCACCCACGTGTCGAACCACATGGGCGTGGCCAACGACCGCCTGCTGGAGCTGGCCGGCATCACGCCCGCCACCCCCGACCCGGAGGGCGGCCGCTACGGGCGCATGGACGGCACCGGCGACTTGGACGGCTACGCCGAGGAGCCGGCGGCCATGAACCCCTTCTACGCGGTGACCACGCCGCGCCTGGGCCTGGACTTCAACGCCATGATCGGCGACATGCAGCGCATATACCTGGAGCACGGCGTGACCACCTGCCAGGACGGCGCCACCGCCCCGGACATGGCCGCCGTCCTGGCGGGCCTGGCGAAGGCCG
>NZ_WAJS01000058.1 GCF_008831045.1 Adlercreutzia muris
GCCCAGGCGACGGGCACGCGGCCCGACCCGGCCGACCCGGAGAGACCGATGCCCGACCCCGACAACCCCGGGCAGCCCCTGCCCGTGAACCCCGACCCCACCGACCCGGCCACGCCGCCCGGCCCCGGCCGCGTGGTGCCGGCCGACCCGGTTGTCGACCTGACCAAGACCGTGGAGAACGTCACCGCGCCCGATGCGGGGACCACGCACATCGGCGATGTGCTGCGCTACACCGTGACCCTCGCGAACACCGGAGCGGCCAACAGTTGCCTCGTGGGCGCCGTGGTGTCCGACCCGCTGCCCGTGGGGCTGGACCCCGTGGCCGGCACGCTGCGCCTGGCTGTGGACGGCGGGGCGCCCGTCGCCGTGCCCGACGCGGCCTACGACCGCGCGAGCCGCACCATCGCCGTGACGTGCGGCGATATGTGGGGCGGCTCGCGCGCCGTGCTCACCTTCGACGCGACCGTGGGGGCCGAGGCCGCGGGCGCCGACAACGGGAACGTCGCCCACGCCCACGGGTCCGTCCCCTCGAAGGATCCCGGCACCGCACCGACCGACCCCGAGCCCGGCCGGCCCGCAACGCCGCCGTCGGAAGAGCCCGAGACGTCCACGCCGCCAGTCCTTCCCCCGACCGTCGTCCCCGACGACCCCGACCGCGGGGACGTGACCATCGAGAAGACAGCGGAGAACACGAGCCGCGACGACGGCACCACCCACGTGGGCGACACGGTGCGCTACCGCGTCGAGCTGGCCAACGGCGCCGTGGGCACCGGTTGGATGGACGCCGTGATCCGCGACGACGTGCCCGAGGGGCTGGAACCCGTGGCCGGCACGCTGCGGCTGACGCTGCCCGACGGGAGCGAGGTCGCCGTGGACGATGCCGCCTACGACCCGGCCACCCGCATCCTGGCCGTGGCCTGCGGGCACCTCTACGGCGGGCAGCGGGTCACGCTGGCCTTCGACGCGCTGGTGACGGAGGCCGCCGTGGGCGCCGACATCGGCAACGTGGCCGTGGGGCTCGGGACGCCGCCGAGCGCGTGGGACCCCGACGGGGAGTCGCCCGAGCCGGGCGCGCCCTTCGACCCGCCGGAGGGGTGGGACGCCTACGAGCGCTCACGCGGCGAGGTGGCGTCCGGGCCCGCCTATCCGCCGGGGGTCGACCGGCTGGGCGGCGTGGTGCCCGGCGACCTGCCCCGCGAGAAGGAGCGCACCACCATCGCCCATAAGCTGGCCCAGACCGGCGACGCCCTGGCGGCAGCGGCGCTCCTGCCAGCGGCCCTCGCCCTGGCCGCCGGCGCGGCCCTGCTCGCGTCGCGGCGGCGCAGGGCGCGCAGCCCGCGGTAGGCAAAAATCCGCCCGGCATGCAGGAGGGGCCGGCGGCTTCGCGCCGCCGGCCCCTCCTCGTTCGCAGCTCCTATCGCAACGCGTCGCGTCGCCCCAGAAAGCCTTCCTCAATCCGCCCGCCCACTTCGGCGGCCCGCGGGAAGCCCTCCTCGGCGACGGCCCCGGCCGCCTCGCGCAGGACCGAGGGGAACACCTCGATCAGCTCTTCAAGCTCGTCACGGGCAAAGCGGACGCCGACGCCGCACGACCGGGCAGTTGCCGCAACGTCTTCCATCCTCACATCGTCGATGCGGCGCGAGCCACCGAACGACACCCCCATCTCCCGATCGAGCTCGGGGTATATCGTCGTGCACGTGAGGTCGTACAGCGGCGACAACTCCCGCGACGACCAGTCCTCGCTCCACAGCATCGAGTGGTTCTTCAGATGGTTGTCGGCGTTCCCCATCGCCCAGTCCAGAAGCAGGCGCGAGAACAGCAGCCTCTTGTCCCCGAACGGATTGCGACTTCCCTCGTTCACGACCCAGGCACAGTGGTTCGCATAGCTCCCGTCCGTGGGCTCGTATTTGTCGAAATAGTCCGGCAAGGCCTGAAGGAAGTCCTCCTGGTGCAAGCGGTGCAAAAACGCATCGCCCACGTCGATGCGGTCGAACCGCTCCACGGCAAGCAAGGGCTCCTGGCCCGCAACGGGAATCAGGCGGCATGATGCCACATCGAACCCCAGCGCAGCGGCCGTCCTCATGCAGATGGCCTCGTTGACCGTCTGGTCGGGGAAACTGCCGTCGCACGCCTTCACGATATGGCTGGACGGAGCCGCTCCCTGCGGGTAGAACCAGAATCCGGACGAGGTGTCGAAGAAGAGGCCGATCTTCATCTGCGCCCCCGCCAGCGACAACCTCGATCGGCTGGCGGCCCGCGGGGCGAACTCCCCGGGGCGCGCGGCGAAGCGCACGAGGTCCTCCTCCCCCACGGGTGCATAGCTGCGGCCCTCCAGAAGGGGCTCCTCCCCCTTGCCGAACACCAGGGCCCCGGCGGACTCGTCGTTCAGGCGGGCCATGAAGGCGCCCACGTCGTCGATATCGGCGTGAAAGGCGCGACCCAAGCTGCGCCGCATGCTCCCCTCGGGCAGGATGCCGTTGAAGAACGACTCGGTCTCCCTGGCGGGGAACGCCCCGGAACGCAGGGGAAGCGCCTGGGAGATCGACTGCGCCGTACGGCTCTGGAGATAGCTCTCGGAATACGCGAACCCTATTCCGCCGCCCGCGGGCGCCACCCGGCCGACTTCCTCGAAGCGGCCGAAGTACTCGCGGTAGACCACGAGTTCGGTGTCTTTCATGGCACTCACCTCTCGAACGCGACGACGTCGACGCCCAGGGCCGTCGCGAAGGCGAGCACCTTGTCGATCCCCACCGTACCGCGGCCGCGCTCGATCTCCCCCACCAGCCGCGGGCTGAAGCCCAGCATGTCCGCAAGATCTTCCTGGGTGTAGCCGAGCCTCTTGCGGCGGCTCCTGAGCGCCGCCCCCAGCGCAGCCCCCTCCGTCACGCGCACCCCCTGGGCTATGATCTGATCGCGGCTTATGTCCATGACGCCTCGTTTCTTACGTATAGGTAATCCGTTCCGTATCGTCTATAGTATCATACGTATACGTAAGATATTTAAGAATCAGCCAAAATATTACGTATACGTATGAAGAATAGGTCCGTCGGCATCTGGCCCGCTCTTTCCCCAAAACCTTTCTCCCGCCTAGCTGCTCGGTGTAAAGCTTTTAGGGGCACCCCTCTCAACTTTACGGCGTCTCCCCTACCCCGACCGCGCCGCTCAGGGTTGCGGAAAGCGGGGCGAAGGGGTATATTCGGGCAGACCTGGCGCCAAAAGGGCGCCCGAGAGAAGGAGATCCGACATGAGAGAGAAGCGACGGGGGTCGCTTCTGCGCCTCGGCCTGGCGGCCGCGCTCGCCTGCGGGATGATGCCCGCGGCGGCCTTCGCCGAGCCGGAGGGCCAAATCACGGAGACCCCCCCCCATCGAGTTTTCTGAGGCCGTAGCCGACGCTACCGACCCCGGCGAGACCACCCCGGCCGAAGGCGATCCGCCCGACAGCCGCCCGCAAGCCACCGATGCCGCGGGCTCCGCTTCTCCCTCTTTCGAAAAATCCGACACCGCTCCCCGGC
Source organism: Adlercreutzia muris (assembly GCF_008831045.1). GTDB lineage: Bacteria > Actinomycetota > Coriobacteriia > Coriobacteriales > Eggerthellaceae > Adlercreutzia > Adlercreutzia muris. The sequence goes on from NZ_WAJS01000058.1 coordinate 3,514, forward strand.
CGGGCGCTCCCGACGTAGCGCCCGGCAGCACCCCCGACCCCGTGGCGCGCGCCCTCGCCGAGGCGGGGCTGCCCCTCTCCGCCGCGGCCTCGGCCGATCCCTCCCCCGACGCGCAGGGGTGGGTCACCTGCGGTGACCTGCGCGTGAAGGGCGGGGCCTACGGCGTGGACTTCACGTACACGCCCGGCGCCGTGCAGTACAACGGGGCCGATTACGGCACGTCGGACGTCGTGGAGGTGCTCACCTCCGCGCCCCTCGTCTTCTCGGATGCCGCCGGCCACGGCAAGGACGCGCCGGGCGCCACGGGCATCCAGGTGAACCCCGGCGTGCACGCCGACATCACCTTGAACGGCGTGCATGTCTCCCACACCATTCCGCTCAACATCATCACCGACTGCACCTCCACCGAGAACGGATCCAAGGCATCCGACAGCACGCAGCTGCAGACTCGGACAGAGCTGTATCTGGTCGTAAGCGACAGGTCTGACAATTCCCTTTCCTCCCATGAAAACTACCGACCGGGCATCAGATGCGGAGAAGGGGCGAACCTGACCATCGACGATGAAACTCGCAATATCGATTCCGCCGGCAATGAAGTGGTGCCCGTTGGCGGTATCATCAATCACGAGACGACACTTATCGGAGGCAAACACCTCAAAAAAGGGGAGGTGCACACCACTCTGGACAGCGAGGAGCCCGGATCGCTCACGGTTGAGGGAGGCTACGGCGCGTCGGCCATCGGCGGCGGAATGGCAGAAACAGGCGGACGCATCACCATAAATGGTGGAGCCATTCTCGCGCGGGCCTACTATGGCACCAAGAACACCGACACAGGGGCCGGCATTGGCGGCGGCGCGGGCGGAGAAGGGTCCGACGAAGTTATCACGTACAACTCTGGCACCATTGAAGTTCATGGCGGATACCACGGGGCTGGCACCGGGGCTGGCTGCTGGCTGACGACAGACCCAAGCCCATATGCCACACCGGATGCCATCTGCTCTCGCACGTGGGGGGCGCCGAACGCAGGGGACATCACCATCAACGGCGGCTGCATCACCTCAATCGGAGGCTACTGCACTAGTGGCTTCGGAACCGGCTGCGGCGGGGGCTCCAACAAGGGCAATCTCGTTAAAGTTACCGGCGGAACCCTACTCCCAGGCACCGAGGGGTCTCGCCCTGATTTTTCCGCAGGCACCGAAGGGCGCGTTGTCATCAGCGGCGGATCGGTGCGCACCGAGGGCACCGACAACTTCGAGGGGTTCGGCGGCACAGCCTACGGCAGCGAAGGCGAGTACCGAGAAGAGGACAAGGTGTTCATGATCACCGTCGACCTCGGCTCGGACGGGGTCGGCAACGAGACCATAGACAAATGGGGCCTGAGCATCGACGGGGTGCCGCAGGGCTACGGCGCTCCCGCGCAGTTCCACGAGGGCAAGCTGTACCTCTGGCTGCCCGCGTCGGCCAAGGACAAGGTGATCTCCATCGACCTGGGCTACGAGAGGGAGGACGGGACGCGTGTGGAGCCGGACACCCTGTTCCGCGACCCCGCGAGCCCCGCCGACCCGGAGGACCCGAACCGCACGAAGCTGAAGCGCTACGAGGAGTTCGAGCTGGACCCGTCCTACCTCGCCGGCCTGAAGAAGTACTACGACGGGATGCCCCTCGAGGCCTACGACCTGAAGGCCAGGCCCATCGCCCCGCCGAAGGACCCCGACCGCGTGCTGAACGACCCCCTGGCCTGCGACTACAAGTACCAGCGCTTCGACGCCGTGGGCGGAAACGCCGTGTCCGGCGAGGTGTCCACGGGCAACAAGATGCCCAGCGACGTCGGGATCATGAAGTTCACCATGATCTCGCGGCAGTACTCCACCACCGAGGGCTTCAAGGAGAACTACTGGGGACACCGCGCCTTCGGGTGGTGCGAGATATGGGCCATCCCCTCGAGGGTGGCAGACGTGAAGGCCTCGTGGGGCGCCGGGGAGGGCGCCGACCGGGCGCTGGCCGTGGAGGCCGTGATCGAGCGGGGCGCCACCGTGGACGGGGCCCCGCCGGCGGCCGACGGGTCGAACCTGACCGAGCCCACCTGCGCCTCGCCCGAGGGCCGCGTGCAGCTGTACGTGGACGGGAAGCCCGTGGGAGACCCGGTTGAGCTGCGCTTCGAGGACGCGACGCTGCCCGACGGCACCGTGCTGCCCGCCAACGCCGCGCGGGAGGGAGACGACGCCGCGGGCCACCGCACGCGCGTGTCGCTTTCGATGACGGCGGCCGCCGCGGGGCTCGACGCGGCGGCCGCGGGCGCGGGCGAGCACCGGGTGTCGGTCCGCTTCCTGCCGCCGGACGCCGCCCAGCAGGCCACGGGCGCGCCGGCGAACTACCTGGCCAGCGAGGAGCCCTCCGGGGACTCGAAGGCCCCCTGGGCGCCGGTGCAGGTGGCGCCGGACCCGGCCATCGCGCCTGTGCCGAAGCTCGCCAAGAGGGCTGAGAACCTCACGCACCCGAACGGGCCGACGCAGCCCGGCGACCGCATCCGCTACACGATCGAGGCATCGAACGGGGCCAAGGGGTCGCTGTGGACGGACGTGGTGGTGACCGACCCGCTGCCGGCGTGCCTCGCCCTGGACGAGCGCTCGGTGCGGCTCGACAACCCGCGCGCCGGCGTCGCCGACCGCGCGCTCTCGAAGGCGCCGTCGGTGGCCGCGGGCGACGTGGGGAGGTTCTCGCTGTCGGCCCCCGGCGCGGGCGGGCGGCCCGTGCTCGCGGCGCCCGTCGGGGACGTGGCCGGGGGCTCCTCGGCGACCGTGTCCTTCGAGTGCACCGTGCGCGGGGAGCTCGACTTCGCCGACCCGGCGGCCGTCGACCTGGGCAATGTGGCCTCCTCCACGGGCACGCGCCCGAACCCCGACGACCCCGACGTCCGGGTGTCCAAGAGCGTGGAGAACCTGACCGCGCCGGGCGCCAAGGTGACGCACCTGGGGGACCGCCTGCGCTACACCATCGAGCTCTCGAACGCCGGCGCCGCCGGCAGCTGCCTCATGGGCGCCGCCGTGTCCGACCCGCTGCCGGCGGGCATCGAGCCCGTGGCCGACACCATCCGCCTGGCCCTGGACGGCGGCGAGCCCATCGAGGTGTCCGACGCCGCCTACGACCGGGCGAGCCGCACCATAGCCGTCACGGTCGGCGACCTGTGGGGCGGGCGCGCGGCCGTGCTGACCTTCGAGTGCACCGTGGGCGAGGCGGCCCTGGAACAGGACACCGCCAACATCGCCCACGCCCACGGCGAGGTGCCCTCCGAGAGCCCTGGCTCACGCCCCGAGGACCCCGATCCCGGCAAGCCCGCGGAGCCCCCGGCGGGCGAGCCCGAGGCCTCCTCGCCGCC
>NZ_WAJS01000059.1 GCF_008831045.1 Adlercreutzia muris
CTCAAGTACGTGGCCGACAGCGAGTGGGGATCGAGGAGGTACCTGGACGTGTCGCTGCTGGGCGAGTGATCATGCCGACGGCTGACCGCCGGCTGCTGGAATTTGCGCAAGAGTCTGGACAGTACCACTTTTTGCGTCTCTGCTTGCGAAACCTTATGGCAAGCCTCGCTCTGAGCTGTCTTGTTGCCGACGCTTTATATTGCGGGGAATGTTATTTGGTGGCTGATACAGAAGGCTCAAGGCGAGCGCGGCTTAAACGTCGTAAAAATCGGTTTGTTGTCTCCTTGCGGGATTTGCGCAGAAGGCTGGGCGGCGCTTGAGCGAAAGGGGTCTTGAGCCGGTTGAGAAAAGTACTCTTGGATATTTAGGGGCAGATGACTTATATCACAGTTCGTTGGTGGTGCGTTCTTCGGTTCTGTCGACCTCACCCTCGCTGTCGACCCCCGTTAGCTCTTTTAGCGCTTCTAAAGTATCTTCGCGTGATTCGATATTGTTGAGCGGCGCATCGATGCTTGCCTGGTCAACGAAACTGACGTTGTTGCGTTTCATCGAGCGCCATATCCCATCAGAATACGCGCCAGGTAGGTCGTCTGCCGCCAACGTTTCGTAGACGAAAAGCCAGTTTCGCTGAAAATCATCTTCGTTTGCGACCAGCTCTCTCGCGCGATTTGCCAAACATTCGTGCAATTTCTCATCCTGGTGCCTCTGGGCGTAAACTAAAGCGCAAGCACTCAATATGCAGTCATCGGCTTTTATGAGAGAATCAATTCCATCATCGTCGGTGAGTGCGTCTATTTTAAAGCCATAGCGAATTGCATAATATAGCGCAAAGGCAGCCGAGAGATAATCGCGTTCAATGATTGATTTTTGATAAAGAAGGTTCGAGAAAACTCGGATGCGTTCACCGGGAATTTTCGCAACGTTAATCACACGTTCTTCGATAAATGGTAAGAGATAGGGCTGGGTATACGCTAGATGAAGCGCAATATCACCATAGTATTGACGGCCCCAGTGATTCATGGGGCTGTGGGCGAGCATGCTGAATGCGTATGAGAGCGTAGAGCCATTACCAGCTTCTTGCATAGAGGAGATTGCGGAGTCAATAAACCGTTCGACATCACCTCTGTCTAGAGGGGTATTGCGAGGGAAGGCGGTTCTTAGCGCGCGAACCCAGTCGTCAGATGAGGTGAGCGGCATCTTGCTCACTCTTGTTTTCTTTTGGTTGGTCGAAAGCCCAAATAAGTTAAGCTCATTTTCTAGATCAAGAATGAATGCTTGCGCTTGTGCTTCGCTGTCGACGTAGCATCGATAATCGTCGATATGTCGTAAGAAGCGGTATTTCTTGTCGAACAGTGCTTTGTCGATGCGAGTAAGGATAAGTTCAGAAAGAAGGTTCGAGGCGTGAGGTCCGACAAGCAGTCCGTGGGTCTCTCCATTTGTAGTGTTCATTGTCCATGCATCAAGCTCGTGCGACCAGAGACATTTTTTGCCGTGGATGTTCTGCTTCGCCACCTCCTTTCCTAAGACTGCCCAGTCGAGGGCGTGGGTGTAGATGCTTGGAAAGCATCGCGATATATCACAATCGACGGTAAAGCGGTTTCCTATCAACAATGCCGGTAAGGGAGACTCCTCAATTTGCCAACATCGATAATTCATACTAAATAATGATTTGGTATTTTTGCGTTTGCGAATATGAATGCGACTGATACGGTAAGGTTGATTCCGTGTGTTCTCATGCAGTATCTTCTTGATATCTGTCCAGTGCGTAGAAAGATGTCGAACAAGGCGTTCGTACGCAAGGGGATCGGGGATGCCGAAATCACGTTTAACACCTACATTTCTTATATAAGAGAATCTAATCCAGTTACTCCGTCTGTTTTTTGGCATGCAGGGGTTGCGCCGACAGTAGTCCATAAAGGACTCGCTAGAGAACATCGGTGGGAGCTTGTCGGCGAATAGTCCCCAGCCAAGTAGTCCTTCGTAAAGAGACTCAGGAGAAATTTCTTCCATAAAGTCACTGTAGCTTCGAGGAAATGGCTTAAGGAGATGGTCTTGGGGGATCGCGCGAATTGTTGGATCAAATATCGTAAACACTGCTAGCTCCAGGAGGCGGTCGCCGTTGCTCTTCGTTTGGCTATCTATGATATTGATGGCGATTGGCGGGCTGCCTCCAGTCGTGTTCTGCCAAACCTTGTTAAGATAATACACCTACCCAAAGATAAGTTAATGCGACTTAGGCCGAGCGTGCGTGACCGGTTCTGAGTTGTGGGTGAGGAGGCGGTGTTTTGGTTTGACCGTGGATTTGTTTGCAGCGGAAAGGCTATATGGTTCCGGTTAGTAAGTAATAAGTATATTCGGATTGGCCCTCCCATTATTCGTTGGCTTCTCGGCAGATGATATTTTGTGAGGTATGAAGGCTGTAGCTGGCTGCCTCCTGTAAAGATAGTTGACATAGTGATTTCTGGCATGCCGTGGATGCGCGCATAGCTTGTCTGATGGGACTGTGGTAGCTGCAAACGTTGGGGGTGAATTTGCTAAGCTTCGCAGAAGATTTGCGTACAACGCCATGCTGGAGGTTTGTGGGATACAATTAATCTGAAACCTAACAAATCCAGCTTCTAGGAGCCCCCGTGCGTCTATCTGATGAATCTCGGTACGAATATAGCGTTGTTGCCTTTGAGGATAGTTTGCGGGCTAGTTTTATTGGGTCCGAGAAGTCTTCCGACGATCGGTATGCTCCCAAAATCGTCATGAATGACAAGGAGAGCGCGACCGATGTGCTCTCGATAATCAAAAACGAGCTTGCGGATTGCACGTCATTTGATTTCTCGGTGGCCTTTGTGACCGCCGGCGGCATCCAGGTTCTCGTGGAAGCTCTCCGGCTTTTGGAGGAGCGCGGGGCGACGGGGCGTATTCTGACTTCCACGTATCTGAACTTCAACGACCCAGAGGCGCTGTCGAAACTGCTGGAGTTCCCGGCTATAGATGTTCGAGTCTACCAGGGAGATTTGCATGCCAAGGGGTACTTCTTCAATCGGGAGACGCTCTCGACGTTCATCATCGGCAGCTCGAATCTGACCCAGACGGCTCTGACATGCAACAAGGAATGGAACGTCCTCTTCCGGTCCTTTGAAGGCGGGGAGATGCTTGCTTCGGCGCGGGCGGAATTCGAGCGACTTTGGGCGGATGATAAATCGGTTGAACTGACTCGAGAGTGGATTCTGGGCTACAAACGTTATCTCGGCGAGGGCTCTCCTGAATCGGCCCAGCATGCCAAGAGGCTCAAGGCCTTTGCGCTGAAAGAGGCCAAAGCCGGCGTGGCCGCCGATGCGCCGCAGGGGATCGTTCCGAACGCTATGCAAGAGCGTGCTCTGGAGGCCTTGCGGGTCCAGCATGAGCTGAATGAGCCCCGTGCGCTGCTCGTGTCGGCAACGGGCACGGGGAAGACTTACCTTTCTGCGCTCGACGTTCGTCAGACCAAGCCCAGTAAGGTCCTCTTTATCGCCCACCGCAAGAGGATCCTGAAGGCGTCTGCAGAAAGCTACCGTCGCGTGCTGGGCGGCAGCTACACGTATGGGGTCTATGGCGAGGATCCGGACTTCCGCTCCAAAACGTGCGGGTTCGCCATGGTCGGGGCGCTCTCGAAGCATCTGCGTGACTTCGATCCTTGCGAATACGACTATATCGTGATCGACGAGGCGCATCGAACAGGCGCGCGCAGCTACCGCGACATTTTGGAGTATTTCCGACCCAAATTCTTCTTGGGCATGACCGCAACGCCGACACGTACCGATGGCTACGATGTCTACCGCCTCTTCAATCACGTAATCGCATACCGCATTACCCTTCAAGATGCCCTCAACGAGAACATGCTGGTGCCCTTCCACTACTTCGGTATTGCGGATTTGGCGATAGAAGACGAGGAGGCGGACGATTTCGCCTTGTTCGGCCAGCTGACCTCGGAGGAGCGGGTAAAACACGTCACCGAGAAAATAGAGGAGTACACGGTCAACAAGGCTGATCGTAGGGGCTTGGTGTTCTGCTCGCGCAACGACGAGGCGAAGACCCTTTCGCAGCTTTTCAACGAGCACGGGTATCGAACCATCGCGATTTCGGGGGAGACCCCGGATTTTGAGAGAGACCGAGCTATTGAACGGCTCGAAAGCGGGGAGTTGCAGTACATATTCTCGGTGGATATCCTCAATGAGGGCATCGACATTCCCTCGCTGAATCAGATTATCATGCTACGCCGAACGGAATCGACCGTCGTGTTCATGCAGCAGCTCGGACGCGGCTTGCGCAAGCACGACGCAAAAGAGTTCACGCTCGTTCTCGATTTCATCGGCAACTATCAGCAGAACTTCCTTATCCCGATGGCCCTTTCCGGCGATCGCACCTACAACAAAGATAACCTGCGCAGGGTAGTTAAAGAGGGGAGCGCCTCCATCCCGGGTTGCTCGACCATCTCGTTCGACCGCATTTCCGAGAAGCGCATCTTCAGGGCTTTGGAGGAAGGTAGGTTCGCGGAGGCAAAGCTCATTCGAAGTGAGTTCAATCATCTGAAGCAGATTTTGGGAAGAACGCCGAAGCTTGTCGATTTCGACAAAAACGAAGCCATAGACCCGATGCTGATCATTCGGAAGTACGGCTCGTACCCCGCGTTTCTGCAGCAGTATGACAAGGACTGCACAACCCATTTCGACGAGAAGAAGCTCGCTATGCTCAAAGCTATCTCTACGAAGTTGGGTAATGGGAAACGCGCGGTGGATCTCGAGGTAATTCGAAGATTCGCTGAGGGCGACATAACGATCGAGAAGGAGGGCCTCTCTGCTCGCGGGATGGGAGTGGAGGCGCTTCGCTCGGCCTCCCGTGTTTTAACTGGTGAGTATTCTAAGGACAGCCCGGCTGTTGCTGTGGATGAGCACGGGCAGTTCGTGGCCTCTCCTGCGTTCGTCGCCATGCTGATGGACGATCAGTTCCGTGAGGCGGTTTTGGACTTAGTCGAATTTGCGCTCGCAAGGAACGCTCGCGATTATTCCGATGCCTATAAAGACACGGACTTCGTGCTGAACCGCAAATACACGCGCGAGGAGGCGTGCCGGCTCCTGAGATGGAAGAAGCAGCCGAACTTCCAGAACGTCGGCGGCTACTTCCATGATAAGGACACCAACACCTTCCCGGTCTTCATCAACTACGAGAAAGATCCCGATATCAGCATCACGACACAGTATGAGGATCGGTTTGTCTCAGACAATCGAATCATTGCGATCTCGAAGAGCAAGCGCACCCTCGCGTCTCCCGAGATTCGGATGCTCGCCAACGCGCGTCTCAACGGCGTCCGGTGCTATTTGTTCGTGCGGAAGAACCTGAAGGACAAGGACGACGGTACGGAGTTCTACTTTCTCGGCGAGATACACCCGACGGGGGAATTCCAGGAGATCATCATGGCGGATGGCGCGACAAGCGCAGTGGAGATCGCATACGAGTTGGAAAACCCCGTTAAGGGCGACATCTACGAGTTCCTTACGAGCCGTCTTGACGACTAGCGTTCAGGTTTTGGCGAGTTACAGCACCTGATCCTTTAACGCTTCTACAACCGAAATATCTGCGGGAAGCCAGTCGACAGAATCAATGGTTGCGGCATCGAGCCATCGCGCCTGCGTGTGCTCGATCAAGTCGATATGCTCCTCGGCAAGCGAGCAAAGGTAGCAGCTCATGTGGAGGTGAAAGGTCTCGTAGTCGTAATCCACCGTGCAGAGGTGCCGGTCCACGACGATTCGGGCGTCGAGCTCTTCGTGGATTTCCCTGACGAGGGCCTGCTCTTCCGTCTCGCCCGGCTCAACCTTGCCGCCGGGAAACTCCCAGCCGCCCTTGAAGTCGCCATATCCTCGCTGCGTCGCCAGGACGCGTCCGTCTTTTTCGATAATGGCTGCTACTACGTGAATGGTTTTCATGGTGTGTCTTCCTAGGGGTTTGTGCTGGGTGGGCGCTGGCATCCAGCACTTCATCGCTACAGGAGTATTCTAGCATCATCCTAATTTATGACCTCAATGGCAATTTTGGGATCAATTTACGGCAGTGTTTCGTAAAGTCTGGCAGTCTTGTTCTCCGAGAACTCGGTGGAATAGCCTCTGTTCTTGACATCGAGATTGATCTTCTGGGAAGAATTGTTGGGGAGATTTTGGGCCCGTTCCGTAGCTTGGCGGTCAAGGATTTTACTCAGGCTTGCGAAGTTGTTCCGCAGGTCGTAGTTTTGCCTCCACGGCGACCATCTTGCCCTGCTCCTTCGGCATGATATTCGGTCGGGTTGCCACGGGGTGGCTTGAAGCGACTCTCTCCCTTGAAATGGGAAACCTGCTGTTCTGAACTGCGTCCCAAAACTTGGACGAATTAGTAAGGACTAAGCTGCTAAGGACTGATTTCGGAATTCCTCCGGAGTCAGTCCTTTCAGTTTAACCTGTCGTCTCCTCGTATTCCAATGAACGATGT
>NZ_WAJS01000060.1 GCF_008831045.1 Adlercreutzia muris
ATCGGACATGGCTCAGCCTCCTAGCATGATTGAATTCGACACTCAAATCATACCGAAGGCCGGAGCCGTGTCTTTTGGTATCTAGACTATGCTGCTGTCAAAGTGCGCAAGAGATTGTACGTTATCAAGCGTATCCCGGCGCGATTTCCTGCGCGGCGCCGGCACCATGGGCGTCGCCGCGGGCGCGATGGCTGCCCTGGGCGGTGCGGGCGTGGCGGTGGCTGCCGAAGAGGGTGCCGCGGCCGAGAGCGCCTATGGCCTCGCGTGCGAGACCGGCTGGGTGCCCGTGAAGAAGGCCGCCTGTCCGGGCCCGCGCGGCCCGGTGGGCTTCGAGGATCGCGAGATCGCCGCTGACGAGATTGCGGCCACGGAAGATTGCGACATCGTCGTGGTCGGTGCTGGCATCGCCGGCCTCATGGCGGCCCTGAAGGGCGCCGAGGAGGGCGCCAATGTCATCTGCGTCGAGAAGATGACCAAGGGTCGCGGCTGCTTCGAGTGCTTCGGCGCCGTGGGCGCGAAGTGCCAGGAGGGTATCGAGATCAACAAGGTGCACCTGCTTGACGAGATGTACCGCGCTGCCTACTGGCGCGTGCGCCCTGAACCCATTCGCACCTACGTGGACCGCTCCGGCGAGGCCACCGACTTCTGGCAGGCCATGCTCGACAAGGGCGCCAACGGCTTCGTCATCAGCAAGGTGGAGCAGGCTCCCTCCACCAACGGCATGCCGGCTATGACTCAGCTCATCGATACCGAACTCGGCTTCTACGACAGTCCCTGCCTGCCGCCCGATGCCGGCGTGCGCTCCGGCTACTCGGGCATCTACGTCTGCCTGGAGATGCAGGAAGTGGCCAAGCAGTACGATAACCTCCAGCTGCGCTTCTCCACCCCGGCCGTGCAGCTCGTGCGCGAGGGCGAGCGAGTCGCCGGCATCATCGTGAAGAACGCCGACGGCACCTACGGCCAGATCAATGCCGCCAAGGGCGTCATCCTGGCCACGGGCGGCTACGATGCCAACCCCGAGCTGATGGAGGCCTGGACGCGTCCCGAAGATTACGCTACCTCGAGCTGGTGGAATCCCGGTTGGGGCACGACGGGTGACGGTCACCTCATGGGTATCAAGGTGGGCGCGCAGATGGACCCCTGCCCGCAGCCGGTCATGAACTTCCGCTGGGGCAACCCCGACTCGTTCTTCGATGCCCGCACGTGGAACGCCATCTACTTCGGCCTCATGATCAATCCCGAGGGCAAGCGCTTCGTCCGCGAGGACCTGCCCTTCCAAAGCGTTTCCAACGCCCAGAACGCCCAGCCCGGCTACGGCGCTGGTTGCTTCCAGGTGTTCGATGAGAACATGATGGAGGGCATGGGCGACGACGCCACCATTCAAGAGTTCAAGGACAAGGGCTGGCTCTTCGAGGGCGCCACGCCCCAGGAGCTGGGGGCCGCCTGCGGCATCGACGGGGACAACCTCGCCGCCACCATTGAGCGCTACAACGGATTTTTCGCCGGCGGCGTGGACGAGGACTTCAATCGCGACCTGGCAACGACGATGCCATTCACGGGCACGCGCTTCTTCGCCCTGACCACTAACAGCTGCGTGCTGGCCACAGGGGGCGGTCTTACCATCAACGGCGACTGCCAGGTGCTCGACATCGATGACAAGGTCATCGGCGGCCTGTACGCCGTGGGCAACGCCTCGGGCAATTTCTTCGCGGGCAACTACCCGCGTCATATTCCGGGAACGTCCATCGGCCGCGCCATCACCTTCGGCTATGTGGCCGCCGAGCACGCGATGAAGGGGGAGTAGTCCTATGAAGAAGAACATGATCAAGCTGGCCGGCGTGGCCTGTGTGGTGGCCCTCTGCGCGGCCCTGGCCGCCTGTGCGCCGGCGACTCAGCCCGCGACCGACGGTGCCGCCGACGGCGCCCGCACCGAGATGGCCGATACGGGCGACGGCATGTACGTCTCCGACGAGCAGTGCCTGTCCTGCCACGGCGGCTCCTACGACGCCCTGGCCTCCACAACGGCCGACTACGGCCTGTCGAACCCGCATGGCTCTATTCACGGCGGCCCCAACTCCTGCGTGAACTGCCACGCCCGGGACAAGGAAGTCACCGACAACCAGTGCGACAACTGCCACAGCTGGCCCCATAACCCCGAGCAGGGCCCGGGCGCCGCGCTCCAAGCGGCCTAGGGGTCGGGGTCTGGATTCCAGATGGGGAAGAAGGCGGCGCGCTCCTCGCGGGCGCGCCGCTTTTCTATACTTGCCTTACGAGATAAACGCGACGGAGAAGGGAGTCGCCCCCATGGGACATGCCCCGGCCGCTAAGGAGCGCCCGGCGCTCACGCGCGACCACATCGTTCAGGTGGCGACCGAGCTCATCGAACGGGAGGGCCTTGGCGCCTTCACCATGCGCGCGCTCGGCCGCGATCTGGGCGTGTCGGCCATGGCGGTGTACAGTCACTTCGTTTCCCGCGACGAGGTTCTCTGCGCGGTGCTCGAGCGGTTCATGGGCACGATGGATACCGATCCGGTTCCCGGGGAGCGTTGGGACGACACCCTGCGCCGCACCATGACCTCCATCTACCGGGAGGAGCTGGCCCATCCCGAGGTGGCCTCCATCGATGTGAACCCCCAGGCAGCCGGCAACGGCCTGGCCGCCCATACCGAGAAGATCGTGAGCCTGCATTTGGCCCAGGGCATGCCCGAGCCGGTGCTGCGTCAGGCCTGGGCTATGGTGGACGCCTATCTCACCGGATTCGTCGGCAACGCCATTGCCTTGCAGGCTGAGGCGGAGCGGAAGGGGGTTTCCGCTGCCGAGCTGAGGGAAGAGGGAGGGGGCGGCGCTGACGGGAAGGCGGCTGCGGCGCCGCTGTGGCAGCGCATCGTGCGAAGCGCCTACACCGAGGAGGCCTTCGCCCACGGCGTGGAGATCATCATCCAGGGCATCCGTGCTCTGTCCGCCCCCGATCCTTGCGCATGGCGCACTCCCGAGGAATAGCCTGTCGCTTGCGAACAGCTCCCGATTCCACAGGGCTCAACGCCGCCCGAGGGCAGACCGCGCTGTCTCTGCCGCCCGTACCGCTTGAGGGGTATTCCGAAAAAAGCGAAAATTAGGTCTTGACGGACAGCCCCTCCATCATTAATATAATCACCTGCGCTTACCGCTTTAGCGGTTCGTGCGAAGAATTGTCGTTGGGGTGTCGTCTAATGGCAGGACAGCGGTTTCTGGTGCCGTATGTGAGGGTTCGACTCCTTCCACCCCAGCCATTTTCATCGCGCGAAGCACTATGTGGCTCCGTCGTCTAGCGGTTTAGGACGCCGCCCTCTCAAGGCGGAGGTCGCCGGTTCGAATCCGGTCGGAGCTACCAGGGAAATCGGGCCGGGAGGTGTTTATCCCTCCCGGCTTTATGAAGCGCACTATGTGGCTCCGTCGTCTAGCGGTTTAGGACGCCGCCCTCTCAAGGCGGAGGTCGCCGGTTCGAATCCGGTCGGAGCTACCAAGAACTCACGAGCCGCCTGCGGGCGGCTCTTTTCATGTCTGAGCGATGGCGGTCGTCGCCGGGGCGAGGGGTAGCCGCGAGGCCGCGGCGTCCCGCACCCTGCGGCTGTTAAAGGGACGAGGCTGGAGTTCGTCTAGTCGAACGGACGGCGGAAAGGGTCTCCATGGAATTTCTCATCGTGTGCCCGCTGGCGCTCATCGCCGGCTTCGTGGATGCCATCGCCGGCGGGGGAGGGCTCATCTCGCTGCCCGCTTACTTCTTCGCCGGCCTTCCCGCCCATGCCGCTATCGCCACCAACAAGCTGTCGAGCACCCTGGGCACCGCTGTGGCCTGTGTGCGCTATGCGCTCTTCGGCTATATGGTGAAGCGGTTCGTCGTCGTGGGTGTCGCGTGCGGTCTTGCGGGCTCGGCGGTGGGGGCGAATCTGGCCCTGCTCGCCGACAGCACGGCACTCATGGTGTTCATGCTCGCGGCCCTGCCGCCCGTGGCCGTGCTCGTGTTTCGTGCCAAGGATTTGAACCGCTTCTCCGAACACCCTCTGCCACCGTGCCGAGCTCTTCTGGCCACCGGTGCCATCGCCCTGGCCGTGGGCGTCTACGACGGCTTCTACGGGCCGGGCACCGGCACTATTCTCATGCTGTTGCTCACGGCCCTCGGCCGCCAGGATGTGAAGTGTGCTGCCGGCACCACCAAGGCCATCAACCTGGCCACCAATGCGGCGGCGCTCGCCGTGTTCCTTGCCAGCGGTCAGGTGCTCGTCGGCCTGGGGCTTGCTGCCGCTGCCTTCAATATCGCGGGCAACTGGCTCGGCTCCACGTTCTTCGACAAGAAAGGGGCGCTCATCTTGCGCCCCATCATGCTGCTCGTTATGGTGCTGTTCGCCGGAAAGCTCCTGGCCGACCTCTTCGTCTAGGCAAGGCTCCGGGCGAAGGCCCGCAGGGCCTCGGGCTCGTTGGGAACCTCGCCGTCGATGACGCCGTCCAGGCACGCGTCCAGGATACGTCCCACCTCCGGCCCGGCCGGAACGCCCAGGGCCATGATATCGCGGCCGTCCAAGGCGAGCTGCTTGACGGAGAACGCCTCATCGGCGGCGAGCACTTCCCTCATCAGTCGCCGCAGCTCTTCAGCCAGTTCGGCCCGCGGGGCGCAGAAGGGCGCCTGGGCCAGGGCATCGGCCCGCTTCAGATCGCACAGGGCCTCGAACATCTCCGGTCGGCCGCCAAGCCGCCCCAAAGCGCGGCGCACGGCCCGCCCGTTCGCGGGGATCACGTCGTCGTGCACCCGCACCAGCACCGGCACATCGCGCCGTAGCCAAGCGGGAAAGGGGAGACGGTGCATGATGCCGCAGGCCAGCTGCTCGCTGATCCAGGGATGCCCGTAGAAGTGCTCCACCTCCTCGCCGTCGCGCACTTCGAAGAAGGCCGCTGCCGGCTTGCCCATATCATGAAAAAGCGCTGCCCAGCGCGTGATGGGGGTGGGAGGTGTGTGCTGCACCGCCCAGGCCGTGTGTTCCAGCACATCATATATATGGTACTTCGTCACCTGGGGGCAGTCCTTCATGGCCACGAGTTCCGGGAGCACGAAGGCCAGCACATCCACGCAGGTCATAAGGGCGTCGCGCACGTAGTCACCGCAAATGAAGCGCTCCAGCTCGCGGTAGACGCGCTCGCCCGACACCTTCCGCAGCAGGTGTTTCGAGGCCATCATGGCATCGAAGGTGGCCCCGTCCAGTGAGAACCCCAGCTGCGAGGCGAACCGGCAGGCTCTCAGAATGCGCAAGGCGTCCTCCGAAAACCGCGTCAGGGGGTCGCCCACGCAGCGAATGATGCCGGCCTCAAGGTCCGCTATGCCCCCGAAGGGGTCGATGAGACCGCGCTCGGGATGATAGGCAAGGGCGTTGACCGTGAAATCCCGGCGCAGAAGGTCTTCCTCGATGGTGGCGGCCGGGGTCACTAGATCGGGATGACGCCCATCGCTGTAGGTGCCGTCGCAGCGGTAAGTGGTAATTTCCAACGGCTCCCCGTCGCGGATAACCGTGATAGTGCCGTGGGCCGCGCCTGTCTCGACTGTCTTCCATCCCGCTTCCTGAAAGGCGCTCCGCACGACGGTCCAGGGAAGATTCGTGGCAACGTCCACATCATGGATCTCGCGCCCCAAGAGGGCGTCGCGCACAAAGCCGCCTACGCACCAGCCCTCACCGTCGGTCCCCTCTAATATGCTGAGGGCTTCTCGCGCAACCGCGGGAAGGGGGAGGCGTACCGCATCCTCTGCTTCGCCAGGGATCGTGGGAGCGCCGGGGGTCGATCCGTCCACGATGGCCCGGCTGAAACCGCCGTCGGGGTCATTCCCAAATTGGAAGGGGCGTGCGCTGGTATTGGGGTTGCGACCGTGCTTCATGGCTCATCCTTGTCCGTGGCTGCGACGATCTGCCCAGTATAGTGGTCTTATGCGGCTCCGAAGCGGCAGATATCCTCGACGGTGGAAAATTTTTCAAGAAATTTGAAATCCCCCCTTGCGCGATCCGCCGGACGGTGTATCATATGCAGTCCGCGCTCGGGGAAGGCGCGGCCGCCGGACCCCAGGGCCGCGGGCGGGGGGGCGGCTCCGAAAGAATTTCGAAAAAAGTTCT
>NZ_WAJS01000061.1 GCF_008831045.1 Adlercreutzia muris
GGGGGGGGCGTAGGTTCTTCCTGACAGTGGCCGTGGTGGCGAATCTGGCCATCCTCGGTTTCTGGAAGTACCAGGGATTTCTCGCCCAGAACATTAACGCCGCCCTGGGCGAGGAGTTTCTGACCGACCTGCAGCTAGCCCTGCCCATCGGCATCTCGTTTTTCACCTTGCAGGCGCTCACCTACATCGTGGATGTGTACCGCGGCGAGGTGAAGGTGCAGAAAAACCCCCTGTATCTAGGCATGTATATTGCCATGTTCCCCCAGTTGGTGGCCGGGCCCATCGTGCGCTATTCCGATATCGAATACGAGATCGACCATCGCCGTGCCACCTTGGCTGGGTTTGCCCAGGGGCTGCGCCTGTTCTGCGTGGGGCTTGGCAAGAAGGTGCTCTTGGCCAACACCGCCGGCGTGCTGGCCGACTCGCTGCTTGTCCAGGATGCCGCCACCATCGGTTTCATCGGCTGCTTCTCGGGCGTGGCGGCCTACACGTTCCAGATCTATTTCGACTTCTCGGGCTATTCGGATATGGCCATTGGCATGGGTAAGATGATGGGATTCGATTACCCGCGCAACTTCAACTACCCCTACACTGCTCGGTCGGCCACGGAGTTCTGGCGCCGCTGGCATATGACCTTGGGCGGATTCTTCCGCGACTATGTGTACATCCCCCTCGGCGGCAACCGCGTGTCGGTGCCGCGCTTCATCGTGAACACCATGATCGTGTGGGGGCTGACGGGCATCTGGCACGGGGCAGCCTGGAATTTCGTTCTGTGGGGCCTGTACTGGGGCGTGCTTATTCTGCTGGAGAAGTTCTTTATTACGAGGCTGCTCGACCGCCTGCCTGGCTTCGTGAGCCATATCTGGTGTGTGGTGCTGTTCTTCTTCGGCTGGCTGCTGTTCGCCGTAACGGGGCTGTCGAACGTGGCCGAGTGGACAGCGGCCCTTTTCGGCGCCTACGGTTGGCTCGGCACCTCCACCCTGTGGGAACTGCAGTCGTGGAGCTACGTGTCCCTCATTCCCATTTTCATCGTGGGGTCGCTGCCCTGGGCGCCCTATCTGCGCAAGAAGCTGGAGGCCTGGGCCGAGGGCGATATGCACCGCTCTATCGTAGCGGCGCCGGCCAAGGGCAACACCGCCGTGCCGCCCTGTCAGGCCCTTTGCGAAGGCGCCGTTGTGGCATCGGGTCGCGCCCGCGTGCTCGCGGTGGTGAACGGTCTGGTGGACGTGTCGCTTGTGGCTGTGTTCGGGCTGTCGGCCATGGCGGTGGTCTCCAGCTCCTACAACCCGTTCATCTACTTCCAGTTCTAAGGAGTGTCATGAAGGCAAAAGCCAGCAGACGTGACGCAGTGCTTTCCATTGTCATGGTTCTCTTGGTTTCATCTCTCATTATCGTTAAAGTGGCGGATCGTTTCGATGTGCCGGTATTGGGAGACTTCAGCAATGGAACCATTTCAGATTTGGAGGCGCGAAGCTATCAGCCGTTTCCCCGATTCACGAAAGGAGATTTCGTCGCTCGAGTTTTCCAGGAAAATGCCGATCAGTATCTGGCTGACCTCACACCCTGTCGGGATGAGGTGATTCTGGGCAATGCGTCCTTCCAGAGGGCTTTCATTCGTCTCAGTGCGCAGTTGTTTGGCTACAAGACGTACCCCACTTTTTACGGCTCCTCTCGTGTTTACGATACGGAGTTGGATTCTGTTCTGCCAATTCCTCCAGATCCAAGTGGGGGAAGGGCTCGCCAGTGTGCGCGACTTGCGGAGGCAATAAATGGATTTAGCGAGGCGAATCCCGATCTGATGACAGTGTTTTGCCTTGTGGGATCCATGGAGTTCTCGCCCTTCGATCCGCTGCGTGACCTTATGTCGCGCGGAGAGGAGAACATGTCCATGGTGGACGATCTCCTGTCATCGTTGCGGGAGGAGGTGGTGACGGTGAATCTTGAGATTGCTGACGAGTCGGATTATCTAAAAAACTATTATAAAACCGATCATCATTGGAATATCTTCGGCGCCTATGAAGGCTACGCGACCGTTATGGCGGCCATTTCTCCCGATGAGGAGCCGGTATCGATCACGGGAACTCGTTCTTGGGATGTCCCCTTCTACGGCACATACGCTCGAGTTGGCCTCTTTCGGCCTCCTATGGCGGATGTCATCGAAGACATCGAGTATGACCTGTCCAATCTTTCAGTGTCAGTGAATGGGGAAGCGTCCGCTCTGGAGGATGTTCTCCATGTGGAACGGTACAACTCCGGTCGGTATAGCAGTTCTGTTTTCAAGAACAGGTACGGAGAGTATTTTCATGGAGATAGCTCGCATGCGTATATTCGTTTTGATAATGAGGACGTATCGGGTGACGAGAGCCTTCTCATTGTGGGAGATTCCTATACGAATTCCATTGAGCGCCTATTTGCCGAGCACTTTAAGACGGTCCATTGCATAGACTTGAGGTATTTTGACGGCACTGTTCAGAGCGTGGTGGAAGATAATGGCGTAGATGTCGTTCTCTTCATGGAAAGTTTGGGCAATTATACCAACGATACGTTTATTGAGAATATTTCCTAAAATGAAAAAATGACGGTCGGGCTTTCTCCTTCTGTGCGACTGCCTTATAGTGGTTCATTGGTCATGGTGCCTGGGCGTATAGCTTGTGCAGCTCGCCTTGCAAGGACATAGTCGCGGAAGGAGATTCGTCATGGGCGTACCATTTGTTTTGGGAAAACCCGATTATTTCGTTGTGGATTCCAATAATGTCGGATTGATAGATAGCGAAATGTACGGCTTCTCGCTCGGTGCCTCCGATATCGCTCACGGGGGGGGGCGTTTGTTGCAATATCGCGAGAAGACCATGAGGTTGTGATTGAGCAGGACTTCTTGGGATCCTATGGCTTATATCTCTATGAAGACGAGTTCTTTTTTGCGGTAAGCAATTCTTTCCAGAAACTGGTCGAGCATCTGGCGCCTATCAGACAATTAACTCTGAACGATGATTTCGTCCGCCACTTTGTTTTGGCCGACTTGTGTTCCATCTCATGCGAAGAAACCATGGTGAAAGAGATACGGCTTCTTCCGAGAAATACGTTTGTTTCCGTCAATCTTGCTACTCTCCAGCTTGCTGTAAGAGTGCGTGCGGACTACGGGGACAACAGCATTCCCGTTGACACCCCCGAAGGTATCCTGCTGCTGGACCATTGGTTTGAGAAATGGACCAAGATCATAAGGGGCATTTGGCGCGCAAGACGATACGAGATCAGCGCTGATTTGTCGGGTGGATTTGACTCGCGAATAACGCTCTGCCTTCTTCTAGGTGCTGGAATTGATATGGGGGATCTTCGCGTTAATTCCATCGAAGATCGCCTTCATACCCATGCAGAGGATTACCGGATTTCTTCCGCTATCGCATCCCATTATGGTTTTCAGCTTAATGTGTCTCCCTCGTGGTGGGACTCCAATGAACCCGAGCCTTTTTCCCTTCGTGAGGCTCTGGACATTTCGTTTTACGCTAAGTCGGGAGTCCATAAGCAACTCGGTTTCAAGGCCTCCCGAAGTATGTTGCCTCGCTTTAATTTCACTGGATCAGGAGGCGAGTGTCTCCGGGCCTACTGGAATGAGCCGCCGATGGACTACCAGGAGAGAAATGTGCGTCAGGCATTTGAATTGGCCCCTGATTGCGCGGCAGCCTATGCCCTGTCTATGAGGAACATCATTGAAAACTCATTTCAAGCGCTACGAAGAATTACAGGGGGTAAGATAGAGGGGCGGGATTTGACCCAGTCTCTCTACAAGGAGACCCGCTGCCGCTTTCATTTCGGACGCGATGCCGTAGAAAGCTACTTCGCGAATGATATTAAATGTACGCCCTTGATAGATGCTGATCTATTCAGGCTGCGTACCAATGGGAGAGGCTGCTCGGACAAGAACCTCCTCGTGGCAATTATATTCGACCGTTATCAAAAAGAGCTTCTCCAATTTCCCTTTGAAGGGGGCAGAAAAATTGAAGAGGCAACGCTCGAATACGCACGGGCGCTCAACCGAAAATTTCCTCCTCCTTCCTTTCCGGAGGAGAAGGGGGAAGAGGTGGCGCAGATTGTTGAAAATGCGAGCGTGCCGCCAGTGCAGACGTCAGAGGAGCCGACAAATTATCGAGAAATTGACGATTGCGTGAGAACGGCTTTCGAGTCATGCCGAGAGCGGGCAGCGTTTTCGCTTATCGGGTCAGATGCCGTCTATATGCGCCAGCACAGGCTTATGCAGCGGGACAATTACCGTCCCTTGCAGCATGCCTATCCCTGTTTGGCGGCAACGGGCGTCGCTGCCGCCCTTGACAGCAAGGGCGGAGAGTTCAAGATCTCTTCCTATATGCAGAGAATGGCATGGACAAAGAGCGCGGTGCCTGACGAGTCTTTCATCCAAAACGACTATTTGAGGCTGCTTGCAACGGCGCGCATTGATGTCAAGAACCATCATGGCAGCTCAGAAAGCGGTCTCGCTCTCTTGAGTGCAGGAGGGGGCTACGTTTCCGTTTCAAACCCCCGTTGGTTTTGTCGAGATGGCAACGAAGGTTATGTGTTCGAAGGTTTTTCGGGAAGGATGGAGCTGTCTTTGAGAGCCTTGATGGCGGGAACAGTAAGCGTGGAATTTCGCAGTAAGAATGCGCACAACGCCCAGGGCGCACCCAGTCCGGTTCTCGTCGACTATACGCTGATTGAGGTCAACGGTCGTGCTCTATGCGACGAGCGCATGACCGCATGGCACGATGATCCCATTAAATGCGATACCCCGGTGCATTCAGGCGATTTGCTGACTATTCGTGCAGTATGGGGGCCGCACAATTGTGTTCTTGATAAGCAGCCAATTGCGAAAGGGGCGGAGGCTGAAGTCATCGAGAAACCGGCACCGCCCACGGTGACTCGCTTGCTAAGACGCGGGAAGGCCCGACTGCTGCGAATTCTATCAAGGTAGATCTGAAGTCTCTGCTGTGCTGAAATCGAAGAGCACCGAACCATAGTGGTCTCGGCGCTCTTCGGAGGGGGCTATTTCAGCTTCGCCTTGAGCCATCGGGGGGGAGCGAGCAGCATGTGTCCGATGCGGTATGAGTGTGATTTTTTCACTCGGCTTATTTCGGCACTCTGCTTCTTCTTCTCCTTTGCAAAGGCTCGATCCGATTTGACCTGATCGACGATGATGGTTTTGAACAGAACTCGATCTCCTACGGAGAGGGTCTCGAGAAATGCGTCAAGGTCTTCCGTCGATGCTAATGCCGTGTATTTGGCGGCATCGCGGCGCCAGATGCTTACTTGAGTCTGGAGTGCCTCCGCGAAGTCCCGTTCTGTCGATGAGGGCTCGGCGTCAAGGAATCGCGCAACGCCAATGATAGAGCGATAGTATCCGAATGCATTACGAAGTCCCTTTTTGCTTGTCATGATGGATTCGCATCGCACGCGGCGAAGGTAGAGCTGCTCCGGCAGAACAAAGCTGCTCGTGCTTACCGAGAGGCATTGAACGGTGAACAGATTGTCCTCGTGGATTATGCCGGTCATGAAAGTCAAGCTATGCTCGGTAAGGAAATCACGTTTGATAAGCTGAAGACAAGCGCTGGGTTTGAAATCCCCATTTTCACGTAGCTGCACGAACAACTCTTTACCAGAGAGCTGTTTCTCGTACTCGCCTGTGTAGTTGTAATACGTGGTAAAGCCGGGGTGCTGCTCGAGTGCCTCATAAGAATCGTAAAACGATTGAGCAGAAAAGAACACCTGATCGGCATTGGAGTCTCGGGCTACTCCGAGTAAATGCTCGACGGCGGAGGGAACGAGGAGATCGTCG
>NZ_WAJS01000062.1 GCF_008831045.1 Adlercreutzia muris
GGCGCGCACCGTGCACTCGAAGGTCACGGTGGCCGAGGCCCCGCCGGCGACGTTGCCCACGGGCACCGTCAGCACGGGCCTCCCGCCCGCGCCCGGGGCCGACAGCGAGAACTTGCCCACGTCGCCCGCGGCCACCGACGCGGCCTTCTCCAGCGCCTTCCCCGCGATGGCCGCCGACGGGTTGTCCAGCCGCACGCTGCCCTCGTCCAGCTCCAGGCACGCGGGCAGCGGGTCGGTCACCACCGCGTCCGTCCACAGCGACCCCGCCGCCCCGTTCGAGGCCTCGATCGTGTACCTGATGCGGTCGCCGGGCTGCGTGGGCCCGTTCGGGTGCGTGAGGTTCTCGGCCCTCTTGGACAGCGCCGGCGCGGGCGCGATCTTCGGCTGGGGCAGCACCGTCACGTCGAAGTTCCAGGTGGTGCCGGTGAAGGCGCCGTTGGGCTCCTGGCGGATGGAGAGCTTGCCGCTCCCCACGGCCGCGGGGTCCAGCACCAGGGTGTAGGAGCCGTCGGCGTTGCGCACCGGCTCGCCGTCCTCGCCGCGCAGGAAGTCGGCCTCGAACACGTCGCCGTTCTGGTCCACCACGCTCACCGGCCCGGAGGACTCGGTCTTGATGTCGATGACCACGCGGCCGGGGTGCGGGTTGTCGGCGCTCGGCTCGCCCCAGGTCGTCACGATGGCGCCGTCCACGATCTTGTCGCCGGGCTTGGCCGGGTCGGCGCCCGGGTCGGCGGGCCGCGGCGCGCCGGCGCTGACGTCGGGGACGGGGGAGTCGGGGTCCTTGTTGTCGGGGTCGTCCCTCCGGATCACCTCGGTCGCCGGGTCGATGGGGTCGATGGCCACCTCCGCCCGCGGCACGGAGGGGTCTTCCGCGGGATCGGCGCTCGCCAGGTAGTTGGCCGGCTGGCCCGCCGCGGCCTGGGCGGCCGAGGGCGGCAGGAACCGGAGCGCTATCTCGTGGCGTCCCTGCTGGCCCTGGGTGGGCACGAGGAAGTCGGAGGCGGACGCGGCCCGCGCGAGGGAGAACCGGGCCGTCGATCCTCCCTGGCCGTTCTCCACCCTCTCGGCCGTCACGCGCGGGTCGCCCTCCGGGATGGGGTTGCCCTCGGCGTCGGGGTCGCCCGCGTACACGAGGTCCACCGGCGCGCCCACGGGCTGGCCGTCCACGTAGATCTGCACCTGCCCGCGCGGCGCCTGGCAGGTGGGCTTGGTGGCCTCCGACCCGGGCTGGCCGTCCACGGTGGGTGCCGCGCCGATGGTGGCGCTCACCTTGAGCACCTGGTCGGAGGGGTGGGCCACGTCCCCCGGGTCCCCGTCGTCCACCCACTCGGCGGCGATGCCGCTCACCTGCGAGGCGATGGGCCAGATGGTGAACTGGCCGGTGGCGCGGTGCCCCCAGTAGCTCTCGGAGAAGTTCCCCTCGGTGTCGTCGGAGTACTGCGTGGAGATGGCCGTGAACTTCATGGTGCCGACATCGGAGCCGTCGCCCGTCTCGGCGCCCACCGGGTTGCCGGCGCTGTCGAGGTGCTGGTAGCGGAAGGTGATCTTCTCGGCCTCGGTGAGGTCGCGCCCGTCGGGCGTGCGCAGCGGCAGGGGGAACATGCCCGCGCCCTTGCCGTCGTAGTACTTGTCGAGCGACGCCAGGTAGTCGGCGTCCAGGGTGAAGTCCACGTAGCGCCGCAGCTTGCCGTCGTTTGTGACCCCGGGCGGCAGCGAGCTGTCGGCGGGGCGGAACAGGGGCAGCGGCGTGACGGGGGTGGGGTTGCCGTTCTCGTCCAGCTTGTCGGTGTCCAGGTAGGTGAACTCCACGGTCACCTCGCTGTTCTGCTTTACAATTTCTGGCAGCCACAGATACAGATGCCCCTTGTCGAATTCGGCCGGGGCGCCGTAGTCGTAGGGCTCGCCGTCAACAAGCAGCTGCCATTTTGTGATGGGGTAGGCGCTCGTGCCTACATCGGACGTGAGATTGACCTCCACCATGGTGACGGCTTCCCCGCGGTCGTTCTTGGCCGTCCCGTCGAATCGAAAGTCCGCTACACCGTTTTGGTTGCCCATAGATCCGCCGGTGACGACCACCTGTAGGCCGGGGGCTCCCACATCGTTGAATATGGGATCCGATCGAGAGCCAGTCGGCAGGAGGGTTCCTCCGGTGAGAATGAGCTGGTAGGCCGAGCTGTTGCCGGCCGAGCAGCCGCCTCCGAAGCCGTTGCCGTCGTTGCCGCCGAGCGACTCCACGAAACCGCCATTGATGCGAATGTTCCCAGAGGGTGCCATGGCTCCTGATCCGATGCCAGCGCCGTGGTAGGCTCCTTGGGCGCTGATGCGGCCTCCGTTGATGGTGATCCACTCGTTCAGGCCCGTTCCAGGACCGCAACGGCCGCTTCCGATGCCCGCGCCGTCGCTATTGGGGTTGGTGTTGCTTCCAGATTTCGCGACGATGAGGCCCCCATCGAAGGTCATATTGCCCGCGGGCTCGTCCTGGTCGCGATGAGCGATATCTCGAGGCGTGCCTAGGTAGTTCGATCCGATGCCCGCCGCAAGAGCCCCGCTCGGCGCCCATGCGTACAGCTCGCCCGGAAGATTGCTCTCCAAGGTGCTGAGGGGGTCGTTGCGGGAGACGGCCTTCCCGTTCGAGAGCGTGCAGTCGTAGGGAACCTTCCCGTTCTCGGGGACGATGTGCCGCCCGTCAGCGGTGCGGTTGAGCGTAGTGTCATCGATGATCAGGCTCGCGCCGGTGGGGCAGTGGAGAGCGGCGTGATCGATGTTCGTGGAGCACAGTTCGTTTCTCGTTCCGTCGCCGAGGATAATGGTGAGAGAGCCGCCGGCCTTGATGTCGACGGGCTGATCGCCCTCAATGCCTAGACCTTCCATTGCCATGAAAGCGTTTCGCCCCGCCGGGACAACGATGCTCGCGGAAGAAGGATTGGCGATGCGCCCGGCCTCGGCGCCGGAGGCTACCTTCGTCTGATCGGTATTCTGGATGGCGAAGTGAGCATCGGTGTTCACCGTGAGTGTTTTTGCCGAGGAATTGTAGGTGAAGTCGGCTGCGGTCACCGCGTCGCCGTCGATGCCCCAGATGGTGAAATCGCCAAGGGCGAAGGAGCCTGCGCTCGGGGCAGCGGTGGGCTGAGCTGTTCGGGGGCTCGCGGACACCGGAGTCGTCTGGGCGCATCGGAACGCCTCGCTCACGGTTCTCGCGACGAGATCGGCCGTCGCCCGTGCGTGGTCGCCTTCCTCAGAGGGTGTCACGACGGTCGGCTCTGGGGGATCGGAGATGCTGCCGCCGGCGGCAATGCCGTCTGGGTCGCCGGGTGCGGGATCCTCGGCAGCGGAGAGGTCGTCTACGACCTCAGAAAACTCGATGGGGGGGGGGTCTCCGTGATCTGGGCCTCCGGCTCGGCCAGGGCGACCGCGGGCGTCATGCCGCAGGCGAGCACCGCCGCCAATCCGAGGCGCAGAAGCGACCCCTGCCGCTTCTCTCTCATGGTGGTTCTCCTTCTCTCATGGGTAAGAGTCCGCTGAATATACCCCTTCTGCCCGCTTTCCGCAACCCTGGGCGGCGCGGTCGAGGTTGCGAGCAGGCGCAGCCACCTGGCTTGCGAGAAAATCCGAGGGGCCTTTTAGCAGTAGAACGACAGGTCGCCGTCGAACACCCGACGCCACTTGTCGCAGATGTAGGCGTGGTTCAGCACGACGAGCTCCTTGATGTCCTCGAGATCCTTCGCGGGAATCTTCGATCGATTGTGGGCGACGAGGCAGCCGCCTGCGGCGGTGAGCCATATCTTCGTGGCGTTTTGCGAGGGCCTCTTCACCGCGACGTGTACGTGGACGGGCTCGCCGTTTTCCCCTACCCAGAAGAAGAGGATGTAGGGGCCGAACTCCAGGACCTTAGGCATAGGCCTTGCCCGCCTCGCGGGAGAGCCGGTAGATGAGCGGCGCGTTGTTCCGCACGATTTCGGTGAGGAAGCTCAGCTCATCGCGGGTGAACCCCTCCGTGTCGTGCCATTGGCAGAGGGGGAGGGAGCAGAAGGCCGCGTCGAAGCCGCCGTCGACGGGGCGCTCCACGGCGATGCGCACGGTTCCGTCCTCCTGCGGGCTGGAATAGGCGATCTGCGTCTCGTCGTCGAGCTTCAGGTAGTTGTACATCATGGCCGCGCCCTTCCGAGAGTCCTTGCTGTGGGGCCATTATACAACGCGGTCGCGCAACCGGGCGGCGTGCATCCGCCCCTCCAGGTGGGAGCGGCCCCGGACGCTGCTGCATCCGGGGCCGCGCTGCGGGGCGTGGTGGCAAGCCCCTACCGGCTCGCGCGCTGGCGGCGGCGGGAGGCGAGCAGGGCCGCCCCGGCGGCCAGGGCGAGGGCCGCTGGCAGGAGCGCCGCTGCCGCCAGGGCGTCGCCGGTCTGGGCCAGCCTGTGGGCGATGGTGGTGCGCCGCTTGCCGCCCTCATCGCCGGGCAGCACGCCGCCCGAGGCGTCCGCGCCGGGCGGGTAGGTCGGATCGCTCTCGACGCGGGGATGCGTCCGCTCGTAGTCGTCCCACCCGCCGGGCGGGTCGAAGGGGGCGCCGGGCTCGGGGCGCTCGCCGTCGGGGTCCCACGCCGAGGGCGGCGTGCCCAGGCCGACCGCCACGTTGCCGACGTCGGCGCCCACGGCGGCCTCAGTCACGAGCGCGTCGAAGGAGAGGACGACGGCCTGGCCGCCGTGGAGGTGGCCGCAGGCGACGGCCAGGATGCGGGTCGCCGGGTCGTAGGCCTCATCGTCCACCGCGACCTCCGCGCCGTCGGGCAGTGCGAGCTTGATGCTTCCGCTCACGGGCTCCAGGCCCTCGGGCACGTCGTCGCGGATCACCGCGTCCATCCAGCCGGTGCCGGGCCCCGAGTTCGAGAGGGCGATGCGGTAGCGCACGGTGTCGCCCACGTGGGTGGCGCCGTCGTCCCGCGTGAGGTTCTCGGCGGTCTTGGCGATGGCGACGTCGTCCTCGGCCGGGTCGCCGGGGACGACCGGCGCGGGCGAGGCGGGCGGCGAGGAGGCCTCGGGCTCGCCCGCCGGGGGCTCCGCGGGCTTGCCGGGATCGGGGTCCTCGGGGCGTGAGCCAGGGCTCTCGGAGGGCACCTCGCCGTGGGCGTGGGCGATGTTGGCGGTGT
>NZ_WAJS01000063.1 GCF_008831045.1 Adlercreutzia muris
GCAAGCGCGGGCGGGATGACGGGGCTCCCGAGGAGTACGGGTCCGGCATCGACTGGAACGAGTTCCACATGCCAACCCGGTACAGACAGTGAATAATGCTAAGAGCACACTTTTTGAGCCTTAACCCTAGAAGATACTGGGACGCTGTAAACGAGGCCCTACTTGTACTGGCTCTCGTGCTTGCGGAAGAAGTCGAAGCGCGGTGGCAGCTCGTGGATGCGGTGGACGCCGGCATCGATCTCCATGGCCGGGCACAGCTCCTCGTTGGAGTCGAAGTCGTAGTTCCAGCTGAAGAACTCGTCGAAGCCAAAGCTCAGGTAGTCGCAGATCTTCTCGCAGCCGGCCGGCACGACGGGGTGCATGAGCAGGGTGGCCACCCGCAGCAGGTAGAACGAGTCCACGAGCACCTGGCGACGGGCCTGCTCGTCCCCGCTCTCCTCGGCGGCCTTGATGCCATCGGCCCACCACTTGTTCGACCAGCGGATAAACTCGTCGCACACCGACATCACCCGGTGCAGCTCCACCCGGTGCATGCGCTCCTCGTAATCGACGAGGGCCGTGAAGGCGCGGGTGCGTACCTCGCTCGTCACACGGCCCAGGGGCATGCAGCCATCGAAGTTCTTGCCCGCCTCGTAGAAGCAGCTGCGGGCCAGGCGGTTGAACACGTTGGTGAGCAGCGCCCCCTCCTTCAGGGCCGGATCGGCATAGCGCGAGTCGGTGCGCTTGGCCTCGTCCGGATCGAAGGGCTTCGGTGAAAACCCCACGGACTTCTGGTCGAGGCCGAGGGCCAGGAAGTGGGCCCGCAGCTGCTCGGCGGTGTAGTGCTCCAGCAACTGCTCGCCCGTGGGTGGCTTCACCGCGCCCGAGGAGGACGCCTTCTTCTTCCCGAAGAGCATGTGGTGGTTGGCCACGAGCGTCGTCTGGCGCAGGCGGGAGTCCTCGCCGTCGTCGAACAGGCCGCCCTCGCCCAGAGCCTCCCACAGGGCCGGCTGGGCCACGCCGTAGAAGTACAGGTTGTCCTGGCCGATGAACTGGTAGACCCGGGCCTCGTCGGAGCACCAGAAGTCGCGCCAGCTTCCGCGCGGCAGGCCCTGCTCGTCGTTGGCGGCGATGGTGAACGAGATGGGCGCCCACAGCGATTCGGGCCAGCACCACACGGTGAGCCCCTCCACCCCGTCGATGACCGGCGCCGCCACGCCCCATTCGATGTTGCCCGTAATGCGGAAGGGCACGAGGGTCTTCGAGGTGCGGAAGCGGATGCCGGCGGGAGCCAGGACTGCACGGGCCGCGTCGCGGGCCGTGATATCGGAAAACTCGATCTCGAAGGAGGATTTGCCCCCCTCGGCCGCGCGGAACTGGTGGGGCGGCAGACGGTCGGCCAGGGCCCGGTACTCGTCCAGGTGCTCGTTCTTCACGAAGATGACCGGGGGCGCCAGAAACTCGGCGATGGTCTGGGGCACCACCGGGCGCACCTCGGAATCGGCGCGCAGGGCCTCCACCCGCTCCTTCAGAAAGCCGTCGAAGTCGGGCAGGTCGAAGTACCAGTTCTCCACCGGGCGCATCTCCGGCGCAGTGCCCGTGAGGGTGGATACGGGCGCGATGAGGTCCGCGGGCGCGTACTGATGGCCCAGGTCGCACTCGTCGGCGTAGCCGTGCTCGGACTTGCAGCCCTGCACGGGGCAGCGCCCCTGGACCTGGCGGCCGTTCAGAAAGGTGCCGGCCTCGGCATCGTAGAACTGAAGCGTGGAATCGAGCTTCAGGTGACCGCAGCCGTGCAGGCGCTCGATGAACTGGTTCGTGATCATCTGGTGCACGTCGGCGGCATGCCCGATGCCGCTGCCGTCGTAGATGTCCAGGCTCACCTGGAAGGCCTCCAAGGTAGAGGCCTGGCGCTCATGGTTGGCCAGTACATAGTCGGCGATGGTGCCCGAGAACTCCCCGGTCTCCACGAGCTTGCGGTAGCCCTCGTTGATGGGGCTGCCGAAGCAGTCGGTGCCCGACACGAAGCGCACGTTCTCGGCGCCGATGCGATCGCGCAGGAAACGGGCGAAGGCGTCGGCGGGCACGAAGACGCCGCCGATGTGCCCGAAGTGCAGGGGCTTGTTGCCGTAGGGCATGCCGGCCGTCACCACGGCCCGGGCCGGCCATTCCACGCGGGTTCTGCTACTCAAGTCCGACACGGTCTTCCAGCTCCTTCAGCATATCGGTCACGGTGGCCTCGTCCTCGGTGCCCATGATATCGAGCAGCCGCCCCAGATCGCTCGAGGAATCCTGCAAGTACACGGTATCTGCGTCGGCCACGCCGGCGAGGGACGCCGCTTTCTCCACGGCCATCTCCAAGGTGCCGATCTCGTCGGCTAAGCCGTTGCCCACGGCATCGATGCCCGTGAAGGTGAGTCCCGTGGCCAGGGCGCGCACCTCGTCCTCGGTCATAGAGCGGCCCTCGGCTACGGTGGCGATGAACACGTCGTTGATCTGGTCGACCTGGGCCTGGTACCAGGCGCGTTCCTCCTCGGTGAGGGGCCGATCCCCGCCCCCGGCGTCCTTGGCGTCGGCCGAGGTGATGTTGTCCACGGAGATGCCCAGCTTCTCGTAGAGGCCCGACAGGTCGGTCACCGACATGATGACGCCGATGGAGCCCACTGCCGAGGTCTCGGCCGTGTAGATGTAGTCGGCCTGGGAGGAGATCATGTAGGCGGCGCTGGCGTCGAGCGAGGCGCAGGACACCACCACCGGCTTGGAGAAATCGCGCACGTAGCGGGCCATCTCCTCGCCGGCCGTGGCCACCCCTCCTCCAGAGTTCACCCGCAGCACCACCGCCTTGATGTGCGGGTTCTGCTCGGCGGCGTCCAGCTGGGCCTTCAGCCCCTCGGGGCTCGACGTGGAGCCGTCGTACTGGATGGTGCCGTCGATGCTGATGATGCCCACGGTATCGCCCGTGACCGTATCGGCCCACGAGGGCGAATCGTAGGAGAGGGCCCCCATGGGGGCGGTCATCACCGCGGTGCACGACCCGATGGAGAAAAGCCCCAGAATGAAAAAGGAGAGCACGGCGGCCAGGCCCACGATCCAGCCGCGGCGCTTGGGTGCGGCGGCCGGCGCGGGCGGCGCCCCGTAGGCGGAAGCACACCACCCCGGGTCAGGGGCGGCGGTGCCGGTCCCGTAGGTGCCCGGCTGGGCCCCGGGAGCCGGAGCGGCCTGCGCCGCCGGCGTGGGCTGCGGTGCGGCCTGGACTGGTGCGGGCTGGCCGCCCGGGGTGCCCCAGGCGGCGTTGGGCCAATGGTTCTGATCGGTCATGGCGAGATCCCGTGCCTTCTACAGTTCGAAGTTGTCGTCGGAGCGCCCTTGCTGGGTCTGGGCCTTCTTCGCCGTGCGGATGAGAAACTCCTGATTGGAGCCCGTCTGCTTGAGCGACTTGATGAGCATGTCCATGGCCCGCTCCGTGGAATTGGTGTTCGACAGGATGCGGCGCACGGCCCAGATGAGCGGCGCCTCCTGGGGCTCCAGCAGCAGCTCCTCCTTGCGGGTGCCCGAGGAGATGGGGTCGATGGCCGGGAAGATACGGCGATCCGCCAGGTTGCGATCCAGCTTCAACTCCATGTTGCCGGTGCCCTTGAACTCCTCGAAGATCACCTCGTCCATCTTCGACCCCGTGTCGATGAGGGCCGAGGCCAAGATAGTGAGGCTGCCGCCGTGCTCGATGTTGCGGGCGGCGCCGAGGAAGCGCTTGGGCGGGTAGAGGGCCGTGGAGTCGACGCCGCCCGAGAGGATGCGGCCGCTGGCCGGCTGGGCCAGGTTGTAGGCGCGGGCCAGACGGGTGATGGAATCCAGGAGAATGACCACATCCTTGCCCTGCTCCACGAGGCGCTTGGCGCGCTCGATGACCAGTTCGGCCACCTGGATGTGGTTGTCGGCGGGCATGTCGAAGGTGGAGGATACCACTTCGCCGCGGATGGAGCGCTCCATGTCCGTGGCCTCCTCGGGGCGCTCGTCGATGCCGAGGTACATGAGGTGCACCTCGGGATTGTTGGCCGAGATGGCCGCCGCGATGTCCTTGAGCACCGTGGTCTTGCCGGCCTTGGGCGGCGAGACGATGAGGCCGCGCTGGCCCTTGCCGATGGGGGCCGTCAGGTCGATGACCCGGGCCGTCGTGGTGGTCTTGCCGTGCTCCATCCACAGGCGCTCATCGGGGAAGATGGGCGTGAGCTCGGAGAACTTCGGGCGCAGGGCCATGACCTCGGGGGCCATGCCGTTCACGAGGCTCACCTTCTGCAGGGCGGCGAACTTATCGTTGGGACGGGCCGGGCGCGTGGTGCCGGTGACCATGTCGCCCTTGCGCAGGTTGTTCTTGCGGATGGTGGCAAGTCCCACGTAGATGTCGTTCTCGCCGGGCAGGTAGCCGGAGGTGCGCAGAAAGCCGTAGCCGTCGCCCATGATGTCCAACACGCCCGTGACCTCGGTGAAGCCCTCGGCCTTGCAGGTGGCCTCGTAGATGGCCTCCACGAGCTCGGCCTTCTTGAGGGCCGTCCCCTCCACGCCGAGCTCGGCGGCCTTCGCGCGCAGCTCGGCCACCTTGAGCTCGGCCAGCTCCTCCCGGGTCACCGAGGGCTGGGGCTCGCGATTGCGGTTCTCGTGGCGCTGGCGGCGGTTGTTGCGGTCGTGGCCCTTCTTGCCGTTCTGCCCCTGCCCGTTCTGCTTGCCCGCGCTGCTCTGGCCACCGCTCTGACGGCGCTCCCCCCGGTCGTCGGGGCGCTCGCCGCGGCCGTGCTTGCGCACCACCGTGGCCTTGCGGTCGCCCTCCTTGGCACCGTCGGCCTCCCCCTCGCCCGCAGCGGGCGCCTCGGGGGCGCCGGCCGCCTCGGCTTCGGCGGACCCGACCTTCTTGCGAGCCCGGCGCACCTTGGGGGCC
>NZ_WAJS01000064.1 GCF_008831045.1 Adlercreutzia muris
CGGCACCGGCCCCGGTTGCCTCCGAGCTCGCGCCGGCCGTGGCGCTCGCCTCCGAAACCGTACCGGTCGCGGAGGCCGCAGCGACCTCTGCCCTGCGCTCCGAGGCCCCGGCCACGGCACCGGCCACGGCACCGGTCCCGGCTGCCGAGCCCGCGACGGCCCCCGCTGCCGCTTCCACGCGCGACGCGCGCTACAACGAGTTCATCACCAAGGCCCAGGGCCTGCGCGACAAGGGCCTGTTCCCCGTGGCCGCCCGTCTCTACGGCGAGGCCGCCGCAGCTGCGTCATCCACGTCGGAGGCCCGGCGCGCCCGCTTCGAGGAGATGGCCTGCTACGTGAAGGCCGGCCAGGGCGACAGGGCCCGTGCTCTTGCGGCCGAGCTGCGCAACGCCAGTGTGCTCACTCGCATCGAGCGCATCAAGCTCGATGCCGTCGAGAGGATGGGATAGCCCATGGCCCCCACCCCTCGCCCCACGCTCCGCCAAAGTGACGGCCTTCCCTCGACCGGTCGCGCTGCGGTCGAGCGCCCGGTCGAGCCGCGCGTGCCGGCGGAACGCCCCGCCTTCGGCCGTCGGCCGCGCATGCCCGTCGCCTCGCCCTACGTGGCCCCCTTCGTGGCCGTGTGCGCCGTGGCCCTTTCCGCCTGCATGGCCTTTGGCAATCCGGTGCTGTGGACCGGGGCCGATCAGTTCATCGATCCAGAATCCCTCTCCGACCAGCCCGCTCCGGCCGACCCTGGCACTTCCGGGGAGGAGGCGGAGCAGCCCGAGGACACCGGCCAGGAAGTCATCGGCAGCTATCAGGCCATTTCCCAGAGTGATGACCCCGGTCGCCGCGAGAATATCCGCTTGGCCACCGAGGCCATCGACGGCACGGTCATCGAGCCCGGTGGCACGTTCTCCTTCAACGACGTGGTGGGCAATACCTCGGCTGAGCGCGGCTACCAGGAGGCGGCTGTCATTCGCGACGGCCAAGTGGCCCAGGGCGATGGCGGTGGCGTGTGCCAGGTGTCCACGGCCCTCTATATCGCCGCCGTGAAGGCCGATATGGAAATCGTGGAGCGTCATCCCCACTCGGTGCCTTCGGACTACGCGCCCATCGGACTCGATGCCACCATCGTCTACGGCTCCTTCGACTTGCGTCTGAAGAACAACACCGACGAGCCCATGATCATCCATGCCAAGGCCGTGGGGCAGACGGTGGACGTGTCCATCGAGGGTGCGCCGCTGCCCGAAGGACGCACGGTGGACGCCACGTCCCAGATCGTGAGCCGCTACGAGCGCGACGATGCTGCCGGCACCTCGCGCCAGTACTACGTGTCCGAGGCCTTCCGCGTGTACTACCAGGATGGCGAGCGCACCACGCGCGACCTGCTGTCGAGCGACATTTACCAGGTTGACGAGACGACGCCCGTGACTACCTCCGAGGGAAGCGTCGACCCGAATAAATAGGGCCGCCCCGGCTTTTCGCCCTTCGCGTTCCGGCGCCCTTGATTTTCTCCGGACGGGCCGAACCTCTTCGACTTCTCGCTGTTGCGGACGCGGGTTTCGCCTATAATGAAGCTTACCTGTAAGAAAGAGCGCCACGGCTGCCCCGCGCGGCCTGCTCCCTCGAGAAAGAGCTGAAGATGGAGACTAATGAGTCCATTCTCGTTCGCAACGTTGTGGGCCTGGACGACCGCCGGGTCATCGGCAAGATGCGCGAGCTGCGCGTCAATTGCGACACCCTTGCCGTAAGCCACTACATTGTGGCGAGCGCCACCACCAACGCCCCCCTCGCGCTTCCCTTCGATCGCGCCCTGGCCATCGGCGATACCTTCGTGACGGTGCAGTCCCGCGAGAACTTCCTGGCCGCCTCCGATCCCGAGGCCCAGGCTCTCATCGCCGACGGCTTCAAGCTTGTGGGCGTGGAAGCCTACAGCCGCACCGGTAACAAGCTGGGCACCGTGTCCACCTACGACTTCGATCCGGTCTATGGCACCGTGACGAGCGTGACCCTGGACGACGGCACCGTGTTCGCGGCTGACACCTTCGTCTTCTTCGCCCCCGAGTTCGTCTTCGTCGACAATGGTGCCAAGACGGCCGCCGAGCTGCGTGCCGGCGTTGCCGAGGCCGAGGTCGAGGAGGCGGTGATCGAGGAGGTGGCCGACGAAGAGGTCGCCGAGGATGCGGTCGAGGAAGTCGCTGAGGCCGAGGAGGCCGCCGAGGAGATCGCCGAGGCCGGCCCCGAGCTGTCCGCTGAGGATGCCCAGCTCGTGGAGTTGCTCGTGGGTGCCACCCTGGTAGACGACGTGGCCAGCGAGGACGGCTCCTTCGCTGTGGCAAAGGATACCGTGCTCACCCGCGAGATTGTGGACGATGCCATCGCCCACGACGCACTGCTGCTGCTGACCCTGGCTGCCGATCTGTAGGATCGTCATCGGGGCACGGTAACGCCGCTGATAGGAAAAGTTCCCGTCAAGGGAATCGCCCGGGCGCACCCTGCGGGGTGCGCCTTTTCTATGCGAGTCCCTCGAACAGGGCGCGCAAGTCGTCCTCGAAGATGCTGTGGGGCAGACGCACGAAGGAGATGTCGTGGGTGATGGGCTCGCCGGTCAGGGGCACGATGCGCAGGGTGCCGGCGGCCAGCTCCCGTTGAATGGCCGCCTCGTAGACAAATGAAATGCCCAAGTCACCGGCCACGAAGATCTTGATGACGTCGAGGCTTTCCACCACGCAGCTATCGGCGAAGGCACCGAGGCTCAAGTTGCGCTTTGCCAGGGCATGGGTGAGCACGGAGCGGCTGCCCGAGCCCTCTTCACGCAGGATGAGGCGCTCGCCGAGCAGGTCGTCCAAGGTGGCGGGCTCACGGGCGAACTGATGATGGGCGGCGCAGATGCACACGAGGTTCTCAGTGCGGAAGGTGTCGCCGGCAAAGGCGCTCTTGTCGAAGAGGCCTTCAACGAAGGCGCAGTCGATGGCACCGGCGGTCAGCAGGTCGAGCAGGGCCTTGGTGCCGCCCGAGCGCACCGAGGCGCGAATCTCCGGGTGGGCCGTCAGGTATCGGACGAGGGGCTCGGCTACCACGTATTCCCCGGCCGTGAGGGTCATGCCGATGCGGAGAGGCACGGCGGCGCCGTGGGCCACTTCGGCGATGCGCTCATGGAGCAGGGCGTCGTCATGGGCCATGGTGGCCAGGGCATCGCGCAATACCCGTCCGGCGCGGGTGAGCTCGAGCTTCTTGTGACGGTAGGTGAACAGCTTGGCCCCGTACTCGCGCTCAAGATAACTGATGTGCTGAGACACGGCGGGCTGGGTGAGGGCCAGCTCCTCGGCCGCCCGCGTGTAGTTCAAGGTCTGGCACACAGTGAGGAAGGTTTTGACGCGGAAGTCCTGCATGGGGATCCTTTCGGCAGGTGCCATGGGCGAATGAGCGTTGGCACGAGGGGCGGCTGCGAGCGGTCGCTGGTCCGTGGGGGCGGCTGCGAGCGGGGCGCCGACCCGCAACGGGACGCCCGCCTGATGGAGCATCGGCATCCTGACTATAACCATAAATTCAACTTATGAAAGCATAAATATATATAAGTTTTCATTTGGTAACCAGGAGTGCATAATAGCCCTACCGAGTTCCTGCGGGCCGTTGCGGTCTTCCCGGCGATCCGTGGTCGAACACTTCTGCATCGATCAATGTGCCCCAATGAAAGGCGATGCCTATGCGCGACATCATCAAGAAAGTACCGATTCCCACGGCGGGCGTGGCCCTTGGCCTGGCCGCTCTGGGTAATCTGCTGCAACCCTACGCCGAGGTTGCCCACATCGTTTGTGGTGCCCTCTCTCTGTTCCTCGTGGCCATGATTGTGGCGAAGGTGGTCCTGTTCCCCTCCATGATCCGCGACGACTTGCAGAACTCCATTTTCGCCAGCGTTTCGGCCACATTCTTCATGACCCTCATGCAGCTGGCCGGCTATCTGGCGCCGGTGGCCATCGTGCCGGCCTTCGGGCTATGGTGCGCGGCCATTGCGGGTCACTTCATCCTGATGGGGTGGTTCACGGCCCATTTTATCCGCCGCTTCAAACTCGCCGAGGTGTTCCCCACTTACTTTATCTGCTATGTGGGTATCATCGTGGCGGCGGTTACCTCGCCCGTCTTCGGCATGGAGGCCTTCGGCCGCGGCATCTTCTGGTTCGGCCTGGCCTGCTTCGCAGTGCTGCTGGCCACGGTGGTGGCCCGCTACCTCAAGCATGAGATTCCTGAGCCCGCCCGCCCGCTGTTCTGTATCTTCGCGGCTCCGATGGGCCTGTCGCTCGTGGGCTACCTGGCCGTCACGCCGAATCCCGACCCGCTGTTCGTGGGCGTGCTCATGGGGCTCGGCCAGGTGATGCTCGTGGGCGTGGCAACCCAGCTGCCGAAGTTCATCGCCTTGAAGTTCTATCCGAGCTACGCGGCCATGACCTTCCCCTTCGTGATCTCCGCCATGGCCCTCGGCAAGGGCATGCAGGCCCTCTATGCTGCTGGCGTGACCATTCCGGCTCTGCCCATGGTGGAAGCGCTCATCGCCCTTGAGACGGTGTTCGCGGCCGTGATGGTCACCTACGTCTTCGTGCACTACATGAGGTTCTTCTTCGGCACGCCGAAGGGCGCGAAGGCGACGGCTCCGGCCGCGGAGGCCCCCGCGGTGCTGATGCCCGAGATCGTCGAGTAACTAACCAATCCTCTGCCTCGGCCTATGCCGATGGCCCCTCCTCTCTCTCCTGAACGCCCCGGTGCCCTTGCCGGGGCGTTCGCCTTTTTCCGGGCGCTTTTGCCCAGGGGAGGGGCGCGGGGTGAAAACGCC
>NZ_WAJS01000065.1 GCF_008831045.1 Adlercreutzia muris
CGCAGCGCCGAGGCCCTCTCGAAGGTGTGGTAGGATGCTCCCGTCGACGAATGCCCCGGCCGGCGCCCTCCAAGGGCAGGCTCCGGGGCCCTCTGGGAGCACCGCTCCGGATTCATGTAACTCACACCCATCGTCTCCCGATGTGGCAATCGTTGAGGACGCAATGTATTCTATAAAAGTATCATTTGCGATCCGCCATTTTTACGAACGACTCGCATCGTAATCGGAAGTCATAGCCTCTTGCGATAAAGCACAGTCCGCAAAAATCGGGCCTAGCGGCTCTTATCCCAAGCACCGCTCCCGTTCACATGATAGTTGCCAACCCAAGTATTGGCAGCCATAGCGCCAGAGCTGTACAAGTAGTACCAGGAATTGCCGATCTTCTGCCAGCCGGTCTTCATTGCGCCGTCGCTGGAACCGCCCAGGTAGTACCAGGCACCGGAGATCTTCTGCCAGCCGGTCTTCATTGCGCCATCATTGGGACTACCCAGGTAGTACCAGGAGCCGCCGATCTTCTGCCAGCCGGTGGCCATGGCGCAAGAATCCTTGAAATAGTACCATGTGTTGTTGACCTTCCACCATCCGACGAGCGCCGTTTTTCCAGGCTGTGCCCCTCCTTCATCGCCTTCGGAGCGGAAACGGTACCAATTGCCGTCCAGCTTCTTCCAGCCAGATACAGGTTGGCCCGATTCATCTAAATAGTTCCAGAGCTCATCGCTCAGTCGATCGCGAACCCAGCGATTAGTTACCCACACGCCCGAATTATCGAAATAAGCAAAATAACTAGGGGAATAGCCGACACCTACGTAGTGCCAGCCGCTATGAAACATTGCGCCCTCGCAATTGGCCCAAACGTCAAAAAAGTACCATTTTCCATTAAGTTTTTTCCAACCTTTTGCCCTGTCACCAGCAGCGTTGTAATACTTCCAGCATTTCTCGCGCGTGCCACTAGTGTCAATGGTTTGTTCCCCCAACCACCAGCCGGTAACCATCCATCCTTCATTGTCGAACTGGTACCACTTTTTGGAGATGAGTTTTTCCTCGTTTTTAACGGGCTGTCCCGACTCGTCGATATACTTCCACTTCTCACCGACCTGCTGCCAGCCAGGCTGCGCAGCATAGGCAACTTGAGTGTCCAGCGCAGTATAGGCTGTTGTGCCGATACCCAGGGCGGCCACAAGCGCCAACGCAAAAGTCACCCGACCGAGCACCGATCTTTTTATCGCTTCCATACCTTCTCCTTTCTACAGATAACTTTCCTTCATCTATCTACACCTGGAGCGCCACAACCCCAGGAGGATTTTTCGCACTCCCCAATGCCTCACCCGCAGTTCGTGGCGTTTTAGAATGCACTAGTCAAAGGTGACAGTCGAGAGACACATCATATTCATGTTCTGATTCTTTAAGTTGAAACACGCATCATCGAGGCCTTCTTCCATGTGACAGCAGGTAGACCTCAATGAGGAGAGCGTCCACCACGATTGCCACATCGCAAAGCCTCTGCAAACCCAAGTAAGCTTTGAATAGGAGACGCTCCCCAGCATCTCTTACTCGGGCGTACAGAGACAGACCCCAGCGGGACAGACTATTTACGATGTGGCAATATCGATTGTAGCATGGCTGCCGAGTAAGCACATCACTTTTTGCAATGAGAAATCGGCGATTGAAATGACACTCAATCGAAAAAATCGTGCGAATGCTTTTTAATTTGCTACAATGCGTCTTACCGAAAGGAGAATCCCATGAGCGTATCGCTGCTAAAGATTAGCTTCCGCAACCTCTCGAACTTTAAGGACGGACGGGCTACCGTAGATTTCGTTACCGAAAAAAGAGTTTTTTCGGAAGAGCTGGATGACGGCGTTGTATCGCAGCTATTTGGCAGGGTATACAAGCTCAGCACCATTGCTTTCGCAGGCATAAACGCCGCCGGCAAGACCACTCTGTTGAACTTGCTTTCCAGCCTATTAAAAACGTATATCGGTAATGACAGCTTGAGCTACGACATGCGAATCAAAGCATTCTTTGATTCGGAGTTAGAGGTTGAATCATTCTTTTACGAAGAGGAGACCAACCTCATCTACAAGCTTTTCTCGATCATCAGAAAAGATCCGGATGCACAAACTCTTACGTTCAAGAGCGAAAGGCTCTATGCAAAGCCCGCTACTGCTTCCACAACCAGCAAAAACCTGTTTGATTTTTCCGGGGCGCAGCCCGATGTAGACCGAGATATGGTTAAAAGCTCCTTCCTAAAAAAGGAAGACAGCATCTTTTCGATAGTCATGAATAAATACGATCAATCCAACAACAGCGTTCAAGACCTTTGCTCCATAACGAATCACAACTGGATATCTACCATTGCGCTCGGTCTTATCGTTCCCTTTGCGCAGTACTTAGACCCTTCGATCGAGTACATCCATCTTGAGACGCCGCCGTCAGCCCAACCCTCTCGCATAGTGTTCGAAATTAAATTCAAGCAGCAGTCGCAAGCCATCGCCGTTGAACTAAGAGAACTCGACCTCTATCTTTCTTCCGGTACGATCAAAGGAATTAGCTGCCTCTCTGCAATTTCTATTGCTCTTGCTCAAGGCGGATATGTCCTTATCGACGAGATTGAAAACCACCTGAATAAAACCATTGTCATCACTCTAATTGATCTTTTCACCAGCAACTTAAACAAAGGAAAAGCCACCCTCCTATTCTCAACCCACTATAGCGAGATCCTTGATTGCATCAGCAGAAGCGATGGGATTTATCTGCTAGACAAAACCGATAGCATCCAAGTCAAAAAGTTCTCACTCGCTGCTGGCGACAAAGACAGAAAAGACAAGCGAAAGAGCGACCTTGTAATGAGCGGAACACTCACCAGAACTCCCAGCTACCCAGCATATCGACAGCTAGTAGAAAGCATGGAGTCTTTCCTGGCAGAGCGGGGACATGAATGATCAATATCTTGCCCAGCGATTATATTGCTTGCATTTGTGAAGGTCCCTCCGAAATGGCCATCATGGACCTTCTTCTGCAGAAAGAAGTCCTTTGCTTTGAGAAAAGCCAACTTCTTGACGGAAAACTACTATCAAGCAAATTCTTTCGAGACCCCAAACTTTTCACCGACCGCTATTTGACCATGGATTTCGAAGACGGCCGGCTTTGCGTGCTTTTGATTCAAGACCGAAAGACAACGCGATATGCAATCAAGAGCCCTTATTTGGAAAAGGTAGATGTTTTAGGATACGTAATAACCGCCCCCGAAATTGAAATGCTCATGATTCATTCTCTGGACCTATACGATGATTTCAAAAAACACTCTTCTCGAAAGAAGCCGAGCGTGTATTTGGCTGAAAAGAAAGGAATTAAGACAGCCAAAATAAAGTCTGAGGAGCACATCCGCAACTTCTACACCAATCACGATATCGTCGATGCCATTACCACCCACAAAAGGAAATCTCAAAATCTAAACGGGACAGACCGATACTTTCTCGCAGACCTTTTGGTGTAAGCGACACCGAGCCTTTGGATTAGAAGCGTCTTGTCTCTTTGCCTAGCCACCACCCGGCACCGCTCGCCGAACGCCAAAAAGCCACACGCTTCCTCCGAACCGCGAGCATCGGCTTCCGCTCGCGTCGCCCTTCTTCCGCTCCTTATGGCTCATTTTGCAGCGCCGATCTCTGTGGGTCCACGCCTCCAGAAGGGATTTTCGGACTTATCTGGACATGCACGGCTAGGTCTAGAAGAAAACTCCTTCCATACATATGAACTTGAGATTCGAATTCCAGAAATGGCCATTCATGCACTCACAGGAAGCCAATAGAAATAATGTATCTGATCAACAATCGTGCTACAATCAATGATGCCACATCGTAATAGCCTACCCTCCCGGGATCTGTTTTCGCATGTCTAAATAAGAGATGCTGGAAGCGTCTCCGTCCAACGTTTATCTGGATATGCAAAGGTTTTGCGCTGCGGCAATCACGGTGGAGGCCCTTCCCATAATCATAAAGAGGTCCCACCTGCCACTAACACGCAAGGAGGCCTCATGATGTAGTCACAATCTGTCACCTGGGATGAACCATTAACAGTCTTTTGATGCCGCAGCAATTCCAACCTATGCCCTCACTCACCACAACCCCAAGCATGGAGCGGCAATGCAGGGCACTAATAACCATTCTCCCGCAATATCTAGCACGAGACTCTCGTGAAAAATCGCGACGATGCTGGATGTTCACACCCCTCCCCTTAGAAAGGAAAAGGACTATGAGAACACCGCAGGGACTCGTAAGGCTGGCCATGGCCCTCGCTCTCGCCCTCATGGCGACCGGCTTCGCATTGGGCACCACCACGATCCAAGCCGCTACAGGCACCCAAACTGCCTATGCTGCGCAAGCAGGTAAGTGGAAACAATCGAACGGTAAGTGGTGGTACGCTCATGATGGGGGCGGTTATGCCCAATCAGGCTGGGAGAAAATTGGTGGCGTCTGGTATCTATTTGACAATGGCGGATGGATGTTAACCGGCTGGCAAAAGGTCGGCGGAACCTGGTACTACCTGAGCGGATCCGGCGCCATGCAGACCGGCTGGCAGAAAGTCGGGGGCGCTTGGTACTATCTGAAGTCCTCGGGCGCCATGGCCACCGGCTGGCAGAAGGTCG
>NZ_WAJS01000066.1 GCF_008831045.1 Adlercreutzia muris
GCCTACCCGTTCGGCGGCGGCCTGCACTGCTCCACCGCCGACGTCTACCGCGAGGGCGAGTGCCTCGACTACTTCCCGAACCGCGTCGAGGATCCCACCCTCGTGCGCCCCGAGATGTGGAAGTAAGCACGACCTTTGCCAACTCTCAGCCGCTGAGGGCAGCGGCCTGAGAGAAGCCTTCCGATCGGGACAGCTGAGGGCAGCTGCCTGACGGAGACCTAGAAAGAAAGGGGAACAGGTTTCAACGCACCGTGCGCGGCCTGTTCCCCTTTTTTCGTACCTCGTTAAGGGCAATCGGGGCACGAAAAGGTGGTGCCGATCATGCGTCGGCGCCACGACCTACATTCTCATTCACCTCAGAGGGAAAGAAAAAGGAGGGAAGTATGGCTCAGGATAAAATCGCTCCTCAAGGCGAGGGCAACGGCTTCCAGATGAACTATGCCAAGGGCCTCATCTTCATGCTCATCTCGGCGACGGGCATGGGCTTGGTGCCGCTGTTCTCGCGTTGGGCCACGCGCGTCAACATGTTCGACGGAACCGAGGGTCTTGCTGCCGGTGACTCCATCGGCGCCCTTATGGCCTGCGGCCGCATGGGCATGGGCGTGCTGTTCTTCGTTATCTTGCTGTTTGCCACCAAGAAGGTGCAGACGTTCAAGGAACTGAAGCTCACCCCCGCCATCGCGCTCGGTGGCCTGATGATCGGCATGTCGCTGGCCTGCTACGTGACGTCCACGCTGCTGACCACCGTGGCCAATGCCGTTATGTTCATCTACACCGGTCCGGTGATCTGCGTGCTGTGCGCCCGTATCTTCCGCAAGGAGCCCATGAGCGGCCTGCAGTGGATCTGCCTGCTGATCGTGTTCATCGGCATGCTGTTCGGCGAGGGCCTGCTCGGCTTCGGCGTGGGCGGCCAGGCATTCGGCCTCGACTTCAACCTCGAGACCTCGACGCCCGAGTTCCCGCAGAAGGGCGTGGGCGACGCCTTCGGTCTTCTGTCCGGTCTGTTCTACGGCCTGTCCATGTTCTTCAACGGCTACCGCAAGGATGCCGACACCACCGCCCGCGGCGTGTGGAACTTCATCTTCGCCGTGCTGGGCGCGGGCATTATCACCATCATCCTGAACTCGCTGGGCAGCCAGCCCGGCATGGAGAACTGGGCGCTGTCCGTCCACTTCACCACCTTCAACTGGATTGGTGCGGTGCTCCTGTGGATCATCTGCGGCCCCATCGCCCTGGGCACCCTGCTCGTGGCTGGCCGCAACCTGCCGGCTATGGACTACGGCACCATCGCCTACTGGGAGGTGCCCGTGGCCATCTTCATCGGCATCGTGATCTTCGCGGAGCCGATGACCATCAACAGCTGGCTTGGCGTGCTGCTCATCTGCGGCGGCGGTGCCTTCCCCACGGTGAAGGCCATGCTCGCCCGCAAGGGCACCGGCTCGGTCGACCAGAAGACGCTCGAGAGCGTTCAGGCCGAGAACCAGGCCGAAGTGGAGACCCAGGATCTGCCGTAAGGCTGGGGTTTTCGCTGATCTGCCCGCAAGCCCGCGGATGAACCAAAGCGATTCACGGCTTTTCAAAACGTGTAAAGGTGCTGGCTGGCACTATAGAGACTCCTAACAGGAGGAGTGCAAGCGAGCACAAGGAAATGGAGGTCCGCATATCTGTGAGAGCAGAGGTGCGGACCTCTCTGTCTGAAAGGGGATGGTTCTCGTGAGAACCACGCAAAGCAAAAAGGGGTTTGGGAAGGATCTGGGTGATTTCCATGGCATCTAGTGACACAGTGACTGCGATCCACAGCGAGGAAGACGAGCACGCGACGCTGCGCCGTGTGGCGGTATCTTCCTTCCTCGGCAACTTCATCGAGTGGTTCGACTATGCGAGCTACTCGTACTTCGCGACAGTTATCGCGCTGGTGCTGATGCCGCCGGGCGACCCGACGGTGGCCCTGCTGGAGACCTTCGGCGTGTTTGCGCTGTCGTTCCTCATGCGTCCGGTGGGCGCATTCTTCTGGGGCCACATGGGCGATAAGAAGGGTCGTAAGTGGGCCCTGGCCACCTCCATTCTCATGATGTCGGCCGCCACCTTCGTCATCGGCCTTTTGCCGACCTACGAGGCGGTGGGCATTCTGGCCCCCGTTCTGCTGCTTGCCCTGCGCATGGTGCAGTCCTTCTCCGCTTCCGGCGAGTACGCCGGTGCTGCCACGTTTTTGGCCGAGTACGCCCCGGCCAACCACCGCGGTCTGTACTGCTCGCTTGTGCCCGCCTCCACGGCCGTGGGCCTGCTCGTAGGCTCCACCTTGGCCACGCTCATGTTCGTGAACTTCGGCCATGATTCGGCCTTCGTGACTGAGTGGGGCTGGCGCATTCCGTTCCTTTTGGCCGGTCCGCTCGGCATCATCACGCACTACATCCGTACCCGCGTGTCCGACTCGCCGGTGTACCAGGAGATGCAGGACAAACTGGAGGCCAAGGGCGAGTCCGACGACCAGCCCATCAAGCTGCTGCTGACCAAGTACCTGCGCCCGCTCATCATCTCGTTCGGCGCCTGCATGCTGAACGCCGTGGGCTTCTACGCCGTGCTCACCTACCTGCCGAATTACCTGCAGGACACCGTGGGCTACGATGCCGGTGCCTCGTCGCTCATCACCACCATCTGCCTGGTGGCCTACGTGGCGTTCATCTTCTTCTCCGGTAAGATCTCCGACCACTTCGGCCGCAAGAAGATGCTCATCATCGCGTCGGTGGGCTTCGTGATCTTCACGGTGCCGGCATTCTATCTGCTGAACACGATGAACTTCGCGGTCATCCTGATCGCCGAGCTGTTCATGTGCCTTTTGCTCACCATCAACGACGGTACGCTCTCGAGCTATCTGTCCGAGACGTTCCCCACCGAGGTGCGCTATTCCGGTTTCGCGCTGAGCTTCAACTTCGCCAACGCCATCTTCGGCGGCTCGGCATCGTTTATCTCCATCGCGTTGATTCAGGCGACGGGCAATCCCATCGCGCCGGCGTGGTACATGGTGGTCATCTCCGTGGTGGCGCTTGTTGCCATGTGCATGACCCACGACAACTCCAAGAAGAAGCTGACGGACATCGAGTAAGAGGCGCTGCGCGACAG
Organism: Adlercreutzia muris; assembly: GCF_008831045.1. Lineage (GTDB taxonomy): Bacteria > Actinomycetota > Coriobacteriia > Coriobacteriales > Eggerthellaceae > Adlercreutzia > Adlercreutzia muris. Next base: position 3,121 of record NZ_WAJS01000066.1, read on the forward strand.
GGGAAGTTGCGCGGAACGCCGCGTCGTCGGCTTCGTGCGCCCGGGCGGTTGGGGAGGGCCGCTCGGGCGCATTTTCTTTGGGCGCTCGCCCGGGCAGTGCGGCGAGGGGGGGTGCTCTCGGGCTTCAGGATGGGGGTTGTCGGCTGCGGGCCCGAACGGGATTGTCCGGGAATTCCCTCGTCCCAAAGGCGGCCGGGGTGGACATGGTGCCAACAGGGTCCCCCTCTTCTTGTTCAGCTGCACAACCAACTCCGATATGGGAGTTTGCTTCAGGTTTTGCGAAAAATAAGCTCTATCAGGGCTTACAATCGTAGTGCATTTCTGTTAAAGTCGCACAAACGCCAATCACTTGAAAAGAGACTGCCATGACCAAACCATTGGCCAAACCCAAGTCCCTGAAGGCCCAAATCACCCGCACGTCGTTGGTGCTGGCTGCGGCGGCTCTGCTGCGCGAGCGCGGCCCGGAGGCGGTGACCTACCGCAAGGTCGCCGAATGGGCCGGCGCCGCCTCGTCTTCGGTGGGCTACTACTTCGATTCTGTGACCGACCTCTTGTACGAGGCGGGCTGCTACAACATCGAGCTGTGGATCGCCCGGGCCGAGAAGGTAGCCCAGGTGGCTGACGGCCTGGAAGGCGAGGAATGCCGCCGTCGGGTGGTCGACCTGCTGCTGGAGGCGTGCCTGCCCGACGACAGTGTGTCCATGCCGGCTCACTATGCCCAGTTGATCGCCGCTTCCGAGGCTCCGGTGGTCACCGAGGCCTACCGTAAGGGGCGCGAGGCCCTGGATGCCGCCGTGAACCGCATCCTCGTTGACGCCGGTGTGGGGCTCACCCCTTCGGTTGTCGTGGCGCTCGTGGACGGGGGAGCGGTGAAGGCCATTTCCGAGGGCTATGAGGTGCGCGAGATCGTGCGCACGCTGCTGGAGTCGGCCATCAACGGTCGCTAGGGGCGTTGTTCTCGCCGGGGGCGTCGGGCGAGGGCTCCTGCTCGCGCCGCTGCCGCTCGCTCCGTCGCCATCAAGGGAGCATCCATGGGCTTGGGCATCTGCGGCAGCGATGCGAGGCGGTGCCCAAGAGCCGTACCAGCAAATGGGCTTGGTTCATGATGTTTTTCTGAGTTATAAGGTAAAATTTCGGTAAAAGGCTTTTGTGCAACTGCAAAAAATGGTATAAAGGATGCGCCCCCCCCAACAACGGGGCGCATTTTGCTGCTAGATGAGAGATAGGAGCACATTTATGGCAAAGATCGTCAGCTCTTGGAACGACTGGGACCCGCTGAAGCGCGTCATCGTCGGCCGCTGCGACAACTCCGTCATCCCGCCGGAGGAGCCCGCCACCTCCGAGAAGGTGCCCGTTGACTCCG
>NZ_WAJS01000067.1 GCF_008831045.1 Adlercreutzia muris
GGCGGGGACGGGGCGCTCAGGGGCCTGCCCGAGCGCGGATCGCTTCCCAGCGCCGAGCGGGGCGCCCTGTACTCCACCCGAGAGGTGGACGGACTCATCGAGCAGTACCATTCCATGGCCCGGCGACTGGAGGAGCTCTACGGCAGCTTGGAATCCCAGGTGGCCGAGCGTACCGAGCAGCTGCGGCGGGCCAACGCCGAGCTGGAGCGCCAGCGGGAGCGGGTCGAGGAGATCAACGAGCAGCTGTCCCGGGACAACCAGTACAAATCCGATTTCCTGGCCATCGTCAGCCACGAGCTGCGCACGCCCCTCACCTCCATCCTCGCCTTCGCCGACCTGCTGGGGCAGTCCATGGATCCGGCCGACGAGGAGGCCGCCCGCCAGCTGGAGGAGATCGACAAGAACGGGGCTATTCTCCTGGAAATGGTAGACAATGTGCTCGAGTGCGCCCGCATTCAGGCCGGTTCCGAGACGCTGAACCTGGAGCTGCTGGACTTGAACGACGTGGTGGGCATGGTTGAATCGGCCCTGGCGCCGGTGGCGGCCAAGAAGGGCGTGGCCTTCGCCACGCGGGTCGACTACGACGTGCCCCTCATCCGCAGCGACTGGGAGAAGCTGCGGCGCGTGCTCGCGAACCTGGCGAGCAACGCCGTGAAGTTCACCGATCGGGGCGGCGCGGTCACGGTGCGGGTGCGCTGCGACGGCGCTCCGGGCGCCCGGGTCATCGAGGCGGCCGTGGCCGACACCGGCATCGGCATTCCCGCCGAGGCCCAGGAGCTCATCTTCGAGCGGTTCCGCCAGGAGAACATGTCCACCGTGCGTCGCTACGGCGGCAGCGGCCTGGGACTTTCCCTCGTGAAGGATCTCGTGGCCATGTTGGGCGGCTCCGTGGCGGTGGAAAGCGAGCCGGGCCAAGGCTCGGTGTTCACCGTCACCCTGCCGGTGAGGGAGGAGGATATCCATGACTAAGGTGATGCTCATCGACGATGACGAGTCCATGCAGGTGCTCATCGGCCAGATCGCCCGCCGCGGCGGTTACGACTTCTGCTGCGCCGGCAGCGGCGAGGAGGGTCTGGCCCTGCTGAGGGAGGCCCGGCCCGACTTCCTTATCCTGGACGTGATGCTACCGGATATCAACGGCTTCGAGATCTGCGAGATCATCCGCGCCGAGGGCCGCCAGGTGCCCATCATGTTCCTCACGGCCAAGGGCGATATCGTGGACAAGTCCATCGGCTTCAAGGCCGGGGCCGACGACTACCTGGTGAAGCCCTTCCAGCCTGAGGAGCTGCTCCTGCGAGTGAACGCCCACGTGCGCCGCCGTGAGCGGGAGCGGGGTCGCGAGGACCGCAGCCGCCGCCCCGACGTCTTCGCCGTGGGGAATCTAGAGATTCACTTCGGGAAGTACGACGTGCGCCTGGGCGGCGAGCCGGTGGGCCTGTCCTCCCGGGAGATCGAGCTGCTGGAGGTGCTCGCCTCCGACCCGGGGGCCGTGTTTACCCGCGACCAGATCCTGGAGGCGCTCTGGGGCGACGTCGAGGCCGCCGATCCCAGCTCCATCACCGTCATGGTGCGCAAGATCCGCGAGAAAATCGAGGAGGACCCCTCCAAGCCCCGCTACCTCACCACCATCTGGCGCATCGGCTACAAGCTGGCCGACCGCCTGTGAGCCACGAGGGGCCGGTCGGCCGTGAGCCGGCAGCGTGCTCGCGGGGCGCGCGCCGACGGCTCACGGCTCTCGGCGACCGCTCCGACCGCGGGCGCCGTGCTGGGGGCAGGTGCCTTCCCATGGAGTTTTCCAGGATACTTTGCCTGAGTGTAAGGTGAAACTTCCCGTCGGTTTTCCCTTGAAGAGCCTTTCAATTTGTAGTATTCTTCTCTGCTGTATCTCTGTGCCAGAATTGAGTTCTTGTACCCAAAATCAGGCGCGGACACTGGAGAAAGGACTATCGCGTGGCTGATGCTGCAAAGAAGAATCCTGAGCAAGACATTGAAGAAGTTGTGGTGACCGAGGACGTCGAGGGGTTGGACGACCTGGACGATGATGATATGGACACCACGGAGCCGCCGACGAGCGCAGCGAGCGATTCGGCTTCCGACGGCCTGACCGAGGACAAGATCGAGGCGGGCCTCGATTCCGAGGAAGACCTGCTGGACGGCATTCCCGAGGACGAGCTGAAGGCCACGGTGGAGGCGGCGGCCCTGCCCAAGGTGACGCCCCGCACCCGCGCCCGCGTGCGCACGAAGCGCAACCCCGATGCCGGCGTGACCATGCTCACCGGCGACCCGGTGCGCATGTACCTGAAGGAGATCGGCAAGGTGCCCCTGCTCACCGCTGCCGAGGAGATCGATCTCGCCATGAAGATCGAGGCCGGCGTGGCCGCTACCGAGGAACTGGAGAAGGCCGAGGAAGACGGCATCGAGCTGGAGCGCCGCGAGAAGCGCCGCCTGTCCCGCATCGAGCAGGTGGGCCTGGATGCCAAGCAGCAGCTCATCGAGGCCAACCTGCGCCTCGTGGTGTCCATCGCCAAGCGCTACGTGGGCCGCGGCATGCTGTTTCTGGACCTCATCCAGGAGGGCAACCTGGGCCTCATCCGCGCCGTGGAGAAGTTCGACTACACCAAGGGCTTCAAGTTCTCCACCTACGCCACCTGGTGGATCCGCCAGGCCATCACCCGCGCCATCGCCGACCAGGCCCGCACCATCCGCATTCCCGTGCACATGGTGGAGACCATCAACAAGCTCGTGCGCATCCAGCGCCAGCTTCTGCAGGAGCTCGGCCGCGAGCCAACCCCCGAGGAGATCGGCGAGGAGATGGGGCTCACTGCTGAGCGCGTGCGCGAGATCCAGAAGATTTCCCAGGAGCCGGTGAGCCTGGAGACCCCCATCGGCGAGGAGGAGGATTCCCAGCTCGGCGACTTCATCGAGGACGACGCCGCCGTGGTGCCCCCGGATGCCGCCAGCTTCTCCATGCTGCAGGAGCAGCTGGCCAAGGTGCTGGAGGGCCTGGCCGAGCGCGAGCGCAAGGTCATCAGCCTGCGTTTCGGCCTGGAGGACGGCCATCCGCGCACTCTGGAGGAGGTGGGCCGCGAGTTCGGCGTCACCCGCGAGCGCATCCGCCAGATCGAGAGCAAGACCCTGGCGAAGCTGAGGCACCCCTCCCGATCCAGCAAATTGAAGGACTACCTGGAAGATTAAACGAGAAGGCCGGCCGTCTTGCCGGCCTTCTTCTTGGAGCGAGAGCACTTTGGCTTTTGGTGGACAAAAAGGCTTCGAGTGCGCTGTTCTTGCTCTCGGTAGGTTGGTTTTCGGGCTCTGAAGGCGCCTGAGAGACCCCCAGAAGCGTCGAAATGGCCCACTGCGGGTTTCTGCGGAGCTTTTTTGGCGAGCATTGGGAGCATTCGAGGCATTTTTGTCCACTTCTTCACTTTCTACTCTTGAAGGAGCTTGCGATGACAAGCAAAAAGCACGAGCACGAGTTCTTCGCCACCTGTCTGCCGGGGGTCGAATCGCTGCTATCCGACGAGCTGCACGGGCTCGCGGTGCGCAAGGTGCGCCCGCTGGTCGGTGGCGCGGCCTTCTACGGCTCGCCGGAGACGGTTCTGCGGGTCTGTCTGTGGTCGCGGTTAGCGGGCCGCGTGAATGTGGTGGTGGGCCGCGTGGATGCTTCCGACGCCGACGCGCTGTACACGGGTGTGCGGAACCTGGCCTGGGAAGAGGTGCTGGCCGAGAGGGCGAGCATTGCCGTGCGGGCCAACGGCGTGAATGGCGAGCTGCGCAACACCCAGTTCACGGCGTTGAAGGTAAAAGACGCCGTGTGCGATCGCCTGGCCGAGGCGCGGGGGGCGCGTCCCGATGTGGACGCCCAGGCGCCCGATGCGCTCATCGAGGTGCGCCTGCGCGACGATCGGGCCACCATTGCCCTCGATCTATCGGGGGCATCGCTGGCACGGCGCAGCTACCTGCGGCCCGAGGACGGCCCCGATGCCCCTGTGGCCGTGGCCCAAGCCGCGGCGCTGCTGGCGGCGCTGGGGGCGCCGGAGCGCTTGGCGGCTGGTTGGGGGTTCCTGGACCCGGCATGCGACGACGGCATCCTGCTGTGCGAGGCAGCGGGCCTTCTAGCGGACCAGGCGCCCGGTCTCGTGCGGGATCGTTGGGGGTTCGCCGGATGGGCGCGCTTTGACGCCGCGGCGTGGGACGATTTGCTGGCCGAGGCCGACGACCGCTTGGAGGCGGGGCTCGCTCGCATGCTTGGTGCCGAGGGCGCGGCGAGTGCCACGGTGGATGCGCCCGATCAGCGCACCGTGCGCATCGTGGGGCTGTCGGCCTCCTCGGGCCCGGCCGCCTCCACGCTCGCCACCGCCCGCAGGCCCGCGGCCGTGGAGGAACGCCTGACGCGTGCGGTGG
>NZ_WAJS01000068.1 GCF_008831045.1 Adlercreutzia muris
GGGCGGCGGTCATGGGCGCAGGCGGGGAATGATCTCGTAGGGGCCGGTGGAGGGGGCGGCCGATTCGCCCTCGGCGGTCAGGAGGAGGTGCTCGAAGGCGCGGCGGCGCTCGACGGATGCCTTGCGGAAGATGTTCGAGGCATGGAACTGCACGGTGCGCGGCGAGAGTCCCAGCTGGTCGGCGATGTTCTGATAGCAGTGGTGCTCCAGAATGAGCTGGGCGACCGTCACCTCCCGGGGTGTGAGGCCGAAGGCGTCCAGCCTGCGCCGCAGACGCTCCGCTTCGGCCTCGCGCCGGCTCTCGGCGAGGCGGAGGGCGCGCCCGCGACGGGCGAGGAGCGCCCCGACGCCCACAAGCCCGAGGGCCATGGCCGTGGCCCCGATGACGACGGCGGATTGCCGCAGCCCCTGCGGGGCCGGGGCCCCGAGGGCGAGGCAGCCGGCTGCTCCAGCGAGCAGGCATCCCAGGGCGATGCAGCCGAGGGCCGCTGCGATGATGCGGTCGCTGCGGACCGCGTTTGATCTGCGAGCGCGGCGTTGGCCGTCATCTCCGCCGACACAGCAGGGGTCTTGCGGGGGAACGAGGAGGGAGTGGGCGGCAGTGGGTCGGCCCCACGGGACGGGTGTCTCCATGGTTGCTCCTTAAGAACGGGAAGGGCCAGTGCTCTTCAGTGAATAGGGCCCCAGGTGAGGATAGGCGTTGCCGCTTGGGAGGGCCGTGGGGCTTGCAGTGCGAACGGACGTCCGACACTGGCAGAGAGGCGGTTCTGAGGACCTCGCGTGGGTTTCCGATCGTAGCATAGGGTGCTGATTGGCGTGTCATTCTATGCGGAATATGATAGATTGATTACCAATATGGACGAATTTCGTTAAAAACCAGCTTGGTTTCGCCCATTGTCGAGCCGGCCCAAACGTGGACTTTCTTGGGAAGTGGAAGCGGCTCGCTGTGCCCATGGTAGGATTTTGCGTCGCTCCGCACTGGCTCGCCAGACTCGCGGGCATGAATATCGCCGCGCAGTCCCGCGGTATTTCCGATAGAGTAAGGGGCGAGTTCTGCCATGGATATGTTCATCGAGATTCTGAAAGCGTTCTTCATCGGCGTGGTGGAGGGCATTACCGAGTGGCTGCCTATCTCCTCTACCGGCCACATGATCCTCGTGGATGAGTTCGTGAAGCTGAACGTGTCGCCTGAGTTCCTCGAGCTGTTCTTGGTAGTCATCCAGCTCGGCGCCATCATGGCCGTGCTCATTTTGTACTTCCACAAGCTGAACCCCTTCTCGCCTCGCAAGACGGCGCCCGAGAAGCGCGGCACGTGGCGGCTGTGGGGCATGGTGGCCATCGGGTGCATTCCGGCGGCGGCCATCGGCCTGACCCTGGACGATTTTTTCAACGAGTACTTCTACAACGCCTGGACGGTGGCGGTGGCGCTTATCGTGTACGGCGTGGTGTTCATCCTGCTGGAGCGGCGCAACCGCAAGCGCGAGGCGGCGTGGCTGGCGTCCCGCGGCCCACGCGCTTCTCGGGGCGCCCATGCGCGGCCGCTGCCCGTGGGTCCGGGCGATGACGGCGACGATGCCGAGGCCGCCCTGTTCCGCGTGCGCACCGTGGACGAGATCGACTGGAAGACGGCGCTTAAAATCGGCTGTTTCCAGATGCTCGCCATCATCCCGGGCACGAGCCGCTCGGGCTCCACCATCATCGGCGGCATGCTCTGCGGCTGCTCGCGTACGGCGGCGGCCGAGTTCACGTTCTTCTTGGCCATTCCCGTCATGTTCGGCTGGGGCGTGCTGAAGCTCATCAAGTACATCCTGGCCGTGGGCCTGGCCATGACCGCCACCGAGATAGCCGTGCTCGTCGTGGGCATTGTGACGGCATTCGTGGTGTCGGTCATCTCCATCAAGTTCCTCATGGGTTACATCAAGAAGAACGACTTCACCGCTTTCGGCGTGTACCGCATCATCGTGGGTATCGTGGTGCTGGCCTACTTCGGCGTGAAGGTGCTGCTGTAGCCGGCGCCGCCGCGCCTCCTCCGTGCAAGGGATGGGGCTTTTTCGTCAAGATGTGGGAGTTATTAGGGTGCCTGGTGCCCTCAAGGGGCCGAAGCATGGCTTCGGTCCCTTGTTTTTGCGCGGAAGTTCCTGGTAAAGATGGTCAGAGCAGGGTGGTCGCTGGCGAACGGGGTCCTTTGCACCCTAATAACTCCCATATTTTGGCGGAAACCGCGAACTATCTTGCATGAGGGTCGCAGGAGAATTGTCTTATGATAATCTTCTTCCCGTGAGATAGCGGTGCCGCATCGAGTTCGGTGCGACGTTGCCAGGAGGGGAGGGGAAGACGGTGTTCGGCGAACTGATCGTGGCCTATCTCTTCCTCGGCGGCACCGGGGCCGGCGCGTGTGCGGTGGCGGCGGTGCTCGGGCTGCTGGCCGATGGCGCCGATGTCCGCCAGGGCTTAGCGGCGCGTTTCCGCGACGGCGGCAACGGCCGACCGGGGGTCTATCGGCGGCTCTTCGTGTCCCTATGGGCGACCGCTTTGATCGCCCTTGTCCTGGGCGTCGTGTGCTTGTCCGCTGATGTGGGACGCATCGACCGGGTGCTTGTGCTGGCAGTGTCCGCGCCGACGAATTACCTGGTTGTGGGGTTTTGGGCCCTGGCGGCTTGCGCGGCGTCGGGAATCGCGACGCTGCTGGTGTGGCAAGGCGCGATGCCTGGGTCGTACCGGCTGCTCATGGCGCTGAACGGGGCATCGCTGGTCGCCGCCTGCGTGGCCGCGGTCTATACGGGCCTGCTGTTGGCGGGTCTTGCGTCCGTGCCGCTGTGGTTCGGGCCGTGGCTGCCGGCGGTATTTCTGCTGTCGGCCCTGTCCTGCGGCACGGCGCTGGTAGCGGCCGTGATGGTGCTTGCGGGTGCCGATGCCCCGTTCGGGCGTGTGCTGCAGGCTCTGGGCGCGGTGGATATGGGGCTGATCGGGCTGGAGGCGATCGCTCTTGCCGGCTGGCTCGGCTGCACGTGGCTGGGGGCCGGGGGCACGCTCGCTCAGGCCGCGCCAGCCACCCCGACCGATGCCGCCGCCCTCGCCTCGGTGGCGGCTCTCGTGGAGGGCTCCTGGGCGCCGATGTTCTGGGGCGTTCTCGGCGCGGTGGGGCTGGCGGTTCCGTTCGGGCTTGAGGGCGCGCTGCTTGCGCAGGGGCGCCGACGCGGTTCGCCACGGCGAACCGCGTCGGCGGTCGTGCTGGTTTCTGCCGCCTGCGTGCTGGTGGGCGGTGCCGCCCTGCGCTGGCTGGTGGTGATGGCGGCGGTGCAGCCGATGGTATCATCGGCGGCATATGTCTTGTAATGGGAAGGAAGGCTGGAGATGTTTCCCTTTGAAATCGATGAAGCGAGCGATGTGCCCCTGTGGGTGCAGCTGCGCAATCGCATCGCCTATCTCATCAACGACGGCTACTTCAAGCCGGGCGACAAGCTGCCCACGGTGCGCGGCTTGGCCTCGGAGATCTCCATCAACTACAACACGGTGAACAAGGCTTATCTGAGCCTGGTGTCCGACGGGTATCTGGAATCGACCCGCGGCCGCGGTGTGTTCGTGACCGACATGGCGGCGCAAGAGGGCGGCGAGGGCCGCGCCGAAGTGGAGGCGGTACTCGACGAGTGTATCGCCTCGTGCCGTGAGATGGGCATGGACTACGACGACATCGAGCATGCCATGAGTCGCAAGATCAAGCGCCTGAAGCACGAGGAAGCCCGGGAGCGGGGCGAGGTGGCGGCTCGCATCATCGATTTCGAGAAGTCCGCCGCACGTACGGCGAAGGAGGCGTGAGCATGGCCCGCGAGAAGAAAGAGCGCCGGTTCCGCGTAGCGCCCGACACGACCACCGAAGTAGCGGGAGAGCGGGCGTCGAGCACCGGGGTGCTCGTGTTCTCGGCGGTGCTGTGCGCCGGTGCCTTCGCCGCCGCGCTCGCCGCGGCCTGGCTGATAGTTGGCGCGGTGACCCTGCCGGGTATCGTCGGGGCGGCGATCGTGGGGCTTATCGCCCTGTCATCGTGCCATGTCGCCCAGCAGTGGGAACGGGTGGTAGTGCTGCGCCTGGGCCGTTTCAACCGCGTGTCGGGCCCGGTGTGAGTTACATGAATCCGGAGCGGTGCTCCCAGAGGGCCCCGGAGCCTGCCCTTGGAGGGCGCCGGCCGGGGCATTCGTCGACGGGAGCATCCTACCACACCTTCGAGAGGGCCTCGGCGCTG
>NZ_WAJS01000069.1 GCF_008831045.1 Adlercreutzia muris
GGGCAGGCCAGAGGGCGAAGGACGAAGAGGGGCAAGAGGCAAGGGGCGATGGGGGCAGGTGGAAAAGGGGTTGCTCCCGTGTGCAGTGGCATTCACCTTTCGCATGGGCCATTAGGCATACGAATTTGGTTTTCGTAACACTGACGGAGCATCTGTGGTATTGTTACGTGTTGAGAGAACGTAACACGATGAGAGGAGCGGGGGATGGCCCTGACGAGACGAGACTTCATGCGGGCTGCGGCGCTGGCCGGCGCAGCGAGTGCGGGGCTGCTGGCGGGCTGTGCCGGCGGCGGGGAAGGCACTGCGGCGGGAAGCACCGCGACGGGCGCCGGAGCTTCGGCGGCCGGAGGCGCTGGCGCCGGCCCGAACGGCGAATCTCAGGTGATCGTGACCATGACGCCCTCCTCGGAGCCGGCGGCCGGGTTCGATCCGCTCATGGGCTGGGGCGCCGGCGAGCATGTGCACGAGCCCCTCATCCAGTCCACCCTTATCGCCACCGACGACGATCTTTCCTTCGTGAACGATCTGGCCGTGGCCTACAACTGCTCTGAGGATGGCCTCACCTGGACTTTCACCATTCGCGACGACGCGGTCTTCACCGACGGGGTGCCGCTTACGGCCGAGGACGTGGCCTTCACCATCAACGGCATCGCCCAGGGGGCGGCGGCCGAGGCCGACCTGTCCATGGTGGCCGAGGCTCGGGCTCTCGATGCAGTGACCTGCGAGATTGCCATGAAGCGGCCCAACAACGCGCTTCTGTACACTCTGGCCGTGGTGGGCATCGTGCCGGCCCATGCCTACGGGTCCGACTACGGCGCGAACCCCATCGGCAGCGGCCGCTATATGCTCGAGCAGTGGGACCGCGGCCAGCAGGTCATTCTGCGGGCCAATCCCGACTACTACGGCGAGAAGCCGCTCATGGACCGCGTGGTGGTGCTGTTCATGGAGGAGGACGCCTCCCTGGCCGCGGCAAGCTCGGGCCTGGCGGACGTGGCCTATACCTCCGCCTCCCTGGCCGGGGCGGCGCCGGTGGGCTACACGCTGCTGGACTGCGCGTCGGTGGATTCCCGGGGCATCTCGTTGCCGTGCAATCCGGCCGGCACCGACGTGGTGGTGGATGGCGACATGGTTTATGTGGGCGGCAACGACGTGACGAGCGACATCGCCGTGCGCCGGGCGCTCAACTACGGCATCGACCGCGAGGTCATGATCGAGCGGGTGCTCGCCGGCTTCGGGCGACCGGCCTACTCCGTGGCCGACGGCATGCCCTGGTCGAGCGCGGCCATGCGCGTGGAAACCGACGGGGCGGCTGCCGAGCGCTTGCTGGACGAGGCCCGTTGGCAGCGGGGTGACGACGGCATGCGCTCCCGCGACGGGGTGCCCTGCGCCTTCGATCTGTACTACGCGGCCGGCGATTCCACCCGCCAGGCCCTGGCCTACGACTTCGCCGACCAGTGCGCGGCCCTCGGCATCGCCGTGACTCCCAAGGGGGCCAGCTGGGACGACATCTACCTGCGCCAGTACGCCGACCCGGTGCTGTGGGGCTGGGGCTCCAACGCCCCGGTGGAGCTCTTCGAGCTGACCCATTCCGCCGGTTGGGGCAACTACGCCCAGTACGGCGATGCCACGGTGGACGCCCATCTGGAAGCGGCCCAGGCGGCCCGCACCGTGGAGGAATCCTTCCCCCTCTACCAGGCGGCCCAGTGGGACGATGCCACCCAGACCGGCGTGGCGCCGGAGGGGGCGGCCACCTGGGTATGGCTTGCCAACGTAGACCACCTCTACTTCGAGCGGGAGGGCCTGGCCGTGGCCGCGCAGAAGCCCCACCCCCATGGCCATGGGTGGAGTCTGGTCAACAACGTCGATCGCTGGTCGTGGAAGTAGGGGGCGATGGGCCCCGCCGACCTGCCCCGGCGCATGGAAGGGCGCTATAACTATTATGTCATATAATGTCATCAGATTCATCGGAGGCCAGATCGGGCGGTTCACGCTGCTCATGGGGGCCGTGGCCGTGGTCACCTTCGCCCTGGTGAGCCTCTCGCCGGTCGATCCCGTTCAGGCCAACGTGGGCCAGGCGGCCCTGCTCGGCATGAGCGAGGAGAAGCGGGCGGCCCTGGCGGCCTATTGGGGCTCCGATGCGCCCGTGACCGAGCGGTTCCTCGCCTGGGCCGGCGCCCTGCTGCAGGGGGACATGGGCACGTCGCTGCGCTACAACGCCCCCGTAGCTGAGGTCATCGCCTCCCGGGCCGCCAACTCCCTGGCCCTCATGGGGGTGGCCTGGGTCGTCTCCGGTGGGCTCGGCTTCGCCCTGGGCGTGGCGGCGGCCCTGAACGAGGGGCGCCCGGTGGATCGGGCCGTGCGGGCCTACTGCTTCGTGCTGGCCGCCTCTCCCACGTTCTGGGTGGGCCTTTTGCTGCTCATGGTGTTCTCGGTGTGGCTCGGCTGGTTCCCCCTGGGCTTCTCGGTGCCCGCAGGCATGGCCGCCTCCGAGGTCACCTTCGCCGACGCCCTGCATCATATGGCCCTGCCGGCCATCACCTTGTCGGTGGTGGGGGTGGCCAACGTGGCCCTGCACACCCGGGCCAAGGCCATCGAGGTCATGGGCAGCGACTTCGCGCGCTTCGCCCGGGCCCGGGGGGAGAGCCGCGGCCGGGTCATGGTGCGCCACGGCCTGCGCAACCTCGCCCTGCCGGCCATCACCCTCCAGTGCGCCCAGGTGGCCGAGATTTTCGGCGGCTCGGTGCTCGTGGAAGAGGTGTTCAGCTACCCCGGCCTCGGCCAGGCCGCCGTCACGGCCGGTCTCGGCGGGGACGTGGCCCTGCTGGCCGGCATCGCGCTCGTGTCGGCGGCCCTCGTGTTCGCGGGGAATCTGGCCGCGAACCTCGTCTACGGCCTCGTGGATCCTCGCATGCGGCCGGTGCGGGCCGATGTCCGGGGCTCGGAGAAAGGGGAGGGCCATGACCGATGACGCTGCCGCCCTGCGCGGCGCCGCTGCTCCCAACGGTGCGCCCGAGGCCGCCGCGGCCCCGGTGCTGTCGGCTCCCCGCGTCCGGCGCCTGCCGAACCGCCGCCGGGCCGCCGGGCTCGCTCTGGGGGCCGCCGTGGCCCTGGCCCTGGTGGTGATCGCCGGGGCGCTGCTCGGCCCGGCCGCCCAGGCCACCGATTTCGCCGCCAAGAACCTCGCGCCCTCCTGGGCCCACCCCTTCGGCACCGACTGGATGGGCCGCGACATGTTCCTGCGCACGCTCGCGGGCCTGTCCACGAGCATCCTCGTGGGGCTCGGCGCAGCCGTGGCCTCCTCCCTCATCGCCCTGGCCCTGGCATCCGCGGCGGCCCTCGGCCCCCGCTGGGCCGACGGCGCGGTGAGCTGGCTGACCGATCTCATGATGGGCATTCCCCATATCGTGCTGCTCATCCTCATCTCCTACGGGCTGGGCAAGGGCTTCTGGGGCGTCACCATCGGCGTGGCGCTGACCCATTGGCCGAGCCTCGCCCGCGTCCTGCGGGCCGAGATCCTCCAGTGCCGCGCCTCCGGCTTCGTGGCCGTGGCCGCCCGTCTCGGCGCGGGTCCGGTCTCCATCGCCCTGCGGCACATGGCGCCCTACGTGCTGCCCCAGTTCGCCGTGGGGCTCGTGCTCCTGTTCCCCCACGCCATCCTCCACGAGGCCGCCATCACCTTCCTCGGCTTCGGCCTGCCCCCGGAGATGCCCGCCATCGGCATCATCCTCTCCGAGGCCATGGGCTACCTCTCGGCGGGGATGTGGTGGCTCGCGGTGTTTCCCGGCGCGGCCCTGGTGGCCTGCGTCTTGTTGTTCGATAGCGTGGGCGCGGGCCTGCGCCGGCTCGTCGATCCGGCGAGCGCCCAGGAATAGGGGAAGGCTATGGAATCTCACGAGACCCTCGATCACGGCACCCAGGCGGTGCACCACCACCATTCCCACGGAGCCGCCTCCCGCCACGCCCACGGCCACCACCTGCTCACGGTAGAGGACCTCACCGTGGCCTTCCGCATGTACGACGAGGGGGCCGTGGAAGCAGGGGAGGAAAAGAGGGGCGAGGAGCCGGGGAG
>NZ_WAJS01000070.1 GCF_008831045.1 Adlercreutzia muris
TATGATCGCGCATGGAGGGTCCTTCCTCTCCGTCTCCGGCCTAGACAACCCGAGAGGATACAGGAGGGGCCCTCTTCCTGTGGCACAGGGGAGCGACCCGGAATCCGGACAAAGTTAACTCACACAGGCCGTCGCGCAGACAGAAAACGTCTTAACGGCACCGAAAATACCATAGCGAATAGACCGCGCCCGCTCACAAAGGTTTCCCAATATGGCATAATGTATTTCGTTGACAGAAAAGTCCAAGGAAGGCCATGAATCCCACAGTCACTATTATCATTCCAGTCTACAACACCGAAGACTATCTGCCCCAATGCCTCGACAGCGTGCTCGGCCAATCATTTACCGATTTTGAAGTGATTTGCGTCGATGATGGGTCGAATGATCGATCCCCCCTCATCCTCGACGAATATGCCGCGCGCGACCCGCGTCTTCGGGTGCTGCACACCGAGCGCGTCAATGCAGGCGCTGCCCGCAACCACGCCTTGCGAGAAGCCCGGGGGGTCTATCTATCATTCCTCGATTCCGACGATTACTTTGATGCGAATTTTCTTGCCGTCATGGTCGAGCTTGCTGAACGCAACCAGCTTGACGTCGCCCTCTGCAAGTCGTTTTTCCTCGACGATGCCACGAAAAAGCGCACGAACCACAACAAACCGTTGCTCGACACGCTAAACCCCTGCACCGTTTATTCGGCCGACAATCTTTGGGATGTGGCGTTCCGCTACACCGTAGGCTGGCCCTGGGACAAGCTGTACCGCCGCGCGTTCATCGAAGAGCATGGGCTCGCCTTTCAAGAATTGAGCAGCACCAACGACGCTTTCTTCGTGTTCTCCGCTCTTGCGCTCATGACGCGGTTTGCCTTTACCGATAAGCGCCTTGTTGTTCATCGCGTGAATAATCTGCGGTCAATCGAAAATACCCGCGACAAATCTTGGGGCAACCTCTTCTCGGCCATCGAGGCCATCGAGGCCAACCTGGCGCGACAAGGTCTTACGGGCAAAGCTCAGAGAAGTTTTGATAACTGGGTCGCTGAAATGTGTCTTTGGAACATCTGCTCCCTGAGATCATCTCGCGAGGAATTCTACGATTACGTGCAGGAGCACGTAACCCCAAAGCTCGCGCCGAAAGATCCCAGCTACTTCTATGAAGAGGACTACGCCCTCCGCCTGAGAATTTGGGATGCATGCGACTACCAGACCGCATCGCAAGTGTTTGCCCAGCTCGACGAAGCCAAGGCCGCAATCAAGGAGAGCGAGCAAATCAAGACAGAGAACGGGCGGCTCAAGAGCATTGAGCGCTCACGTTCGTATAAAGTCGGCCGGTGCCTAACAGCCCCCTTTCGCCGCATCGCCACTTACCTTAAGAAATCGAACTAACAGGAAGGTCCGTAATTGATGGATGCCACGACGAACAAGCCCTGCGTGTCGGTTCTCATGCCCTCTCTCAATGTTGGCAAATACATTCGCCAGAGCCTTGAGAGCGTCATCAACCAGACTCTTGAAGACATCGAGGTCATCTGCATCGACGCAGGATCCACGGATGGTACGTTAGAGATCATCCAAGAGCTGGCGAGCCAATACCCTAACGTTTCCGTATTGGCCTCTCCGGTCAAATCCTATGGTGCCCAGATGAACCTCGGCCTCGCCGCAGCTCAAGGTGAATATATTGGCATCGTGGAAACGGACGACTACATCGATTCCGATGCCTTTGAAAAGCTCTACCGATTGGCAGCGGACAATGGCTGCGATATCGCAAAGGCAAACCGTTACAGCCTTTGCGAAGCATCGGATGAATACGTTGAGGTGCTGCGAGGGCTTCCCTACAATCGAGTATTCAAGCCCGTCCCCGATCTTCCCAACATCTTCAATCCCGCCCCGTGTATTTGGACAGCCATTTATAAGCGTGACTTTCTCATCGACAACAGAATTGACTTCTTGGAATCCCCCGGAGCGTCCTTTCAGGATACTGGTTTCGTGTACAAAACTTACCTAGCCGCAGAGAAGATGATCCTCACACACGACGCTTTCCTGCATTATCGCATCGACAACGAAAACTCTTCAGTCAAATCAAGCCAGAAAGTTTTTTGCGTCATGGATGAATTTGCTTCCATCGACCGTTTTCTGGCAGAGCGGCCCGAAGTTCGCACCCAGATATGGGACAAGTACTGCGAACTTCGCTTCAGAACCTACCAATGGAACGCAACGAGACTCGAGAAGCCCGAATACGACCAGTTCATGAGAGCCTTCGCCGAAGAACTGCTTTCATTCGACGCACCTTTGCAGTTCAGTGATAAATGCCTGAGTGAGCAGCAGCGACAGCTTTATCGCGAATTGCTCCCCCCTATTGAGAAAGCAGGCTCTGACCAATCGCTACTTGGAAAAATCAAAACCCGCCTGACCGCAAGACTCTTCTCGAATCGATAGGATCAAACAGCAATGTGCAAAGTATCGGTTATCATTCCTGTCTACAACAAGGCTCAGTATCTCGACAACTGCCTGAACTCCATCGAGAGCCAGAGCCTCCGGGAAATCGAAATCATCTGCATCGATGACGGCTCGACCGACGAATCACGAGATATTCTGGAGCGGCACGCCCGCAACGACGAGCGCATTATCGTCATTGCCCAGCAAAACCAGGGGGCGTCCTCAGCGCGCAACCGCGGCATTGAGCGCGCTCGCGGCCGCTACATTGCATTCATGGACGCCGATGACTTTTACCCCGACTGCGACGTTCTCGCCGATCTGTACCATGCGGCAACAACGCATCACTCCCCTGTCTGCGGCGGCTCTCTGTACGAGCTGTCGGCCGACGGGATACAAACCAACCCGAAGCAGAAGGCAAAGCGAGCCTATCTCTTCGAAGAGAACGGATTCGTTGAATTCTCCGATTATCAATTCGACTACGGCTTTACGCGATTCATCTTCGAAAAGCAGCTAATCCAGTCGCGCGGTATCCGCTTTGGGAGTCTCAGCGTTTACGAGGATCCGCTCTTTCTCGTCGAAATCATGACGGTCGTTAAAAGATTCTACGCACTCAAGCGACCCTCATACATTTACCGCGTGGAATACCATTCTCGGCAGTGGACGAGCGACAACGCCCGAGATTTGGCCATCGCCCTCAGCCGAGAAGCCGAACTCGCCATCGCCTCCGGGCTATCTGTTCTCCGCGAAGAGCACCTCCGGCGTCTGCACTACAGCTACCTTCCGGCTCTCTTCTCCATCAAAAGCGAGCTGCGGGACGATGCTCTTGAAGCGCTCAGCGCCCTTCAAGAGTCTATTCCGAACTCAGACGAAAGCAAACTTGCCGCCTCGGTGCATCGGGGCTTGCGTATCCTTGTCGAGACAGCGGAGGTATATCGGAGCATGCCCCGCTTCTATGATCTGGCTCCCTACTCCAAGACCGACAACCCCTCCCAGAAAACGACCGTCTCCATCGTTATCCCCTTCTTTAATTCGGAGGAGTACCTCGAGCATTGCATCGCCTCCGCGCTGGGGCAAACCTATCGGAACCTCGATGTTGTGCTCGTGGATGACGGCTCTACCGATCGCTCTCTTTCTATCGCCCAGAAGATATGCGGCCTCGACCCCCGCGCTCAGATTGTCCGCAAAGAGAACGGGGGCCTCTCGTCCGCCCGCAATGCGGGCCTTCTCGCCGCCACCGGCGATTACGTGCTTTTCCTCGACAGCGACGATCTCCTCGTTCCCTCCGCCGTCGAGCATTTACTCGGAGTAGCCCGAGACTCCAATGCCGATCAGGTGTTCTTTTCTGCTCAATCGTTTTACGATTCTTATGAGGCACTCGAGCAGCACCCC
>NZ_WAJS01000071.1 GCF_008831045.1 Adlercreutzia muris
GCATCCCGAGTAGGGCCGGGCACGTGAAACCCGGTCCGAAGCCGGGGGGACCACCCTCCAAGGCTGAACACTCTCCTGTGACCGATAGCGAACCAGTACCGTGAGGGAAAGGTGAAAAGCACCCCGAGAGGGGAGTGAAACAGTACCTGAAACCGTGCGCCCACAAGCAGTCGGAGCAGCCTTGCGCTGTGACGGCGTGCCTTTTGTAGAATGAGCCAGCGAGTTGCGGTGTGCGGCGAGGTTAAGTTTGAAACGAGCCGCAGCGAAAGCGAGCCTTTAAGATGGCGAGTGAGTCGCACGCTGCAGACGCGAAGCCGGGTGAGCTATCCATGGGCAGGCTGAAGCGGGGGTAAGACCCCGTGGAGGGCCGAACCCACTTCGGTTGAAAACGGAGGGGATGACCCGTGGATAGGGGTGAAAGGCCAATCAAACCCGGAGATATCTCGTTCTCCCCGAAATAGCTTTAGGGCTAGCCTCGGCCGTTTACCCGCGGTGGTAGAGCCACCGGATCCCTGAGGGGGCCTCACCGCCTACCGACGGGAGCCGAACTCCGAATGCCGCGGGTCCACAGGCCGGGAGTCAGAGGGCGTGGGCTAAGCTGCGCGCTCGAGAGGGAAACAGCCCAGACCGCCCGCTAAGGTCCCCAAGTCATCGCTGAGTGGCAAAGGATGTGCGTCTGCCCAGACAACCAGGATGTTGGCTTAGAAGCAGCCATGCATTTAAAGAGTGCGTAACAGCTCACTGGTCGAGTGGACATGCGCCGACAATTCACGGGGCTAAGCGATGCACCGAAGCGGCGGACTGATTCTTTCAGTGGTAGGGGAGCTCTCCGCGCTGCGGCGAAGCGGGTGCGCGAGCATCCGTGGAGCGCGCGGAGGTGAGAATGCTGGCATGAGTAACGAGAGCGGCGCGAGAAACGCCGCCGCCGTGAGCCTAAGGGTTCCTGGGCGAGGCTAATCCCCCCAGGGTCAGTCGGGAGCTAAGGCGAGGCCGGGAGGCGTAGCCGATGCGCAGCGGGCAGACATTCCCGCACCGCCGACGGCGCGGCATTACCGATGGGGCGACGGAGAAGGGTAGCCGGGCGGGGTTCTGGACGTCCCCGTGAAAGCGCGTAGGGCGGTCCGCATGGAAATCAGCGGGCCGTATAGCCTGAGACGCGAGACGAAGCGATAGAGCGAAGCCGGTGAGCCCATGCTTCCGAGAAAAACCTCTAGGGAGTGCCGTCGGCGCCCGTACCAAAACCGACACAGGTGGGCGGGTAGAACATACCGAGGCGATCGGGAGAACCACGGTTAAGGAACTCGGCATACTGGCCCCGTAACTTCGGGAGAAGGGGCGCCCCCGCCGGTGAAGGACCTCGCGTCCGGAGCTAGTGGGGGCCGCAGCGAAACGGCCCAAGCGACTGTTTATCAAAAACACAGGACTCTGCAAAGCCGCAAGGCGACGTATAGGGTCTGACGCCTGCCCGGTGCCGGAAGGTTACGCGGATGAGTTAGCGCAAGCGAAGCCCTGAAGCCAAGCCCCGGTAAACGGCGGCCGTAACTATAACGGTCCTAAGGTAGCGAAATTCCTTGTCGGGTAAGTTCCGACCTGCACGAATGGCGTAACGATTTGGGCGCTGTCTCAACCGTGGACCCGGTGAAATTGTACTGTTCGTGAAGATGCGAACTACCCGCGGAAGGACGGAAAGACCCCGTGAACCTTTACTGCAGCTTGGCATTGGCATCTGGTACGGCGTGTAGAGGATAGGCAGGAGCCCGCGAAGCGGGGGCGCAAGCCCCCGTGGAGGCGACCTTGGAATACTGCCCTCGTCGTGCCGGCTGCCTAACGCGCGGCCGTGACCCGGCGCGCGGACCGTGCCAGGCGGGTAGTTTGACTGGGGCGGTCGCCTCCCAAAACGTAACGGAGGCGCGCGTAAGGTCCGCTCAGGACGGTCGGCAACCGTCCCGAGAGCGCAAGAGTGTAAGCGGGCCTGACTGCGAGGCAGACACGCCGAGCAGGTGCGAAAGCAGGTTCTAGTGATCCGGCGGCCCAGAGTGGAATGGCCGTCGCTCAACGGATAAAAGGTACTCCGGGGATAACAGGCTGATCTTGCCCAAGAGTCCACATCGACGGCAAGGTTTGGCACCTCGATGTCGGCTCATCGCATCCTGGGGCTGAAGTCGGTCCCAAGGGTACGGCTGTTCGCCGTTTAAAGCGGTACGCGAGCTGGGTTCAGAACGTCGTGAGACAGTTCGGTCCCTATCCTCCGCGGGCGCAAGGGAGTTGAGGAGATCTGCCCCTAGTACGAGAGGACCGGGGTGGACGGACCTCTGGTGACGCGGTTGTCGACCAACGGCACCGCCGCCTAGCTACGTCCGGCACGGATAACCGCTGAAGGCATCTAAGTGGGAAGCCGCCTCCGAGATGAGCTCCCTCTCCGGTAAGGGCCCTCGTAGACCACGAGGTCGATAGGGCGCAGCTGCAAGCAGGGCGACCTGCTCAGGCGAGCGCTACTAATAGCCCGAGCTCTTCTTCGCACGTCTTCGTAGACACGTCGCCGATCGTGATCCGTCGCGCGCATGCGGCCGCCAGGGTGGCGCGGGAGCAGTTCCCCCGCCCCCCGGCAGCGGCTCATACAGAGCTGCGCGGGAGCGCCTCCCGCGAGCGGAACCATGGAGTGGGGGATCACCCGATCCCATTCCGAACTCGGCAGTTAAGCCCCACCTCGCCGAAAGTACTGCGGCGCGAGGCCGCGGGAGGACAGGTCGTTCCGCTCGCAGGGGGCGCTTTCCCATCGC
>NZ_WAJS01000072.1 GCF_008831045.1 Adlercreutzia muris
AGACCGGCTGGCTGAAGCGCGGGTCGTGGTACTACCTGAACGCGAGCGGCGCCATGGCCACGGGCTGGAAGAAGGTCTCCGGCACCTGGTACTACCTGAACCCCACCTCGGGCGCCATGAAGAAGGGATGGGTCCAGGTAGATGGGCGCTGGTACTACCTGGCCAGCTCGGGCGCCATGCAGACCGGCTGGCTGAAGCGCGGGTCGTGGTACTACCTGAACGCGAGCGGCGCCATGGCCACGGGCTGGAAGAAGGTCTCCGGCACCTGGTACTACCTGAACCCCACCTCGGGCGCCATGAAGAAGGGGTGGCTCGACCTGGACGGCACCTGGTACTATCTTGACGGCTCGGGCGCCATGGTCACGGGCAGTCGCACTATCAACGGTCGCACCAGCAATTTCAGCGCCAGCGGCGCATGGCGCGGCTACGATAAGGTCGAAGAGTTGTTCACGAAGTGGGCCCAGCCCGAATCCAGCTCCACCAACTGGCTCATTCTCGTGGACACCAAGCGCTGCAAAGTGGGTGTGTTCTGGGGCTCGAAGGGCAACTGGGAGCTTCAGCGCATGATGGACTGCGCCCCGGGCAAGTCCTCCACCCCCACGGTAAAGGGTCGTTTCACCGTGAAGGCCAAAGGCTACTACTTCGACTCGGGTGCGTCCCGCTGCTTCTACTACACGCAGTTCTACGGCAACTATCTGTTCCACTCGGTGCTGTACTACCAAACCTCCCGCCCCACTTCTATCATGGACGGCCGTGTGGGCATGGGCCTCTCCCATGGTTGCGTGCGGCTGGAGCTGGGCAACGCGAAGTGGATCTACGATAAGATTCCCCGTGGCACGAAGGTATACGTCTGGTAGGGAACGGTTTTCGGCCTTGTCCCACGGGAAGGGGGGCTCTGCACGGGCAGTGCGGAGCCCCCCTTCCCGTTACTCCGTGGGGATGACGCTAGGGCCCGGGCGCGTCTCGAACACCCCCCCCCGAGATCGCAGATCCCAGGACGACTGAGCCTATCGGTCCTCGCGCCCCATCTCCCCCTCAGTCGAATTGTCGATACGGGAAAGAGCGATAACCTGGGTCAGCTGAGTGATTTTGTTGCGCAGGCGCGCATGCTCCACCGCCATAATGAGCTGACGGTAGATGACCACGACCAGCATGCAGAGGAATACGAAGTTCGCCGGCGACTCAATGCCGAGCACCGAGGAAAAGCCGTAGATGACCTGCGGAAAGATCGCCATAACAATAAGGGCGAGGGCAAACAGGAACCAGAATACCGCATCGGAGGTGGTCAGCTGGTTGTGGCGAATCTTCACGACCACGTAGGCCAGGGCGAGTACCGCCCCCGCAATGAGCGCAACCCAGTACATCTAGTTCCCCTTCTTCCGGAACCACTGCACGAACATGATGGATATGCAGACGCGCAACATATAGGACACGGACTTCGTGAAATTCAGATAACTCTCCCCTGCCACGCGGTCGCGCATCTCCACCTGCATCTCGGACACCCGGGCTCCATTGCGGATGCAGAGAGCGATAGTGTCGGGCTCGGGGCTGTAATCCCAGCTATGGGCGAACCGACGGATCATGGCCCGATCAAACAGGCGCATGCCCGAGGTGGGATCTTCCACCCGCTGTCCCGTGGTGAGGCGGATCATGACCGTGATGAGCGCCGAGCCGATCATGCGGGCCGACAGCGGCTTCTTTTGCGCGCAGAAGCGCGAGCCGATCACAATGTCAGATCCATCGGCCTCGGCCTGATGCACCATGGGCCACACGTAGGCCGCCGAATGCTGCCCGTCGGCATCGAACTGGATGGCGTAATCGTAGCCATGGGCATAGGCGTACTTCATACCCGTCTGGAAACCCCCGGCAAGCCCGAGGTTCACCGGCAACGTAATGACGCTGAATCCGTGCTCCTCGCACAGCGCCTCCGTGCAATCGGAAGAGCCGTCGTTGATGACCACATGATCAACGCCCGGAGCGTTGCGCCGAAGATCCTCAACTGTGGAGACGATATTCTCCTCCTCGTTGTAGGCGGGCACAATGGCGAGTACTTTCAACTTATCTCCCGTAGCTATCGAATGGGCATACCGCTTAAGTATACCTCAAGAAAACCGCGAGCCTAGCGCATAGCCCCCGAGCTGTCGAAGGAGTAGGAAATTCCCCCAATCGTGCGCTTGCCCGTCACCATGGCGCCCGAGCCGTCAAGGTAGTACCACGCACTCCCCTGCTTGAGCCAGCCGGTCTGTATGGTGCCGGAGCTATCGAGATAGTACCAGCGTCCATCCACCTGGGCCCAGCCCGTGGCCATGGCGCCGGAGTCCCGGAGAAAGTACCACGCGCCGCCCGACTTCAGCCAGCCGGTCCTCATGGCGCCGGAGCCCGCCAGGTAGTACCAGGAGCCGCCGATCCTCTG
>NZ_WAJS01000073.1 GCF_008831045.1 Adlercreutzia muris
GCTCTCCAGACTCAGCCGAACGCTCGAAACGCATCCTTTTTCGCCGTGAAGGCGTTGGGCTGAGTCCGAGAATGCATCCGAAGCTCCCGAGCAAAGTGGGCCGTTCGGCTAACTTCGCGAATCAACCATCCTTAAAGAGGCACTTCAACAAGCCCGATCAAACGGAGGCGAAGCTCGCAGGAATGCAGACAAGCTGGCCGGCGAGGTGCACCTCTTCGAAAGACCAGATTTTGTTATTTCGCCAAAGACTGGCAAGGTCATTGGAATCGAGCATTTTCGGGTGGACCATTTCGTTCGCCACGACAAAAGTGTCCAATCTGCTGCGGCAACTTTCATGAATAGCTGCGAAGGCAGACGGAAACAAATGCTATCGAATGGCGCACCCGGTTATTTTACTGACGATATGCTTGGACAAATTGGCGAAATGATCAGCCAGCAAATTCACCTCTCGAATAATGCCAGCATTGACGATATAAAGCGATCTCTGGAGGCGCGACTATTCGGAACCAGGGGTCACATACCGAAGATTGAGTCTTACCGAGCCAATTTGCAAAGCTTCAGCTCGGCAAGAGTGACCGAAATGGGATTTCTTATCGAAATCCATTCTGACCTTCGGGATCTCTTCCTGAATGACGCCCACGCTGTCCGCAGGATTCAACTTGGAGAGCTACCTCTTTTCGGAGACGTTTACGACCTTTTAGCTAAAGCTGCATCGTCTCTTGATTGGATAATCCTTGCTTTCTACGGCGCCACAGACAACGAGATTCGCAATGCTGCCATTATCGACTGCCGCAACGAGAAATTCCCATATAGTGCTAGCATGCAGGACATTTACGCCATTCCCTATCTAGGCTTAGATAAAACTGCACCGAAAATGCACCAGCAGCGTCGAGGTAAAGTAGGCTTCACCGTTGGCGAAGAAGACATAACCTATTTGATCGAAAGAACGTCGCCGCCCATCGATCCCGAACAACTTTGGCAGAGGGCAATCGCTGACGGAGCGATTGCCCTTACGAAAGCTAGAGAGAGAAAGCCCTTTGTAGCAACTCTGCCCGTTCAAATACTGTATGAGATGCTTTTCGACAAAGCAAAACGCTATCGGGGCCCCATCACCTCCAACACTGTGGAGAAATTGCTGTACTCAATGAAAGCAACCGAACGCAACCTGCTCATCCAGCGCTTTGCAGCTAAATGGGACATCTCCGAACCATAACCCCAGACCTAGCTCTTAACTCATTAGCCCACAAGTTTGTTAAGGAGAAACTCGCTATGAATTGCATATCTCGGTTTTATAGCGGGTAGCGTAACAAAGGCCATTGAAACAGGCGGTGACTTGAACGAAGTCCTAAAAGCTGCGGCCTTCGAAGGTAGCGAGAGCTTCAAACGGAGCACAATTACCAGTAGCGCAACGGGGACCTTGAGCAGCTCTTTGAAGCTTCAGAAAACCTCGAAGATAATACCACGCTGGAAGGAGTCGGAGATTCGTGCGCTCGAAAAACACCCTGGGGAATGTACTGCCTCCCATTTCTTGGACACGAGAAATGGGAGGCTTCTTTATGCCATCAGACCTTAGGATCAGATACGACGTCGATGTCCGCAGGGCCGCAGCGGAGCTCTTCGAGGAGGGCTATGGGTAT
>NZ_WAJS01000074.1 GCF_008831045.1 Adlercreutzia muris
GGTTGATTCGCGAAGTTAGCCGAACGGCCCACTTTGCTCGGGAGCTTCGGATGCATTCTCGGACTCAGCCCAACGCCTTCACGGCGAAAAAGGATGCGTTTCGAGCGTTCGGCTGAGTCTGGAGAGCGTACACGAGCAAGGGTCCGCGAATCGGCTCCAGACCCAGCTGAACGCCTGTGGTCGGCGCGTATTCGGTTGCCTGCCTCGTCCTTAAGCCAAAGGCCCGAGCCCCCTTTCTGCCCGTTGGGCGTTCACGGCGTCGAGCGTCAGCGCGAGCGCATCGAAGGGAATCTCTTCCATCCCCAGGGCGACGCAGAGAGCATCGCGGGCTTCTTCGTCGGCGGCTCGCAGCATCCCCAAAGGGGACATGCCCATGAGGGACGGACGGGGCTGGGAGTTGACGTGCGACATCACGAAGGCGCAATCCCTCTCGGTGAGATCGTCGAAGGAGATCCCGCGACGCTTGGGCAGCATCTTGCGAAGCTCCACGTGGTTGCGCTCGCATGCGCCCTTCTGCTGGGATGCGCGCACGTCGCAGTAGTAGACTTTGCAGCGGGCATCGCCTCCGAACGCCGACGCCTCGATCGCCGCCGTGTCGGCGAACTCGACCCCGTTGTCGGTCAGGATGATGCCGAACAGGCGCTTGAACGGATGCTTTCCCATCGCGCGTTCGAGCGAGTCGAGCGCGGATGCCACCGCGCCCGACGCCTTCTTGGGCAGCAGCAGGACGGGCTGTACCTTGCACGGTCGCAGGAACAGGGTGAGCAGGCACTGCTCGTCGCGCGCCTTGCCGAGCACGGTGTCCATCTCGCACGCCCGGGCGCGCTGCTCTTCGGGCAGAGCGCAGAACGCCGCGTAGGAGCGCTCTTCTCCGTGCGAGGTCGGCCTGCGCTCGCTCTGCCCTTTGCGCGGTCTGTAGCCGACCCGCCGTCGGAAGTCCATGGGCGACATGGAGAAGTAGCCGCGCTCGGCCCAGCGGTAGAGGGTGGAGGGCGCGAGCCCCAGATGCGGCTTGGCCAGGCAGATCTGCTCGGGGGACTTGCCGTCCAGGATGGCCGAGCGGATCTCGAAGGCGATCCTCTCGAAGTCCTCCTCGCGGCGGTTGATGCCGCGCCTGGACTCCGATCGCGTCTTCTCGGAGGCGGCCTGCGCCAGGGCCGCCTTGTACTCCATGCGCTGCCTGCGCCCGCACTTCCTGGTATAGGCCGTGCAGCCGTTGCAGGTCCAGGGCCAACGCAACAGGTGAGAGCAGGAGACGTCCTCCGGATCCGACGGCACGATCTCGCCGCGGCGCTCTCCGTCCTTCCAGGTGCGGTGGCGCCTCACCTCTTCGGTCACGGCCGCGGGCGAGCGCCCGATCGACCTCGCTATCTCGCGGCAGCCCTTCCGCTTGCCCAACCCGTTCTGGATCGCTTCCCGGTCGGCCTTGTCGATGCGGCAGTAAGCCCTGTTATCGCCATCCACGATGGCCCCTTCCCGCAGGTTGGATCCGCACCGCATCCCCATGCCGCAGTGTCGGTCCTGCAAGGGCCATTCTCATACTCAGCTGAACTGTTCAGCTGAGTGCGGAGGAATCCTCGCTCTGGAAGGGGCCGTTCGGCTAACCTCGCAAATTGACTC
>NZ_WAJS01000075.1 GCF_008831045.1 Adlercreutzia muris
GTGTGAGTTAACTTTGTCCGGATTCCGGGTCGCTCCCCTGTGCCACAGGAAGAGGGCCCCTCCTGTATCCTCTCGGGTTGTCTAGGCCGGAGACGGAGAGGAAGGACCCTCCATGCGCGATCATACCATGGCCCAGGCCGCTGCGGCGGCCCTGGCCGACTGCTTCCTGCCCGACCTGGAGGCCACCGAGGACCTCGACTCGTTCGAGGCGTCCCTCGCTGCGGGCTCCAGGGCCCTTGCCGCCTCGGCGCTGTCGGCGTGCATCGAGCGCTTCGACCGCTCCCTGCGCTCCCAGGCGCCTCCCGGGTGGAGGGCGCACGAGGTGGCGCCCCGCACGCTGGTGACGCTCGTCGGGGAGGTCTCCTACCGGCGCACCGTCTACTTGGACGAGCATGGCTGCAGGCGCGCCTGGGCCGACGAGCTGCTGGGCGTGCGCCCGAGGGCGAGGCTGTCGGCGGGGGCGTTCCTGTGGCTGGCGAGGAGGTCTGCCGAGGTGTCGTTCCGCAAGGCGGCCGCCGACTTCGAGGCGATGAGCGGCGCCCGGGTCTCCCACGTCACGGCCATGCGCTGCGCGCGCGAGGAGGGCGCGCTGCTGCTGGCGGCGGCTCCCGAGGGCCCTGGGCTTTCCTGCGAGGGCGTCCGGGTGGAGGTGGACGGGCTGTGGGTGGCGCTGCAGCGGGCCGCCCACCGCGAGGAGGCGCTGCCGCGCTTCCTCTACGAGCAGTCCCGCGAGCGCTCCTCGATGGAGCTCAAGGTGGCCTCGGCCTACGCGGCCAAGCTGGATGCGGGGCGCGGGCGCAGGAGGCGCGCGGCGCTCGCGGTCGTGGCCTCGGCAGAGCCGCCCGAGGAGTTCTTCGAGAGGGTGCGGGCGCAGATGGCGGCCTCCTTCGAGCTGGACGACGTGCGCCGGGTCCACTACGGCGCCGACGGGGGCGCCTGGTGCGGCCCCGAGCGGCTGCGGGGGATGCTTCCCGCCCACGTGCGCGTCCTCTTCAAGCTGGACCCCTTCCACGTCATGCAGGCGGTCTGCCGGGCGTTCCCGGAGGGGCCGACGCGGGAGTGGGCCCGCCACCTGGCGCTTCGGGGCAAGGGCGCCGCCCTCGCCCGCATGGCCGAGCGGCTGGCCGCCAAGGCGACGGGGCCGAGGCGCGAGCGCGTCCGCCAGCTCGCCTCCTACGCGCGCCGCAACGCGGCCGCCATAGGGGCCCGCGCCGCCTCCATGGGCACCGCCGAGTCGACCAACGCCCTCATAGCCGCCCGCATGAAGGGGCGCGGGATGTCCTGGTCGAGGGAGGGCGCCGAGGCCATGTGCGCCCTGAGGTGCGCGGCGTGCACGGGCCGGGCGCTCGTGGCCCCCGCCAAGGGGGCGTGGCTCACCGAGCGGGAGAAGGCCGCCCGCCAGCCCGTCGGCACGAGCGCGGCGAAGGCGCCTTGGTCCAGCGGAAGCGGATGGGAGGTCCCCCACAGCTCGCGGCGGCACGCCAAGCAGCGCAGCGCCGAGGCCCTCTCGAAGGTGTGGTAGGATGCTCCCGTCGACGAATGCCCCGGCCGGCGCCCTCCAAGGGCAGGCTCCGGGGCCCTCTGGGAGCACCGCTCCGGATTCATGTAACTCACAC
>NZ_WAJS01000076.1 GCF_008831045.1 Adlercreutzia muris
TGGTACTGTCCAGACTCTTGCGCAAATTCCAGCAGCCGGCGGTCAGCCGTCGGCATGATCACTCGCCCAGCAGCGACACGTCCAGGTACCTCCTCGATCCCCACTCGCTGTCGGCCACGTACTTGAGCCTGGCCGTCACCAGCATGAGGGCGCTCTTGCCGTCGGGGAACGTGCCCACCACTCGCGTGCGGCGGCGGATCTCGCGGTTCAGCCTCTCTATGGCGTTGTTGGTGCGGATGCGACGCCAGTGCCGCATTGGAAAGCGCGTGTAGGTCAGCGTCTCCGCGATGCCGTCGCGAACGCACTTGGCTGCCGCCGCCAGCCTCATGCCGTCCAATTTGGCGGCGACGTCGCTGGCTTTCTCCATGCTGGCCTCCAGCGACTCCTGGGAGTGGATGGCCTTGAGCATGGCCGCCACCTGGCTCCTCTTTGATTTCGGCACCTTGGCCAGGACGTTGCGGTAGAAGTGCACCGTGCAGCGCTGATAGGCAGCCTCTGGGAACACCTCGGCGATGGCCCCGGTCATGGCGGCGGCCTTGTCGCCGGTGAACATGCGCACGCCGGAGAGGCCGCGGCCCTTCAGCCACGAGAGGAACTCCCGCCAGCACTCGGCGGACTCGGTGAAGCCCTCGGCGGCGCCTATCACCTCGCGGTAGCCGTCGTCGTTGACGCCTATGGCCACCATCACGGCCACGTTCTCGAACGAGCCGCCCCAGGAGCGCTTGAGGTAGATGCCGTCGACGAAGACGTAGGGGTAGGGGCGGGTCAGCGGCCTGCTCCTCCACTCCTCGACGGCCTCGAACGCCCTCTCGTTGAGATTGGACACGGTGGCGGCGGACACCGACGAGCCCCAGAGTATCTCGGAGACGTCCTCGATGCGCCTGGTGGACACCCCGGCCAGGTACATCTCGATCATGGCCTCCTCCACGGAGGTCTCCCGGCGCCTGTAGCGCTCGATGATCGCCGTTGCGAACCTCATGCCCTTGAGCTTGGGCATCTTCAGTATGACCTGCCCCGATGTGGTGGTGAGCCCCCGCTCGTAGTGGCCGGCGCGGTACGCCTCGCGGTCGGCCGTCCTCTCGTAGCGGTCTGCGCCTATGAGGTCGTCGGCCTCCTCCTCGAGAAGCGCGTTCAGGGTGTCCTCGACCGTCTGGCGGACGAGTTCTTTGAGCTCGCCGCGCATGGCGGCCTCGTCGAATGATACGATGGGATCGGACATGGCTCAGCCTCCTAGCATGATTGAATTCGACACTCAAATCATACCGAAGGCCGGAGCCGTGTCTTTTGGTATCTAGACTATGCTGCTGTCAAAGTGCGCAAGAGATTGTACGTTATC
>NZ_WAJS01000077.1 GCF_008831045.1 Adlercreutzia muris
GGGTTAAGGCTCAAAAAGTGTGCTCTTAGCATTATTCACTGTCTGTACCGGGTTGGCATGTGGAACTCGTTCCAGTCGATGCCGGACCCGTACTCCTCGGGAGCCCCGTCATCCCGCCCGCGCTTGCCGGGAGGCGACGAGAGCAGCCCGTCCACTTGGCCGTCCGTCGGCATGACGCGCAGTATCTCGGCCGGCGCCAGCGGCGCCTCGGTGTGCATGTAGCACCACCAGAAGATCGCCTTGATGCGCCTGATCGTCGAGAGCCCCCGGTGCATCCGGAGCATCTCCCGCAGCCGGGCGTTGACCCCGCCCTCGATCATGTTGTTGGTGGAGGCCCACTCGCCGCCCCGCTCGTCCGACATCTCCACGAAGGTGAACAGCTCGCCGGACCGGACCAGCTTGTTGAGCGACCGGCGAGCCCTGCGCAGGCGCTCGTGGACGTACTGCTTCTTCCCGTCCCTCAGCGTGAACTCCCGCAGGAAGCCCTCCCACCGGGAGCACCACGCGGCATAGTCGGCGAGCCATGCCGCCGCGGCATCGGCGCCCTCCACCCTGAGCAGCCTCCTGGCCAGCGAGTAGAGCTCGATGCCCGCGTCCAGCTTGGGCCGGCTCGTGGTGTACCGCCTCACCTGGCAGAAGGCGTGGAAGGTGCAGCGCTGGACGCGCGTGGAGGGCCACACGGCGCGGGCGGCCTTGGCGAACCCCGGCGCGCCGTCGGCGACCGCCATGGCGGGCGCGGGCACCCGCATCATGAGGGCGGCCCACGCGCCCGCGCACTCGCGCTCGGCGAGGTGCCACGCGACGACGTGCTCCCTCGTGCAGGCTATGAGCACGACGGCGTCGCGCCCGATCCAGATGCCGTCGAGGAAGACGACGTCGCACACCTCGCCGGTCCAGGGGGCGATCGGCCATATCTCCCAGAACTCCCTGGTCGCCCTCTTGAACGTGGAGCGCGAGCAGCCCATGTCGGACTGGGTCTGCTTGGAGAGCAGCCAGCGAAGGAACAGACCGAGCCGCTTTGCCCGCGAGTCGATCTTCCGCACGGAAGACGAGCCGCATCCGCCGCATCGCCATCTCTGCCTGCCCGACGAAGTGGTCCCGTTCCTGCGCATGGGGCGCCCGCACAGCTCGCATCTCGGATTGTTCAATGGTCTTTCCCGTCTCGAGGCAACTTTCCTTGAGGGAAAGCATGCCCGAGCGGGGACGTCAACAGCTACGGGAGCACGCTTTTTGAGCCAGTGAGAAGTTGGCGCGGAGCAACTTGCGGCGTCGATTTATCGAGCACGACCTCGCGGTTACTCATCGTGGGGAGCACACTTTTTGAGCCTTAACTC
>NZ_WAJS01000078.1 GCF_008831045.1 Adlercreutzia muris
GGGATATAGGAACAAAAGTGTGTAAGATTTTCCTAGGTTTCCCCAGTTGAATCTTCGATTCTTGAGGCTCCGAGTTGTCTCCGTCCAACTCTCTTATAGGCACAAAAGTGTGTAGTGATCCCTCTTGACATGCCCGTTCAGGCAACCTTTCTCAGAGAAAAAGTTGCCTGGGACGGGAGGTTCGGATGGCAAGCCCGCGTTGCGGGGTCTGCGGCGCCCCGATGAGGAAGAACGGAAAGACCTCGGCCGGCACCCAAAGATGGAGATGCGGCGCGTGCGGATCCTCGGCCGTGCGCAAGATCGATTCAAGGGCCAAGTGGCTGGGTCGTTTCGCGGGATGGCTCCTCGGCAAGCTCGCCCAGTCCGAGCTTCGAATGAACCCCAGGCTGTTCCGCAAGAAGACCTCCGACTTCTGGAAGATATGGCCGATCATCCCCATTTGCGATGAGGTCCACCACGTCGTCTACATGGACGGTATCTGGCTCTCCAGAAAATGCGTCATCCTCATCGCCTGTACCGACGATTACGTCATCGGCTGCCATCTCGCCAGAAGCGAGAACTCGAGGGATTGGGGCTGTCTCATGCGGCGCATCGCCCCTCCCGATGTTCTCGTCTGCGACGGGGGAGGCGGCATCGAGAAGGCAAGACGGGCCGCGTGGCCGCACACGAAGGTCCAAAGATGCACCTTCCATGCGTTTTGCCAGGTGAGGCGCTGCACCACCACGCGTCCCAAGACCCAGGCGGGAGTGGATCTCTACGCACTGGCAAAGGACCTCATGCATATAGGATCGCTTCAGGAATCGGCGGAATGGCTGGCCTCGTTCCATAGGTGGTGCAGCGACTACGAAGCGTTCTTGAAGGAGCGGGGCGACGATAAGAAGCACTACAGGCATGAGAGGCTGAGGAAGGCCAGAAAGGGCCTTGTGGCCCTCTGCAATGCCGGGACGCTGTTCACCTACCTGGACGAAGAGCTCCTTGAAGACGGACCGGTTCCCTCCATGTCCAACAAGATCGAGAACCTGAACGGCCGGATAAGGCGGATGCTTGTGAACCACCGCGGCATGAATATAGACCACAGGATCAAGGCGATATTCTGGTTTTGCTATATGGAGTCGGAATACCCCAAGGGCTTCGCGGAGATGCTGAGATCGTTCCCCGACGACGACAAGGTTCGCGCATGGCGGATGCAAGCCGCCAAAGCCAAAGGCGATGAAACCGGCGAACCTGCAAGATGGGGAGAAGGACTGGTATGGTCCGAGTTCCATCATGAGACCCCTTATCCCTACGGGGTCGATTAGGCTTCCTTACACACTTTTGTTCCTATATCCC
>NZ_WAJS01000079.1 GCF_008831045.1 Adlercreutzia muris
CAGCGCCGAGGCCCTCTCGAAGGTGTGGTAGGATGCTCCCGTCGACGAATGCCCCGGCCGGCGCCCTCCAAGGGCAGGCTCCGGGGCCCTCTGGGAGCACCGCTCCGGATTCATGTAACTCACACAGTAGAGCGCATTACGCTGATTCTACTGCTACAATTTGTCGAAAGTACGGAAAGCTGTATGATCATGTTGATCTGGAGTATTCTCGCTTGTTGCTCCTTGAGTCTCCCTATCGTTCCTTTGATCAGCTTGCAGGGGATATCGATGGAGTGAAGAAAGAAGCGGATGCCCTAGGCGAATCTATTGCTTCGGCTAATGAGCGCCTCTCGTCTTCTCAGAAAGATTATATTGCTATTCTTGCAATTTTTGCTGCAGTCATTATGGCATTTAGCGGGGGTTTTAATTTTATCGCTAGTTCACTAGATAGTATTGCCCGCACTGATGTCGCGAAATTATCCTGCATTGTCGCTCTCGTGGGACTTGCTCTCATTAATCTTCTCTATGTGCTTCTGAGGTTCGTGTGGGGGATTATCAGAAAAGAGGGAGACCGAAAGGGGATTCCCCGTACTGCGGTTGTGGTCATCGTCGCGAATGTGCTCTTAACGGCGGTTTTCCTGCTGTGTTTCGTTGTGAGCGAAGGATTGGTGGGCTCTTTTCTGTGATGCGCTCGTTGCTGCCGATTGGTATGGGTGAGTTTCTCCATCTGTCTTTAGGGATTGACTCGCTTCCCAAAAAAGCTTGGTGGCGATGAACTTTTCTGGATGATGCGGCATGAGTCATTCTTTGGCGGCATCGCGCAAGTGGAGCGGCCGCCGTTGCTCCACTTGCGCGACGGTCCAGTGTCTTCGAGCGGACGGAGTTGTAGCGTCTGGTATTCTCGCATGCAAGTGCGGCCGCTTTTCATCGATAGGGTCTTGGGGATCTGTGGGTAGTGCCCCAAACGTTGGTGTAGACGCCTAGAATCTGGCTCGTATTCTAGTCCATCATCTAGGCGACCCTCCTTCCGACCGGATTATCGGCGATAACCACATCGATGATGCGTCTGGCATGCTCTTCGGCAGTTCCCTCGTATGCAGGTGCGGGGGCGGTCGGCTTTGTCGGAGCCGCGGCTGGTACTGTCCAGACTCTTGCGCAAATTCCAGCAGCCGGCGGTCAGCCGTCGGCATGATCACTCGCCCAGCAGCGACACGTCCAGGTACCTCCTCGATCCCCACTCGCTGTCGGCCACGTAC
>NZ_WAJS01000080.1 GCF_008831045.1 Adlercreutzia muris
CTGGTATTGCCAGCCCATGTCCGAATGCAGGATCGGTGTCGCGCCCTTCGGCATCCTGGAGAAAAGCTGATCGAGGATATCGTGCTGCTGGGCCATGCTCGCGCTCTTCGACACCGACCACGCTATTATCTCTTTGCTCCCGAAGTCGTATATCGGCGCGAGATAGGCCTTGCCCCACGCCTGCTTGAACTCCGTGACGTCGGTGCCCATCTTCTGCCAAGGGCCCTCCGCTCCGAAGTCGCGCCCCAGCACGTTCTCGAAGGTCTCGCCGACGAGGCCTTTGTACGAATTGTACTTGTGATAGTCGGTTTCGCGGCGGATGCCGCAGCTGATCCCCATCTCGTGCATGACCTTCAACACCGTCTTGTCCGCGATGCGCGCGCCGCGCTCGGCGCGCAGGCACATGGCGATCTGCCGATGTCCGCAGCCGTTGGGAGTCCGTGAGAATATCTCGCTTATGGCGTCCCATAGCTCCGGTCGGGTCGGCACCTTCGGATGCGACAGCGCGTAGTAGTAGCTCGATCGCGCCATCTCCGCCGCTTCCAGCAGATCAGCGAGCGGGTAATGCCCTGAGAGCGCGGCTACGGCCGCTGCCTTCTCCCGGTTCGAAGGCTCTTCTCCGCCCTCAGGGCCGCCAATTTTTTTAGGTAGGCGTTCTCCGCCTCGAGCTTTCGGACGCGGACTTCGAGCTCTTGCTCGCGAGTCATCCCTTCCTTCGCGGCCCCGCTCCCTTTGGGTCGGCCCTTCGGCTCGGGGCGCAGGGCTTCAGCGCCGCCCTCCCGATACGCTTTGCACCACTTGAGGAGCGCCGACCTCGAGGCTATGCCGAAAGACGCCATGGCATCGGGGACCTTCTCGCCGTCCTCGACCACCGCTTTCGCGGCGGCCAGCTTCTGCTCGTAGGTGTATCTGACCTGTCGTCCGCCCATCTGCAGCAATCCGTCCAATCCAACAGCGCCGAACTTGTAGCACCATTGTTTCACAACGGAAGGAGGAAGCGCTAGGACGGTCGCGGCCGCGTGATACCCATAGCCCTCCTCGAAGAGCTCCGCTGCGGCCCTGCGGACATCGACGTCGTATCTGATCCTAAGGTCTGATGGCATAAAGAAGCCTCCC
>NZ_WAJS01000081.1 GCF_008831045.1 Adlercreutzia muris
TCGGGGTGCTTTTCACCTTTCCCTCACGGTACTGGTTCGCTATCGGTCACAGGAGAGTGTTCAGCCTTGGAGGGTGGTCCCCCCGGCTTCGGACCGGGTTTCACGTGCCCGGCCCTACTCGGGATGCGCAACTGAGGTCCGCATGGTTTCGCGTACGGGGCTCTCACCCGCTGCGGCCGGCCCTTCCATGCCGTTCCGCTACCATGTGGATTTGTAACCTCACGCGGGAGGGCAGCCCCCGCACGTGCGTCCCGCAACCCCCGGGCGGCAACGCCTGCCGCTTACACGCGCCCGGGTTTGGGCTGGTGCGCTTTCGCTCGCCGCTACTCGCGCAATCTCGGTTGATTTCTCTTCCTCGGGGTACTTAGATGTTTCAGTTCCCCCGGTTGCCTCCCTCATCCCTATCTGATTCAGGATGGGGTACCTGGGCATGGCCCCAGGTGGGTTCCCCCATTCGGAGACCTGCGGATCAAGGTGTGTTTGCCACTCCCCGCAGATTATCGCAGCTTGCCGCGTCCTTCGTCGACTTCCTGTGCCAAGGCATCCGCCGTGCGCCCTCGGTATCTTCTTCCGATCTCAAGGTCGCATGGGGGGCCAAAGGGTAGGAAGGCCCCCCACGGTATCGTCCATTGGATTGTTGAGAATTTCTCTATCCGTCGTATAACATACGTTCGCGATCGTGATGAATCGTCTTGTCCATGATGCGAACACCCATCGAACACTCTAAAGCAAAGCTTCAGGAATTGATGTTGGTGTTGATCATGATCGTGACAATGTATCTCGTCACGCGCTATGCAGCTGTCAAGGTGCGCGGGGGCCGCTCTCGCGGAGCCCTCGCAGCCGGATGCTGAGAGACGGGCGACGGTCTAGGCCTCTCCCTAGAAAGGAGGTGATCCAGCCGCACCTTCCGGTACGGCTACCTTGTTACGACTTCACCCCCCTTACCCTCCACACCTTCGACGCCTCCGCCCCCAGGGGGTTCGGCCGGCGGCTTCGGGTGCAGACGACTCGGGTGGTGTGACGGGCGGTGTGTACAAGGCCCGGGAACGTATTCACCGCGGCGTGCTGATCCGCGATTACTAGCAACTCCGGCTTCACGCA
>NZ_WAJS01000082.1 GCF_008831045.1 Adlercreutzia muris
GGGGGTTCGGCCGGCGGCTTCGGGTGCAGACGACTCGGGTGGTGTGACGGGCGGTGTGTACAAGGCCCGGGAACGTATTCACCGCGGCGTGCTGATCCGCGATTACTAGCAACTCCGGCTTCACGCAGGCGGGTTGCAGCCTGCGATCCGAACTGGGACCGGCTTTCCGGGATCCGCTCCCCCTCGCGGGGTGGCAACCCTCTGTACCGGCCATTGTAGCACGTGTGCAGCCCAGGGCATAAGGGGCATGATGACTTGACGTCGTCCCCACCTTCCTCCGGCTTGACGCCGGCAGTCCCCCGCGAGTCCCCAACTGAATGCTGGCAACACGGGGCGGGGGTTGCGCTCGTTGCGGGACTTAACCCAACATCTCACGACACGAGCTGACGACAGCCATGCACCACCTGCGCCGACTCCTCTCGGCCACCGGGTCTCCCCGGCTTCATCGGCATGTCAAGCCCTGGTAAGGTTCTTCGCGTTGCTTCGAATTAAGCCACATGCTCCGCTGCTTGTGCGGGCCCCCGTCAATTCCTTTGAGTTTTAGCCTTGCGGCCGTACTCCCCAGGCGGGGCGCTTAATGCGTTGGCTGCGGCACGGAGGGATCGTCCCCCCACACCTAGCGCCCATCGTTTACAGCTGGGACTACCAGGGTATCTAATCCTGTTCGCTCCCCCAGCTTTCGCGCCTCAGCGTCAGTGACGGCCCAGAGAGCTGCCTTCGCCATCGGTGTTCTTCCCGATATCTGCGCATTCCACCGCTACACCGGGAATTCCGCTCTCCTCTACCGCACTCGAGCCGCCCAGTCCGGGACCCGGCCCGGGGTTGAGCCCCGGGGTTAGAGGTCCCGCTTAGGCGGCCGCCTACGCGCGCTTTACGCCCAATGAATCCGGATAACGCTCGCCCCCTACGTATTACCGCGGCTGCTGGCACGTAGTTAGCCGGAGCTTCTTCTGCAGGTACCGTC
>NZ_WAJS01000083.1 GCF_008831045.1 Adlercreutzia muris
GCCCGGCACCATCAGGCTCGTCGACGCCGAGGGCAACGTCCACGAGGTGCCCGACAGCGCCTACGACCCGAAGACCGGCACCGTCGCCGTGAACGCGGGGGACCTCTACGGCGGGGAGAGCGCGAGGCTCGTCTTCGACGTGGAGGTGACCTCGACGAGCGAGACGCGCGATCCGAGCGACCCCGACAATCCGAGCGATCCGTCCAATCCCGGCCGCCCCGAGGGCCCGGGCGTCGAGGGCGGCACGCTCGGCACCACGCCCACCGACGAGTGGGATCGCGACCACCCCATGGTGCCGGACCCGGACGACCCGGACGGCCCGCTCGTGCCCGGAACCCCCGACGAGCCCTATGCAAAGCCCGAGCCCGGCACGCCCTTCGTGCCCACGGCCCCCTGGCCCGAGCTGGAGGACGAGCTCGTCAGCACGCCGCCGGCCGTCGACCCCGACATGCCCCCGGTGCTGCCGTCCAACCCCAAGCTGGAGGACGACGCGGAGGGCCCGGCCGACGTCAGGGTATCCAAGACCGCGGAGAACCTCGACCGCGACGACGGCACCACCCGCGTCGGCGACACGGTGCGCTACACGGTGACGCTCGCGAACTCCAGGCCCCACTCCATGTGGTACGGCGCGGTCGTCCGCGACGAGATCCCGAAGGGCCTCGAGCCCCTCGCGGGCACCATCCGCCTCACCGCACCGGACGGCTCCGAGCGCGAGGTGCCCGACGCCGCCTACGACCCGGCCACCCGCGTGCTGGCC
Source organism: Adlercreutzia muris (assembly GCF_008831045.1). Lineage (GTDB taxonomy): Bacteria > Actinomycetota > Coriobacteriia > Coriobacteriales > Eggerthellaceae > Adlercreutzia > Adlercreutzia muris. The sequence continues at coordinate 758 of NZ_WAJS01000083.1, forward strand.
GTCACGGCGGGCGACCTGGCCGGCGGCCGCACCGCCGTGCTCTCCTTCGAGTGCGAGGTGACGGAGGAGGCCGTCGGGGCCGACACGGGCAACGTGGCGAGCGCCCACGGCACCCGGCCCTCCGACATCGACCCCTCCGAGGTGGCCCCCGGCGCGACC
>NZ_WAJS01000084.1 GCF_008831045.1 Adlercreutzia muris
GGCCTGGACTTCAACGCCATGATCGGCGACATGCAGCGCATATACCTGGAGCACGGCGTGACCACCTGCCAGGACGGCGCCACCGCCCCGGACATGGCCGCCGTCCTGGCGGGCCTGGCGAAGGCCGGCCTCTTGCAGATGGACATCGTGGCCTACCCCATGTGGGGCACCGACGTCATGGCCACCCTGGCCGCCAACCCCGAGTACGACAGCCAGGACTACCACGGCCACTTCCGCTTCGGCGGCCTGAAGATGTTCCTGGACGGCTCGCCCCAGGGCCTGACCGCCTGGATGACCGAGCCCTACGCGGAGGGCCCCGACGGCGAGAGGGACTGGGTGGCCTACGGCACCATGACCGACGAGGACGCCGCCGCCTTCGCGAAGATCGCCATCGACTCCAACCACCAGCTGCTCTGCCACTGCAACGGCGACGCGGCGGCCGACCAGCTGCTGCGCGTGTACGAGGCGGCACGGGACGCCTCGGGAAACCCGGGCAAGGCGGCCCTGCGCCCGGTGATGATCCACGCCCAGACCGCGCGGGCCGACCAGTACGGGAAGATGGCCGAGATCGGCATGATCCCCTCGATCTTCTCCTCCCACATCTGGTACTGGGGCGACGCCCACCTGCGCAACCTCGGCCCCGCGCGCGGCGGCCGCGTGAGCGCCTGCGGCGACGCGGCGCGGGCGGGCCTGCCCTTCACGCTGCACACCGACACGCCGGTGCTGCGCCCGAACCTGCTGGAGGCCGCCTGGTGCGCCGTGAACCGCGTCACCAAGGCCGGCGCGCAGCTTGACGAGGACCAGAAGGT
>NZ_WAJS01000085.1 GCF_008831045.1 Adlercreutzia muris
GGATCCGCTTCGCTCTCTACGATGCGCCTGACGATGGCAGTACTGGCCCGTACCTTGCTGTGAACGTCATGTCTAGGGGCGAATGGCAGACCATGAAACGCATCGCCACTTGGTGATTCGCTGTCCCAGGCGATGTACTATGCACCAAGCAATGACGCCGCCAAAGACCTCAACGACCATCTAGCGGGCATCGTTGTCTACAACACGACCACGCTGAACGCGCCCGACGGCCTCCCCTTCGGGCTGTGCGCTTGCTTTTCAAATGTGCCAGCGACAATGACAACGGACTACCGCTGGGCCGTCCAGCTTGCGCTGCCCACGACCGGCTACCCGATGTTTCGCCGCAAGGTCAACAAGGGCGAGTGGACATCGTGGCTGCCGATGTCGCGGCCCGCTGCATGAGGGATGTATTGAGAGGCGCCGGGCCAGGACTGCGGAGGCGGACTTACAGTGCCTTCCACGCAGTCCAGGCCAAGCCGTTGATCTTTCTGCGCACGTAGACCTCTCCGCCCTCGGTGCGAAGGGCGATCTGCCAGAACCATTGGCCTGTAGCCCGGCATGTGAAGCAGATGCCGTACATGCCGGCCACGGGTACGTTGGTAGTGTCCTGCTTGATCGCGGCGGCACCTAGTTCGCAGTCGTTGAGGTCCGCCGCAAACGATGTGGTTGCAAACGGTGATCGGGACAGCGAATCACCAAGTGGCGATGCGTTTCATGGTCTGCCATTCGCCCCTAGACATGACGTTCACAGCAAGGTACGGGCCAGTACTGCCATCGTCAGGCGCATCGTAGAGAGCGAAGCGGATCC
>NZ_WAJS01000086.1 GCF_008831045.1 Adlercreutzia muris
GTACACCGTTAGGTCACCCTCGCCCTTGAACTGCTCGGCCAGCGAGATGATATCGGTAACGGACAAGTCCGTAGTCACACACTTCGCCGCACCCTGAATAACGCCGGGAAGATCGGTGACGGGCATGTCGAGCACCTTGTTCACCAGAGCCATGATGAGCTTGCGCTGATTGGCCGTCCGCGTGAAGTCCCCGTCGACGAAGGCGCGGCTGCGCGCGAACACGAGTGCCTGCTCGCCGTTGAGATGCTGCAGGCCCTCCTCGATGATGATGCGCTGGCCATACGGGTTGTCCGTGGTGTTGTCGGCATCCGTGTCGTCGATGCGCTCCGTCACCTCCACGTCAACGCCACCCACCGCGTCGACCAATTGCACCATGTTCTCGAAGTTCACCTCAGCATAGTGGGAGATATCCACCCCGAGCAGCTGGCTGGCCTCGCGGATGGTGGACGACACGCCACCGTAGTTGTAGGCGGCATTGAACTTCGAGATACCCACGTTGTCGATGTCGATCATGGTGTCGCGCGGAATGGACACGATGCTGGCTTGGTTTCTCGTGGGATCGACGTACACGACAATGTTCGTGTCGGAACGCGCGCCGGCCTCGTCGCTTCCGGTACGCTCGT
>NZ_WAJS01000087.1 GCF_008831045.1 Adlercreutzia muris
CGGTTCCAACGTGCTCGTGGCCGACGAGGGCTTCTCCGGTGTGGTCATCGCCCTCGGCCGCGACTTTCGCTCCTCGCGCTTCGAGGACGGCCGCTTCATGGTGGGGGCCGGTGCCACCCTGTCCTCCGTGGTCCAGGATGCTTTCCGCCGCAACCTCGGCGGCTTCGAGTTCGCCGTGGGCACGCCGGGCACCGTCGGCGGCGCCCTGTGCATGAACGCCGGCTCCCGGGAGGAGTGGATCGGCGAGCGCGTCGTCACGGTCACCACCTACCGGCCCGGCCGGGGCCTGCTGCGACGTCGCGGCTCCGAGATCGATTGGGGCTACCGTACCAGCTCCTTTGCACCTGACGAGGCCATCCTCGAGTGCGAGCTAGCCGCTGTGCCCGCCGACCCCTTCCAGCTGCGCGACCGCATGGAATCGAACCTGGCCCGGCGCCAGCAGACCCAACCTTTGGCGCTGCCCACCTGCGGCAGCGTGTTCAAGAACCCCGAGGGCGCCTCGGTGGGCCGCCTTATCGACGAGGCCGGGCTCAAGGGGGCCAGCGTAGGCGGAGCGCGGGTCTCCGACGTGCACGGCAACTTCATCGTGAACGCCGGCAGCGCCA
>NZ_WAJS01000088.1 GCF_008831045.1 Adlercreutzia muris
GTCCTCCACGACGAATATCCGGGCCACGGGGCCTCCTTCGCACTCGGTTTCTCGCACCGCGCCTCGGGGCCGATGCCATGGTTCGCCCCTCATACTATGGCAAGGGGGCGCGAACGCCCCCGAGCCGTAACCGTTTCGTCAACGTGCCGTCAGCGAACCCGTTGGTTTCAGGCGGTGCCGGCACCGCTTCCTCCGCATGGCGCAACGATGCGCGCCGCATCAGCTCTGGCAGATCGGCCGGTCAGCCGCGCTTCGCGTAGGTGTGCGGCAACAGGGGGCACCCCGGCTCCACGTTCATGAAGTAACGCAGCAGGAAGGTGAGGCCCGCCACCGTGAGCGCGATGCCCAGGCCCGTGTAGAAGAACGCGATGAACCAGTCGGGCACGAGCCCCGACATGCGCAGGCCGATGCCGCCGCCCATCATGATGGCCATCATGATGTAGCCCTTCTTGTCGAAGAACTTCAGGATGTTCGTCTTGGCCTCCTCGTAGCCGCCGATGCGCTTGGCGTGCTTGCCCACCATCTTCTGGAAGATGCGCGAGTGGAACAGCACGAAGATCACCG
>NZ_WAJS01000089.1 GCF_008831045.1 Adlercreutzia muris
TCTCGTGGGCTCGTCGAGCAAAAGCAGGTTGCCGCCCTGCTTGAGCGTGAGCGCCAAGTTCAGGCGGTTGCGCTCGCCGCCGGAGAGCACGCCGGCCGGCTTCTGCTGGTCGGAGCCTTTGAAGCCGAAGCTGGCCACGTAGGCGCGGCTGGGGATCTCCGTGTCGCCCACGATCATGAAGTCGTTGCCGCCGGAGACGACCTCCCACAGCTTCGTGTTCGGGTCGATGCCCTCGCGGTTCTGGTCTACGTAGCTGATCACCACGGATTCACCGATGTCGAGCGTGCCGCCGTCGACCGGTTCCAGGCCCATGATCATCTTGAACAGGGTGGACTTGCCCACGCCGTTCGGGCCGATGACGCCCACGATGCCGTTCGGGGGCAGGTCGAACGACAGGTCGTCGATGAGCACGCGGTCGCCGAAGGCCTTGTGCAGGTGGCTCGCCTCGATGACCTTCGCGCCCAGGCGGGGCGGCACGGGGATCTGGATCTCGTTGTAGTCGAGCTTCTTGTTCGCGCGCGCCTCGGCGGCCATCTGCTCGTAGGCGGCCAGGCGC
>NZ_WAJS01000090.1 GCF_008831045.1 Adlercreutzia muris
GCCAGGTGTACCGCAGCACCTTCGAGTCGGGCGGGTACGTACTCGTGGGCATAGTGCCGGGCTCGGAGACGCAGTATCTGGACACGGGCCTCTCACCGGACACGACCTACTACTACCGCCTCATGGCAACGGGAGGCGGACAAACGAGCGACTGGTCGAACACCGCCCATGCCACAACGCCCGCACAGCTCTTCCCACTCACTTACCACCGCAATTACGAGGCGAGCGACGCCGTTACGGCGAACGGCGGCGAGTTCGGGCCCTTCCAATCCGTAACGTTGAGCGACATTACCTCAGTTGGCACCTCGGGCGCCAACTGGACGCGCGTGGGCTACCAGTTCAGGGGTTGGAACACCGATGCCTCCGCCGGCTGGGGCTTCATGGACTACACCATGCCGTACGGTCCCTCGTCGCTGTACGCTATCTGGGCGGCCATGTACGCCATCGAGTACGACGGCAACGGAGCCGACGGCGGCACGGTGCCCGTCGACCCCCAGGCGTACGCCGAGGGAGATGCGGTGACGGTGGCCCCCG
>NZ_WAJS01000091.1 GCF_008831045.1 Adlercreutzia muris
AGCTGGCCAAGATCGCCCCCAACGTCGTGGTGAAGATCCCCACCATGGTGGAGGGCCTGGCCGCCACCCGCGTGCTGGCCGACGAGGGCATTCCGGTGAACATGACCCTGTGCTTCACCGTGCCCCAGGCTATTCTGGCCGCCCGCGCCGGTGCTCGCTACATCTCGCCCTTCGTGGGCCGCTTCGACGACATCTCCGAGGACGGCCTGGCTCAGCTGGACGACGTGGTGCGCGCCATCGGCAACTACGACTTTACCGCCGACACGGTGGGCGGCGAGCAGATCGAGATCATCGCCGCCTCCATCCGCAGCGCCAACCACGTGACCCAGGCGGCCCTCATGGGCGCCGACATCGCCACGGTGCCCTTCGGCATCCTGAAGAAGTGCGTGTCCCATCCGCTGACCGACCGCGGCCTGGAATCGTTCCTTAAGGATTGGGAGAAGGTTCAGAACGCATGAGTGAGGCCGACGAGAACCAGATGACCATCGCCGACGCCCTGGAGGCGGCCCCTGAGAAGCCCAAG
>NZ_WAJS01000092.1 GCF_008831045.1 Adlercreutzia muris
CTCGTGGGCTCGGGCGTGGCAAGGTGCACGCTCGCCCAAAACGGGTCGACTGAAGGCCGGGCTGCTGTTGAATCGGCAGAGGAGGCAGCAGTAGAGAACCCTCAGTCCGAGACCGATGCTGCAGACGGCGAAGCGAGCTCTGGCATCGAATCGCTCGTCGGAACCTCGTGGGTGGGCGTGGACGACGCAACGCACTCGCTTTCCATCGTCAAGGGAGCTTTCGTCGAGACCAAGGACGGCGGCACGGAGGTGACCTACTGGACGCTTGACGGCGAGGAGCTGCTTTCCTCCGGCATAGAGGCCACCGTGCTCGCCTCGAAGTCAATGACCGATGCCGCGAGCCCCGTTCTCGTCTCTGTTAGCAGCGACGGCGCAGACACCGTACTTAGATCGGACGCCCTCGCCTGCGCATACAGGCAGGTGCAGGTCGGGGACAGGTCGCTTAGCTTCACCGGCGTCACCTCCAAGCTCGAAGAGGCGATGGGGATCGACGCCGCGAAGATCGAGGCCGCCGTCTCGGCG
>NZ_WAJS01000093.1 GCF_008831045.1 Adlercreutzia muris
GGCAAGTTGTCGCAGGCAAGACGGGCACCTCGGACGATTACAAGGACAGTTGGTTCTGCGGCGTGACGCCCCAGATGTCGGTGGCTTTCTGGCTTGGCGACCGTCGCGATTACTTTGGAGACAACTCCTGCGAATCAATCCCGTCGTCGGTGACGGTGGCAAGCGCCTTTGCCAGCTTCATGAACGTGGTGCTCGAAGGACAGCCTGCGGTCGATTTCGCCAATGCCGCCAATCCGCCGTATAAGGCCTATACCGATGCGAAGTACGGCATCGGGGGCACCGCCGGCTCTTCGGGCGAGGATACTTCGAAAGACTCGGACAAGAAGGGCAAAGACACCGATTCCAACAGCGCGAACGGGACCAACAACGGCTCGAACTCGGGCGGCACTAACGGATCCAACACGCCGGGAGGGCCATCCGGCGGTGGGACCGACAAGCCCGATCCGGCTCCAACCCCGGACCCCGAGCCCACGCCGGACCCCGAGCCCACGCCTGATCCGGAACCGGAGCCGACTCCCGATC
>NZ_WAJS01000094.1 GCF_008831045.1 Adlercreutzia muris
AGTCGATCCTCCCTACTCGAACACGATCAGCTCGTCGCGGTGGACGAGCGGCTTGTCGGCCAGGCTTGAGAGCAGCCGGTTGCCCTGCAGCTCGGCGCGCGTGCTCATGGTGGCGGGCATCCCCATGGTCGTGTGCAACGGGCGCCGTGCAGGTGCTATCGTGGCCGCCGCGCGCGGCGAGGACGTGGGCACCCGCTTCGTCGCCGCGAAGAAGCCCCACGAGATCACGCCGAAGAAGCTCTGGATCGCCCTCGGCGACGCGGCACGCGGCGCGCTCGTGGTCGACGACGGCGCGAAGGCGGCGCTCGTCGGCCGGGGGAGCTCGCTTCTGTCGGTGGGCGTGAGCGCGGTGGAAGGACGTTTCGAGGCGGGCGATGTCGTGGACATCAAGGACGCCTCGGGGCACCTGTTCGCCCGCGGTAAGGCGGCGTTCTCGTGCGACGAGGCCGCGCTCGCCATCGGCCGCACGCGCGCCGAGCTGCAGGGCAACCGGCTGCTCTCAAGCC